>NZ_CP030862.1:5027500-5627500 GCF_003325375.1 Streptomyces globosus | reverse complement strand
CCGCCCGAGCCGCCCTCGCCGATCAGGAGCGTGGTGACGGGGACGGAGGCCTCCGCGACCGCCGCGAACGTGTCGGCGATGGCCGCGCCGGCGCCCTCCCGCTCGGCGGCGGCGTCGTTGGCCGCCCCCGGGGTGTCGACCAGGGTCAGGACAGGGATGCCCAGCCGGTCGGCGAGGCGGATCACGCGGGCCGCGGTGCGGTATCCGGCCGGGCGGGTCGCCGTGCCGCACTGGGCGGCGTACGCGACGGCCCGCCCGGCGTGCAGCCCGACACCGCAGAGCATGCCCGGGTCGCGGCCCCCGGCCCGGTCCCCGGACAGCGCCAGCCGCAGCGGGAAGTACGCGTCCAGATAGGCGGCGGCGTGCGGCCGGTCCGGGCGGCGGGCCTGCCGTACGGCGTCCCAGCCGCCGGCCGGGGGCGGTACGTCGGACAGCGCCGCCGGGGGCTCGACCGGCTCGGGGGAGCGGGGCGCGGCGAGGAGCCTCAGCCAGTCGGCGAGGACGCCGGGGAGCTCGGCGGGCGGCACGACCGCGTCGACGTGGCCGGCGGCGTACTGCGCCTCGGCGGTGTAGGCCGCCGGGTCGGCGCCGTGGGGCCGCACCCGCGAGCCGGCGAAGCCGACCTGGGCGCCCGGCAGCGCGAGGACGACGTCCGCTCCGGCGCCGAGGGTGGCCCAGCCGCCGCCGGTGGTGGGATCGCGGAGCACGGCGATCTGCGGGAGGCCCGCGGCCCGGGTGAGGACCGACTGGCGGGCCACGCGCTGGAGCTGCGCCAGTGCGAGCATGCCCTCCTGCATCCGGGAGCCGCCGGTGGCGATCAGGGACACCAGCGGCAGGCGGTGCGCGCGGGCGTGCTCGTACGCGGCTTCGAGCCGGTCCCCGGTGCGTTCGCCGAGGGAGCCGCCGAGGAAGCCGAACTCGAAGGCGATCAGGACGGTCCGGCTTCCGCCGATCGAGGCGGTCCCGACCACCACGGACTCCTCCTCGCCGGTGCGGTCGGCGGCGCGGGCGCGGGAGGCGTCGTAGCCGGTCCAGCCCAGCGGCCCGTCCGGCGCGGACGTCCGCGCCGGGGCGGGGAGTTCGGCGAAGCTGCCGGGGTCGGTCACGGAGGCGAGGGCCGCGCGGGCCGAGAGGCGGGTCGTGGTCACGTTGCCACCCTAGGGCCGGTCGGGGCGGCGGGGGCGGCCGGTTCGAGCCGCTCTCGGGCGGTTGCCGGGGGCCGCGGGGCGGCCGGGGCTTCGGCCGGGTCGCTCCGGGCCCGCCCGCTGCGGGGCGGGCTGCGGACGGCGGCGCCGGCGGCACCGCGCGTCCGCCTGCCCTGCGCGGTCGTCCCGCGGCCTACCAGGGCAAGGGGAAGGCGATCTTCAGGGCGTACGCGGCGACCAGGCCGTAGCCGAGGCGGAACGTCCATATCCGGGTGGTCGCGGAGATCCGCCGCCCGGCGAGGGAGCCGAGCACGACCAGCGCCTGCTGCCACATCAGGGAGGCCGCGGCGACCCCGGCGAGGAAGGCGGTCGCGGCGGCACCGCTGCCCAGCGCGGCCCCCTGGGCCGTCGTCAGGGCGGCGAAGTACAGGGCAGTGGTGGGGTTCACGGCAGTGAGGGCGGCGTACCGGCCGAAGACCGCCCCCCGGCTGCGCCCTGCCCCGGGGGCCTCCTCGGACGCTGCTCCGGGGCCGCCCGCGGCCGGTGCCGGCTCCCGGACACGCGCCGCCCCGGCCAGGCCGTGCGCGGCGATGGCCAGCAGCACGGCCGCCGCGGCCAGCCGGATCCACGCCTCGACCGGCGCCACGTGGGAGGCGACCCACGGGCCCAGCGCGGTGGCCAGTGCCGCGTACCCGAGGTCGACCGCGGCGACGCCGGACGCCGCGGCGACGGCTGTCCGGCGGTCGCGCACCGCCTCCTGGAGCAGCAGGACGCTCATCGCCCCCATCGGCATCGCCACGCCCAGGCCCGCGGCCGTGCCCGCCAGCGCGGGACTCAGTAGTTCCGTCATGCGGGGAAGCGTGCGGCGGGCAGGACCGGCCGCGGCAGCGGATATCGGCCTGCGCTGCGAGAATCGCGGTATGGACCGCCTCGACAGGGAAATCCTCGGCATCCTGCAGCAGGATGCGCGGATCTCGTACCGGGACCTCGGCGTCCGCGTCGGCCTCAGCGCCAACGCGGCGGCGGACCGGGTGCGGCGCATGCGGCGCGACGGCGTGATCCGCGGCTTCACCGTCATCGTCGACCCGGCCGCCGACACACGCGGCGGGCTGGTGGTCTTCATCGACCTCACACTGCGGCAGGACACCACGAACGAGGAGTTCGAGCAGCGCGTCGCCGGACTGCCCGGGATCACGGAGGTGGTGCACGTGACGGGGGACCACGACTACCTCGTACGGGCCCGCGCGGCCGACCCGGCGGCCCTCGACGCCCTGCTGCGCAGGCTGAAGCGGGAGGCGGGCGTGGCCCAGTCCAGCACCCGCCTGGCCCTCCGCGCCGCCACCCGGCCCGGGGCCGGGTAGACCGCGCCCGCCCGCTTGCGGACGGCAACGCCGGATGGGCCGCAGCGCCCGGTGGCGGCGGCCCTTCCGGGGGGCGGCGGGGCTCAGCCGGCCAGGGGGTTGAGGACCATCGGTGCGACCTTGCCCTCCAGCATGGCGCCCAGGCCCAGCACGGCGCACACGTCCGGGCGTTCCGCGATGGCCACGGGCATGCCGGTGGCGTCGCGCAGCATCTGGTCCAGGCCGGGGAGCAGCGCGCTGCCGCCCACCATCATGATCCCGCGGTCGGTCAGGTCGGCGACCAGGTCGGGCGGGCAGTCGCGGAGGACCTTGCCGATGCCGTCGAGCACGGCGGTCAGCGGGGTGTGGATGGCGTCGCGCACGGCGGCGGTGTCGACGTGGACGGAGCGGGCCAGTCCGGTGGCGACGTCCCGGCCGTGGATCAGGGTGGAGGCGGGGCCGTCGGGGGTGAGGCCGTTGCCGTGCAGGGCCAGCTGGAGCGGGCGGACGGCCTGGCTGGGCAGCATCAGCTCGTGGGCGTGGCGCAGGTGCTGGACCACGGCGTGGTCGATGGCCTCGCCGCCGACGGGGATCCGCTGCGCGGTGACGATCGAGCCGAGGGAGAGGACGGCGACCTGGGTGGCCGCGGCCCCGCACACCATGATCATTGTCGCGGTCGGCTGCTCCACGGGCAGGCCGCAGCCGACGGCCGCCGCGATCAGGGTGTCGACGAGTTCGACGCGCCGGGCGCCGAGCCCGACCATCGTCTCCACCGCGGCCCGCTGGGCGAGCGGGTCGGCGTCGTGCGGGGTGCAGGCGGCGGCGCGCAGCCGCGGCTTGCGGCGCAGCGCGCGGCGGAGCTTCTCGCCGAGGAGGTGGCGCAGCATCCGCTGGGCCATCTCGATGTCGACGACGGTGCCGCCGGAGACGGGGCGGACGACGCGGATGTAGTCCGGGGTGCGGCCGGTCATCCGCTCGGCGAACGTGCCGACCGCGATGAGCGCGCCGGTGCGGGTGTTGACGGCGGCGGCGCTGGGCTCGTCGACGACGAGGCCGGCGCCCTTGACGTAGACGCGGGTCCGGGCCGCCCCGAGGTCGACGGCGACGTGGCAGCGGCGCAACTGCTCAAGACTGACGGTCACGGCAGGTCCTCCCGAGAGCGCTGACGCAAGAAGCCCGGCGGATGCCGGTTGCATTTCATATCTTCTCGGGTGAAAGGTGCATGTCGCCCGTTGAAGTGCTCCGGCCGGGGAGCGGCCGACGGGCCGCCGGGTGCTGCACGGGGGTGGATTTCCGTACCGACAGGCACGGCGATGCGCGCACCATACGCGCTACTGGCGCGTAACGAGGTAAAGGGGGTCAGATGCTGACGCTCCGCCGGAGCGCGTTGGCGGTCGCGGCGCCCCGGGCCGCACCTCCCGCCCGACCCCGGCCGGCGACGCCGTCCCCGCGCCGCCGGCGCGCCCGTCGGCTGCCTGCGCCGCAACGCCCTGCCGGGCGGCCCCGCCAGGGCGGCCGGCGTACGGGAGTCCGGTCGCGCAGGGCAGGCCGGGAGGGTCGGCCGCCGGCTCACGTGTCGAGTTCGGCCCCGTCCGCGAGGACCCGCTGGAGCAGGCCGTACGTGAACTCCGCGACGCAGCTGCACCCCGCGGCCGTGAACGCCAGCCGCCAGCGGGTCGGGGCGCTGCCCTCCATGGGCCGGACGGGGGCGAAGGCGCGCGCCACCTCGTCCACCGTCGCCGACCACGGCCGCAGGTCCCGCGGCGTCAGCAGTACGGGGCCCGCGGCGCCCGGCGCGCGCACGAGCCACTCGTTCCACACCGCCCCGTCCGGGGCGGCCAGCACCTCGAAGCGCAGGTCCGGCCAGAGCGGCAGCGCCCACTGCAGGGCCTCGCACCGCAGGTCGCCGATGGTGCGGGGGGCGGTCGACTCCGGCGGCCCGAGCACGGACCGGTAGCGGGCGAGGGCGCCGCGGGCGCGGGGCGAGCGGACCATCGCCTGCCAGCGCCGGTTGGCCTCCCGCTGGTCGGCGGCCGTGGCGCCGAGCCGCCGCCGGGCCTCCTCGGCCAGCTCGGGCCGGAAGTCCGCCATGCGGCGCAGCAGCACGAGTGGGAAGGCGGCCGGCCCGAAGGGCCCGCCGCCCGCGCCGGGACGGCCTGCCGCAGGAGGAATTGTCATGGAGTCAACGATTCCACACAGGACCTCCACGAACTCGCGATGCAGTTGTTGCAGGCGACCACGTAGCGTCGAGGCGCCATGGACTACTGCCACGCCTGCCGGAGGCACCTCAACGGCGCACTGGCGTGCGCCGGGTGCGGAACCCCGGCCGAGTACCTGCCCCCCGCGGCCCCCGCCGCCCCCGCACCCCCGTACGGGGCCGCCGCGCCGCATCCGGCTGCGGCCGGGCCGTACGGGGCCGCCCGGCCGGACGCCGGCGGGCCGGAGGCGGAAGATCCGTTCGCCGACTCCCTCGTGGAGCTGGCCGGGCCGCACGAGCGCCGCGCCGGTGCGCGCCGCCGGGCCGAGAACCGCCGGCGCCGGCGCGTGCTGCTGAGCGTCGGGCTCGGGCTGTCGCTCGCGGTCGGCGGATCGGTGGCGGTGGCCCGCATGATCGCCGACGGGAAGAGCGCGGACCGCGCCGCCAACGTGGTGCTGAGCGACGAGGACGGCCCCGGTGAGCCGGCGCCGCTGCCGAGCAGCTCCGGCGGGCCCGCCGCTCCCGCCACGCCGAAGCCGGCCAAGGCCGCCGGGGGAGCGAAGGCCTCGGCCGGGGCTTCGCAGCCGGGTCGGCCCGCGGGCAGCGCGCCGGGCTCCGCGCAGCCGGGAGCCGGGGCGTCCGCCTCCGCCTCGGGGGCGTCCGGAGCGCCCGGCGGATCCGGCAAGGGGCCCTCCGTAAAGCCGGGTGGATCGGGGCAGCCGTCGCCCAGCGCCTCCGGCAGCGCGCAGCCGCCGACGGGGGCGCCGAGCCCGAGCCCGTCGCCGACGAAGCCGCCGAAGACCTGCGTGCTGTGGTTCTTCTGCTCCTGACGGGCGCCCGGGGTGCGGGCTTGAGGCCGCGGCGCCCCGGGCTCAGCCCAGCATGCGCCGGAGCAGGTCCCGCAGGGCCGTCCGCTCCTCCTCCGACAGCCCGGCCAGCGGCTCGCGCGCGAAGCCGAGCGAGTCGCGCAGCCGGTCCGCGGTCCGCAGGCCCTCCTCGGTCGCCGCGGCCAGCTTGACCCGCCGGTCGGCCGGGTCGGGGCGGCGCTCGACCAGGCCGCGCGACTCCAGCCGGTCGACGATGCCGGTGATGTTGGACGGCTCGCACTTGAGCTTCTGCGCGATCCGGCGCATCGGCGTCGGCTCGACGGACAGCAGGTGCAGGACGCGCGCCTGCGCGCCGGTCAGCTGGTGGCTGGTGGCGGCCTGCTCGTACTCCTCGTGGTAGCGGGCCACGACGGTGCCGATGAGCTCGACGACCTCGACGGTCAGGGGATCCACACGACGACTGGGCATGGCACCAGCCTACCCATTTACTTGACAACATGAAATATCGAGGCGCATGGTTGTTTCACGTCCTGAAGTATTTCCCGTCCGGAGGTGCGCCCCCATGTCCCAGATCCCCGCCGTCAGCCGCGAGTGGCACCTGATCCGCCGCCCGCAGGGCTGGCCCGTCGCCGAGGACTTCGCGCTGCGCGAGGCCCCCGTCGCCGCCCCCGCCCCCGGCCGGATCCTGGTACGCAACCTCCACATGTCCGTGGACCCGTACATGCGCGGCCGGATGAACGACGTGAAGTCGTACGTGCCGCCCTTCCGCCTCGACCACCCGATGGACGGCGGGGCCGTCGGCGAGGTCGTCGCCTCCGCCGCCGAGGGCTTCGAGCCCGGCGACCACGTCCTGCACGGCCTGGGCTGGCGCGAGTACGCCGACGTGGACGCCGCGCACGCCACCAAGGTCGACGCCTCCCTCGCCCCGCTCTCCGCCTACCTCGGCGTCCTCGGCATGCCGGGCCTCACCGCGTACGCGGGCCTCTTCGAGGTGGCCTCCTTCAAGGAGGGCGACTCCGTCTTCGTCTCCGGCGCGGCCGGAGCCGTCGGCAGCCTCGTCGGCCAGTTCGCCAGGATCAAGGGCGCCGCCCGCGTCATCGGCTCCGCCGGCTCCGACTCCAAGGTGGAGCTCCTCAAGGACAAGTACGGCTTCGACGCCGCCTTCAACTACAAGAACGGCCCCGTCGCGCAGGCGCTCAGGGAAGCCGCCCCGGAGGGCATCGACGTCTACTTCGACAACGTCGGCGGCGACCACCTCGAAGCCGCGATCTCCTCGCTGAACGTCCACGGCCGCGCCACGCTGTGCGGGGCGATCGCCCAGTACAACGACACCGAGCCGGCCCCCGGCCCGCGCAACCTCGCCCTCGCCATCGGCAAGCGCCTGCGCCTCCAGGGCGTGCTCGTCGGGGACCACGCCGGACTCCAGCCGCAGTTCGTCGAGGACGTCGCCGGGTGGCTGCGCTCCGGCCGGCTCGTGGCCGACGAGACGGTCGTCGAGGGCATCGAGAACGCCACCGGCGCCTTCCTCGGAATGCTGCGCGGCGAGAACACCGGAAAGATGATCGTTTCCTTCACCGGTTAGGCTCCTCCCAAGCCGTCGCGATCGTGGGCGCGAGTCGCGGCGATGACCAGAAGGATCGAACCGCATGTCCATCCAGCAGTCCGATGTCCTCTACACCGCCGTCGCCACCGCGGAGAACGGCCGTGACGGCCGCGTCGCCACGGACGACGGCCGGCTCGACGTCGTGGTGAACCCGCCGAAGGAGCTCGGCGGCAACGGCGCCGGAACCAACCCGGAGCAGCTGTTCGCCGCCGGGTACAGCGCCTGCTTCCAGGGCGCCCTCGGCGTCGTCGCCCGCAACGAGAACGCCGACGTCTCCGGCGCCACCGTCACCGCGCAGGTCGGCATCGGCAAGAACGACGACGGCTTCGGCCTGATCGTGAAGATCTCCGCCGCGATCCCGAACGTCGACGAGGCCAAGGCCAGGGAGCTCATCGAGAAGGCCCACCAGGTCTGCCCGTACTCCAAGGCCACCGCCGGCAACATCACCGTCGAGCTCGCCGTCTGACCCGGCTCCCGCTCGCAGAGGGCCGTCCCCCGGCACCGGGGGGCGGCCCTCGCCGTAAGCTGGACCCCATGCGCGATCTTGCGGGGGGATTCGGCCATCTGCTGGCCGGACAGAAGTGGGTGTTCCGTCACGGCCGCTGGCTGGGCTTCGGCCTGCTGCCCGGCCTCGTCACACTGGTGCTGTACGCCGGCGCGCTCGTCGGCCTCGGCTACGGCGCCGACGACCTGACGGCCTGGGCGACGCCGTTCGCCGACGACTGGGGCTCGCCGTGGCTCGGCCTCTTCCGGGGCTTCCTCACCGGCCTCGTCTTCGCGCTCGGCCTGTTCCTCGCGGTGATCACCTTCACCGCCGTGACGCTCCTCGTCGGCCAGCCCTTCTACGAGTCCCTCTCCGAGGAGGTCGACCGCAGCATCGGCGGCGACGCCCCCGAGTCCGGGCTGCCGCTGGCGCGCGAGCTGTGGATCTCCGCCCGGGACAGCGTCAAGGTCCTCCTGCGCGTCGCGCTCTTCGGGATCCTGCTCTTCGCCCTCGGCTTCATCCCCGTGATCGGGCAGACCGTGATCCCGGTCATCGGCTTCTGCGTGTCCGGCTTCTTCCTCGCCGAGGAGCTCACCGCGGTCGCCCTCCAGCGGCGCCGCGTCGAGTTCAAGGAGCGGCTCGCGCTGCTCCGCGGCCGACGCGCGATGGCCCTCGGCTTCGGCGTCCCGCTGGTGCTGCTGTTCCTGGTGCCGGTGGTGGCGGTGTTCCTGATGCCGGGCGCGGTGGCCGGGGCCACGCTGATGGCACGCGAGCTGCGGGGCGAGGACACCGACCGCGCCGAGGGTGCCGAGGGCGCCGAGGGGGCGGGGTCCGCCGCAGATGCCGGAGGTGCTGCGGGCGGGGCTCCCGCCGGGCAGCCGGCGCCGCAGGCCCCGAACCCCTACGCGCAGCCGTACCCGCAGCACCCGGCCGCGCCGCAGGCGAACCCGTACGAGCAGGCCCCCGCGCCGCAGGCCAACCCGTACCGGCATGACCCGCCCGCGCCGCACAACCCGTACCGCCGGTAGTCCCTACCGCTTCAGCAGGGTGATCGCGCCCGCCGTGTCCTCGCCGGCGTGCGCGCCCCCGCCGGCGGCGAGGCGGCGGCGCATCAGCTCCACGTACGGCAGGATCAGCTCCGTGCTGACCCCCTGCTCCTCGGCGGTCCGCAGCAGCGTCCCGGTCGCGGCGACCTGCATCGCGAGGTTCGAGACCACCCCGCTCGTGAAGTCCCGCGAGGTCAGGCGCTCGGCGGCGTTGCCGACGAAGAAGCCCATCGCGCCCAGCCACTCCGACAGCAGCGGGGCCAGCTCCTTCGGGGCGACGTCCTCGCCCTCGATCAGCGCGAAGGCGTGCGAGATGCCGCCGAACATGCCGTACATGGCGCTGAGCAGGGCCACGTCGTACAGGGCGGCGTGGCCGGGGTCCTCGCCGACGTAGCGGACGGCGGCCGGCACCTCCAGCGTCGGCCGGTGCGCGTCGACGAGGGCACGCGAGCCGCTGTAGAGGACGTACGCACCCGGGTTCCCGATCATCACCGGCGTTGCCATGATGCCGGCGTCGACGAAGCGGGCTCCGCGCTCGGCGGCCCACGCGGCGCGGGCCCGGCCCTCGGAGGGCCGGCCGGTGGTGAGGTTGACGACGTCCTTGCCGGACAGGTCGGCGCCGTCGAGGGCCGCGCCGACGCTGGCGTCGTCGAGGAGGCACACCACGACGAGGCCGTTCGCGGCGACGGCCTCCGCGGCGGTCGCGGCCACGGCCGCGCCCTCGCCGGCGAGGGCCTCCGCCTTGGCGGCGGTGCGGTTCCAGACGGTCAGGGGATGGCCGGCGGCCAGCCAGGTGCGGGCCAGGGCGGTGCCCATGTCGCCGAGGCCGAGAAGGGTGAGGGGGCGCTGTGCAGAAGTCGTTGCGGTCATGGCGACCAGCCTCGGCGCGAACTGACGGGCGCTCAAGTACGCACTTCCAGGTGGGTGGTTACCCTGAGGTGAGCGAACAGGTGGGAGGGGAGTGGGATGGCCGGGGGGCGCAGGCCGGGCGCGGACCACTGCGGCGTCGCCGCGGCGATGTCCGTGATCGACGGGAAGTGGAAGGTGTCGCTGCTGTGGGAGCTGGAGCAGCAGCCGCGCCGCTTCGGCGAGCTGCGGCGGCTGGTCCCGGGGGTGTCGGAGAAGGTCCTCGCGGCGCAGCTGCGCGAGCTGGAGGCCGACGGCCTCGTCCACCGGCAGGCCTACGACGAGGTCCCGCCGCGGGTGGAGTACTCCCTGACCCCGCGGGGCCGTCGGCTGAACGCGGCCCTGGAGCCCCTGGGCGAATGGGGCGCCCTGAACCTCCTCCCGGCCGCCGGCGCCGCCACGGCCTGACCGCCCCGGCGCCCCGACCGCAGGACGGGCAACGGGGCGGTCACAGCACAGCCGGTGCTGCGACCGGGAGGGCCCACCGGGCGACGCCGCTAGGTGCGCGGTTCCACCCAGAGGGCCTCGGCCACGGCGCAGAGGTCGCCGTCAGCGGTGGCCAGGGCCGTGCCCACACGGTACTTGCGGCCCTCGCTGCCCAGCAGCCAGGCGTACGAGACCAGTTGCGAGCCGATCCGGACCGGGCGCAGCAGCCGTGCGGTCAGGGAGGCCGTGACCGCGCCGGCACGGCGGTCGTCCAGGAGGCGGCCCGCGGCGTTGCCGGGGCAGTCCAGCGCGCCCCACACCAGCTCCGGCGGCAGCATCCCCTCGGCGTCCGCGACCCCCGGCCCCGGGGTCCAGGCCGCGGCCACGAGGCCCGTGCCGGGGATCCGGCCGCAGTGCAGGCGGAGCCCGGTGTCCGGGGTGCGGTGCAGGCCGCAGCCGAAGCAGTCGACCATGCCGTCCGGCGGGGCCGCCCGGTAGGCGTCGGCCGCCGCCGTCGCCTGCTCCCACGACGGGGCGGCCGGCGCCTCGACGGCCGGCTCGGCGGGGGTCGCCGCGGCCAGCAGCGCGTCGCCGGCGGCCAGCTCGGCGCCGCCCGCCGCGGTCGGGGCGAGCCGCACGGGGGAGTCGGTGGGCACGGGCCGGCGGAAGTCCACCCGTACGGTCTTCGCGGCGGCCCGCGAGGCCAGCACCCCGGCGACGTATCCGCCGAAGGCCACCCCCGGGTATCCGCACAGCCGGGCCGGAACCGTGATCGTCTCGAAGTCGGTCATGCGCGACACCTCATCACACGGGCGGGCGCCGCGGGAGGGGCGGCAACCTTTGCCGCGGCCCGATCGTCCTCCATTCTGGAGCGACGCGCGCCGCACGGCGCGCACAGCAGGTGGTCTCGGAGGTGGCCGGATGGCCCAGCAGCAGCCGTGGGGGCAGCAGTACCCGGCGCACCCGCAGAAGTACGGCCCGCCCGCGCCCTGGCAGCCGGCGCCGGCCCCCGTCCCGGCGGCCGGGCCCTTTCCCGCATCGGCGATGCGGGCCTCCCACACCGACCGCGACCGCACCGTGGACGTGCTGAAGGCCGCCTTCGCCGAGGGCCGCCTGTCCCACGAGGAGTACGGGCAGCGCTTCGACGCCGCCGCCCGCGCCCAGACGTACGGGGAGCTGGCCCGCCTGGTCGCGGACCTCCCCGCCGGGCCCATGCAGGGGCCCTTCGGCGCCCTGCCGGCCGCGGTGCCGCCCGCCTTCGCCCCGCACCCCGCACCCCTGGTGATGCCGCCGCCGCAGCGCCGGGTCAACGGGCTGGCCATCGCGTCACTCGTCATGGGGGTGATGAGCCTGCCGACCTTCGGGGTCTCCGCGCCCGGGGCCGTGATCACCGGCCACATCGCGAAGGCGCAGGTCCGGGCGCGGGGCGAGGAGGGCGCCGGGATGGCGACCGTCGGGCTCGTCCTCGGCTGGCTCGCCATGGGCGGCTGGGTGCTGCTGATCCTCCTCGCGGCCGCGGCCTGACCCGGCCGCCCGCCACCGGCCGTCCGGCCGACCGCTTGCCGCCCTGCCGTGGTGTCGCCGACCGGCCGCTGCCCGCACCGCGCCGCTGCCGACTCCCGCCCGGCGCCGCCGTACGGCCGCCTCCGAGGCCCCCGCAGCCCTCCGAGGCGGACCGATAAGATGCACGGCAGCACAAGCCGAGGCTGTCCCCTGCCGTCCCCGGTCCGCCGCCCGAATCCGGAGCAACCGGACACCGGGCCCGGAACCGGGCAGTGGCGCACCCGGCAACGACGGCCGGCCGCCGGGCCGCTCACGGCCGCGCACCGACCGAGCAGTAGGGACACCGTCAGTGACAGTCAGTACCGAGGGGGCGGCGTCCGTGCGCCCGGACCACCCGCCCGTGCCGTCGGCCGCACCCGCTGCCGAGCCCGTTCCGGCGCCGCGGCGCGCCCTCCGCTCCCGCAGCGTACTCCTGCTGCTGGAAGCGGCCGTCGCGTTCGCCGCGGCCCTCGTGCTCCCCCTGCTCGCCCGCGGCTTCAAGCTCGACCCGCTGAACAGGATCGCCCAGGTCAGCGGCCTGGCCGCGCTTCAGCTGCGGTTCGCGCTGCTCGGCCTGGTCCTCGTCGCCGCCGTCGTCCTGGCGATGCGGCTGCGCCGCGGCCGCCACTTCGACCTGGCCGCCCGGCTGGCCTCCGCCGGGATCGCCGGCCTCGCCGGCGGCTTCGTCGCGGCCGGCGCCGTCGTCTCCCTCCTCGGGACGCCGTGGCCGATGTTCGGCCTCAACGGCGACAGCGGCCGCATCGTCGAATGGGCCCACGCCGTCGCGAACGGCCGCCCGTCCGGCTCGCCGGTCTACCCGCCGCTGCCGCTGTACACGCTCGGCTACTACGCCGAGTGGTTCCACGGAGGGAACACCGCCTACGCCTTCAAGGACCTCCAGATCCTCGGCGCGGCCGCGTTCGGCCCCCTCGTCTACCTGGCGTGGCGCCTCCTGCTGAGCCCGGTCAGGGCACTGGCCTTCGGCGTCGTGCCCGCCTTCGCGCTGATCGACGCGTACAAGCCGTACAGCCAGACCGTGCTCGTGCTGCTCGTGCCGGTCCTCGTCGCGATGGTCGTCTCGCTGCGCCGCAGCGGCACCGACGGCTGGCGGCCGCTGCTGCTGAAGGGCGCCGGCTTCGGCGCGCTGCTGGGCGTCCTCTTCCTCACGTACTCGGGCTGGTTCCTGTGGAGCGCGGGCGGGGTGTTCTTCGCCGCGCTGCTGTACTTCCCGTGGAAGACCGGCAGGCTCAAGGGGGCCGCGTTCATGGGCGCCGCGCTGGGCGCCTTCCTGGCGGTGGCCGGGCGCTACCTGGCGGTCATGCTGACCGAGGGGCAGACCACCAAGGACTACAACTTCCGGTTCGACAACTTCACCGACCCGGCCTACTACCTGATGTGGCGCACCGACATGCCCGGCAGGACCGGCGACTGGCCGCCGCCGGGCGAGTACGGCGGCGTCGGGCTGTTCGCGCTGGTGACCTTCGTGTGCCTGGGCGCGGCGATCTGGCTCGGCCTGCGCAAGCCGATGGTCGTGACCATCGCCGCCATGTTCCTCAGCGCATGGGTGATGCGCATGTACATCGCCTCGCACATGTACGAGACGCAGACCGTCCAGCTGTACACGCGCACCAACAACCAGCTGCTCTACTGCGGCCTCATCCTGTGCGCCCTGGTGGCCCACCTGGTGTCGCTGCGGCTCGCCGAACGACGCCCCTCCGACGCCGCCGGCCCCGCCGACACCGACCCGGTCGCCGCCTCCGCCCCGCGGCGCGCCGCCGCCGGGCTCCCCGGCCGCGAGGGCGCCGTCATCGGCACCCTGTGCGCGCTCCTGCTGCTGCTCGGCACGGTCTCCTCGTCGATGGCCGACCGCTACATGCCCGCCCAGGACGGGACCTACCGGATCCTGCCGTACGTGTCGCACACGATCCGCCAGCAGGACGGGAACTGCCCCCGGTTCGCCCCGAAGGGCGAGTGCTCCGAGGACGGCGACCAGACCTGGCTGAGCTACGTCCGATGACCCGAGGGAAGCGATGATCTCCGCACTGACGCGGCTGGCCGACCGTGCGGCCCGGAGCCCCAAGCGGCTCTGGGCCGTCTCCTTCGCGCTGTTCTTCACGCTCGCGGCCTCCTGGTCGGCGGCCACCCCGCTCGGCGGCTCGCCCGACGAGCACGCGCACATCATCCGGGCGGCGGCCGTCGCCCGGGGCCAGATCAACGGCCCCGAGGTGATGGTCCCGCACGTCGTCGGCGGCATCGAGGGCAAGTTCTCCGAGACCGCCGTCCGCCTCCCCGACTGGTACCGGCAGCTGCCCACGCAGCACGAGTGCTACTCCTGGGACCAGGAGAAGCCGGCGTCCTGCGCCCCGCCGCTCAAGGGCACGGGGCAGACCGCCCAGGCCACGACCGCGGCCGGCCGCTACCACCCCGCCTACTACCTGGCGACGGGCTGGCCGAGCCTGCTCGCCGACGGCCAGGCGGCGCTGTACCTGATGCGGCTGCTGTCGGCGGCGCTGTGCTCCGCCCTGCTCGCGAGCGCCGTCGTGACGGCCGCCGAGTGGCGCCGGCGCCGCAACGCGGTCCTGCTCGGCGTGTTCGCCGCGGCCACGCCGATGTCGCTGTACATGACGGGCATGGTCAACCCCAGCGGCGGTGAGATCGCCGCCGGCCTGCTGGTGTGGACGGCCCTCCTGGCTGTCATGGCCTCCCCCGACCCGCACCTGCTGAACCGGCGACTGGCCCGGATCGGCATCGGCGGCGCCGTCCTCGTCAACATCCGCCCGCTCGGGCTGATCTGGTTCGCCGGAGCGGTGTTCTTCGCGCTCTTCCTCCAGGAGCGCGGCGTGCTGCGCTCGCTGCTGCGCCGCAAGGCGACGTGGCTGTGGTCGGCGCTGCTCGGCGCGTCCACGGTGGGCGCGATGCTGTGGGCGGCCGCCCACCCCGACCACTCGGTGATCGAGGTGCCCGATTCGCTGACCTGGAAGGAAGCGGTCCGGCAGACCCTCGGCAACACCATGGACTACGTCCACCAGATGCTCGGCTACTTCGGCTGGCTGGACACCCCCGCCCCCGCCTTCACCTGGCTGGCCTGGCTCGGCGTCCTCGCGGTGCTGACCGCCCTCGGCCTGCTGTACGGGCGCCCGCGGGAGGTCCTCGCCCTGCTCGGCATGCTGGCGGCGGTCGTCGTCGTGCCGGTTCTCGGCCAGGCCTCGCAGGCCGAGAAGCTCGGCATGATCTGGCAGGGCCGCTACCTGCTGCCCTTTGCGGTGGGCCTGCCGCTGATGGCCGTGGTCATCGCCGCCCGCCGGGCCCCCGAGGGCGGGCTCCCCTGGCGCCGCCTGACCGGCTTCGCCGTCGCGGCCCTGGCCGTCGCCGACGCGGCCGCGTTCTTCTGGACGCTGCGGCGCTTCGCTGTCGGCACCGCCGGGCCGTGGATCCCGTACGCCGCGCACTGGGCGCCGCCCGGCGGCTGGCCGCTGTGGGTCGGCGTGCACACGGCCGCGGCGTTCGCGATCGTGCTGCTCGCCCTCGTACGGGACCCCGAGCCGGCCGCCCGCGGCCGCCTCCCCGAGCAGGACAGCGGGCCGCGGCCCGGGCAGCGCGAGCGGGTCCCGGTCGCGGGCTGAGCCCCCGGCCCGCCGTCAGGCGGGCACGTCGGCCAGGGCGAACGAGGGCGTGCGGTCGTCTGCCTCGGCCAGCAGTGCGCCGCCGGGCGCCCACACGGCGGCGCGCCCGCAGCCGGTCCACGGGCCGGCCGGGCCGACGTGGTTGGCGAGGACGACGTACAGGCCGTGCTCCGCGGCGATGCGCGCATGGACCGCCGCCCGCTCGGCGGCGCCGTCCCCGGTGCCGTACAGGGACGAGGCCAGGTGCACGCGGCAGCCGGCGGCCGCCGCGCGCGCGGCGAGCTGTGGGACGTGGTTGTCGAAGCAGATGCCGAGGGAGAAGCGGATGCCGCCGAGCTCCACGTGCCCGTCCCGCCGGCCGGCCGCGAAGACGGCCCGCTCGTCCCCGTACAGGTGCTGCTTCGCGTATACGGCCGCGTGCGCGCCGTCCGCGCCGTACACCAGGGTCGCGATGGCGGGCAGCGGGCCGTCCGTGCGCACGGCGGCGTTGACCGCGACGGCCGTGCCGGTGGAGCGGAGGGCGTCCAGGCGGGCGTCGTCCGGACCGGCCAGCCACAGGGCGGGGTCGGCCGCCAGGGCCTCCGTCTCGTAGCCGGTGAGGGCGAGCTCGGGGAACACGACGAGCTCGGCGCCCGCCTCCCGGGCGCGCTCTGCGAGGGCCGCCGCGCGGGCCGTGTTCGCGGCGACGTCGGCGGGGGCGCAGGTCAGCTGCGCTGCGGCGATCTTCATGGGCGACAGCATGCCGGAGCGCGCCCGGCACCCCGAGGCCGGGGCCCGGCGCACACCGCACCGGGGGTCGACGCGCGGGCGCGTCGCCGCGATGCTGTAACGGTCCGTGTGCGCTTCGGAGTTGACGGAGGCCGGCCGATGCCCGACTGGATCCACCCGGTGCTGACCGGGGCCTTCCTGGCGGTGTCCTACCGCGTGGTCCGCAGGAGCGGTGTCGGGCTGCGGGCGGCCGTGCTCGTCCTGGCCGTCCTGAACGCGGGCCTGCTGTGGGTGGTCGCCGCGGCAGGGCCGCCGTGGGGTGTCCCCGTGGTCGCGGTGGTGTCCCTCGCGGCCGCGGTGTACCACCTGTTCGGGGCGGCGCGCGACGGCGTGGCCCGGATCCGGGCCGTCGGCCCGACCGAGTTCCGGGCGCTGGTGCGCCAGGTCGCGGAGGCCTCAGGCCCGCAGGTGATGGGGGTGTGCGTCCTGGTCACCGGGTCGGTGGCGCTGACCGCCCTCGCGGACGACTCCCGGCCCGAGGGACGCCGGTTCCAGCTCCTGCCCGGACCGGAATGCCCGTTCTGCCTGGTCGAGGAGCAGATACGGGACTTCCTCGGCCCCTCCGACCCGCTGCTCGACGAGTACCGCACGCATCTGACGGCGGGGAGCAGCCGCCACCTCCTCGTCAGACGCCCCTCGGAGCAGGAGCCGTGGACCGGGCGGCTGCGCGACCGGAGCGTCTACCGGGTGCCGCCGGCGGCGCGGCGCCCGCCGTGCACCGTCCACGACCCGCTGCTGGGCCGGGGCTGATCCTCCGGGCGTACGCCCGTGCCCGGCGGGTGACCGGAAGACGCCGCCCGCCGTTCCACCGCCCGCCGTCAGCTCGGCGGCTCGGCCGACGTCACCTGTCCGTGGGCCAGCTCGGCGAGCCGCGCCTGGCCCGCCTTGCCCGGGTGGAACCAGTCCCAGCGGCTCAGCTGCTCTGCCGCGAAGGGGTACCGGAAGACCGCCCCGCCGTCGTAGCGGCACAGCGGATCCCTTCCGCACACCTCGCGGAGCACCTCGTTGTACTCGACCACCCGCGCCCGGACCTGCTCCCGCCGGGCGGTCGCCTCCGCCGCCGAGGACAGCGGGTCCGCCAGCATCGACTGGCAGATCCCCAGCCGCCACACCTGCCGGACCACCGGGAGGTCCTTGCCCTGCTGCCACAGCCGCTGGAGGTCCGGGATGCTGGAGACGTACACCTGCGAGGCGGGCGAACCGGCCCGCAGCGCGGCGAGGGCCTTCTCGAAGCCGTCGCGGAAGTCGGCCGTCGGCGTCATCGACGCGGCCGTCGCCCGGCAGGCGTCGTTCGCGCCGACCATGACCGTGACCAGGTCGGGCTTGTGCCCGGCGGCCGCGGAGAGCTGCCCGGCCAGGTCCGACATCCGGGAGCCGGTGGCGGCGTGGTTCCAACTGCGCGTCGCCAGCGCCCCTTCGCCGAGCAGCCGGGCGGCCAGCGAGCGGACGGCCGGGTCGCTGCCGGTGGCCCAGGAGGCCTCGGGGCAGTCCGCGAGGACCGAACACGCGTCGAAACCGCGGGTGATGGAGTCGCCGACGGCCGCGACCGACGCGGGGGCGGTGTTCCAGCGCGGGCGGGCCTCCGCCTGCGCCCCGCGCTCGCCCGCCCTGCCGCCGCCCTCCGCCTGACACCCGGTCAGCACCGCCGCGAGCGCCGCTGCAGCGGCCGTACGGGCGAGGGCGCGGCGCGCCCGGCTGCGGTGGGCGGTGGTGCGCATCGGACGGGTCCCTCCTCCTCGCCGCCCGCCGTCGCGGGGGCGTCCTGCTGAGTGAAAGCTGTGTACGGGGCGGTTACGGACCGACCGTACGTCACACCACGGCCCCCGCCGCACGGTAGCTTTTCCCCCGTGGCGTTTCGGCCGCAGGTCCCGCAGCGCAATGTCGGTTGATGTCCGCTAAATTACATCGCGTCACATTCTGTCCGTTTTCAGGAGTTTATTCCCGACCTCGTCCCAGCCTGGAGGTCCCGGTGACGACACGTGGAGTTCTGTACGTGCATTCCGCGCCGCGCGCGCTCTGCCCGCACGTGGAATGGGCCGTGGGGGGCGTGCTCGGAGTGCGGGTCAACCTCGACTGGATCCGGCAGCCCGCCTCGCCGGGCACGTGGAGAGCCGAGTTCTCCTTCGTGGCCGAGCCGGGGACGGCCTCCAGACTCGCCTCCGCCCTGCGCGGCTGGCACCTGCTCCGCTTCGAGGTCACGGCGGAGCCCTGCGCCACCGCCGAGGGCGAGCGCTACAGCTCCACCCCCGACCTCGGCATCTTCCACGCCGTCACCGGCCTGCACGGCGACATCCTCGTCCCCGAGGACCGGCTGCGCGCCGCCATGGCCCGCTCCGTGCGCGGCGAGAGCGACCTGGAGGCGGAGATCGCCGCACTGCTCGGCAAGCCCTGGGACGACGAGTTGGAGCCCTTCCGCCACGCCGGCGAGGGCGCACCCGTGCGCTGGCTCCACCAGGTCGTCTGAGGCCGCCCGTACGGGAAGGGGCCCCGCCCGGCACGCGCCGGGCGGGGCCCCTTCCCGGATGCTGCGGGATCAGACGCTGCGGAACGCCAGCGTCACGTTGTGGCCGCCGAAGCCGAACGAGTTGTTGATCGCGGCGATCGGGCCGTCGACCGGCAGCTTGCGCGGCTCGCCGCGGACGATGTCCGCGTCGATGTCCTCGTCCAGGTCGTCGAGGTTGATCGTCGGCGGGGCGATCCGGTGGTACAGCGCCAGCACGGTCGCGACCGTCTCGATGCCGCCGGCGCCGCCCAGCAGGTGGCCCGTCATCGACTTGGTCGCGGACACCGCGATGTGGTCGAGGTCGTCGCCGAGGACCTTGCGCAGGGCCTTGATCTCGGCCGTGTCGCCCTGCGGGGTCGACGTGGCGTGGGCGTTGACGTGCACCAGCTCGGCCGGGTCCAGGCCCGTGTTGTCGAGCAGGTTCTGCACGGCGGCGGCGACACCGCGCCCGGTCGGCTCCGGCTGCGCGATGTGGTGGCTGTCCGCGGACAGGCCCTGGCCCAGCACCTCGCAGTAGACGCGGGCGCCGCGCGAGGCGGCGTGCTCGGCGGACTCCAGGATGACGACACCCGCGCCCTCGCCCAGCACGAAGCCGTCGCGGCCCTTGTCGTACGGGCGGGAGGCCTGCTCCGGGTTCTCGTTGTTCTTCGACATCGCCATCATGTTGGCGAACGCGGCGATCGGCAGCGGGTGGATCGCCGCCTCGGTGCCGCCGGCGACGACCACGTCGGCGCGGCCGCTGCGGATCATCTCGACGGCGTAGCCGATGGCCTCGGCGCCGGAGGCGCAGGCGCTGACCGGAGTGTGCACGCCCGCCTGGGCGTTGACCTCCAGGCCGACGTTGGCCGACGGGCCGTTCGGCATGAGCATGGGAACGGTGTGCGGGGAGACCCGGCGCACACCCTTGTCCTTCAGGACGTCGTACTGGTCGAGCAGGGTGGTGACACCGCCGATGCCGGAGGCGATCACGGCGCCCAGGCGGTCCGGGGCGACGGTGCCGTCCTCGCCCGCCGGGGCGGTGTAGCCGGCGTCGGCCCACGCCTCGCGGGCGGCGATGACGGCGAACTGGGCGGAGCGGTCCAGCTTGCGGGCCAGCGGCCGCGGCAGGACCTCGCTCGGGTCCACGGCGACCGGGGCGGCGATGCGGACCGGGAGGTCGGCGAACCGCTCGCCCTCCAGGGGCTTCACGCCGGAACGGCCGGCGAGCATGCCTTCCCACGTCGAAGCGCTGTCGCCACCCAGCGGAGTGGTTGCGCCGATACCGGTGACGACCACGGTGCGATTGGTCGGGCTCACAGGAATTCTTTCTCCACGTCTCAGAGGGTGCTGAATGTCACGGCGCCACCGCCGGGTGGCGACAAACGCTCGTCCGGGCTCAGCCCTGGTGCTTCAGGATGTAGTCGGCGGCGTCGCCGACCGTCTTCAGGTTCTTGACGTCCTCGTCCGGGATCTTGACGTCGAAGCGCTCTTCGGCGGCGACGACGACCTCGACCATGGAGAGCGAGTCGACGTCCAGGTCGTCGGTGAAGGACTTGTCGATCTCGACGTCCTCGACCGGGATGCCGGCGATCTCGTTCACGATCTCCGCGAGACCCTCGACGATCTCTTCCTGCGTGGCGGCCATGTGGCGCTCCTTCTCTAGCTACTGGGTGAAACGGGGCGGGAGGGTGTCCCGGGCCCTAGGGGAGGGTAACGACCGTGGCGGCGTACACGAGACCCGCCCCGAAGCCGATGACGAGCGCGGTGTCACCGCTCTTCGCCGCGCCGGTCGCCAGGAGCCGCTCCATCGCGAGCGGGATCGAGGCGGCCGACGTGTTGCCGGTGGTCTCCACGTCACGGGCGACCGTGACGTGCTCCGGCAGCTTGAGGGTCTTCACCATCGAGTCGATGATCCGCATGTTCGCCTGGTGCGGGATGAAGACGTCCAGGTCATCCGCGGTGATCCCGGCGGCGTCGAGCGCCTGCTGGGCCACCTTGGCCATCTCGAAGACGGCCCAGCGGAACACCGCCTGGCCCTCCTGGGTGATGGCGGGGAACTTCTCGCCGGCGTCCTTGCCGAGGTACTCGTCCCACGGCACGGTCTGCTTGATCGTCTCGGACTTGTCGCCCTCGGAACCCCACACCGTGGGGCCTATGGCCGGCACGTCCGAGGGGCCGACGACCACGGCACCGGCGCCGTCGCCGAACAGGAAGGCCGTCGCCCGGTCCTCCAGGTCGGTCAGGTCCGAGAGCCGCTCGACACCGATGACCAGCACGTACTCGGCCGACCCCTCGATGACGAGGCCCTTGGCCAGGGTCAGGCCGTAGCCGAACCCGGCGCAGCCTGCGGAGATGTCGAACGCGGCCGGCCTGTCCGCGCCGACCCGGTGCGCGATCTCCGTCGCGATGGCCGGGGTCTGCCGGAAGTGCGAGACCGTCGAGACGATGACGGCGCCGATCTGCCCGGGCGTCACGCCGGCGTCGGCGAGCGCCTTGCCGGCGGCCTCCACCGACATCGCGGCGACCGTCTCCTCGGGCGATGCCCAGTGCCGGGTCGCGATGCCCGAGCGGGAGCGGATCCACTCGTCCGAGGAGTCGATCTTCTCCAGGATGACGTCGTTGGAGACGACCCGGCTCGGACGGTAGCCGCCGACGCCGAGGATGCGGGCGTACGGGGAGCCCTTGGCAGGCTTGATCTTCGACATGCTGTGTGGGCTCCTTCTCTCAGGCCCCGTGCCCGGCGACGAGCTCGGCGGCCTTGGCGAGATCGTCCGGCGTCTTCAGGGCCACCGCGGGCACACCCTTGAGCGCACGCTTGGCCAGACCGGTCAGGGTGCCGCCGGGGCACAGCTCGATGATCCCGGTGACGCCCAGCTCGGCGAACGCGTCCATGCACAGGTCCCAGCGGACCGGGTTCGCGACCTGGCCGACCAGGCGGGCGACGACGTCGGCACCCGTGGCGACGGTGAGGCCGTCCTTGTTCGAGACGTACGCAAGCTCCGGGTCGGCCGGGGTGAGGGCCTTGGCGGCCTCCTCCAGCGTGGCGACCGCGGGGGCCATGTGGTGCGTGTGGAAGGCGCCCGCGACCTTCAGGGGGACGACCCGCGTCGAGCCCTCGGGCTTCTCGGCGGCCAGCGCCTCGATCTGGGCCTCGGTGCCGGCGGCCACGATCTGGCCGGCGCCGTTGATGTTCGCGGGCGTCAGGCCGAGCTTCTCCAGGTGCGCGACGACGGTGTCGCGGTCCCCGCCGAGCACGGCGGCCATACCCGTCGGGGCGACCGCGGCCGCCTCGGCCATCGCCAGGCCGCGGGTCCGTACGAACGCCAGGGCGTCCGTGTCCGACAGCACGCCCGCGTACGCGGCGGCCGTGATCTCACCGACGCTGTGGCCCGCGACGGCGCCGAACGCCGAACGGGCGCCCAGCTCGGCGGCGGACAGCAGGCCGGCGGCCACCAGCAGCGGCTGGGCCACGGCGGTGTCGCGGATCTCGTCCGCGTCGGCCTTCGTGCCGTAGTGGGCGAGGTCGAGCCCGATGGCGTCCGACCACGCGGCGACGCGGTCGGCGGCGCCGGGCAGTTCGAGCCAGGGAGTCAGGAAGCCGGGCGTCTGTGCGCCTTGGCCGGGAGCGACGAGTACGAGCACCCTCACACTCTCTCTTGTGGGTGGTCCCCGCCGCCCGTGGGGACAGGGACCAAGAACCGTCAGGGTAATTGTTGATGTCCGACAAAAGCCTAGGGCTGCTGATCGGCGTCGGCCAAGCGCCCGAGGATCAGCGCGATCCGCAGGGTGAACGCCGAGCGGACATCGGACGGTGACCAGCCGGTGACGTCGGTCACACGTCGGAGCCGGTAGCGCACCGTGTTGGGGTGCACGAACAGCATCCGCGCCGCGCCCTCCAGACTGCTCGCCTGCTCCAGGTACACGCTCAGCGTCTCCAGGAGCGCCGACCCCGCCTCCTCCAGCGGTCTGTAGATCTCCTCCACCAACTGTTCGCGCGCCGACGGATCCGAGGCGATCGCGCGCTCCGGGAGCAGATCGTCCGCCAGGACCGGCCGCGGCGCGTCCTGCCACGCCGTGCACGCCTTCAATCCGGCCGCCGCGGCCTGCGCGGACTTCGTCGCGTTCAGCAGGTCCGGCACCACCGGGCCGGCCACCACCGGGCCCGCCGCGAACGGCCCGATCAGCGACTTCGCGACCTGGAGCGGGTTGTCGCTGCCGCCCGCGATGACGACGAGCCGGTCGCCGAGCACCCCGGTCAGCACCTGCAGCTTGTGGTGGCGGGCCGCCCGCCGGATCGCCTCGACCGTCAGCTCGCTGTCCCCGTCGGGCGCCGTGCCGAGCACCACGCACACGTGCTCCGGCGAGTTCCAGCCCAGCGCCGCGGCCCGCGACAGCGCCCCCTCGTCCGCCTCGCCCGACAGCACCGCGTTGACCACGAGCGACTCGAGGCGGGCGTCCCACGCGCCCCGCGCCTCGGCGGCCTGCGCGTACACCTGGGCCGTCGCGAAGGCGATCTCCCGCGCGTAGACGAGCAGCGCCTCCCGCAGGATCGACTCGTCGCCCGGCGCCGCGACCTCCTCGATCGCGGCCTCCATCACCTCGATCGTCGTACGGACCATCTCCACCGTCTGGCGCAGCGTGATGGCCCGGGTCAGCTCCCGCGGCGCCGTCCCGAACACGTCGGTCGAGATCGCCTGCGGCGTGTCGGGGTGCCGGAACCACTCCGTGAACGCGGCGATGCCGGCCTGGGCGACCAGGCCGATCCAGGACCGGTTCTCCGGGGGCATCGCCCGGTACCACGGCAGGGTCTCGTCCATGCGGGCGATCGCGTTGGCGGCGAGCCGGCCGGAGGACCTCTCCAGCCGCCGCAGCGTCGCGTGATGCGGATGGGCGGGAGCGGGATGCGCGGGGGAATGCTCACGTTCGGGATGGGGCACGGGGACAAGAGTGCCTTATCGGGGCGCCTGCGCCGAGAGCGGCCTCACGCCCAGGGTCTACGGTGGGTCCATGATTGATGTACGCCGCGGCACCGACCGGTACCCGGGCGGCGACCCGGACAGCGGGATCACGACCCGGCACGCCTTCTCCTTCGGCCGGTTCTACGCCCCGGACAACCTCCGCTTCGGGCCGGTCCTGGCCTGCAACGAGGAGCACCTCGCGCCGGGCGCCGGCTTCGAGGAGCACCCCCACAGCCACACGGAGATCGTCACCTGGGTCGTCGAGGGCGAGCTGACCCACAAGGGCAGCACCGGCGAGGCCGCCGAGGTCCGCCCCGGCGACGTCCAGCACTTCGGCGCCGGATCGGGCGCCCGGCACGTCGAGCGCAACGACGGCACCGCCCCGCTGTGCTTCGTGCAGACCTGGCTCGCTCCGCTGGAGCCCGGCGGCGAGCCCTCGTACCGGCTGGTCCGCGGCCTCCCCGACGGCACCCCGTACGAGGTACCCGCGGCCGGGGCCCGCCTGCACGTGCGGCGGCCGGCCGCCGGCGAGCACGTCCCCGTCCCCGCGGCGCCCCTTGTCTACCTGCACGTCGTACGCGGCGACCTGCGCCTGGACGGGGCGGAGCTCGGGCCCGGCGACGCGGCCCGGATCACCGGCGAGGAGGGCCTGGAGGCCGTCGCCGGATCCCCGGGCGAGCTGCTGATCTGGGAGCTGCCGGCCGGCTGAGCGGCAGCGACGGCAGGGGGGTCAGCGGGCGGGGCGGCCCGACAGCTCGGCGAGGACGGCGTCCGTGAACGGGGGCCACGCCTCCACCGCCCACGGGCCGAACGCGCGGTCCGCCAGGGCCACGCACGCCGCCCGGGCCTCCGGGTCCACCCACAGGAACGTGCCCGCCTGCCCGAAGTGGCCGAACGTACGGGGCGAGGAGCCCGCGCCCGTCCAGTGCGGGGACTTCCCCCCGCGGATCTCCAGACCCAGCCCGAAGTCGTTGGGGGACTGGTGGCCGTACCCGGGGAGCACGCCCTTGAGGCCCGGGTGGACCACCGTCGTCGCCTCGGCGACCGTCCGCACGTCCAGCAGGCGCGGCGCCTGGAGCTCCGCGGCGAAGCGGACCAGGTCGGACACGGTGGAGACGCCGTCCTTCGCGGGCGAGCCCTCCAGCGTGGTCGACGCCATGCCGAGCGGCTCGAAGACGGCCTGGTGCACGTACTCCGCGAACGGGATGCCGGTGGCCTTCGCGATGTGGTCGCCGAGGACCTCGAAGCCGGCGTTCGAGTACAGCCGGCGCGTCCCCGGAGGTGCCATCACGCGGTGCTCGTCGAAGGCGAGGCCGCTGCTGTGCGCGAGCAGGTGACGGACCGTCGACCCCTCCGGGCCGGCCGGCTCGTCCAGCTCGACCGCCCCCTCTTCGTACGCGACGAGCGCGGCGTACGCGGCGAGCGGCTTGGTCACGGACGCCAGCGCGAAGCGGCGGTCGACCGGCCCGTGGGAGCCCGCCAGGGCGCCGTCGGCGCGCACCACCGCGGCGGCGGCGGCCGGCACCGGCCAGTTCTCGATGATCTGAAGGCTTTCCAGCCTCTCCACGCTCTCCATGCCGCCGAGCCTACTTGCTTGGAGTGCACTCAAGGGTCCTAGCGTGGTCGCCATGAGCCTGACGCAGACGCAGACGCAGATGCAGACGCCGCCGCGGTACACGATCAGCGAGGTCGAGGCACGCACCGGTCTGTCCCAGCACACGCTGCGCTGGTACGAGCGCATCGGCCTCATGCGGCAGGTGGACCGCTCCCACTCGGGGCAGCGGCGCTTCAGCGACGGCGACCTGCAGTGGCTGGCCTTCGTGGGCAAGCTGCGCACCACCGGGATGTCGGTGGCGGACATGGTCAGGTACGCGGAGCTGGTCCGCGAAGGGGAGCACACCGTCGACCAGCGGCGGGAGCTGCTGGAGCGGACGAGGAACGAGGTGCGGGCGCGGATCTCGGAGCTGAACGACGCGCTCGCCGTACTGGACTTCAAGATCGATCTCTACACGGGGAAGGCCGCACGGCAATGACGCAGAGCACCACCATCGAGAAGGCAGAACTCGGCAAGGGCGGCCCCCTGGTCGGCATCCAGGGCCTGGGCTGCATGGGCATGAGCGAGTTCTACGGGGAGACGGACGAGGCGGCGGCCCGCGCCACGCTGGAGGCGGCCCTCGCCGCCGGGGTCACCCTGATCGACACCGCCGACGCCTACGGGCGCGGCCGGAACGAGGAATTCCTCGCCCCGTTCGTGGCGGCACACCGCGAGGAGATCACCCTCGCTACCAAGTTCGGGCTCGTCCGCAGCGACGATCCGCGCCACCGGGGCATCCGCAACGACCGGGCCTACATCCGCCAGGCCGTCGAGGACAGCCTGCGCCGGCTCGGCACCGACGTGATCGACCTCTACTACATGCACCGCTACGACCCGGCGGTGCCGTTCGCCGAGTCGGTCGGCGAGATGGCGCAGCTGGTCCAGGAGGGCAAGGTGCGCCACCTCGGCCTCAGCGAGGTCACGGGCGCGGAGCTGCGGGAGGCGTACGCGGTCCACCCCATCGCGGCGGTCCAGTCGGAGTGGTCGCTTTTCAGCCGCGACGTGGAGCGCAGCGCGGTGCCCGCGGCGGCGGAGCTCGGGGTGGCCTTCGTGCCGTACTCGCCGCTCGGCCGCGGCTTCCTGACCGGCACGTTCGCCTCCGCCGAGGAGCTGTCCGAGGGCGACTTCCGCGCCCAGCAGCCCCGCTTCACCGGCGACAACGCCAGGGCCAACGCGGCGCTGCTGGAGCCGGTGCGGGAGATCGCCGAGGCGCACGGGGCGACGCCGGCGCAGATCGCTCTGGCGTGGGTGCAGCAGCGGGCACAGGTGCACGGCCTGCCGGTGGTGCCGATCCCGGGCACCCGCAAGCCGGAGCGGCTCGCCGAGAACACCGCGGCGACCCGGATCACGCTGGCGGAGCAGGAGCTGGCCGCGCTGGAGCCGCTCGCGGCCGGGGTCGCGGGGGACCGCTACCCGAACATGGCCTTCACGTCGGCGGCCCGCGAGGCGTAGCCGTACGGCCGCAAGGCCGCACGGGTGCGGGCCGGGAGGCGGGGGCGGGCGTCCGCGACGGGGCGCCGCGCCTTCCGGCGCCGCCCGGGGCCGCGGGGCGGGGGCCGAAGGCGGTTACGCCTCCGTGCCGAGCCGGCCGTCGGCCGCCGTGAAGCGGTCGCACAGGGCCGTGTACTCGGCGTCCGTCAGCAGGCCGGCGCTGTGCAGCTCGCCGAGGCGGTGCAGGCGCTCCTCCGACCGCGGGGCCGGGACGGCCGCCACCGGGGTGCGCGAGCGGAGCGCGGCCAGGACGGCCGCCGCGAAGGGCAGCGACTCCTGCACCGCCCCGTAGCCCGTCCCGAAGACGGCGCTGGCCAGGTCGTGGTCCGGCCGCGGGTCGCCGTCGGTGTCGCGGCGCAGCAGCCGCAGGTGCCCGCCGGGCCCCTCCGGGGAGCGCCATTCGACGCCGGCCAGCTCGGAGAGCGCGTAACTCTGGTCGCCGGCCTTCCACTTGGTGCCCGTCGCGCCGGTGCGCGACCACTGGAAGGTGACGCGCAGGCCGTCGAAGGAGACGCGGGCGTCGTACGCCTTCAGCTGGAGCGGCGGCTCCGCGACGGGCACCAGGAACCGCCCGGCCGGCTCGTCGCCGCCGGGTCCGATCCGCTCGCGCAGCGCCTCGGCGAACGCGGCCGCCTGCGAGCCCCGGTCCGCCGGCACGACCAGCCGGTACGGGTCGCACACCTCGCGCAGCTGCCCCGCGGCGGCTTCCGCCAGGGGGTCCGCGCCCGGCCTCGGTATGGCGCGCAGCACCACCGCGTCGCGTCTGCCGCCCCCGCCGGCGGAGAACTCCACCGCGGCGAGCGCCTCGAAGGGGATCCGCCGCGCCCCGAGGGCGTGCCAGAGCCTCGGCGTTCGTATCCCCCGTGCGAAGCGGATGAGCACCGAGTCCGAGTCGAACTCCCAGACGGCATGATTTCCGGCCAGTACGTCACCCATGCGGCACATCGTAAGGGGAGGGGCCCTTGCGCGTCCCCCTCGGCGCAGGGCCCGATTTTCGGGGCTCTACGCGTGTCAGTCCGCGTCTGTCCCGGAAATTCCGTGGCGGCAGGCATCGCCGCCGGTGGCGCAGGCAACAGAACCGAACGCGCCGGTTCCGATTTTGGCGAAGTTGTCCAGGGAATCCGTGCCTGGCTCGAAATAGCCGGTGTGCAGGCGGGCCCCGGCGGAGGACAGCAGCCGCGCACCGAACTCGGGGGAGACCGGGTCGGCGCCGTGCCCCAGCCCGCCGACCTCCAGGTGCGGCACGTCCGCGATCCAGTCCCCCGCGTCCCGCATGGCCCACACCCGGGCGGAGGTGCGCAGCTCGGCCACCGAGCCGGCGCGCATGCCGGGGCTGCCCGCCGCCACCACGTCCGTCACCCGCTCCGGCAGGGCGTGCGCGGCGACCCCGCAGACGACGGAGCCGTAGCTGTGGCAGAACAGCGCGACCGTCGCGCCCCCGGGCAGCGCCGCGGCCAGGGTCTCCAGGCGCGCGGCACCGTCGACGGCCATGCGCCCGGTCGCGGCGTCCATGCCGACGCCTGCGGGCGCGGTGTAGTCGGCCCAGGCGATGACAGCGGTCCGGGTGCCGGGCGCGGCCGCGCGCTGGGCCGCGTACAGGGATTCGGCCATGCCCACGGGTGAGGTGAGGCGGCGCTGGGTGCGCTCGAAGGTGACCGCGTCGGTGTCGACGCCGGGGACGATGACGGAGATCCGCTCGGCGCGGTCGAGGTCGCCGAAGACCTCCGCGACCCGGCCGCCGCCGGTGGGGTCGAAGGCGAGGACCTGCCGGCCGGGCTCGGCCAGCGAGGCGAAGCGGTGGGCGCGCCGGCCGGCCGCGGTGCGGTCGGCGGGGGTGAGGGAGACGTCCCGGCTGCGGGCCAGTTCCACCTGCTCGGCGAGGAGGAGCGCCTGCGCGTTGGCGCGGTAGCGCAGCTCCGCGGGCGCGCCGGCGAGGTTGCCGACGACGAAGGGGTGGGCGTCCGCGAGGTGGGTGCGGGCATCGGCGTCGAGGCCCGCGAAGAAGCGGGCGACGGTCCGCACGGGGGCGTCGGCGGGCGGCACGGCGCGGCCCCCGATGCGCGTCGCCGACCAGGCGGCGAGGCCGGCGGCCCGCAGCGAGGTCCCGGCGTCCGGCCGGTGCACGGCGGTCCAGCCCGTGGTGGCCAGCATGAGGAAGACGACCCCCAGCGCCAGCAGGGCGCGCAGGGCGGCGGGGCGCGGGTCGGTACCGGGGGAGGGGCGGGCGGAGCCGGGCACGTTCACGTTCATCTGGCACCAGCGTAGGAGACCGCCGCGGGCCCGAATGCGCGGGGTGACGGGGCTCACGGCCCCCGGGCGGGCCGCCCGGCGGCCGGGGGCCACGGCCCTGGCGGCCCGTCAGGTGCCGCCGTCCCGCCGGTGATCAGCGCCAGTCGGGCGCCAGAGCTGGGCCGATGTGGTCGAGGTAAGCCTCGGTCAGGTCGCGGATCGCGGTGATGCCGGTGTCGTCGCCCTGCCCCCACAGCCGGCCGGTGACCCTCATCACCCCGGAGAACGCGGCGACGGCGACCCGCGGGCGCGGGTCGGCGTCCACGTCCAGGCCCTCACGCTCCGCGATCAGCCGGGCGATCCGCTCCTCCACCTCGGCCGAGCGGCGCAGGTGCGCGGCGAGCAGCGCCGGCGTCGACTCGATGAGCCGGTAGGTCCGCATGTAGAGGTCGACGGACACCACCTCGGACAGGGCCTCCTCGAGGGTGCCCCAGGAGTCGCGGAGCGCGCCGCGCAGTGCCGTGAGGGGGCCCTCGCCGGCCGGGCGGGCCTGCAGGGCGGCGAGGAAGTGGGAGTCGATGAGGTCCTGCGCGGCGAACGCGACCTCCTCCTTGTTGGCGAAGTAGCGGAAGAAGGTGCGCTGGGAGACGTCGACGGCGTCGGCGATCTCGTCGACGGTGGTCTGCTCGTACCCCTGCGCGATGAAGAGGAGGAGGGCGGCGCGCAGCAGCGCGTCCCGGGTGCGCTGCTTCTTGCGCTCGCGCAGGCCGGTCGCGGGCGCGGGCCGCTCGTCGGTCATCACCGCGGGGAGTCCTTTCCGGGACGGGTCGGCCGCCCCTGATCTGACGCTGAGTGAGCGGTCAGGGTACCTGTGGGCGACGTGGCAGCGACTGCCTCGTTAACCCGTTTGTGAAGTGTCAGTCGCTGTCAATAGTGTGGCGGCATGACTCATCAGAGCACCGTCGACGACCGCGACGACCGCATACCCGTCAAGGAGCCGGGCGGAGGGCCGGCGGGCAGCGCACTGCGCGGCCACCCGTGGCTGACCCTCTTCGCCGTGGCGATCGGCGTCATGATGGTCACCCTGGACGGCACCGTCGTCGCCGTCGCCAACCCCGCGATCCAGCAGGACCTCGGCGCCTCCCTCGCCGACGTCCAGTGGATCACCAACGGCTACCTGCTCGCCCTCGCCGTCTCCCTCATCACCGCCGGCAAGCTCGGCGACCGCTTCGGACACCGGCAGACCTTCCTGATCGGCATCGTCGGCTTCGCCGGGGCGTCCGCCGCGATCGGCCTCTCCACCACCGTCGAGTCCGTGATCGGCTTCCGCGTCGCCCAGGGCGTCTTCGGCGCCCTGCTGATGCCCGCCGCGCTCGGCCTGCTGCGCGCCACGTTCCCCGCCGAGAAGCTCAACATGGCCATCGGCATCTGGGGCATGGTCATCGGCGCCTCGACCGCCGCCGGACCCATCGTCGGCGGCCTCCTCGTCGAGAACGTCAACTGGCAGTCCGTCTTCTACGTCAACATCCCTGTCGGCGTCATCGCCCTGGCCTTCGGCCTGGTCATCCTGCTCGACCACCGCGCCGAGAACGCCCCGCGCTCCTTCGACGTCCCCGGCATCCTGATGCTGTCGGTCGCGATGTTCTCGCTGATCTGGGCGCTGATCAAGGCCTCCGAGTGGGGCTGGGGCGACCCGTGGACCCTCCTCTTCCTCTTCGTGTCCCTGGCCTTCTTCACCGCCTTCGCCGTGTGGGAGTCCCGGGCCGACGAGCCGCTGATCCCGCTCGGGATGTTCCGCTCGCTGCCGCTGTCCGCGGGCACCGTGCTCATGGTCCTGATGGCGTTCGCCTTCATGGGCGGCCTCTTCTTCGTCACCTTCTACCTGCAGAACGTCCACGGCATGAGCCCCGTCGACAGCGGCCTGCACCTGCTCCCGCTGACCGGCATGATGATCATCGGCTCCCCGCTCGCCGGCGCCGCGATCACCGCGGTCGGCCCGCGCATCCCGCTCGTCGCGGGCATGGCCGCGACCGCCGCCGCCTGCTTCGGGATGGCCGGACTCACCCCCGGCACCGGCACCCTGGAGATGTCGCTCTGGTTCGCCCTCCTCGGCCTCGGCCTCGCCCCCGTCATGGTCGGCGCCACCGAGGTCATCGTCGGCAACGCCCCGCTGGAGCTCTCCGGTGTCGCGGGCGGGCTCCAGCAGGCCGCCATGCAGGTCGGCGGCAGCCTCGGCACGGCCGTCCTCGGCGCCGTCATGGCCGGCACCGTCAGCGACACCTTCGGGGACAAGTGGGCCGCCGCACAGCTGCCGCCGCTCAGCCCGGAGCAGCAGGAGCTCGCCGAGAAGGGCGTCCAGGTCGGCCTCGCCCCCGTCCCCGAAGGCGTCCCCGCGCAGGTCGCCGAGACGATCACCAAGGCCGCCCACGACACCTTCGTGTCCGGGATGAGCACGGCCTTCACCACCGCCGGCGTCGTGGCCGCGGCCGCCGCCGTCGTGGCCTGCTTCACCAAGCGCGGGGAGAACGCCGCCGCGGGCGCGGGCGCCGCCCACGTCTGAGCCGGCCCCGCCGCGCGTCAACACCGTGCACCGCACAGCCCCGCCGGACGGTTCCGGCGGGGCTTGCGCCTATCAGGGTGGACCCGGCCGCGGCCCCTTCCGCCGGGCCGTCGCCGCAGGTCAGCGTGGACCCACAGCGCTTCCGGAAGCGGTCCGGGGCGCTCCCGTCCACGAAGGAGCCGATCCGTCATGCGTACGAGTTCACCCGCCGGGGCCGTTTCCACCGCCGGCGCAGCCGCCCGCACCGCAGCCGCCCGCACCGTCCCGGCCCGCGCCGCCGGCGCCCGTACCGTCACCGCCCTCGCCGCGGCCGCCCTCGCGCTCACCGCGCTCCTCCCCGGCACCGCCCGCGCCGCCCAGGCCGGGCCGGCCGCCGGACCGCCGCCCGCCCGGGCGGTGCCCTGCGCCGCGGGCCAGCTCTGCCTCTGGGCCAAGCCCGACTTCAAGGGCACCCGGCACGCGTACGAGCTGAGCACCCTCGACATCAACAGCTGCACCGCCCTGCCCGCCGGGGCCAGCGCCCAGTCGCTCGTCAACCGCACCGGGCGGCCGGTGACGACGTACCAGTCCGCCGAGTGCGCCGAGACCGGGGAGTTCCAGACGTATCCCGGCGACGGCGTCCAACTGCCCCAGTCCGGCTACCTCGTACGGGCCTTCAAGGTGTGGGAGCGGTAGCCGCCGGGCCCCCGGCCGCCGGGGCCGCCGCCGGCGCGGGGACCGCGAGCGCGGCCGGCGCCTCCGGGGAGGCCCCGCGCAGCAGGGCCACCTCGGCGCGCAGCGCCCGCACCTCCGCGGCCAGGTCGGCGATCGCGGCGGTCTGCTCCCGCTCCACGCGGTCGTCCCGCTCGAAACGGGAGATGAACCAGGCGGCGATGTTGGCCGTGACCACACCCAGCAGCGCGATCCCCGACAGCATCAGGCCCACCGCGAGGACCCGGCCCAGGCCCGTGGTGGGGGAGTGGTCCCCGTACCCGACCGTCGTCATCGTCGTGAAGCTCCACCACACGGCGTCGCCCAGGTTCCTGATGTTGCCGTCGGGCGCGTCCCGCTCCACGCTCAGCACGGCGAGCGAGCCGAACATCATCAGGCCGACCACCGCACCCGCCACGTAGGTGGTCAGCCGGATCTGCGGAGCCATCCTGGCCCGCCGCCCCACCAGCATCAAGGTGGCCACCAGCCGCAGCAGCCGCAGCGGCTGGACCATCGGCAGGACCACCGCGACGAGGTCGAGCCAGTGGGTACGCACGAACGCCCGCCTGGCCGACGACAGGCAAAGCCGCACCAGGTAGTCGGCGGCGAAGGCGCCCCACACCATCCACTCGGCCAGCGTGCACGCCCGCAGCACGCGAGCCCCCGCGTCCGGGAGGACGATCGGCACGGCGTAGGCGACGGCGAACGCCACGGCGAGGACGAGCAGCGGAGCCTGCGTCCGCCGCTCCCATCGCAGTCGGCGGGAGGCTTCCTTCATACGCAGCATCGTAGGGAACGCCCGGAACCGCCCGGGCCGCGCCCGGCCCGGACCGCGGCACCCCGGACACGCCGGCGGGCCGGGGCGCACTCCGCACCCCGGCCCGCCGCCGGACTCCTGCCCGCGCCTGCTAGGCGTCGCCGCCCGCCGGGCCCGGGTCGGCCGCCGCCACGTCCAGCAGCCGGTAGCGGTCCACCGCCTGCTTCAGCGCGGACCGGTCGATCCGGCCCTCCTTCGCCAGCTCCGTCAGCACCGCCAGCACCACCGACTCCGCGTCGATGTGGAAGAAGCGGCGCGCCGCCCCCCGCGTGTCCGCGAAACCGAAGCCGTCCGCACCGAGCGAGGTGTACGCACCGGGCACCCACCGGGCGATCTGGTCCGGCACGGAGCGCATCCAGTCCGACACCGCGACGAACGGCCCCTGCGCGCCCGAAAGCTTCCGCGTCACGTACGGAACGCGCTGCTCCTCCTCCGGGTGCAGCAGGTTGTGCTCCTCCGCCTCGACGGCGTCGCGGCGCAGCTCGTTCCAGGAGGTCGCCGACCAGACGTCCGCCCTGACGTTCCACTCCTCGGCCAGGATCCGCTGCGCCTCGACCGCCCACGGCACCGCCACGCCCGAGGCCATGATCTGCGCCGGGATCGCGCCGGACGTGCCCGCCGCCACCTTGTGGATGCCCTTGAGGATGCCCTCGACGTCCACGCCGTCGGGCTCGGCCGGATGCTGGATCGGCTCGTTGTAGACCGTCAGGTAGTAGAAGACGTCCTCGGCCTCGGGACCGTACATGCGGCGCAGGCCGTCCCGGACGATGTGCGCGATCTCGTACCCGTACGCCGGGTCGTACGCCACGCACCCCGGGTTGGTCGACGCCAGCAGCTGGGAGTGGCCGTCGGCGTGCTGCAGGCCCTCGCCCGTCAGGGTGGTCCGGCCCGCCGTCGCGCCCAGGACGAAGCCGCGCGCCAGCTGGTCGGCCATCTGCCAGAACTGGTCGCCCGTCCGCTGGAAGCCGAACATCGAGTAGAAGACGTACACCGGGATCAGCGGCTCGCCGTGCGTCGCGTACGCCGAGCCGGCCGCGATCAGCGAGGCCGTGCAGCCCGCCTCCGAGATGCCGTCGTGCAGCATCTGCCCGGTCGGGGACTCCTTGTACGCGAGCAGCAGCTCGCGGTCGACGGACTCGTACTGCTGCCCCAGCGGGTTGTAGATCTTGGCGCTCGGGAAGAACGAGTCCATGCCGAAGGTGCGGTACTCGTCCGGGGCGATCAGCACGAAGCGCCGGCCGATCTCCTTGTCCCGCATCAGGTCCTTCAGCAGGCGGACGAAGGCCATCGTCGTCGCGATCGACTGCTGGCCGGAGCCCTTCCTGACCGCCGCGTACGCCTTGTCGTCCGGCAGTTCGAGCGGACGCGCCCGCACCACCCGCGTCGGGACGTAGCCGCCCAGCGCCTTGCGGCGGTCGTGCATGTACTGGATCTCCGGCGAGTTGCGGCCCGGGTGGTAGTACGGCGGGGCGCCGCTCTCCAGCTGCGCGTCGGTGATCGGGATGTGCAGGCGGTCGCGGAAGCGCTTGAGGTCGTCGACCGTCAGCTTCTTCATCTGGTGCGTGGCGTTGCGGCCCTCGAAGTTCGGGCCGAGGGTCCAGCCCTTGACCGTCTTGGCCAGGATCACCGTCGGCTGGCCCTTGTGGGCGCGCGCCGCCGCGTACGCCGCGTAGATCTTCCGGTGGTCGTGGCCGCCGCGGCCCAGGTGCAAGATCTGGTCGTCGGACATGTCCGCGACCATCGCGCGCAGCCGCTGGTCGTCGCCGAAGAAGTGCTCGCGGATGTAGGAGCCGGTCTCCGTGGCGTACGTCTGGAACTGCCCGTCCGGCGTGGAGTTCATCTTGTTGACGAGGATGCCGTCCCGGTCCTGCGCCAGCAGCGGGTCCCAGGAGCGGTCCCAGATCAGCTTGATGACGTTCCAGCCCGCCCCGCGGAAGATCGACTCCAGCTCCTGGATGACCTTGCCGTTGCCGCGTACGGGACCGTCGAGCCGCTGGAGGTTGCAGTTGACGACGAAGGTCAGGTTGTCCAGGCCCTCGCGCGCCGCCAGCGACAGCTGGCCCAGCGACTCCGGCTCGTCCATCTCGCCGTCGCCGAGGTACGCCCAAACGTGTGACCTGGAGGTGTCCGCGATCCCGCGCGCCTCCATGTACCGGTTCATCCGGGCCTGGTAGATCGCCCCGATCGGCCCGAGGCCCATCGAGACCGTCGGGAACTCCCAGAAGTCCGGCATCAGCCGCGGGTGCGGGTAGCTGGACAGGCCGTACGGGGCCTTCGACTTCTCCTGGCGGAACGCGTCGAGCTGCTGCTCGGAGAGCCGGTCCAGCAGGTAGGCGCGGGCGTAGACGCCGGGTGAGGCGTGGCCCTGGAAGAAGATCTGGTCGCCGCCGTCGCCCTCGTCCTTGCCGCGGAAGAAGTGGTTGAAGCCGACGTCGTAGAGGGAGGCCGAGGAGGCGAACGTGGCGATGTGGCCGCCCACGCCGATGCCGGGCCGCTGGGCGCGCGAGACCATGACGGCCGCGTTCCAGCGGGTGGCGTTCAGGACCTTGCGCTCGATCTCCTCGTTGCCGGGGAAGAACGGCTCGTCCTTGGTGGCGATGGTGTTGACGTAGTCGGAGCTGCGCATCTCGGGCACGGCCACGCGCCGCTCGCGGGCCCGCTCGATCAGCCGCAGCATCAGGTAGCGGGCGCGTTCGCGACCGCGTTCGTCCACGGCGGCGTCGAGGGAGTCGAGCCACTCCTGCGTCTCCTCCGGATCGAAGTCCGGGACCTGGCTCGGCAGGCCGCCAATGATGATCGGATTGCGATCGGATGCGGAAGCCACGCTGTTCCTTCGCTGTCAGGGGAGTCGTGCCTTGGTTTCGCCGCCTCCCATGGTCTTACGCTCGGTCGGAATCGTCATCTCTACCACTGGGTAATCCCTGGAGTCCCGGGGATTGCCGAAGACGTGCCGCGACGGGCTCCCGCCGGAGCCCCGGCCTCCGCCCCGCGCCGGCAAGCGGTTCGCAAGGGCGTTCGCCCCTCAAACAGGTGGGAAAGTCAGCGTGTGATGCCGAATGAGCTGGAATGGTGTGGGATGAATCACCACAGGGACATCCGGGAAGGCTGAAAGTTGCGGCGAGACGGCCGCAATCGTCACCGTTTCGACGGTCTCCGCGGCCGGGTACTTGCGCGATCCGCCGCGCCCGTGTGGACTACGCCCAATGCTGCGCGCACGCGCGCGGCTCGAAGACATTCACCGAACATGAGCAGGAGGCACCCCGTGAGCGCGACCGCGGACCACGCGGAGAGCCTGGCCGCCCGGCTGGGTTTCCAGTCCGAACAGGTGGTCCAGGAGATCGGCTACGACGACGACGTCGATCAGGAGTTCCGCGAAGAGGTCGAGGAACTGATCGGCAACGACCTCGTCGACGAGGACTACGACGACGTGGCCGATGCGGTGCTGCTGTGGTTCCGCGACGAGGACGGCGACCTGACCGACGCCCTCGTCGACGCCACCGAGCTGGTCGAGGACGCCGCGCTGATCCTGCTGCTGACCCCGAAGACGGGCCGCCCCGGCTACGTCGAGGCCAGCGACATCAGCGAGGCCGCCGAGACGGCCGGCCTGTCGCAGACGCGGCCCGTCAGCGTCGGCAAGGAGTGGGCCGCCAGCAAGCTGGTGACCCCGAAGGCCGCCAAGTCCAAGCGCTGAGCCACGCGCCGCAGCCAGCGGAGACACACCCCGCCGACCCCGTCGGCGGGGTGTGTGCGTTCCCGCCCGGCTCCCCTTCGGCGACGGCGCATTAGGCTTGGGCCACCCGAACAGCCCAGAGCAGGGATGCGGGAACGAAGGGATGCGACAGATGGCCATCGAGGTCGGCAACAAGGCTCCGGACTTCGAACTCAAGGACAACCACGGCGCCACGGTGCGGCTCTCCGACTTCCGCGGGGAGAAGGCCGTCGTGCTGCTCTTCTACCCCTTCGCCTTCACCGGCGTCTGCACCGGCGAACTGTGCGAGCTGCGCGACCAGCTGCCCCGCTTCCAGAACGACGACGTCCAGCTCCTGGCCGTCTCCAACGACTCCGTGCCGACCCTGCGCGTCTTCGCCGAGCAGGAGGGCCTCGACTACCCGCTGCTCTCCGACTTCTGGCCGCACGGCGAGACCTCCCGCGCCTACGGCGTCTTCGACGAGGACAAGGGCTGCGCGCTGCGCGGCACGTTCATCATCGACAAGGACGGCATCGTGCGCTGGACCGTCGTCAACGGGCTGCCCGACGCGCGTGACCTGAACGAGTACACCAAGGCCCTCGACAGCCTCTGATCCGGCCCCCGGGGCTCCCCTCCGGCCGGGTTCCGCGTGAAACCTCGTCCGGGCGGGAACCGGTCACTAGGATCGACACGTTGATCGGGTAGCCCTGCCGGCCCGCCGCCGGGAGGGTCCCATCGCACGACAGGGGCACCGACCCCGCACTCATGAACCCATTGGAGGACCCGTGGGAGTCAGCCTCAGCAAGGGCGGCAACGTCTCGCTGACCAAGGCCGCACCGAACCTGACGGCCGTGCTCGTCGGTCTCGGCTGGGATGCCCGCACCACCACCGGTGTCGACTTCGACCTCGACGCCAGCGCGATCCTGACCAACGACCAGGGCAAGGTCGCCAGCGACGCCAACTTCGTGTTCTTCAACAACCTGAAGAGCCCGGACGGCTCCGTCGAGCACACCGGCGACAACCTCACCGGCGAGGGAGAGGGCGACGACGAGGCGATCAAGGTGAACCTGGCGTCCGTCCCGGCCGACGTCGCCAGGATCGTCTTCCCGGTGTCGATCTACGAGGCGGAGAGCCGCCAGCAGAGCTTCGGCCAGGTCCGCAACGCCTACATCCGCGTCGTGAACCAGGCCGACAACACCGAGCTCGCCCGCTACGACCTCTCCGAGGACGCCTCGACCGAGACGGCCATGGTCTTCGGCGAGCTCTACCGCAACGGTGCGGAGTGGAAGTTCCGCGCCATCGGCCAGGGCTACGCCTCGGGCCTGCGCGGCATCGCGCAGGACTTCGGCGTCAACGTCTGAGCCCCGGACTGCCGGCCCGCCGGCAGTCCCACCCGTCCGGCGTCGTGCACACCGCGTGTACGGCGCCGGACGCGCTTGGCACCGATCCACCGCCGGCCCGCCGGAGCACCCCGGGGGCGCCGCGACCACCACGTCGTCCGGGGAGGACTTCAACATGGGCGTCACACTCGCCAAGGGGGGCAACGTCTCCCTGTCCAAGGCCGCACCGAACCTCACCCGGGTCCTGGTCGGTCTGGGCTGGGACGCGCGCTCGACGACAGGGGCCGACTTCGACCTCGACGCCAGCGCGCTGCTGTGCCGCGACGGCCGGGTCCTGGGGGACCGGTACTTCGTCTTCTACAACAACCTCAAGAGCCCGGAGGGCTCCGTCGAGCACACCGGCGACAACCTCACCGGCGAGGGCGACGGCGACGACGAGTCGATCCTCGTCGACCTGAGCAGGGTCCCCGCCGAGGTCGACAAGATCGTCTTCCCGGTGTCGATCCACGAGGCGGACGCACGCCGCCAGACCTTCGGCCAGGTCACCAACGCCTTCATCCGCGTCGTGAACGACGCCGACGGCCAGGAGCTCGCGCGCTACGACCTCACCGAGGACGCCTCCAACGAAACCGCGATGATCTTCGGCGAGGTCTACCGGTACGGGGGCGAGTGGAAGTTCAGGGCGGTGGGACAGGGGTACGCATCGGGCCTCAGGGGCATCGCTCTAGACTTCGGGGTCAACGTTTCGTAAAAGCCGTACAAGATCATGGGGTGCCAGTGGTTCTGAAAACCTTCGGCTGGTCGTTCGCCATCACGGCGCTCGCCCTTGCCTTCGCCGCTTGGCAGTGGGGGTGGGAGGCATTCGGGGTCGTACTGATCCTGTCGATCCTCGAGATCTCGCTGTCCTTCGACAATGCGGTCGTCAACGCCGGAATCCTGAAGAAGATGAACGCCTTCTGGCAGAAGATCTTCCTCACCATCGGCATCCTGATCGCGGTCTTCGGCATGCGGCTGGTGTTCCCCGTGGCCATCGTCGCGATCAGCGCCAAGGTCGGCCCGATCGAGGCGGTCCAGCTCGCCCTCGATAACCCGGCGCAGTACGAGGCGCTCGTCACCGACGCCCACCCGGCGATCGCCGCGTTCGGCGGAATGTTCCTGCTGATGATCTTCCTCGACTTCATCTTCGAGGAGCGCGAGCACGCCTGGCTGGCGTGGCTGGAGCGGCCCCTGGCCAAGCTCGGCAAGGTCGACATGCTCTCGGTGTGCGTGGCCCTGATCGCCCTCCTGGTCTCGGCGATGGTCTTCGCCACGAACGCCCACACCAGCGCCGGCCACGCGGACAAGTCCGCCACCGTGCTGCTCGCCGGCGTCGCCGGCCTGATCACGTACCTGATCGTCGGCGGCCTGTCCTCCTTCTTCGAGAACAAGCTGGAAGAAGAAGAGGAGCGCGAGCACGAGGAGGAGGAGAAGGCCAAGGCCGCGGGCAAGCCCGTCTCCGCCGTCGGCCTCGCCGGCAAGGCCGCGTTCTTCCTCTTCCTGTACCTCGAGGTCCTGGACGCGTCCTTCTCCTTCGACGGCGTCATCGGCGCCTTCGCCATCACCAACCACATCTTCTGGATGGCGCTCGGCCTCGGCGTCGGCGCCATGTACGTCCGGTCGCTGACGGTCTACCTGGTCCGCCAGGGCACCCTCGACGACTACGTCTACCTGGAGCACGGCGCGCACTACGCGATCGGCGCCCTCGCCTTCATCCTGCTCGTCACCATCGAGCACGAGATCAGCGAACTCATCACCGGCACGATCGGCGTCATCCTGATCGCCGCCTCCTTCTGGTCCTCGGTCCGCCGCAACAAGCGGATGCTGCCGGAGGTGGCCACCGTCGACGCATGACCGCGGCGGTAATGCGGAACGCTCAACTGCGGGGCGGCCCGCCGGGTCCACGGACCCGGCGGGCCGCCCCGTCCGCGTGACCGCCCCCGCGCGGGCGGCGCGGACGCGACCAGACGAGACCGAGGGGATCAGGGGATCCCGGGAACAGAGGGGGGACAGGGGATGGGATTCTTCGACGGGATCAGGGGGAGCCGGGCCCTCGACTTCGACGCGGGCGGCCCCGCGTCGGCGATCGAGCTGACCCGCAGGCGCCCGACGGTGTCGCTGACCAAGCAGGGCGCGGTCCACGGCAACCTGCGCGTGAACCTCTCCTGGCGAATGCGCTCCTCCGACATCAGCGGCCGCGGAGGCCTGGGCGCCGGGCTCCTGAGGCACCCGTTCAAGCTGTTCAAACCGGACATGGTGCAGGCCCACACACAGGGCATGGTCAACGTCGACCTCGACATCGGCTGCCTGTACGAGCTCGCCGACGGCACCCGGGGCGTCGTCCAGCCCCTCGGCAACCTGCTCGGCGACCTCAACGACCCGCCGTACGTCAAGCTCAGCGGCGACGACCGGTTCGGGGCGCCCTCCGGGGAGACGGTCTACGTCAACCTCGACCACGCCGACGACATCAAACGGCTGCTCGTGTTCGTCTACATCTACGACCAGACACCCGCCTTCGACCGGACGAACGCCCTGGTCACCCTCTACCCGGGCACCGGGCCGCGGATCGAGATCCCGCTGGACGAGCGGCAGCCGGAGGCCCGCTCCTGCGCGGTCGTCTCGATCGAGCACGTCAAGGGCGAGCTGGTCGTCCGCCGGGAGGTGAAGTTCGTGTACGGCTTCCAGTCCGAACTGGACCGGCTCTACGGGTGGGGCCTGCAGTGGGGGCGCGGCTACAAGACCAAGGCCTGACCGGCCCGCGGGGCGGCGGGCCGGTCAGGGGGCCGGGCCGGGAATGCCGACCGCGGCCCCGGCCGGCGTTCCCGGCGGGCGGGCTCAGCGGCGCATGAACTGCGGGCCCTGCACCGGCAGCCGGAACGCCGGGTCGGCGCCCGGCCCGGGGGACACCGGCTGCGGGTACCCGTACGCGGGCGGCGCGGCCGGCGGCGCCTGCGTCGGCGGAGCCGGCTGCTGCGGCAGCGGCGTCGGCGGTGCCATCGCGGCCGTCCGGTCCGGGTCGGCGGCGCCCGCCCCCGCAGGGCCCGCCCCCGCGGCAGCCCCGGCAGCCGCGGACGCGCCGTCCGCGGGGCTCTCGGCGGCATTCTCGTCGACCGAGATCCCGTGGTCCGTCGCCAGTCCCACCAGGCCGTCCGAATAGCCCTCGCCCAGGGCGCGGAACTTCCACGCTTCGCCCCGCCGGTACAGCTCGCCGCAGATCAGGGCCGTCTCCGCGCCCGTCTCGGGCCGCACGTCGAAGTAGGCCACCGGCTCGCCGCCGCCGCTCGCCGTGGCGTCGTACAGCAGGATCCGCAGGTCCCGTACCCGCTCGAAGGGCACGTCCTCGGCGGAGGCGACCACCAGGACCCGGTCCACCGCGGACGGCACCGCCCGCAGGTCCGCCTGCACCGCGTCGGTGACCGCATCACCGACCTGCTTCTTGCCCAGGCGCCACACCGACCCCGAGGGGTGGCGGGGCTGGTTGTAGAAGACGAAGTCCTCGTCCGACCGCACCCGGCCGTCCGGGCCCACCAGCAGGGCGGAGGCGTCCACGTCCGGGACATCGGCGCCGCCCGTCCAGCGCAGCACCGCCCGGACCGCCACCGAGGTCACCGGGATGTTCGAGCCCTTCTGCATCGCGCGCGTCATGCCCGCCATCCTGCCCTCCCGGGGCCGCGCGGAACAACGCGGCCCCCCGCAGCACCCGTGTCCCCGCCGGAACGGGTGGGCATGTGCAAGAGGGTTACCTGAACTTCATGTGCTCGAGGAACTCCGGGCTGACGTTCGTACGTACTATTACCGGCCACGCCACACTTGGGCCGCAGAGCCAGCACGGGAGAGCACATGCGTCACTTTGGGCACGTATCGCCCGCGGTTCGCGAGAACCTCTTCCACCAGGAGCCGGCCGAGTTCACCGCTGCCTCCCCCGCCCGCCTGCTCGCGGCGGCCCTCGGCGCCACCCTCTACAGCCCGGCCACCCGCCCCAAGCTCGCCGCCGACATCCGCAAGCAGGCCGACCGCGGCGTCGTCTCCATGGTCCTCTGCCTGGAGGATTCCATCAGCGACGGCGATGTCGCCGACGCCGAGGACAACCTCGTCCGCCAGTTCGCCGACCTCGACGCCCTCAGCGCCGCGGACGGCACCGAGCCGCCGCTGCTCTTCATCCGCGTCCGCACCCCCGAGCAGATCCCCGACCTCGCCCGCCGCCTCGGCTCCTCCGCCCGCCTCCTGGCCGGATTCGTACTCCCCAAGTTCACGCAGAGTCGCGGCACCGCCTTCCTCGACGCCGTCGCCGACGCCGAGCAGTGCACCGGGCTCCCCCGGCTGTACGCGATGCCCGTCCTGGAGACCCCCGACCTCCTCCACCTCGAAACCCGCGCCGAAGCCCTCGCCGGCATCTCCCGCACCGTCGGCCGCCACCGCGACCGCGTCCTCGCCCTGCGCCTCGGTGTCACCGACTTCTGCTCCGCGTACGGGCTGCGCCGCACCCCCGACATGACCGCGTACGACATCCAGATCGTCGCCGGGGTCATCGCCGACGTCGTCAACGTCCTCAGCCGCGCCGACGGCACCGGCTTCACCGTCACCGGCCCCGTCTGGGAGTACTTCCGCCGCCAGCAGCGCCTCTTCAAGCCGCAGCTGCGCCGCAGCCCGTTCCTGGAGGAAGGCGTCGAGGAACTGCGCACCGCCCTCATCGAACACGACCTGGACGGCCTGCTCCGCGAGATCGAACTCGACCGCGCCAACGGCCTCCTCGGCAAGACCTGCATCCACCCCGCCCACACCACCCCCGTGCACGCCCTGTCCGTCGTCTCCCACGAGGAGTTCAGCGACGCCCAGGACATCCTGCGCCCCGAGCGCGGCGGCGGCGGCGTCATGCGCTCCGCGTACACGAACAAGATGAACGAGGTGAAGCCCCACCGGGCCTGGGCCGAGCGCACCCTGCAGCGCGCCGAGGCCTTCGGGGTGGCGAAGGAGAACGTCGGCTTCGTCGACCTGCTCACCGCCGGACTCCAGGTGTGAGCCGGCCGTGGCGGACGGACGGGCGGATCCGGCGCGCGCAACCCGTGCGCACCGGCAGGCAAGGCCGGCGGCATTGACCGCCCCGGCCACGGAGAAAGGCAAGACGATCGACGCGGTGTGGTCGGGAACCTGGGTGGCGGACCGGCTGGGCGTACGCCTGGAAGGAGCCTCCGGCGACCCCGGGGCGCCACGGCTGGAGGCACTCCTGGGCCTCGCCCTGCGGCGCAACCCCAAGCGGGCCCACCTGCTCGTCTCGAACGTCCTCGGCAAGCACGTCCCCCAGTCCCCGCAGGCCGTCTACGCCGCCGGGCACGGCCTCGGCGAGCGGGTCCGCGCCCTCCTCGACGCCTCCGGCGAGGACCCCGCCACCGCGGTCGTCCTCGGCTACGCCGAAACCGCCACCGGCCTCGGCCACTGTGTCGCCGACGGCCTCGGCGCCGCCCCCTACCTGCACTCCACCCGCCGCCCCGTACCCGGCCTGGCCGCGTCCGGCGGCTTCGAGGAGAGCCACTCCCACGCCACCTCGCACCTGCTGCTGCCCGAGGACCCGCAGCTGCTCGCCGGCAGCGGGCCGCTCGTCCTCGTCGACGACGAGTTCTCCACCGGCAGCACGGTCCTCAACACCATCCGCGACCTGCACTCCCGCAACCCGCGCACCCACTACGTCGTCGTCGCCCTCGTCGACGTCCGCTCCCCGGCCGACCGCGAGCGCCTCGCCGCGTTCGCCGCCGACATCGGCGCCCGCGTGGACCTGCTGGCCCTCGCCTCCGGGACGGTGCACCTGCCCGAGGGGGTGCTGGCGCGCGGGCAGGCCCTCGTCGCCGAGTACGAGCAGCGGGGCGCGGGCGCGCCGGGTGGTGCGAACGCGGCGGGTGACGCAGGTGCGGCTCCGGCTGCGGCTGAGGCCCGCGCGGCTGATGCGGCCGAGGCCGCCACCGCCTCCCGCCCGGGCGCCGGGGCCGCCGTACGCGTCCGCCTCGACTGGCCCGCCGCCCTGCCCGACGGCGGCCGCCACGGCTTCACCCCCGCCCACCGCGCCCTGCTGGAGGCGTCCCTGCCGCGGCTCGCGGGGCAGCTCGCCGCGGCCCTCGGCCCCGAACCCGGCCGTGTCCTCGTCCTCGGCAGCGAGGAGCTCATGTACGCGCCGCTGCGCCTCGCCCGCGCCCTGGAGGAGTCCGGCGCCGCCCGCGAGGTCCGCTTCTCCACCACGACCCGCTCACCCGTCCTCGCCGTCGACGACCCCGGCTACGCGATCCGCACCCAGCTCGTCTTCCCCGCCCACGACGCCCCGGCCGACGGGCCCGGCGACCGCTACGCCTACAACGTCGCCGGCGCCGGCTTCGACACCGTCGTCGCCGTCGTGGACAGCCACGGCGACACCGCCGCCCTGCACGCCCCCGACGGGCTCCTCGCCCGCCTCGCCCCGCACGCCGGCCGCGTCCTGCTCGCCGTCGTCCCCGCCCGCCGCCCCGCCGGCGCGGCCGGGCCCGCCACCCCCGCCACCGCCGACCGGCAGGAGCCGACCATGCCCGAGCCGCTGCGCGGCCCCGCCTTCTCCTCGTACGCCCCCGAGGACGTCGGCTGGCTCCTCCAGGACCTCTCCGACGTCGCCCTGGAGGCCCCGACCGAAGAGCGCGAGGAGGCCATCCAGGCCGGCGGCGCCCACTACGCCGAGTCCCTGCCCGTCGAGTACCAGCCGTCGCCGCAGTACCAGGAGCTGTACCGCAGCGCGCTCGCCGGCTCCGCCGCCCGCATCGCCCGGGCCGTCGGCACCGTCACCGAGACCGTCCTCGCCGAGCGCTCCCCCTCCCCGGTCCTGGTGTCGCTGGCCCGTGCCGGGACGCCCGTCGGCGTGCTCATGCGCCGCTGGGCGGCCGCCCGGCACGGCCTGGACCTGCCGCACTACGCCGTCTCCATCGTCCGCGGCCGCGGCATCGACGCCAACGCGCTGCGCTGGCTGGCCGCCCGGCACGACCCGGCCGACGTGGTGTTCGTCGACGGCTGGACCGGCAAGGGCGCCATCACCCGCGAACTCGCCGCCGCACTGCGCGCGTACCGCGACCAGGAGGGCCCCGGCGCCGCGGAGTTCGACGGGGACGTCGTCGTCCTCGCCGACCCCGGCTCGTGCGTCTCCACGTACGGCACCCGCGAGGACTTCCTCATCCCCTCCGCCTGCCTCAACTCCACCGTCTCCGGCCTGGTGTCGCGTACCGTGCTGCGAGACGACCTGGTCGGGCCCGGCGACTTCCACGGCGCGAAGTTCTACCGCGAACTCGCCGGGGCCGACGTGTCCGCCGACTTCGTCGACACCGTCGCCGCCTGCTTCGACGAGGTGGCCGACACCGTCGCCGCCGACGTCAAGGAGCTCCTGGCGGCCGACCGCACGCCGACCTGGGAGGGCTGGGCGGCCGTGGAGCGGATCAGCGAGGAGTACGGCATCCACGACGTGAACCTGGTCAAGCCCGGAGTCGGCGAGACCACCCGCGTGCTGCTGCGGCGCGTGCCCTGGAAGATCCTGGCCCGGCGCGGCGCCGGAGCCGACCTGGCCCACGTACGGCTGCTCGCCGAGCAGCGCGGCGTACCGGTGGAAGAGGTCGACGGGCTGCCCTACACGTGCGTGGGACTCATCCACCCCCGATACACGCGCGGCGCCACCGGCGCCGACGGAAAGGCTGTGGCCTCCAAGTGACCGTCCTGGTAGCCAGCGACCTCGACCGCACCCTCATCTACTCGGCGGCGGCGCTCGCCCTCACCATGCCCGACGCGGCAGCCCCGCGGCTGCTCTGCGTCGAGGTCCACGAGAGCCGCCCGCTGTCCTACATGACCGAGGCGGCGGCCGCACTCCTCGCCGAACTGACCGCCGACCCCGGGGTGGTGTTCGTCCCGACCACGACCCGCACGCGCAAGCAGTACCAGCGCATCCGCTTCCCCGGCCGCCCCGCCCGGTACGCGATCTGCGCGAACGGCGGGCAGCTGCTGGTGGACGGCGTACCGGACCGGGACTGGCGGCGGCAGGTCGCGGCCCGCCTCGCCGAGGAGTGCGCCCCGCTGGAGGAGGTGCACGGCCACCTGCTGGCGGCCGCCGACCCGGCGTGGCTGCGCAAGGCGCGTGTCGCGGAGGACCTCTTCGCCTACCTCGTCGTCGAACGCGAACGGGTACCCGACGAGTGGATCAAGTCGCTGGCCGACTGGGCCGAGGCCCGCGGCTGGACCGTCTCCCTCCAGGGCCGCAAGGTGTACGCGGTGCCGCGGCCGCTGACGAAGAGCGCCGCGATGCGCGAAGTGGCCCGCCGCACCGGCGCGACCACCACCCTCGCCGCCGGGGACTCCCTGCTGGACGCGGACCTGCTGCTCGCGGCGGACGCCGCCTGGAGGCCCGGCCACGGCGAACTGGCCGACTGCGGCTGGACGGCGCCGACGGTGACGGCGCTCGCGGAACGAGGAGTCGCGGCCGGGGAGGAAATCGTGCGGGCGTTCACCCGGAAGGCGGCCGCAGCCGGGACACTGGCCCCATGACCAAGGGCAACAGTACGAAGATCACGGACGAGCTGTACCGGTACATGCTCGACCACAACCCGCCGCTCGACCCGGTCGCCGCGAAGCTGGTGGAGCGGACCTACGCCGAGTTCCCCGACGTCGCCGGCATGCAGTCCGCGGAGGAGCAGGGGCCGCTGCTGGCGTTCCTCGTCCGGCTGACCGGCGCCCGGCACGTGGTGGAGATCGGCACCTTCACCGGCTTCTCCACCCTCGCCATGGCACAGGCCCTCCCGGAGGACGGCGCCATCGTCGCCTGCGACGTCTCCGAGGAGTGGACGGCGTACGGGCGCGAGGCCTGGGCGGAGGCCGGCGTCGCCGACCGCATCGACCTGCGGATCGCCCCCGCGCTGGAGACGCTCCGGGCGATGCCGCAGGAACCGCACATCGACCTCGCGTACGTCGACGCCGACAAGGAGAGCCAGATCGCGTACTGGGAGGAACTCGTCCCGCGGATGCGGACCGGCGGGCTCGTCGTCACCGACAACACCCTCTTCCACGGGAGGGTCGTGGACGAGGCGGCGACGGGCGCGGCGGCGGCCGTGCGCGCCTTCAACGACCACGTCGCCGCCGACTCGCGCATGGAGTCCGTACTGCTGGCGATCTCCGACGGCCTGACGCTGTCGCGCAAGCGCTGACGGACTCCGGGGGCCGTGCCGGGCCGGCCTTGGGGCCGGGATCAGCAGCAGCCCCCGCCGCCGCAGCAGCCCCCGCCCCCGCCCGACGGGGCGGGGGCACTGCTGGTCCCGCCCACGGCGACGGCGGAGAGCAGCTTGACGGTGTCGGAGTGACCGGCGGGGCAGTCGGCGGGAGCGGACGACTCGGCCATGGGACGGCTCACCACGAAGGTGTCGTCGCAGGTCCGGCAGCGGAATTCGTAACGGGGCATGGGCCTAGGCTACCGAGGCGGCGCAGGCGGCGGGAGGCAGCGGGAGGCTACAGCCCGTGGCGGGCCTGGAGCCGGGCCCGCGCCCGCTCCCGGGCCCGATCCTCCCTGGCGGCCTGCTCGGGATGGCGGGCCCGCCAGTACGGATTGTCGTGGGGCAGGGCGCTGCCCACCCGCCCGTACATCCCGAACCACATCAACATCACGCCGACGACGAAGCTGAACAACACGTTCTGGATCTCGAAGGCGAGGAAGTTCAGCTCGGTGTCCAGCAGAGCCAGGTTCACGAACCCGCTCGCGATGAACGCCAGCCCGAGCGTGATGTTCAACGTCGACGCGAAATTCCCGCCGATCACCATCCCGGCGAACAGCAGCAGCCCCACACAGATCGACAGGACGCTGAGCGCCCCGTTGGTGTTCAGGGAGAGGACGGTGTCGCCGCCGGTGTCGAAGAAGCCGATACGGTCGATCAACCCCAGCACCCCGAACACCACCAGCAGCAGCCCGGTCAGCCCGGCACCGACCCGGTACACGGTGATGAGCTTGTGGTCGGCGGGCAGGTGCTCGTCGAGCTGCGCCTCGACCGGATGCGTCATCCGGTGCAGCAGCTTGTGCCCGACCTTGTGCGCCCGCTGCCCGGCGTCCTCATGGGGTGTGTAGGGCGCATAGTTCTCGTGCGCCTCATGACACCCGTACGCCGCATGCGGGGCATAGACCTCGTGCACCACGGACGAAGACGCGGGCGCCGCCTGCCGCCCCCGTACGCCGCGCTCCTTGCGCCCCCTGCGAAACGTATGGGCAGCCATGACGCCCTCCTCAGCTCCGACCCTGCCCCTCCAGCATCCGCCGCCACCCATGCCCGGACAACCCCACCCAGACGGGCCCCCGGAGCGCGGGGCGCCCCAGCCGCATCCCGGCCGGCGACCCTGCATGCAGCAGGCGACCGCCCGGACCCGGAAGCGGCCCGCACCCACCGCTCGGCAGCGACCCGCGCCCCTGCCGTCCAGCCGGCCCGGCCGGTTCAGCCGTTGGCGCCGCGGCGGCCCCGCATGTCGGCGACCACCCGGCCGACCGCCGCCCGGACCTCCTCCATCTCCCGGAGAAAGTGCCAGTAATCGGGGTGCCGGCCCTCCAGGGACGCCACCGCACGGTCCACCCGGGCCACCGACTGGTCCAGCGGACCCGCATGCCGGGGATCCGGCACACTGCGACCCTCCATCGCCAGGCGCTGCGCATCCCGGATCGCGAAACGCGTCCGCTGCACCTCCGCCTGCGGGTCCCGGGCCACCGCCTCCAGCCGGGTCAGCCGGTCCTGCGCCGCCGACACGGCCTCGTCGGTCGAGTCCAGGGCGGACCTCACCGCCTCGATCAGCGTCGCGACGTCACCCCACCGCTGCTCCTCGCGGGCCTGCGCCGCCCTGACCAGCTCCTGCTCGGCCCGCCCCACGTCCTGCACCGCCTGCTCCGGCACCTGCTGGAGGTCCTGCCAGCACGCTGCCGAGAACCTCCGGCGCAGCTCGCTCAGCACCGGGTCCACCCGGTCCGCCCGGTTGCGCAGCGCCTGGGCCCGCGTCCGCAGGCTGACCAGCCGCCGGTCGATCTCCGCCGCCCGCTCCGGCAGCCGCTCCAGCTCGGCCCGTATCCCCTCGGCGTCGCGCAGGATCCGGTCCGCGCGCTGCACCGTCTCCTGCACGCCGTGCCGCGCCGCGCCCTGGTTGAGCAGGGTCAGCTCCGGCGCGAGCGCCGCCAGCCGGGCCGCGAACTCGTCCGCCCGCATCCCGCGGGCACGCACCTCGTCCAGCGCCGTGCTCGCCGCAAGCAGTGCTGCCTTCGCCCGCTCCCGGGCCGGCACGACCCGCGCCAGCTGCGTCTCCGCCCGGTCCAGCAGCGGCTGGATGCCCTGCGCGAAGCGGTCCAGCTCGGCCTTCACGCGGACCAGCCCGTCGCGCGCCCGCGTCAGCTCCTCCCGCGCCCGCCCCGCCACGGCCCCGTCCAGCTCGGGCCGGTCCAGGTCGTGCGCGTCGACCGCCTCGATGTACACATGGCTGGCCTCGTCGATCCGCTGCCCCAGCGCGGCGAACGCCTCGGCCGCCTGCCGCGCCGCGGGCGAACCGTCACCGGCGGCAATCGTCTCCAGCGAGATCCGCAGATCCCGCTGCGCGGTGTCCAGCTCGTAGAACGCCGCCGCCGCGGCATCCTTGGCCGCCTGGGCATCCGCCCTGCGACTGTCTCCCCGCCCGCCGAACCACCGCCGGGATGCCGTCGTCACAATCCCTCTCCCGTACCGCCGCCACCGTGCCCCGCTCCATTCTCCCCCAGCGAACGGGTTTGCGTGGGGGGTGCGCCCGCCATGTAGGCTGTCGGCTCGTCCACGGGTGCGTAGCTCAGGGGTAGAGCGCTGCTCTTACAAAGCAGATGTCGGCGGTTCGAAACCGTCCGCGCCCACCAGCACAAAGGCCCCCCGCCGATCTTGGCGGGGGGCCTTTGAGCGCTGCAAGTGACGGCAACCCCCCACGCGGCTGCCTGGGCGCCGCCGACGCATGTACCGGCGCCATGCATCGTGCACGATCCGGTCCGGCCGACACACCCGGCACACCACAGGGCAGCGCCCGCGCGTGCTCCGGAGCCGGGGTGGGCGGCTGGTTGGGGGCGCCACGCGGAGGGCATGAGTTCGGGAAGCGGTTCAGTTCCGGTTGCGGGCGCGCACGTTGCCGTGGCCGGCACCGGGGTGCAGCGGCCGGTGGCGGCCTTCCTGATGGGGCGCATCCGCACCTTCGTACGGCAGCGGGGCGGAGTGCGGCTGCGAGGAGTGAGCGGGGCACCGGGCGCGTCCGGGCAGGCGGCTGTGGGGGTGGTGGGCTTGTTCGGGGAGAGGCTTGAGCGGTGGCGGGGGGTTGAGCGGGAGCGGCTGCTCGCAGGGATGGGGGAACGGGAGGGGGAGCCGGATGCCAAGTACGCGGATGTGGGGGCCCTTCCGCGGGGCGGGCGGCGGGGGGACGGGGACTTCACGTCCGTGCTTGTCGAGTACTACGCCTATGGGCTGGCGCAGGCGCGGAGCAGCTTTGTCACCAGCCAGTGGTTCGCCGGGGCCGGGGCCGCGATCCTGCTGTTCGGGGTGGCGCTCGCCGTGTGGCGGGCCGAGACCTCCGGGGACCTCTACCTCGGCGTCGTGACGTGTTCCGTCGGGGTGGTCGTCACGCTGATCGGGCAGCTCCTCCACCGGCGGGCCGACATCGCGCTGCGGCACATGGCCGCGCAGACGGCGTCCCTCAGGGAGGACCGGCGGGCGGCCGCGGCCATGCAGCAGGCGGTCGGGCTGCTCGACGAGGTCGCCGACCCCGAGGTGCGGGCGCGGCTCCAGGCCGCCTTGATCGTGAAGCTGTCCGGAGCGGAACTGCCCCGGTAGCGGATAGTGGGGGTATGTGCCGTTCCATCAAGACGCTGCGACCGCCCGCCATCCCCGAGAAGGCCACCGAGGAGGAGATCCGCGCCGCCGCACTGCAGTACGTGCGGAAGGTGTCCGGTTTCCGGGCGCCCGCCGCGCACAACCAGGAGGTCTTCGACGCCGCCGTGGACGCCGTCGCCGAGGCGACGCGGGACCTGCTCGAAGGGCTGAAGGTGCGGGGGGCGGCGGCGCCGGCCGCGTAGCCGCCCCGCCGGCCGTCAGGTGGTGCGGGTGCGGCGGCGCAGCACCCAGACGCCCGCGCCGAGGGCGCTCGCGGCCAGGGTGCCGCCGACGGCGATCAGGGCCGGGTTGGCGCCGCCGATGCTGCCGCCGGTACCGCCGCGGGCCGCGCCCGGGGTGACCTGCAGGGACACCGTGATCCTGGAGCCGTCGCCGCAGTCGAAGGTGACCGAGTGCGCACCCGTGGAGGCGTTGTTGTAGACGGTCGCCGAACCGAAGAGGGCTGTGCCGTCGCCCGTCGCCGGGGCGAGGCGGGCATCGCCGAAGGCGGTGGACGTGGCCCTGGCCGCCCGGGTCGCGCAGCCGCGGAGCGTGAGGCTGACGCGGCTGCCAGGGGCGGCACTGGTCGGGGAGACCGTCGCGGTCGGTGACGTGACGGACGGGGCTGCGGTGACGGGAGTGGCGGTCGCGGCGGCCACGGCGAGCGTCGCGGCCGCGAGGCCCAGCAGGCGGCGGTTCGGCAGCTTGGCGGTCATGGAGAGAACTCCTCGGGGCTCCTCGAAACGGCGCGACCCCGCCACGGATGTGACGCGGAATTCGGCTGTGCGCCTCTCTGCGACGCTAGGAGCCCCCGCCGGGCACGGCGATTCAGGCTGGGTGAACGGGTGAGCCGGTGCGCCGTCCGGGGGATGCGTGACGCGTACGTGTTGCCGCTGCTGCTATACCGCCGGCGACGGGCGGCGGATCACGAAGCCCGCCAGGGCCCCCGCGGCGAACAGGGCCAGTACCGACACGGCGGTGCCGAGCCAGGCCGCGCCCAGCCACTGCGTACCGAAGTAGCCCAGGGCGACGCTGTAGCCGGCCCAGGCCATGCCGGCCAGTGCCGACCAGGGAAGGAACTCCCTGACCTTGCGGTGGGTCTTGCCGGCGCCGAGGGAGACCACCGACCGGCCGGCGGGCGCGAACCGGGCGATCACGACCAGGGCGCCGCCGCCTCGGGCCAGCGCCGTGCCGAGGCGCTCCTGGGCGAGCGTCAGCCTGCGGGACCGGGCGATGGCCCGCTCCAGCCGGCCCCCGCCGCGCCGGGCCACCCGGAACGCCGCCATGTCACCCAGCACCGACGACGTCGCGGCGATCACCAGGAGCGCCGCGATGTCCGGCACCTGCTCCGGCACGGGCACCGGACCGGCAGCGCCGGCCGCCGCCGCGGCCGCAGCCGCCGTGATCACCAGGACGCCGCTCGGCAATACCGGCAGGAACACGTCCAGCACCACCGACAAGGCCACCACGGCGTAGATCCACGGGCTCGTGGTCAGCGACCCCAGCGTCTCAAACAAGCGGGACTCCCCAGTCCGGTTGGCGTGCGACGGCATGCAGCGCCGCGACGTCGCGGGGGAGCGGCAGGAGCGGCTTGACAGCCACACAGCGTACGCCCGTGACCCGCCCGCCCGGCGCGCGGGTCCCGGCCCTCAACCGTCCGGTGTCAGCCGCCGGTCCAGCACACCCACCAGCCGCGCAGCGCGCCGACCGCCGCGGCCGCCGCGGCTGCGGCGCGCCTGGTCGAGGCGCAGCCGCGCCTCCCGGCCCGAAAGCGACAGCGTCATCAGCTGGTTGCCGAACCACGGCCCGCCCGTGCGCCGCCAGGCCAGCGGAGGCCGCCCCGTCCGCCCGTGCCGGGACAGGACCCGGCCCAGCCGGCGGCCCAGCCGCGACCAGCCCAGCCGGAAGCCCCATCTGACGACCCCGGGCACCGAGTTGTGCACCGGCGAGCACGTCAGCTGGAACACCCGCGCCGCCGTGGCCATCCGGGGCTCGGCCACGTACGCATGGTGGACGTCCCCGGAGAGGACCGCCAAGGTCGCCGGCGCCCGCGGGCCCGTCCCCACCTCCTCGATCAGGTCGCCGAGCGCGGCAAACGAGCCGGGGAACGCCGCCCAGTGCTCCAGGTCCGCCAGCCGCCGCAGCCGCTCGCCGACCCGCGCCCAGCGCGGCCCCCGCTCCCCGCGGCACAGCGCGGCGTCCCACACCTCGGCGTCGTGGATCAGAGGCGGTATCAGCCAGGGCAGCGACGAGCCGATCAGCAGGTGGTCGAAGCCCCCGTGGCCGGCGAGGGCGTTCTCCCGCAGCCACTGCTCCTCCGCCGGATGCAGCATGGCCCGCCGGTCCTCCGCCAGGACCCGGGCTGCCCGCGTGTCCACCATCAGCAGCCGGGTCCGGCCGAAGTCCCGGCGGTAGCTCCAGCGCACGGCCGCCGGGCCGGAGTCGGCCGCGGAGGCGAAGGCGCGCAGCGCCTCCGTACCGTCCGGGGAGGCACACACCGCCCCGTACAGCGGGTCGGCGGCCAGCTCGGCCGGGGAGAGGTTGCCCAGGTGCTGGTACACCCAGTACGACATCAGCCCGCTGAGCACGCGCTCCCGCCACCACGGCAGGGCCCGCATCTCCGCGAGCCAGGCCGCGCTGGTGTTCCAGTCGTCTATGACGTCGTGGTCGTCGAACATGTGGAGGCTGGGCACCGTGGACAGCAGCCAGCGGATCTCCGGGTCGCGCCACGACTCGTCGTACAGCCGCGTGTACTCCTCGTAGTCCGCGACCTGCGCGCCGGGCGGGTCCCGCAGGTCGCGGCGGGCCGCGAGCCACTGGCGGGTCTCCCGGGACGGCTGGTCGGCGTACACCTGGTCGCCGAGGAGCAGCAGGACGTCGGGCCGGGGCTCGTCCGGGTGGGCGGCGAGCCGCGCGGCGAGGGTGTCCAGCGCGTCCGGCCCGTGCGGCCCGTGCCGGTCGGCGGGCGGCGCCGCATGCCGGCACGAGCCGAACGTGATGCGTACGGACGGAGCGGCCCGGCCGGGGCCGGCGACGGCGGGCGTCGTGATCGTGCTCGGCGGGAAGCCGCTGTCGGGCAGCGGCCACACGCGGACTCCGTCCAGCAGGACCTCGTACGCCGTCGTGGTGCCCGGGGCCAGGCCCGACACCGGCACGACCGCGTAGTGGTGCCCCGCTATCTGGAACGTGCGCGCATCGCCTCCCGCGCCGTCGGCGCAGCGGACCTCGGCCCGGCACGGGCGGTCGGCCTCGACCCACAGCGTGGCCGAGCCGCCCGTCTCCCAGTCGACGTGGCGCAACAGCGGCCCCAGGCGCAGCGTGGCCATCGAACTCCCCCTCCTGACGACCCTGTGGTCACGGTACGACGGGGAGGGGGTGGCGGGCCTCCCCCGGGCGGGGGAAAAGGACCCGGGGCCGGGCGGGGGCGGACGTCCGGGCGGCCCTCAGCAGGCGTTCAGTTCGTTGACCAGGGCCGTCTTCTCCGCGGAGTCCATGCCCAGGCCCCAGTACTGCTTCACGTGGACCCACATACGGGCGTAGGTGCAGCGGTAGGAGGTGCGGGAGGGCATCCAGTCGGAGGGGTCCTTGTCGCCCTTGGCCTGGTTGACGTGGTCGGTGACCGCGATGAGCTGCGGTCGGGTGAGGTCGTTCGCGAACTGCTGGCGCCTGGAGGTGGTCCAGGAGGACGCCCCGGAGCGCCAGGCCTCGGCCAGCGGGACGACGTGGTCGATGTCGATGTCGGAGGCGGCGGTCCAGGTGGCGCCGTCGTACTCGGAGAACCAGGAGCCGCGGACGGAGGCGCAGGAGGAGTCCGTGACGACGCCCGAGCCGTCCCGCTTGAGGACCGTCTCGCGGGTGTTGCAGGTGCCGGAGACGGTGCTCCAGTGCGGGAACAGGGAGCGGCTGTAGCCGGTCAGGGAGCCTTCGGTGCGGGGTGTGACGGTGGCGAGGTAGGCCCGGGCGGAGGAGGCGCTGATGGGGGTGGGCGGGGCGGCGTGCGCGGCGGGGGCGCTCACGAGGGACGCGAGGGAGGCAAGGGCGGCGGAGGACGCGAGCACGCCGATGCGACGCGCGTAGACGGAGGGTATGCGGGCCGAGAGGGCCATGGGGGAGCTCCCTGGGGTGGTGGGGGTGTGGCGGCCGGAAGGCCCCGTGGGAGGGGGCCGCGGCCAGGGTGGCGGTGCCGGATTGCGGGTCGGCGGGCGCAAGGTTACCGGCTTGCGACATGTGCACGTCAGGCTTGTGAGCGGGCAACTTCCCCGGACTGAGCGGACGTTGGGGTTCCGGAGGGCGGGCACGGCGGAGGCCCGGCTTCCGGGGGCGGGGGGAAGGGGTGGGCCGGCGGGGGCAGCGGGTGCCCCCGCCGCACGCCTCCGCGGGGCTTCCCGACATGTCGTGACCGGGCCGCCTGCCTCGTTTCAGCGGCCGCGCCGTCGCGTATCCTTGGCGGAGCAGAAGGGGAGTAGCTCTTCGCCGGACCGTCGACATACTGCTGGGCCACCCAGCCGGCGCCCGGAGGCAGGCCGCACACCGCGGTCGGCCAGCGAGACCTTCGGCCGCAGTGTCCTGTCCGCGTTCACCGCACCCGTGCACCGCCACGGACGCACCGAACACCGTCAGGGCGCCGCCGAGCCGAAGCGACCCCTGACACAGCACTCCAGGTCTCTCGGAACAGCGGCGCCCGACCGCCCACCGATCGAGGTCCCAGCCCCGTGTTCAGCACCGACTTCAGCATCGCCGTCACGGCCATCGCCTTCGGCGTCGTCTTCCTCGCCGAACTGCCCGACAAGACCGCCCTCGCCGGCCTGGTCCTCGGCACCCGCTACCGCGCCTCGTACGTCTTCGCCGGAGTCGCCGCGGCCTTCGCCGTGCACGTGGCGCTCGCCATCGCCGCCGGCAGCGTCCTCACCCTGCTGCCCCACCGGCTCGTGCAGGCCGTCGTCGGCGTCCTCTTCCTCGCCGGCGCGGCGATGCTGCTGCTGAAGACGGGCGACGGGGACGAGGATGTCAAGCCGCCCGCCGACCAGTCCTTCTGGAAGGTCTCGGGCGCCGGCTTCATGCTGATCCTCGTCGCCGAGTTCGGCGACCTCACGCAGATCATGACCGCCAACCTCGCCGCCCGCTACGACAACCCGCTCTCGGTCGGCATCGGTGCCGTACTGGCTCTCTGGGCCGTCGCCGGCATCGGCATCCTCGGCGGCCGGACCCTCATGAAGTACGTCCCCCTCCGCCTCATCACGAAGATCGCGGCTGCCGTGATGACCGCCCTGGGCGGGTTCTCCCTGTACGAGGCCGTCGTCGGCTGAGCCTGGCCTGGGTACGCGGCCGGGGCGGAGGTGAGGCGGGGTGCCGGTCCGGCCGGTTCCCGGCCCCGGCCCCGGCCCCAGTCCCCGTCGGGCGTACGTGCGTACGGGGGTGCGGGGGCCGGTGTGCCGCCCGGGGCGGTTCTCGCCTCCCCGGGCCGGCGCGGCTGCCGTGACGCCAGGTCAGGCGGCGGGGGTGAGGGTGAGGTGGATCGAGCCGTCGGGAGCGGCGGCCACCTCGACGGACGCCAGGTCGGGGACGTGGGCCGCGGGGCTGTGCTTCGCGGCGCGCGGGCCTATGCCGATCACGCGCATGCCTGCGGCCTTGCCTGCGGCTATGCCGGCGGCGGAGTCCTCGAAGACGATGCAGTCGGCGGGGTCGACACCCAGTGCCGCCGCGCCCTTCAGGAAGCCCTCGGGGTGCGGCTTGCTGGCCTCGACGCACTCGGCGGTGACGCGCACCTCGGGCAGCGGCAGCCGGGCGGCTTCCATCCGGGCCGAGGCCAGGGCGGCGTCGGCGGAGGTGACCAGGGCGTGCGGCAGCCCGGCGATGGCCCGCATGAACTCCGGAGCCCCGCCGATCGGGACGACGCCGTCGGTGTCGGCGGTCTCGCGGGCGAGCATCACCGCGTTCTCTGCGTGGTTGAGCTCCATCGGGCGGTCGGGCAGCAGGATCGCCATCGTGGCGTAGCCCTGCCGGCCGTGGACCACCTTGAGGGCCTCCTCCGGGTCGAGGCCGTGTGAGACGGCCCACTCCCGCCAGCAGCGCTCGACCACGGCGTCCGAGTTGACCAGGGTGCCGTCCATGTCCAGCAGGAGGGCCTTGGCGGTGAGGACGGCGGGGGCGGTGGTGGTGCTGGCCGGCATCGGCGGGGCTCCAGACGGGGCGGGAGAAAGAAACAAGCGGTTCCGCCCACCGGTCAGGGAATGCGGACGGAACCACTTTGTTCCTACACGATACAAAACAAGGGGCCCGGTGCGCCAATCGCCCCCGGATGCGGACGAGACCCGGGCCTCGGGGCGGCCGCGGCGGCAGGGGAGGGCGCGGGCTCTGACGGCGGCCATTCCCCGGCTCTGCCGGCGGAGCGCCGCATGGTCGTCGGGGTGGAGGGCGGCGTGGGGACATCGGGAAGCGCATGGAGGGCAGGGAGTGACACAGCCTGCGGGGGAGGGCGTCCGCAGGGACCCGTGAGGGCCGGCCTGCCTGACAGGAGTCGGCGTCAGGACGGGTGGGGTGCCTGGCGAAGGCGGGGCCCGGCCCGCGGGGAGTCGGCGACGGTGAGTGCGGCGGCCGGTGGGCCGGGGGGTGAGGTGGGTTCGCGTGCCGGCGGCCCGTGGTGGCCGCGAGCCGGCGCCCGCCCGGGCCGCCCGGGCCGCCCGCCGGCCATGCTGTGCGCGGGCAGCGGCACGCGGGGCAGGGGACGTCGTACGGCCTCGTCAGCCGGGACCTCGGCCGGGTCGGGCGCAGGGCAGCCCGCCACGGCCCCTGCTCCGGGCAGGCGGCGGCTTCGTGGGCATCAGGCGGTGCGCTCCAGGGCCTTGCGGGTGGCGGGCCCGTAGACGCCGTAGCCGTCGTCGTAGATGTCGTTGCGCCACTGGAATTCCGCGACGGCTTCCTTGGTACGGCTGTCGAACCGGCCGGTGATCCTGCCGCGGTACACGCCGTTGGCCGCCAGGAGCCGCTGCATCTTCTCCACCTCCGGCCCCGAGTCGCCCTGGCGGAGGATGGGTGCCTTCGACGGCGATGCGGAGCCGGTCGCCGAACGGCTGGGGCTCGGCGTGGTGGGCGGTGCGGCCGGGGCCGCGGCGGTTGACGGAGCCGACGCGGTGGGTGACGGGGACGCCGACTTCGACGCCCTCGGAGACGCGGAGCGGGACGCCGACCTGGTGGGGGCGGCGGAGGGGGAGGCGGACTCCGTCGGGGTCGTCGGGAGGACGCTCGCGGCGGGCGCCGAGGGCTTGGCATCCAGGAGGACCGTGTCGCTCTCGACGGAACGCGACAGCATGCCCATCGCCAGCGCCACCGTGCCCACGGCGACCACCGTGCCGGTGCCCGCCAGCACCGTCGGGAACCGTCGGCGCCGGGAGCCGCCGCCGGTCCGCTTCCGCCTGGGGGCCCCGCCCCCGCCCCCTCCCTCTCCCCTTTCCCCTGTGGTGTGCGGTGGTGCGAGCAGGCCGAGGTCTTGGACCTGGGCCGGCGGGGCCGGTGCCGGCGGTGTCGCCGACGGTCCGGCCGGTATCGGCGGGACCGGCGGCTGGGGTGCCGTTTCGGCCGCCCAGTACGCCTGTGGCGGGGTGTCCGGCCATACGGGTATGCCGTACGCCGGGGTCGCCGCCTCGGGGGCGGGCCCGGGCGGAGGCGTGTGCGGTCGTCCGTGGTCGGCGGTGACGCCGTGCACCGGCGGCTGTGCAGGGTGCGGCGGCTGCTGGGCGCGGTCCGCGGGGGCGCCCGGGTGGGGCAGCGTCACGTACGGGCGGACCCTCAGTGGCTCGAAACCGCCCCCGCCCGTGCCCGGCGCGCACCCGCAGTCGACGCCCGCAGCGTCGCAATCTGGACAGCGCTCAGCGCTCACTGGACTCCCTCCCTGGGCATTGCCTGCGATTATGCAGACCCTTCGCAGCCCGCCCAACCTCCCGAGAGGCCATAACCGGACACACCGCTCAGGATGGAGATGTTGATCGGCCCGAGGAGGAACGGATGTCCCAGGAAGTGACGTCAGGCTCCCGCGACCCCCACACCGGTCCAGGCGGCCAGGGCCCCGCAGCCGAACGCGCCTCCCGCGACGTGCTCGTCCCCATCGGCGCACTGATGCTGGGCCTGCTGCTCGCCGCACTCGACCAGACGATCGTCTCGACCGCACTGCCGACGATTGTCAGCGAACTCGGCGGAATGGACCACCTGTCGTGGGTGGTCACCGCCTACATGCTCGCTGCGACCGCCGCGACACCCCTGTGGGGAAAACTCGGCGACCAGTACGGGCGCAAGAAGCTCTTCCAGACGGCCATCGTCATCTTCCTGATCGGGTCCGCGCTGTGCGGGCTCGCCCAGGACATGCCCCAGCTGATCGGCTTCCGCGCCCTCCAGGGCCTGGGCGGCGGCGGTCTGATCGTGCTGTCCATGGCGATCGTCGGCGACATCGTCCCCCCGCGGGAACGCGGCCGCTACCAGGGCCTCTTCGGCGCCGTGTTCGGCGCGACGAGCGTCCTCGGCCCGCTTCTCGGCGGCCTGTTCGTCGACCAGCTGTCCTGGCGCTGGGTGTTCTACATCAACCTCCCCGTCGGTCTCGTGGCGCTCGCGGTCATCGCTGCCGCCCTGCACATCCCGGTGCGCCGCGAGCCGCACCGCATCGACTACCTCGGCACCTTCCTCATCGCCTGCGTCGCGACCTGCCTCGTCCTGATCGCCTCCCTCGGCGGCACCTGGGGCTGGGGTTCGGCCCGGATCACCGGGCTGGGCATCCTCGGCGTTGTGCTGCTCGCGGCGTTCGTGCTCGTCGAGCGGGGCGCCGCCGAACCCGTGCTGCCGCTGGGCCTCTTCCGCGTCCGCACCTTCACCCTCTGCTCGGTGATCAGCTTCATCGTCGGCTTCGCCATGTTCGGCGCGATGGTCTACCTCCCCACGTTCCTGCAGGTCGTCCAAGGCGTCTCCCCGACCATGTCCGGCGTCCACATGCTGCCGATGGTGCTCGGCATGCTGATCGCCTCCACCGGCTCCGGGCAGATCGTCTCCCGCACCGGGCGGTGGAAGGTCTTCCCCGTCGCAGGCACCGCCGTCACCGCGGTCGGGCTGCTCCTCCTGCACCAGATGCACCGCACGAGCGGCGCCTGGGAGATGAGCCTGTACTTCTTCGTGTTCGGCCTCGGGCTCGGCCTGGTCATGCAGGTGCTGGTCCTGGCCGTGCAGAACGCCGTCAGCTACGCCGACCTCGGCGTCGCCACCTCCGGAGCCACCTTCTTCCGATCGATCGGCGCCTCCTTCGGAGTGGCGATCTTCGGCACGGTCTTCGTCAACCGGCTCGACGGCAAACTCACCACCGCCTTGGCCGGCCAGCCGCTGCCGCCGGGAACGGCCGCGGAGATCGAAGCCGACCCCCGGGCGATCGCCACCCTGCCCGCGGACCTCCAGCCGCGCGCCCTCGACGCCTACGCCGCCTCCATCACGGACGTGTTCCTCTACGCCGTGCCCGTCGTGCTCCTCGCCTTCCTCGTCTCCCTCTTCCTCCGGGAGGACGTGCTCCGCGGCTCGGTGACCGCACCCGACGTCACCGAGACGCTCGCCTCCAACCCCGTCCACCGCTCATCCCGCGACGAGGTCGCCCGTGCCCTGACCGTCCTCGGGACCCGCGAGGGCCGCCGCGACGTCTACGTGAAGATCACCGCTCGCGCCGGGCTGGACCTGCTGCCCGCGGCGAGCTGGATGCTGTTGCGGATGGCCAGGTACGGGTCCACCGGGCCCGCGATCCTCGCGGAGCGCACTGCCGTCCCGGTCAAGGTCGTCACGGATGCGGCCCGCCAGTTGGAGGAGCGCCGGCTCGCCGTACGGGAAGGGCTGGAACTGGTCCCGACCGCCCTCGGCCGGGAACACGCGAACCGGCTCTCCCGCGCCCGCGAGGAGTCCCTCGCCGAACTGCTCGGCGACTGGTGGGGGCCGGACCGGCCCACCGACCTGACCGAACTCGTCCGGGAGATCAACGCGGAGCTGTGCGGATCGGACGCCGAGGAGCCCTACGACGCCGAGCCGCGGCGTGATCACGCCGCCCACTGAGCGCCGTCCCGCGGCGTCTCTCCGCCGCCCGGAGGCGGCGGCCGCCGGTTCCGGGGCGGGGCGGCTTGCGGGTGCGGGCGTGAGTGAGGGTGTGCGTGGGGATCGGGGCGGGCGCGGGGGTGTCGTGTGTGTGGTCATGGCGCCAGTGTGGAGGAGGGGCGGCGGGCGACGCGTGGAATATCCACAGAGGCGGACCAATGATAGGAAAAGGGGTTAATCGCATCAACGGGAGGGCGGGAACGCCATGTCCGAACACCCTGACGCTGCCCTCGTCCGCCGCGGCTACGAAGCCTTCGGCAAGGGCGACATGCAGGCCCTCGGAGCCCTGATGACCGCCGACGTCATCCACCACGTGCCCGGCAGCAACCCGCTGTCCGGCCACCACAAGGGCCGTGAGGCCGTCCTCGACCTGTACCGCCGGATCGGTGAGGAGACCGGCGGCACGGTACGGATCGAACTGCACTCGGTGCTCGTGGACGGGCGCGGCCACGCGATGGCCGTCCACACCTTCTACGGCGACCGCGGCGACCGCGGCCTGGAGGTGCAGCAGGGGCTCTTCTTCACCATCGTCGGCGGAAAGATCACCGACATCGACGAGTGCACCCAGGACATCGACGAGGAGGACGCCTTCTGGCGGTGACGCCCGGCCCCGGCGCCGCCCCCGGGGCCCGGGCCGGGCCGGCGCCTACCGGTCGGCGGCGGCCCCGGCCCCGGCGCCGCCCTTCGGCCCCGCCTGCTGGACGACCTCGAACGACCACACCGTCGACGCCGAAGCCGCCGGCTTCGGACGCTCGCCCGCGCCCGCGCCCGCACCAGCGCCCGCACCCGCGCCGCCGCCCTGGTGCGCGGCCTTCATCGGCCCCTCCATCCACGCCTGGAAGTCCTCCTCCGAACGCCAGCGCGTGTAGACGAGGTACTGGTCCGTGCCCTCCACCGGGCGCAGCAGCTCGAACCACTCGAATCCGTCGGAACCCTCCACTGCCCCGGCCCGCGACGCGAACCGCTGCTCCAGGACCTCGCGCTGCTCGGCCGGCACGGTCAGGACGTTGATCTTTACCACGCTAGGCACATGACACCTCTCAGGAAGAACAGGCCGGGCACTGCACTGGCATTGACCAGGTGCGAGCAGTCTCCTACATCCGTCAGTCAAAGCGTCGTGAGGACGATTCACAGGCGCCACCCGTGGCGCAGCGCGACCGGTGCGCGTCACTCATCAGCTCGAGGGTCGAATGTGGCGGGCCACTTCGAGGACGCAGGAAAGTCCGGATGGGACCCCAGCATCCACCGTCCGGGGTTCGAGGAGATGATGGCTGCTGTACGTGGCGGGCACGTGGACGCGGTGGTCGTCTTCTCGCTGTCCCGCCTCACGCGCCGTGGCGCGCCGGAAGCCATGCGGACCATCGAGGAGCTGGAATCGCACGGCGTTCGGCTGGTCAGTGTCGAAGAGCCGTACCTTGACACGTCCACCCCGGTCGGTGTCGGAATCCCCGCCGTCATCGCGGATCTGGCGCAGCAGGAATCCGACATGAAGTCGGCCTATGTCTCCGCCACGAAGGACACCCTCCGGCGGGCCGGTAGCCATGTGTCCGGTCTTGCCCCCTAGGTGTAGTGCTCTGACCGCACAGGTTCGCCGGTTTGGGGCTCGCCTGTGTTTGGGGTGTGCCGGGGCATTCGGTCCACAGCCGCGAGCCCGTGTCTGGCGGGATCTCCCGCATGCTCGAAGAAAAGCTCGACGCGCTTGCCCAAGTGATGGCTGAGCACACGGCCAGGCCGTTCCCGTCCGGCTGCCGCGGCCTGGACATCGAGGGTCAGGACATGGTGTTGCTCGACGCGGACTCCTATGGCTATGCAGCCGTCGTTCGTGAAGGCCCGCTCAGCGAGCAGCACCGGGCAGGCTTGACACGGCTGATGTCAGTGTTCGGGAAGGTTCTCCCGGCGATCGACGACGAGTACGCGGCCGAGTACTACACGCACGTGCGCGACATGGCTGTGCTGGCCGCGGAAATTGCGAGCCTGCGCGAGAAGTAGTCCTTCGCACGGGAAGGTTTCGGGGCATCCGATGGGGCGGGAGACCCCCTTGCCAACGCGGCATGACCCGCAACCTGGTGAACCCATGCCGTCAGAGCACTAGCGTCGGGCCTGGTCCGGAAACTGCCACCTTCACTGCGAATCCTGGAGCAGGGCGTCTCACCTTCCTGACAAGGCCCAGCTCAGGAACCACCGGTCTCGCCATGATCGATGAGACGCGAACTCGGCGCCCGTGCTCAGCCCCTCCCGAAGAGCCCACGGCCTCCACGCTCTGAGTCGCAAGCCAATCGGTGGGCTGGGTCTCCGGAGCCTGCGGGTGCCTGCGCCTGCCTGAGTGCCGTTCACGGCCCGTTGCTGGGGAAACCCGGAGGCGGGCCGTTCGGCGTTCTTGGCAGTGTGTGACCTGCGGGATTGCTGTCAGTGGCTCCGCCTGGGGTCGGGGGCGGCGTCGGACTTCGGTCGCAAGGGACCGCAAGGTGATAGCGGCCCGCCCTGGTTATGGGTTTCGCAGCTGGTCAACGCGGCCTCGGGACTGTTCGACTTCTGCCATGAGGAGACGGAGGGTCAGGGAGTGCTTTTCCGGCGGCAGGGCGTCCAACGCTGTACGTGCGTAGGCGGTACCGCCGGACACGTCGCCGGATCGGGCCAGCATCAGTCCTCGGTGCATCTCCAGGTGCGTCGCGAAGCGGGGAAGGGCGGACGGAATTTCGGTCCGCGCCGCTTCCTGCGCTGCGACGGCCGTTGCTTCGTCTCCCAGCCTGGCGGCAAGCAGGGAGACGAACACGTTGATCCGCCACCAGGGGACGGCATAGTCCGAGGTCTGTTCGTGTGATCCGGCCTGATCGAAGACGCGCCGGCCATCGGTGAGCAGCTTCCGCGCCGTGGCGTGGTCGCCTCGGATCGCTGCCGCGTGCGCCTTGCCGAAGATGGCGTTCAGGAGTCCGAGGGAAGGTCTGTCGCTGATGGCTATGGCTTGATCGGCCAGCACGTCAGCCACGCCCAGGGCGGCACCCTCGTACCCGAGGGCGATGGCGGCCCGTCCCCGCACCCACACGCGTGCGTCGTCGTCGCCGGATTCGTCGGCTGCCTTCGCTGCCATCCGGTACCAATGGACGGCCTTGGATCCGTCCGACCCCGGGAACGTCTTCGCGTACAAGGTCATCAGCCTGGCTGCGACGGACCACAGCCGGGGGTTGTCGAGCTGTTGTTGCACGGTGACCAGTTCCGCACTGACGCGCCGCTGGATGTCGGCAGCGCCCAGGCTCATGTACTCGGTTCCGTACCTCGTCAGCTTGGCCTCCCAGGCGTCCGCTGACGGCCCCCCGGACAGCCGGGCGGCGAATCCCGCGCTGAGCAGGTCTGAGGCGACGACAGGGGCTATGGCCGCTCCGGCAACGTCGGTAAGGAACTCGCGTCGGTCCACTTGGCTTTCCAGGACAGCTGGGGGTACGTCGAGCGTGGCGGACAGTGCGGCAAGGTAGAACGCACCGGGCGTGATCTTGGAACGCTCCCAGTTGCTCACGTACTCCCGTGCCAGCGTCGTGCCGTGCGCCGCGTTGATCGCTGACGCCAACCGCCCCTGGCTCCATCCACGAGCCTTGCGGAGATCCCTGATCAGCTCCCCGAGTTCCATGACCTCAGCGTGCCACTACGGATGCCACTGGGCGGTGCTCTTTTCCCCGCTGGCTCAGGTTGCCCCTAGGGATCTCACTAGGTGTATTGCCCTGTGAGGTTGGGGACGCGGCTGGCGGGTGGTTTGCCTGCGAGCGCGGTGTGTCCGCGGTGGTGATTGTAGGTGTGCAGCCAGTCGGGGAAGGCGTCGCGTCGCTCCTGTTCTGACCGGTAGGGGCGGGCGTAGGCCCATTCGTCGAGCAGGGTGCGGTTGAGGCGTTCGACTTTGCCGTTGGTCTGGGGCCGGTAGGGCCGGGTTCGCTTGTGGGTGATCCCGGCCGCTGCCAGCGTGTCGCGCCAGGTGTGGGACTTGTAGCAGGCGCCGTTGTCGGTCAGGACCCGTTCGACGGTGATCCCGACGCTGGTGAAGTAGGCGTGTGCCCGGGTCCAGAAGCCGGTGGCGGTCTCTTTCTTCTCGTCGGTGAGGATCTCGCTGTAGGCGAGGCGGGAGTGGTCGTCGACGGCGGTGTGGATGTAGCTGTAGCCGGCGTTCTTGCGGGTCTTGCGGCCGGCCTGGCGGCCGAGGACCTTGTGGCCGCCGCCGTCGGGGATGTTGCCGAGTTTCTTGATGTCGACATGGACGAGTTCGCCAGGGCGTTCGCGTTCGTAGCGGCGGATGTTCCGGCCGGTCGCGCGGTCCAGGTGTGTCAGGCGGGCCAGGCCGAACCGGGTCAGGACTCGGTGGACGGTAGGGGGCACCAGGTCCAGCAGGTGGGCGATGCGGGCCGGTCCCCACCGTCGCAGGATGCGGACCTTGATGATCCGGCGCTCGGTGCGGGTCGGGGTCCGGCGGGGGCTGTGACGGGGCCGGCTGGAGCGGTCGGCCATGCCCGCCTCGCCGGAGGCCCGGTAGCGGGCGGCCCACCGCTGGGCGGTGGTGGGCGCGACCTGGAAGCGTTCGGCGGCCCGCCGCAGCGGCCAGCCGTCCTCGACCACGCAGCGGGCCAGACGCAGCCGTCCGGTCTCGGTCAGGGGTGCATTACGGTGGACCACGAGGGCCTTTCTGGTCGGTGTAGACGTCGCAATCCACACCGAACCCGGAAGGCCCTCACCCGTTCAAGATCCCTCGGCCGAGACCTGCATCACCCGTCCACAACCTCCCGGGACAGAACAACTAGGCGGTGCCGCTCGCTCGGCGGGACGATCCACGCAGCGAGCGGATTCGAGGGGACGGCGAAACATGGCGATCAGCAATGCAACCGATGCGCGCCAGTGGGAGTACGTGACTTACGCGCCGAGCGGTCACCGCTGTACCGCCTGCAAGAAGCTGATCAAGCCTCTTGAGCCTGTCCGCCGGGGACACGCGGACCGCTCGTCCGGACCACCCGAGGTGATCTACCGGCACACCGGCGAATGCCTCGTCAAGGGTGTGGTCGCGTGATGGACATGCAGACGTGGCGAGACTCCCACACACGGGCCACGGACGCCAGGGAAGCCTTGGTCGCCGCCCTGGCGGCCCTCGGTGTTCCCGAGACGGCGTGGAGTGCCGTGCGGCCCGTCGTGACCCACACCGGGACCCCTTCGTGCACCTGGGGATGATCCGGGCCGACGTGATCGAACAGCTGGCTGAGGCACTTCGGCTGCCGTCTTCCCCCTGAGGAAACGGACCCTGCCACGGCCCCGTCCGGCGACGGCGAGCATGACAGCCGGGCGGGGCTCTCATGCTGGTCAGGCCTGGACGGATCAAGTGCAGGTCAGGGCCTGTGTGAGTGCCTCGACACCCTTGTTGGTCCTCACGATGCTCATGACCGCCATCCCAGGGACCCGGCGGGGGATATCGTCGTCCCCGGAAAATCCAGCGCGGCAGCCAGGCTGAACCGGGGGTTGCGCATCTGAGGGCGGGAGGCCTGCGAGGCGTGGCGAACGCGGCGGAGCACAGCGGTGCCCACGGGCATGCCGGAGTCACAAGCGCAGGCGGGCAGGCGGGCGGCCCCTCGGGAGCCGCCTCGGCGGCGGGTGCGGAGGCACGGCTCACGGCCGTGCGCCTCCTCCTCTGGGTGCTGGCCGGCGTGCTCGCCCTCCGGCAGGCGGCCGCCGTGCTGCGCGCCCCGTCCGGCCCGTGGACTCCCGGCTCCCTCTACGCCCCGTACGACCCACACGGCCTGTACATCCCGCACGCCCTCCAGGACCCCGACCGGTTTCCCGGCACGCCTTTCGCCGCACTGGTCCTGAAGCCGTTCCTCGGACTCGCCCCGCCGCCCTCCCTCGGCGTCCTGTGGACGTGCGCGTCGCTGCTGACCGTCGCCGCCGTCGGGCTGGTCGCCGCGCGCGGCCTGCCCGACCCCGTCCCGCGGCGCACCGCCCTCCTCGCCGCGCCCGTGCTGGTCGGCCTGATGCTGGTCTCGCTGCCCGTCCGCGAGGCCGCCGCGGGCGGCCGGGGCGCGGTCCTCGTGCTGCCCGCCCTGCCCGTGCTGCTCGTCCTCCTGGCGCTGTTCCGGGTGCCGTCCGACCGCCCGGCCGGGTTCCTCGTCGGGCTCGCCGCGGCCCTCCAGCCGGCCCTGCTGCTGTTCGCCCCGCTGCTGTGGCGGACCGGCCGCCGCCCCGCCGCCGGTGCGGCCGCCGCGACGTTCGCCGCGGCCACCGCCCTGTCCTGGGCGGCCCTGCCGCGCGACTCCTGGGCGTACTGGGCGCACCACCTGGCCGGTACCGGCCTCGGCGGCGCCCCCGACTCGCTCGCCAACCAGTCCGTGCACGGGGCGCTGCTGCGGCTCGGCCTGTCCGGGCCCGGCGAGTTCGTGCTGTACGCGGTGCTCGCCGCCGCGATCGTGTGGGCGGGGCTGCGGCGCGGCGTGCGGTACGCCCGCGACGGCCAGGTGCTGCTCGCGGCCGCCGTCACCGGGTGCGTCGCGGTCGCCGTGGCGCCGACGGGGTGGCGGCACCAGCTGCTGTGGGTGCTGCTGGCGGTGGCGGGCCGGGTCGGGGCGCGGGCCGCGGACCGGCGGGTGTGGCCGGTCGCGGTGGTCCTGGCGGTGACACTGCCGAGTTCGGTGCTGCTGCCGAACCTGGCCGCGCTGGCGCCCGTACGGGACAACGTGCTGCTGCTGGCGGCGCTCGCTGCGGCCTGCGCCGTGCCGTTCCTGCCGCGCAGCTCCCCGTACTGGCGGACGCCGGTGCCGACGGAGTACGGGCGTCCGGCGGCGGCGCGCTGGTCGCGGATCCCGCTCCTGCCGCTGTGGCGGCGGGTGCTGACCCGGCCGAACCTGCTGCTGGAGCTGCTGCTGATACGGGTCGGGTACTCGGTCTACTCGCACATCCGGGCCGCCGCGCCCGCCTCCCGCAGCCTCGCGGAGGAGAACGGCGGGCAGATCCACGCCGTCGAGCGGGCGCTCGGCATCGACATCGAACACGCCGTCAACCAGGCGGTGGTGGCGACGCCGTGGCTGGAGGGGTTCTTCAACTTCTACTACACGTCGTTCCACTTCGTGGTGCCGCTGTCGATCCTGGGCGTGCTGTACTGGCGGCGGCCCGCCGACTACCGGTGGGCGCGCGCCTCGCTGGGGCTGGCCACCGTCCTGGCCCTCGCCGGGTTCTGGCTGTACCCGCTGGCGCCGCCGCGCCTGATGCCCGGCATGGGCTTCGTCGACACGGTGCACGGGCCGCAGGACCTCGCCAACCCGCAGTACGGCGCGATGACGGCCATCTCCAACCAGTACGCGGCGATGCCGTCGCTGCACTTCGGCTGGTCGCTGTGGTGCGGGATCGTGGTCGTCGTACTGGCGCCGAAGGCCTGGCAGAAGCTGCTCGGGGCGCTGCACCCGCTGATCACGGTGTGTGCGATCGTCGCGACGGCCAACCACTGGGTGCTGGACGCGGTCGGCGGCGCGGCGGTCGTCGGCGCCGGGTTCGGGCTGGTGCACGTGCTGTCCGGGCCGCGGTGGCTCCAGGTGAGGCTGCCGGCGCAGGGCTCCCCGCCCGGCGGTGGCGGGGCCGAGCCGGCCGCCGGGGCCGGAACACGGGCCTCCGCCCGCTCGTAGGCGGGCGCCCCGGCCCCCGTTCGACGCCCGCCCGGGGCCGATTGGCGGGCGCCGGTGCCGGGGCGCACCATGGGGGGTGGTGCACCGGAGCGCGCCCCGGGGGCGGTGGTACGGGCAACCGGGCGCCCGGGGAGGGCGGTTCAGGCCGGTCGCCGCCGGGGTTTCCGCGCCCGGCGGCTCGGACATCCGACTCGGGGAGAGACGGGCACCGCCATGGGCATGTGCATCCGGCGCGCCCGCGCCGCCGCCCTGCTTGCCGCCGCCGCGGCTGCCGCGCTCGCGGTTCCGCCGCTGCCGGCCGCCGCGGCCGGTACCGCCGCGGCCCAGCCGTGGGAGCACTGCGAGGGGTTGGGCGCCGACGCCTACGACCGGCCCCCGCCCGCCGATCCCGGCCGGTTCGGATACGGGGTGCTGCCCGCCACCGCGGGCGTCTACTGCCTGGTCAACGCCGAGCGCCGGAGGCTCGGGCTGCGGGAGCTGACGGATTCCGGGGAGCTGCGGGAGGCGGCGAACCGCCATGTGGCGGCGGCTCTCGCCCAGAAGTGGTGGCCGAACCCGCAGGACCCGCAGGACAAGCGGGATCCGCACCGCAATCCGCAGGCCGCCGGGACGGGCGGCGAGCAGATCGTGAACCGGATCCGCGACGCGGGGTACTGCCGGGGCGGCCGGTCGTGGGGCGGCTACGAGATCACGTACAACGGGTGGGCGGGCGCGGGGACGCCCCGCGCGGCCGTGGACTGGTGGCTGAACCGGAGCACCGGCGGCCACGCCGAGATCATCCGGGATCCCTCGCTCACCGAGTTCGGCATCGCGCCGAGGGGCGGCGCTGCGGAGCGCAGGGGCGCCGGGGCGTCCGACGCGGGGACGTACGTGGTCGTGCTGGGGCGCTGCGAGAGGTAGCGGGGCGCGCCCGCGGGCGGTGCTGTGGTGCGGGGGCCGCCGTACGCGGAGCCGCGGGGGCGCCGGGACGCGTCGGCCCCGGCGCCCCCGCGGGTGGATCGCCGCGTGCTGTCATGGTCCGTCAGGCGTGCGGAGTCCGCCACCCGGGTGAGTCCGCGCTCGCCCGTACGGGGGGACTGGCGCGGCCGCCGTCCGCGTACGGGCCCGGCGCGGCGCGGGCCGTTCAGGCGGAGGGCGGGGGGAGTTGGGCGACGGCCAGGGCCACCGCCTCCTCCGCGGAGTCCGCCTCGCCGATGACGCGGTGCAGGCCGGGGCTCAGGACGCGGAAGCGGCCGTCCCGCGTCGGTTCCAGGGCGGGTGCGTCCGCCTCGGTCGGGACGCCGCCGCGGGAGCCGAAGCGGAGGACGCAGTGGCTGGTGAACGGGTACAGCCGGCGCAGTTCCGGTTGCGCGGCGGCGGCTTCGATGAGGGCGAGGACGCCCCGGCCCGCGGCGGCCTGGGAGCCGCCGCGCTCGACCATCAGCCGCCACGTCGTCGGCAGGCGCTGCCAGCGGGCCTCCACGCCGGCATGCGTTCCGCTGTCCTGGAGGTTCATCCGCGCAGTCTGGGCCCCGTCCCGCCGCCGCCACAATGGCCGGGATGGCATCGATGGCGTGCCGTTACCGCAGCTTGTCGAGATCGTCTCCGTACGCCGCTCGGCCCGGCCCCGACCGGCCCCGCCCCGGACCCGCGGTCAGGGGTGGCTGACCCGCAGCTCCTTGATGCCGTTGAGCCAGGCGGCCCGCAGCCGGCGCGGCGCCGGGCCGGTCAGCCGCAGGTCGGGGAGGTGGTCGGCGACGGCGTTGAAGATGAGGTCGATCTCCATCACGGCCAGGGACTTGCCGAGGCAGAAGTGGGGGCCGCCGCCCCCGAAGCCCAGGTGCGGGTTCGGATCGCGGGTGATGTCGAAGGCGTCCGGGTCGGTGAAGACCTCCGGGTCGTGGTTGGCGGAGGCGTAGAACAGGCCGACCCGGTCGCCGGCCCGGATCTTCTGCCCGCCGAGTTCGGTGTCGCGGGTGGCGGTGCGCTGGAAGGAGACGACGGGGGTGGCCCAGCGGACGATCTCCTCGGCGGCCGTCGCGGGCCGCGTCGCCTTGTACAGCTCCCACTGCTCGGGGTGGGTGAGGAAGGCGTGCATGCCGTGGCTGATGGCGTTGCGGGTGGTCTCGTTGCCGGCGACGGCGAGGAGGAGGACGAAGAAGCCGAACTCGTCGCTGCCGAGGTTGCCCTGGCCCTCCGCGGCGACGAGCTGTGTGACGATGTCCTTGGCGGGGCACTCCTTGCGGGCGGCGGACAGGTGCATCGCGTAGCCGATGAGCTCCATGGCGGCCTCGGCGCCGACCGCTTCGGTGATGGCGTACTCGGGGTCGTCGTAGGCGATCATCTTGTTCGACCAGTCGAAGATGCGCAGCCGGTCCTCCTGGGGGACGCCGATCAGTTCGGCGATGGCCTGGAGGGGGAGTTCGCAGGCCACCTGGGTGACGAAGTCGAACCCCCCGTCCCCGCTGCCCCCGTCTCCGCCCGCTGCCGCTGCCGCCGTGGCGCGGGCCTGCTCCGCGATGCGGCGCGCCCGCTCGCGCAGGGCGCCCTCCAGGCCGCGGACGGCCCGCGGCGTGAAGCCGCGCTGGACGATCTGGCGCACCCGGGTGTGCTCGGGCGGGTCCATGTTCAGCATGATCAGCCGCTGGGCGTCGATCTGCTCGCGCGCGATGCCGCCGTTGAAGCGGATGATCGCGGTGTTCGTGGCCGACGAGAACAGCTCGGGGTGCGTGGAGACGTACCGGACGTCCGCGTGCCGGGTCACGGCCCAGTAGCCGTCGTCGTCGAAGCCGGTGGTGCCGCGCTCCTGGGGGCACCACCACACCGGTGCGGTCTGCCGCAGCCGCGCGAACTCCGGGAGGGGGACCCGCTCCCGGAGGAGGTCGGGGTCGGTGGCGTCGAAGCCTTCGGGCAGCGCGGGACAGGTCATCGCGGCACTCCAAGTCTGACGGCCCATCAGCAATTGGGCAGAAGGTAGTGACGGGCTCCGGAAGTGGCAAGGGGCCGCGCGGCCGGTTGCGTGTGGAATCCGTGGAGGCCGGATGCAAGACCCTTGCGTGCCGGGCCCGCCGGTCATAAGACTTCGGGGAGAGAACTAGAACGCGTACCAATTTCGGGGTGCGGGCGGGGCGCCGGGAACGGCCCGCCCGGTCCCGCCGTGCCGGCAGCGCTGCGCAGGAGAGGACGATCCCATGGCCGCGGAACCCGTCATCGTCGAAGCCGTACGCACGCCGATCGGCAGGCGCGGGGGCGTCCTCGCCAACCTGCACCCCGCGTACCTGCTCGGCGAGACCTACCGCGAGCTCCTCGCCCGTACGGGCATCCAGCCCGACTGCGTCGAGCAGATCGTCGGCGGCACCGTCACCCACGCGGGCGAGCAGTCCATGAACCCCGCCCGCACGGCGTGGCTCGCGATGGGACTGCCGTACGAGACCGCGGCGACGACCGTGGACTGCCAGTGCGGCAGCTCCCAGCAGGCCAACCACATGGTGGCGAACATGGTCGCCGGCGGCGTCATCGACATCGGGATCGCCTGCGGCGTCGAGGCGATGAGCCGGGTCCCGCTGGGCGCCGGATCCAAGCACGGGCCCGGCAAGCCGTTCCCCGACGAGTGGAACGTCGACCTGCCCAACCAGTTCGAGGCCGCCGAGCGCATCGCCCGCCGCAGGGGCCTGTCCCGCGAGGACGTCGACCGGCTCGGCCTGCTCTCCCAGCAGCGCGCCGCTGCCGCCTGGGCCGAGGAGCGGTTCAAGCGCGAGACGTTCGCCGTGCAGGTCCCCACCACCGAGGAGGAGCAGGCCGCCGGCCAGGGCATGTGGCGGCTGGTGCACCGCGACGAGGGGCTGCGCGACACCGGCATGGATGCGCTGGCCGGGCTCAAGGCCGTCATGCCGACCGCGATCCACACCGCCGGGAACTCCTCGCAGATCTCCGACGGGGCCGCCGCGCTGATGTGGGCCTCCCGCCGGATGGCGCGCGCCCTGAAGCTGAAGCCCCGCGCGCGGATCGTCGCGCAGGCGCTCGTCGGGGCCGACCCGCACTACCACCTGGACGGGCCGGTCGACGCGACGCGGGCCGTGCTCGGCAAGGCCGGCATGTCCCTCAAGGACATCGACATCGTCGAGGTGAACGAGGCGTTCGCCTCCGTCGTCCTCAGCTGGGCGCAGGTCTTCGAGCAGGACCTCGACAAGGTCAACGTCAACGGCGGGGCCATCGCGCTCGGGCACCCGGTCGGCGCGACCGGCGCCCGGCTCATCACCACCGCGCTGCACGAGCTGGAACGCCGCGACAGGGAGTTCGCGCTGATCACCATGTGCGCGGGGGGCGCCCAGGCGACCGGCACGATCATCCAGCGGCTGTGACACCGAGAAGCCCACTGGGATGGGAAGCCGAAGGCCCCGGTGGCCGGCCTGGGGAGGCCGGCCACCGGGGCCTTCGCACTGCACCGCACCGCCGCGCCGGCGTCGTGCCGGGGCGGCGGTGCGGTGTCGTGCCGGGGCATGCTGCCGCGGCTTAGTACCAGTGGTTGGCCTGCCAGAAGTTCCAGGCGCCGACCGGGGAGCCGTAGCGCTCGTTCATGTAGTCCAGGCCCCACTTGATCTGGGTGGCCGGGTTCGTCTTCCAGTCGGAGCCGGCCGAGGCCATCTTGGAGGCCGGCAGGGCCTGGACCAGGCCGTACGCGCCGGAGGACGCGTTCGTCGCCGTGTGGTCCCAACCGCTCTCGCGGGAGATGATCTTGTCGAAGGCGGCGAACTGGGCCGGGTCCTTGATCATCTGCTGGGCGATCGCCTTGGCGCTCGTCGGGGCGGCCTGCGCGGGAACGGCGGCCAGCATGGAACCGGCGGCGGCAAGGCCGACGACGGTACCCGCGAGGGTCTTCTTGGAAGCGGCGATGCGGCGGATGACGGAGATGGACACGGAGAGCCTTCCGTAGGGGACGGGGTGCGGCCGCCGCATGCAGAAGGCATGCGTGAGTCACTCACACGGGGGAGAGGGGCTCATCGGGCGGCGGGCTGTGGGCCCGGGCCGCCGTGGCGACATCACCAGTTAGCCAGGCCCCGGCGGCCCTGGCAAAGGCCCACCGCTACTACGGACCCTCGGAGGAGGCCCCTCCGTACCGCCCGGTCGACCGGCCCCGCCCGCCCCCGCGCGGCGCCCGATCCGCGGCCGGGCGGCGGGCACCCGCCGTCCACTAGGCGGGGTCGTATGTGACGTGGGTCCTATGGGGCGCCTCACGCTCCAGGGGGCCCGAACTCACCCCGTGTAGCCGCCTATGCCCCTTTTGTTGTGTGGTCGGGGCCACTTCCGGCCCCCGGATCGAAGGAAACGGGCGCCTCGAACGCCGCTTTGCGAGTCGCCCGCCGCAGCGCCTTCAGCAGCGTCCCGCCCAGCAGCAGCGTCAGCACCACCGTCAGGACGGCCCGCCCCAGGTCCCAGCCCAGGGACGTCGCCGCGCAGTACGCCAGGAACCGCGCGAGGTTCGCCCCGACCGGGTCCCCCGGGTGGAAGGAGATGCCCTGGCCCATGCCCTGGAGCAGCACCCAGCCCTGCAGGTTCATGACCGTCCCGTACGCGAACGAGCCCGCGAACCCGTACGCCGCCAGCATCGCCAGCTCCGCCCGGCCCCGGATCCGCCGCGCCCCCGGCAGCAGCCCCGCGCCCAGCGCGAACCAGCCCATCGCCAGCATCTGGAACGGCATCCACGGCCCGACCCCGCCGGTCAGCAGGGCGGACGCGAACATCGTCACCGCGCCCAGCACGAACCCGAAGCCGGGGCCGAGGACGCGCCCGCTCAGCGCCATCAGGAAGAACATCGGCTCCAGGCCGGCCGTCCCCGCTCCCAGCGGCCGCAGCGCGGCCCCCACCGCGGCGAGGACCCCCAGCATCGCGACCGCCTTGGCGTCGAGGCCCTGGTCGGCGATGGTCGCGACGACCACGGCGACGAGCAGCGGCAGCAGCGCGGCGAACAGCCACGGCGCGTCCTGCGCGTGTGCGAGCCCGGACCCGGCGTCGGCCAGCAGCGGCCAGCCGAACGCGGCCACACCGATCAGCGAGACCAGCACCAGGGCGGCCGCCGCGCGCGGCCCGATACGGACGGGCCGGCTCACCGCGCCGCCTCCGGCCCCGCGGCACCCGCCGCACCCTCCGGCCCATCGGCGCCGGCCGGCAGGGGCGGCCCGTCCAGGGCGCGCGCCACCTCGGCCACCGTCAGCCAGCGGCCCGGCGCCAGCACCTTCGCGACCTGCGGGGCGAACGCCGGCGACGACACCACCACCTCGGCGGTCGGGCCGTCCGCGACGACCTCCCCGCCCGCGAGGACCACCACCCGGTCGGCGAGCTCCGCCGCAAGCTCCACGTCGTGCGTCGCAAGGACGATGCCGTGCCCCTCCGCCACCAGCGCGCGCAGGATGCCCACCAGGCGGGCCTTCGCCGCATAGTCCAGGCCCCGCGTCGGCTCGTCGAGCAGCAGGAGCCGCGGCCGGCCCGTCAGGACCAGCGCCAGGGCGAGCGCCAGGCGCTGCCCCTCGGACAGGTCCCGCGGATGCGTCCCGTCGGCCACCTCGGGCAGCAGCGCCGACACCAGGGCCCGGCAGGACCCGGGGGCCGCGCCGGCGTCCGCGTCCGCGGCGGCACACTCCCCGGCCACCGTGTCCGCGTACAGCAGGTCGCGCGGATCCTGCGGGACGAGGCCGACGCGGCGCACCATCTCGGCCGGGGCCGTGCGGTGCGGGGCCAGGCCGCCGACCGACACCTCCCCCGAGGCAGGGGCGAGGGTCCCCACGAGGGTGGAGAGCAGCGTCGACTTCCCGGCGCCGTTGCGGCCCATCAGCGCCACCGTCTCGCCGCCCGCCACCTCCAGGTCCACACCGTGCAGCACCTCGGCACGGCCCCGCCGCACCGACAGGCCGCGCACCCGCGCCACCGCGGCGTCCGAGGCGGCGGAGGGCGCGGCGGCGGGTGCGGTCGCACCGCCGCGGCGGAGCAGCCGTGCCAGGAGCCCGCCCGGCCGGGGCGCGGCCGCAGGCGCGGGAGCCGCCGCGGGCAGGGACACGGGTACGGGGCCGACCGCGCGGCCCGCCGGCTCCTGCCCGGACCCCGGCCCCGGCATCGACCCGGACCCCGCCGCGGCAAGCCGGGCGCGCAGCGGGTCCGCGAGGCGGCGGGCGTCGCGCACCGACAGCGGCAGCGGCGACCAGCCCGCCAGCCGGCCCAGCGAGACCACCGGAGGGCGGACGGGCGAGACGGCCATCACCTCCTGAGGCGCCCCCAGCACCGGGGCCGCGCCCGGGCCGGGCAGGAGCAGCACGCGGTCGGCGTACTGGACGACCCGCTCCAGCCGGTGCTCCGCCATCAGCACCGTCGTGCCGAGGTCGTGCACCAGGCGCTGGAGCACCGCGAGGACCTCCTCGGCCGCGGCCGGGTCCAGCGCGGAGGTCGGCTCGTCCAGTACCAGCACCCGCGGGTGCGCGGTGAGGACGGAGCCGATCGCGACCCGCTGTTGCTGCCCGCCGGACAGCGCGGACAGCGGGCGGTCCCGCAGCTCGTTCAGGCCCAGCAGGTCGAGGGTCTCCTCGACGCGGCGGCGCATCACGGCCGGCGGCAGGCCCAGCGACTCCATCCCGTACGCCAGCTCGTCCTCCACCACGTCCGTCACGAAGTGGGCCCGCGGGTCCTGCCCGACCGTGCCGACGACGTCGGCGAGCTCCCGCGGCCGGTGCGTGCGCGTGTCGCGCCCGGCGACCGTGACCCGCCCGCGGAGGGTGCCGCCCGTGAAGTGCGGCACCAGCCCGGATACGGTCCCGAGGAGGGTGGACTTGCCGACCCCCGACGGGCCGACGAGCAGCGTCAGCTCCCCCTCGGGAACGGTGAGGTCGACGCCGCCCAGCGCCGGCCGCAAGGCGCCGTCGTACGTGACCGACACCTGCTCGAAACGGATCACGGGGACGACTCCTCGGATGGTACGGGTGCCACGAAGGCGGGAAGCAGGCCGATCAGGACGGCGGCCGCAGGACCCGGCGGGAACTCCGGCGCCGCCAGCGGGATGACGCCCGGCCGCAGCGCCTGCGGGTCGGCGCCCGCGGCGTACGCGAGCAGCACGGCGACGGCCGCGCCGGAGCCCGCGACCAGCCACGCCCGCACCCCCCACCGGTCGGGCCGGTAGCGGGTCCGCACGCTGCGCCGGCCGCCGAGGCGCAGCCCCGCCACGGCCAGGGCCAGGCCGGCGAGCAGCGCCGGCACCCCGTACGCGGCGCCCTCCGCGGCCAGCAGCCCGTACGTGCCCGCGCACATCCCGAGCAGGCCGCCGAGCGTGAGGCAGGCGGTCGTACGGCGGACGGCGGCCGGGACTCCGGCGGTACGGCCGTAGCCGCGCGCGTCCATCGAGGCGGCCACGGCGACGGACCGCTCCAGGGCGCCCTCCAGCACCGGCAGGCCGATCTGGAGGACGGCCCGGACCCCGCCGGTCGGGCGGCCGCGCAGCCGGCGGGCCGTCCGCAGCCGGGCCACGTCCGCGACCATGTTCGGCGCGAACGTCATGGCGACGACGACCGCCACCCCGGCCTCGTACAGGGCGGCAGGCAGGGACTTCAGCAGCCGGGCCGGGCCGGCGAGCGCGTTCGCCGCGCCCACGCAGGCCAGCAGGACGGCCAGCCTGGCGCCGTCGTAGAACGCGAACACGAGCTGCTCGGCGGTGACCCGCCCGCCGAGCCGGACCCCCTGTGCCCAGTCCGGCAGCGGCACCTCGGGCAGGGTGAACAGCACGTGCGTGCCCGGCAGCGGCGAGCCGAGCAGGGCGGAGAAGAGCACGCGCAGCCCGATGACGAAGAGGCCCAGCTTGAGGAACGCCCCGTACGAGCGGGCCCACGGCGCGGAGGTGCGCCGCGCGGCCACCACGTAGCCGGCGACCGCCGCGATCAGGCCGAGGAGGAGCGGGTTGGTGGTCCGGGAGGCCGCTGCGGCCAGGCCGAGTGCCCACAGCCACCACGCCCCGGCGTGCAGCGCGTTGCCCCGCCGTGCCAGCGGGGCCCGCAGCCGCCGGAGCGGCCCGGGGCGGGCGGGGCGCCGCGGGCCGGGCCCGCGAACGGCCGCCCCGCCGGGCCCGGCAGCGGGCTCGACGGCGGACGGGGCGGCGGACGGGGCGGCGGGCTCGACGGCGGACGGGGCGGCGGACGGGGCGGCGGGCTGGACGGCGGACGGGACGGCGGGCTGGTCGGCGGACGGGGCGGCGCCGCGGCCGGTGTGCCGGGGGCGGGGGACCGGCCCGCCCGCAGCGGAGCCCGCACGGCCCGCGCCCTCGGCGGCCGGCCTCCCGGAGCCCGGGCCCTCCGAGCCCGGGTCCCCGGCGCCCGTCTTCGGCAGGGGTGTCACCGGGAGCGGCGGCGGGACTGCCAGACCGCCGCGCCGGCGACCGCGGCCAGAACCGCCCCGCCCGCCAGCGGACCGGTCCAGCCGCTGCCGTCGGCCCCGGCTTCCGGTTCCGCGGCCGCGGGCTTCCCGGTCGGCGCGGCCGCCGGGTCGGGCTCCTGCGCGATCTGCTCGCCGCAGCCCTGCCGGGGGTAGCCGGAGATCGCGCACAGCAGCGCCGACCCGTCGTAGCGCAGCGGCTTCGCCACCGCGGCCAGCGCCTCCGCGGCGCTGGCGTCCGGGGCGACCTGGGCGCAGGCGGTGCGCGGGGCGTCCTGCGGCGGTGCCTCGCCCGCCGGCGCGTCGGCGGGGACGCCGAAGTCGACGACGACGGCTATGCGCTTGCGGCCCTCCGCGGCCGGGGTGGCGGCGCAGACGGCCGTGAAGTCGGCCGGGGTGCGGGGCTGGGCGGCCTGAGCCGCCGCGTCCGCGCTGACCGCGAAGCGGAAGCCCTGCACGGAGCCGTCCGCGGGGCGGGCCATCGACGGCCCGACCTGGGCGTACTGCCAGCCGCCTGCGGCTGCGCCGTCCCAGTACGACCAGTAGCGGTAGCCCGCCGCGTGGGCGGGGGCGGACGCCAGGAGCAGGGCCGGCACGGACAGCAGGGCCGCCGCCGCAGCGGCGGCGGGGCGGAGGGGGGTCAGGCCGCGGCGCATCAGAGCTGGTTCTTCTTCCGGCGGCCGCTCAGCAGGATGCCGATGCCCATGCCGGCGGCCGCGCCGACGGCGATCATCCACCAGACGCCCTGGCCTCCGGAGCCCTCCCCGCCGTCGTCGTCCTGCTTCGCGGGCTCGTCCGTCGCGGAGCCGGCGGCGGCCTGCGGGGCGGGGCCCGTCGCGTTCAGGGCGGTGACCAGGTCCGCCCCGCCGAACGCCTTCGGGTCGGTGCCCGTGGCGTGCGCGACGAGGACGAGGGTGCCGAGGGCGGCCGGGCTGCCCTTGGCCCAGTCGGCCGAGTTGCCCTTCAGCCACTCCACCGCGCCGGCCGCGGACTGCTTGTGCCCGGCCGCGACCAGGGCGAGGACCGCGTCGGCGGTGTTGCCGGTGTCGGGGGCCGGCTGGTCGGCGCCGGGGGCGACGGCGGTGAGGTGGCCGTCCTTCTTCAGCGCGGCGGCCAGGTGCCCTGCGGCGGCCTCGGCGGCGGCCTCGGGGGCGGCGCCGTCGGTGCACTCGGTGCCCGCCGGGGTGTCCTTCGCGGCGGGGGCGACCACGATGCCCTTGCCGAGGGCGGCCAGCGTCGCGGCGGCCGTCGCGTCGGCGTTGGCGAGGAGCTTGCCGTCCACCGGCTGGTAGGCGAACGCGCCGCGGTCCGTGGCGGGCTCCGCGGAGCAGGGCAGGCGGAAGGCGAGCAGGCCGTCGTACGCGGACTTGCCGGCCTTCGACCTCACCTCGGCCGGCTTCTCGCCGGCGGCGGCGAGGGCGCTGATGACGACGGCGGTGGAGCTGGCCTCGCTCGGCGAGCCCGGGACGTACGCCCAGCCGCCGTCCTCGTTCTGGACGGACTTCAGCCAGTCCGCGCCCTTCTTCGCCGCGGCGTCCTGCCCGCCGAGGGCCTTCAGCGCCTGCACGGCCACCGCGGTGGCGTTCGTGTCGTACACGGTCTGCTCGCCGCACGCCGCGGAGGCGTCGGCGCGGAAGGAGGCGAATCCGCCGTTCGCGCACTGCTGGCCGGCCAGCCAGGCCACCGCCTCCTTGGCGGGCTTCACCCCGACGGTGTGCTGGGCGAGCAGCGCGATCGACTGCCGCCACACCCCGTCGTAGGTGGGGTCGTTCTTGCCGTACAGGCCCGACGGGACGACGGGCGGCGCCGACGGCGACGGCGTGGCCGGCGCGGCGAGGGCTGCGGGGGCGGCGCCGGCGCACAGCACGGCGGAGGCGGCGAGCGCGGCTGCGCTGCGGCGGACGTTCATGGGGGCGGTGCCTCTCCTGCAGGGGGGCCGGAGGCAGGGTGCGGGGGCACCGGCTCCGGCTCCGTATTCCTCGACGGTGCCGGCCGCCGGGGGATCCGGCGGCGCGAGCCGCGCACCTCGGTACGGGGCGTTCCGGCTGCCGCCCGGCAGGGCTGCCTGGGCGGGTCACGGTTGCGGGTCAGCGCCGGAATCGCACCGGCTTTCCCCCGTACGGAGGGTGGACGACGGCCCTCACTGTACCGGCCGGTACTGCGGGGGGCCGGAGGCGGCGGCCGTCCGCGGCCCCTGCCGCAGGCCGCGGCGGTGCCCGGTCCGGCCGCCGGCCGCGGCCCGCCGGCCCGTCAGGCGGCGCGGTACTCCACGGGGTCGCTGCCCGGGACCGGCTCCGCCCGGCCCTGTTTCACCAGGCGCCGCAGGTGCGCCTCCGCCTCGGAGACGGCGATGGTGCGGGAGGCGTACGGGATGTCCTCCCAGGGCCGGTTCCACTCCATGCGCTCCGCGAGCGCCCACGGGGTCAGCGGCCGGGCCGCCAGCAGCCGCCGCAGCCCCGCCAGCCGCTCCCGGTGGTGGGACAGCAGTTCGCGGACGCGGTCGGGGGCGCCGGTGAAGGCGTGCTGGTGGGCGGGGAGGACTTCGGCGGGGCCGAGGCGGGCGACGCGTTCGAGGGAGTCGAGGTAGTCGCCCAGCGGGTCGAGGGCGCCCGCTGTGCCGTCGGGGTCCTCGTAGAGGCCGATGTGGGGGGAGATGCCGGGCAGGAGGTGGTCGCCGGAGAAGAGGCGGCCGTTGCCGGGCAGGCCCGCCGGGTGGCGCTCCTCCAGGTGCAGGCAGACGTGCCCGGGGGTGTGGCCCGGGGTCCAGACGGCGCGCAGGCGGCGCCCGGGCAGGGGCAGCAGCTCGCCGGGGACGATGTCCCGGTCGGGGACGGCGGCCCGCAGGCCGGGGATGCCGCGCGGGTCGCGGCGGGCGGCGCGCAGCGGCGCGAGGTGCTCCTCGGGGGCGCCGGCGGCGGCGAGCTTGTCGTGGACGTACGCGTACCAGGCGCCGGGCGGGGCGGACCGGGTGCGGACGACGACCTCGGTGTCGGCGGGGTGCATGGCGATCCAGGCGCCCGAGGCCTCGCGGACCCGGCCGGACAGGCCGTGGTGGTCGGGGTGGTGGTGGGTGACGACCACGCCGTGGATGTCGCCGACGGCGGTGCCGAGGGCGGCGAGCCCTGCGGTGAGGGTGTCCCAGGAGGCGGGGTCGTCCCAGCCGGTGTCGACGAGGACGGGGCCGCGGCCGGTGTCGAGGACGTGGACGAGGGTGTGGCCGAGCGGGTTGTCCGGGATGGGCACCGCGAGGGAGTGGACGCCTCCGCCGTGGTCGGTGGCGCGGGGCGGGGCGGGCGCAGGAGGGGCCGGCGGCGGGGTGCAGGGCGGCTGCTGGGGTGCGTTCCGTGGCATGAGGGGATCCTGTCTGCGTCCGGCGGAGCCACTTGGCGAGAACGTGTTGCAGTGGTAGCCCCAGTCGACCATGTGCCGGGCCGGATCGCCAGTACCGGATCTCCGGAGGTCGTGCGGGAGCCGTGGACTCCTCGAACTGGAACTGGTATCAGTTCCGGAACGCCAAGCCGCAGGAGGCATCAGCCATGACCGAGCGCGTGGACCACGGACAGCTGTTCATCGGCGGGGAATGGGTGGATCCGCTGGGCGCCGGGACGATCGAGGTCGTCTCCCCCCACACCGAGCAGGTCATCGGCAGCGTCCCGCACGCCTCCCGGGGCGACGTGGACCGCGCCGTGGCCGCCGCCCGCCGGGCCTTCGACGAGGGCCCCTGGCCGCGGATGCCGCTGGAGGAGCGGATCGCGGTCGTGGCGCGGATCAAGGACGCCTTCGCCGTCCGCCACGAGGAGATCGCCCGCTCGATCAGCTCCCAGAACGGCTCCCCGTACTCCTGGAGCATCCTCGCCCAGGCGCTCGGCCCGATGATGGTCTACGACGCCGCGGTACAGGTGGCGCGCGGCTTCCCGTTCGAGGAGCGCCGCCAGGGGGCGCTCGGGCCGATCCTGGTGCGGCGGGAGCCGGTGGGCGTCGTCGCGGCCGTCATCCCGTGGAACGTCCCCCAGTTCGTGGCCGCGGCGAAGCTGGCGCCCGCGCTGCTGACGGGGTCGCCGGTGGTGCTGAAGCCGTCCCCCGAGTCGCCGCTGGACTCGTACCTCCTCGCCGGCATCGCCCGGGAGGCCGGGCTGCCGGAGGGCGTGCTGTCCGTACTGCCCGCCGACCGGGAGGTGAGCGAGTACCTGGTGGGGCACCCGGGCGTGGACAAGGTGTCGTTCACCGGCTCGGCGGCCGCCGGCCGGCGGGTGATGGAGGTCGCCGCGCGGAACCTGGCCCGGGTCACCCTGGAGCTGGGCGGCAAGTCCGCCGCCGTGATCCTGCCCGACGCCGACCTGGACGCGGCCGTCGCCGGGATCGTGCCCGCCGCCTGGATGAACAACGGGCAGGCGTGCGTGGCCCAGACCCGCGTCCTCGCGCCGCGCAGCCGCTACGGCGAGATCGCCGAGGCGCTCGCCGCGGCCGCCGGGGCCCTCGTCGTCGGGGACCCGCTCGACCCCGCGACGCAGGTCGGCCCGCTCGTCGCCGAGCGGCAGCGGCGCAGGTCGCTGGAGTACATCGCGATCGGGCAGGAGGAGGGTGCGAAGGTCCTGGCCGGAGGCGGCCGGCCCGCCGGCCTGGAGCGCGGCTGGTACGTCGAGCCGACCCTCTTCGGGGAGGTGGACAACGCGATGCGGATCGCCCGGGAGGAGATCTTCGGCCCGGTGGTCTGCCTCATCCCGTACGGGGACGAGGCGGAGGCGCTGCGGATCGCGGACGACTCCGAGTTCGGGCTGAGCGGCAGCGTGTGGACGGCGGACGTCGAGCGCGGCATCGACTTCGCCCGCGGGGTGCGGACGGGCACCTTCAACGTGAACACCTTCAGCCTGGACGTCCTCGGGCCGTTCGGCGGCTACAAGAACAGCGGGCTGGGCCGGGAGTTCGGGCCGGAGGGGTTCGGCGAGTACCTGGAGCACAAGATGGTCCACCTGCCGGCCGGGTACGGGGCGGGGGCCTGAGCCGTGGGCGACCGGTGGCGGGTGGAGGTCGACCGGACGGTGTGCATCGGCTCCGGCATGTGCGCGGGCCTGGCCCCCGAGGGCTTCGCCCTCGACGCGGCGCGCCAGTCGCACCCGCGCCGGGAGGAGGCCGAGGCGAGCGAGCCCGTGCTGGCGGCGGCCGAGGGCTGCCCCGTCGAGGCCATCTCGATCATGCTCGCGGAGAGCGGGGAGGCGGTGTTCCCGCCCGAGGAGTGAGGCGCCCGGGGCGGGCGCGGCGCCCGGCCCGCCCCGGGCCGCCCGACAGCGGGTTCAGGCCTTTTCCGGCGGGGCCGTCAGCTCGATCAGCCGGCAGACCGTCTCGATGTCGATCTTCACCTGGGCGATCGAGGCCCGCCCCGACAGCCACGTGATCAGCGCGGAGTGCCAGGTGTGCTCGATGACGCGGACCGCCGAGAGCTGCTCCGCGGTCGGCGGCGCCTCCAGGCCCATCGCGTCCAGGATGATCGCGGTCGTCAGGCGCGAGACGGTGTCCACCTCCGGGCTGACGCTGCGGTCCGCGAAGGTCAGCGCGCGCACCATCGCGTCCGCGAGGTGCGGTTCGCGCTGGAGGGCCCGGAAGGCCCGCATCAGCGTCTCCGCGACCCGGGCCGCGGGGTCCTCCGCGGCCGGCGGGCGCTTGCGGAGCGTGGTGTGCATGTGCTGGAGCTGGTCCTGCATCGTCGCGACCAGCAGGTGCACCTTGGAGGGGAAATAGCGGTAGAGGGTGCCGAGGGCGACCCCGGCGGCCTCCGCGACCTCGCGCATCTGGACGGCGTCGAAACCGCCCCGCGCCGCCAGTTGGGCGCTGGCGTTGAGGATGCGGCGGCGGCGCGCCTCCTGGCGCTCGGTCAGGGGAGGGGACGCCGGTGTGGTGACGGCCTTGGCTTCCGCTGTCATGTGCCCCGTTCCGTGGTGTGCCGCTGGCTGGGAGAGCGCCCCGCAGGTGCGGGGCCGTTTCCGGGCTGGTGCGGGCCCAGCATGGCAGGCGCCGCGTGGTGGCGCGAATCACCTGCTCCGTCTCTTACGGTGGGGTTTCCGGCCGGTAGATTCAATGGTCCGCGACGGATCAACTCTGAAACTTGTTCTACATTATCCGAGCGGTTACGCTCCGGCGAAAGTTGCAGCCAGAAAGGGGCCGAGAGTGACCGCTGAGGCCGTGGTGACGAGCCCTTTCGCAGGGGCTGTGACGGACGGTGACCGGCCGTTGCGCATCGCACTCCTGACCTACAAGGGGAACCCGTTCTGCGGGGGCCAGGGCGTCTACGTGCGGCACCTTTCGCGGGAACTCGTCCGGCTCGGCCACTCCGTGGAGGTGATCGGCGCACAGCCCTATCCGGTCCTGGACGAGGGCGCCTCCCTGACCGAGCTGCCCAGCCTCGACCTCTACCGCCAGCCCGACCCCTTCCGCACCCCGCGGCGCGAGGAGTTCCGCGACTGGATCGACGCGCTGGAGGTCGCCACCATGTGGACCGGCGGCTTCCCCGAGCCGCTGACCTTCTCCCTGCGCGCCCGCCGCCACCTCGCCGCGCGCGCGGGCGAGTTCGACGTCATCCACGACAACCAGACCCTCGGCTACGGACTCCTCGGCGACCTCGGCGCCCCGCTGGTCACCACGATCCACCACCCGATCACCGTCGACCGGCAGCTGGAGCTCGACGCCGCCCCCGACCGCAAGCGGCGCGTCTCCGTCCGCCGCTGGTACGCCTTCACGCGCATGCAGCGCCGCGTCGCCCGCCGCCTGCCCTCCGTGCTGACCGTCTCCGGCTCCTCCAAACAGGAGATCGCCGAGCACCTCGGCGTACGCGGCGAGCGCATCCACGTCGTCCACATCGGCGCCGACACCGACCTGTGGTCGCCCGACCCGGCAGTCGCCGAAGTGCCCGGCCGGATCGTCACCACCTCCAGCGCCGACGTGCCCCTCAAGGGCCTGGTGTTCCTCGTCGAAGCCCTCGCCAAGCTGCGCACCGAGCAGCCCGCCGCGCACCTCGTCGTCGTCGGCAAGCGCGCCGAGGAGGGGCCCGTCGCCCGCGCCATCGAGACGTACGGCCTCCGGGACGCCGTCCGCTTCGTCAAGGGCGTGACGGACGCCGAACTCGTCGACCTCGTGCGCAGCGCCCAGGTCGCCTGCGTCCCCTCCCTCTACGAGGGCTTCTCGCTGCCCGCCGCCGAGGCCATGGCCACCGGCACCCCGCTGGTCGCCACCACCGGCGGCGCGATCCCCGAGGTCGCGGGACCCGACGGCGAGACCTGCCTCGCGGTGCCGCCCGGCGACGCCGGGGCCCTGGCCGCCGCGCTCGGCCGGCTCCTCGGCGACCCGCAGCTGCGGGCCCGGCTCGGCGCCGCCGGCCGCGAGCGGGTCCTCACCCGGTTCACGTGGGCCAAGGCCGCCGAGGGCACCGCCGCCCACTACCGGGCCGCGATCGCGCAGGCCCGCCGCACCCGCTGAATGTTCCCCCACCCCCGCGACCGCGAAGGCAGGACCCCGTGCTGACCGTCGATTTCTCCCGGTTCCCGCTCGCCGCAGGCGACCGCGTGCTCGATCTGGGCTGCGGCGCAGGCCGGCACGCCTTCGAGTGCTACCGGCGCGGCGCGCAGGTCGTCGCCGTCGACCGCAACGGCGAGGAGATCCGCGAGGTCGCCAAGTGGTTCGCCGCCATGAAGGAGGCCGGCGAGGCCCCGGCCGGCGCCACCGCCACCGCGATGGAGGGCGACGCCCTCGCACTGCCCTTCCCCGACGACTCCTTCGACGTCGTCATCATCTCCGAGGTGATGGAGCACATCCCCGACGACAAGGGCGTCCTCGCCGAGATGGTCCGCGTCCTCAGGCCCGGCGGGCGCATCGCCGTCACCGTCCCCCGCTACGGCCCGGAGAAGGTCTGCTGGGCCCTCAGCGACGCCTACCACGAGGTCGAGGGCGGCCACATCCGCATCTACAAGGCCGACGAGCTGCTCGGCAAGATGCGGGCCGCCGGCCTCAAGCCGTACGGCACCCACCACGCGCACGGCCTGCACTCCCCGTACTGGTGGCTCAAGTGCGCCTTCGGCGTCGACAACGACAAGGCCCTGCCCGTCCGCGCGTACCACAAGCTGCTGGTCTGGGACATCATGAAGAAGCCGCTCGCGACGCGCCTCGCCGAGCAGGCCCTGAACCCCGTCATCGGCAAGAGCTTCGTCGTGTACGCGACGAAGCCGCACCTCCCCGTCGGTGCCGCCCAGTGAGCTCCACCGGGCGCACCGAACGCCTCGCCCTGGACGGGGTGCTGACGGCGGACCAGGCAGCGGCGACCGTCGCCGGGATCCTCGCCGTGCAGCGCCCCGACGGCGCGATCCCCTGGTTCCGCGGCCACCACCTCGACCCGTGGGACCACACCGAGGCCGCCATGGCCCTCGACGCGGCCGGCGAGCACGCCGCCGCCGAGCGCGCCTACCGGTGGCTGGCACGGCACCAGAACACCGACGGCTCCTGGTACGCGGCGTACGCCGACCGGCCGGGCGGCGTCGACACCGTGAGCCCGCAGGACGCCGGCCGGGAGACCAACTTCACCGCGTACGTGGCGGTCGGAGTGTGGCACCACTACCTGGCCACCGGCGACGACCGGTTCCTGGAGCTCATGTGGCCCGTCGTGTACGCGGCCGTCGAGTTCGTCCTGGAGCTCCAGCAGCCCGGCGGCGAGATCGGCTGGAAGCGCGAGGCCGACGGCACGCCCGTCGCGGACGCGCTGCTGACCGGCTCCTCCTCGATCCACCAGGCACTGCGGTGCGCACTCGCGATCGCCGAGCACCGCGCGGACCCGCAGCCGGACTGGGAGCTCGCGGCCGGCGCGCTCGGGCACGCGATACGCAGCCACCCGGAGAGGTTCCTGGACAAGTCCCGCTACTCGATGGACTGGTACTACCCGGTCCTCGGCGGGGCCGTGACGGGCGCGGCGGCCAGGGAGCGCATCGGGGAGCGGTGGGACGAGTTCGTCGTCCCCGGCCTCGGGGTGCGCTGCGTGCTGCCCAACCCGTGGGTGACCGGCGGCGAGTCCTGCGAGCTGGCGCTCGCCCTGTGGGCGGTCGGCGAGTCGGACCGGGCCCTGGAGATCCTGCGCTCCATCACGCACCTGCGCGCCGAGAACGGGATGTACTGGACCGGGTACGTCTTCGAGGACGAGGCGGTCTGGCCGGTGGAGCAGACGACGTGGACGGCGGGCTCGCTGCTGCTGGCGGCCGCCGCGCTGGGCGGCGACGAGGCCACGACGACCGTGTTCGGGGGGCTGTCGCTGCCCGCCGGGCTGGAGCCGGACTGCTGCGGACGCCCCTGACGGGCCTCCCCGCCGGAGGGCGCGGCCGGGGATGGTGCGGGCGGAGGGCCGCCCGCGCCACCCGGGTGGGCCGGTCGGGTGGCCCGAGTGGCGGGGCACGGGCCCGGGGGTGACGCTGCCGGGGACACCCCACTCCATCGGGAGGCAACCGTGTCGATACCCAGGAGCATCCGATGCAGCCGCGGCCTGACGGCGCTCGCGCTGTCGGGCGCGCTGGTCGCCGGAGGCGCCGCGTGCGGCGGCTCGGCGGCCGCCGGGGCGGGGGGCCAGGGCGGCGGAGCCGGATCCGAGGCCATCGCGGCCGCCCGGGTCCTCGGGCACGCGGAGCAGGGCGGCGCCCTGCGCGCGCAGGCCGCGCACGCCGCGGCCCGGGCCGCGCTCCCGCAGGTGGAGCCCTCGCCCACCACCTCGGCCGAGCGCCAGAGGTTCGCCAAGGCCCGGTTCGTCGCGAACGCGGGACTCGCGGCCGGCGCCACCTACCAGTGGATCATCAAGCCGTACCAGCAGGGCAAGTTCCGCAAGGGGGCGAGCGGGCGCACGTTCACGCTGATCAAGGCGGGCCTGGCGGGCGCGTTCGCGTACAACCGGCTGAAGGCGGCCGTCGGCAACGCCCAGGCCGACCCGCTGCTGTCGAAGGCGCTCGCCCCGCTCACCGCGGGGATCGAATCCCTGAAGGAGATGGGGGCGAAGCTGCGCAGCGGCGACATCGACGCCGCCGACATCACCTCCTTCCAGAACATCATCAACGGGGTGAAGGACGCCGGCCAGAGCGCCGGCGCCCCCGTCAAGGACCAGGTGCCCGGCGTGTCCGAGCTCGGCGGATAGCCGGGTGCGGCCCGCCCGGCCGGGGCCCTTCCCGGCCGGGCGGCGCGCGGCGCGGCCTCAGGTGCCGAGGTCCGCCAGGACGCGCAGGGTGTGCGGGTCCGGGGCGGTGACCAGCAGGTCGGTGACCGGGCCGCTGCGCCACAGCTCCAGCCGCTCCGCGATCCGCTCGCGCGGCCCCACCAGGCTGATCTCGTCGGCGAACGCGTCCGGCACGGCGAGCACCGCCTCCTTCCTGCGCCCGGCGAGGAACAGCTCCTGAACGCGGCGGGCCTCCTCCGCGAAGCCCATGCGGGCCATGAGGTCGGCGTGGAAGTTGCGGGCGGCGTGGCCCATGCCGCCGATGTAGAAGCCGAGCATGGCCTTGACGGGCAGCAGGCCCTCGGCGACGTCGTCGCAGACACGGGCGCGGGCCATCGGGGCGATCAGGAAGCCCTCGGGCAGTCTGGCGAGGGCCTCCCGGAAGACGCCCGTCCGCAGCGGCGACCAGTACAGGGGCAGCCAGCCGTCGGCGATGCGGACGGTCTGGGCGACGTTGCGGGGGCCCTCCGCGCCGAGGAGCAGCGGCAGGTCGGCGCGGAGCGGGTGGGTGATCGGCCGCAGCGGGCGGCCGAGGCCGGTCGCGTCGGGGCCGAGGTAGGGGTGGCTGTGGAAGCGGCCCTCCAGGGCGACGGGGGCCTCGCGGCGCAGGACCTGGCGGACGACGTCGACGTACTCGCGGGTGGCGGTCAGCGGGCTCGCCGGGAACGGGCGCCCGTACCAGCCCTCGACGACCTGCGGTCCGGACAGGCCGAGGCCGAGCATCATGCGGCCGCCGGAGAGGTGGTCGAGGGTGAGGGCGTGCATGGCGGTGGCGGTCGGACTGCGGGCGGCCATCTGCGCGACGGCGGTGCCGAGGAGGATGCGGGAGGTGTGCGCGGCGATCCAGGTGAGCGGGGTGAAGGCGTCCGAGCCCCAGGCCTCGGCGGTCCACACCGAGGAGTAGCCGAGGCGCTCGGCCTCGGTGGCGAGGGCGAGGTGGGCGGGGTCGGGGCCGCGGCCCCAGTAGCCGAGTGCGAGTCCGAGGCGCATGAGCGGTCCCTTCCGCCGACCGTTCCTGACGGTACGTCAGTGAACGGGGCGACTGTAGGACAACGGCCCCCCGCCCGGAAGGGCGGAGGGCCGTCGGAACCGTCCGGCGCGTCAGCCGCGCTGGATGCCGGAGGTGTCGTTCAGGACGCCGCGGCGGCCGTCCTGCGTCTGGGCGATCAGCGTGGACGGGCCGCGCTGGTCCACCGCCAGGTACCAGGTGCCGGGGGCGAGTTCGGCGATCGGCGACGGCGAGCCGTCCTCCGCGTACAGGGGGCGGGCCACCGGCACGGCGAACCAGAACGGGGCGAAGTCCGCCGCCGGGGCGGGCGCCGCGTCCTGCGGGCCCGGGGTGCCGCCGTACGGCGGCGCGGGCTGCGGGGTGGCGCCGTAGCCGGGGGGCTGCTGGCCGCCCGGGTAGCCGTACCCGGTGCCCGGCTGCGGCTGGCCGCCGTACGGCGCCGGTGCGGCCGGGCGGGCCTCCGGGAGCAGGGGGCCGGCGAGCGCCGGGACCTTCTGGCCGAAGAGCGCGGTGCCCGCCAGGACGAGGGTGGCGAGGAAGGCGATGATGCAGCCCGCGCCCAGGTCGGCGCCGCTCGGGCTGGTGATGAGCGACCACAGCGAGGACCAGGCGGCGGAGACCGCGAGGACCGTCCCCCACGCCGACAGCGGCAGGCCGGCGAGCTGGCGGCCCGCCGGCAGGAAGCGCCCGGCGACGAGCAGGCCTGCGGCGGCGAAGCCCAGCAGGAAGACGGACGGCAGCGCCAGCCGGTAGACGTCGGTGTCCCACACGCTCGGCAGGTCCAGGCCGGTCGCGGAGTAGAAATCGAGGAACGAGGCGATGAACAGCAGCACCGCTGCTCCGATCACCACGCCGTCGCCTCGAGTGAGGGAGCGGATGTTCACGTCTTAGGTGTCCTTCTCGGTCTCGGTCGTCTCGTGGTGCGGTCGTGCAACCAGGAGCAGGGGGCGGGCTGGACCATGGTACGGAGGTTTCCCGCGGCCGAGAGGACCGGGGCGGCAGGCCGCCCCCCTCTTCAGGACTACCCGCCGAGGAAGCCGACGATCCCGTCCGCGATGCCCTGCGCGGCCTTCTGCCGCCACTGCGGACTCGTCAGCAGCGCCGCGTCCTTGCTGTCACGCATGTTGCCGCATTCGACGAACACCTTGGGCCGGGTCGAGAGATTGAGGCCGCCCAGGTCGTCGCGGACGACCAGTCCGGTTCCGCCGCCCAGGTAGTTGGCGGGGCCGGAGCCGGTGGTGCGGGCGAAGTTCGCCGCGATCCGCTCGCCGAGCGTCCGGGACGGGCCCACGATCGCGGCGGTGTCCGCGGCGCCGCCCTTGACCTTGGCGGGGAGGATGACGTGGTAGCCGCGGCTGCCCTCGGAGACGCCGTCCGCGTGGACGGAGACGACGGCGTCCGCGTTCGCCTCGTTGCCGATGCGGGCCCGCTCGGTGATGCAGGGCCCCCAGGCGCGGTCGGCCTCGTGTGTGAACACCACCTTCAGGCCGCGGTCTTCGAGGATGGTGCGCAGCCGGCGGGACACGTCGAGGGTGAAGTCGGCTTCCCTGTAACCGGCGCGGGTGGTGGTGCCGGTGGTGTCGCACTCCTTGCGGGCGGTGCCGATGTCCACCTGCTGGTTGATCTCGCGGCTGTGGTCGAAGTTGCCGGTGTTGTGCCCGGGGTCGACGACCACGGTCTTGCCGGCGAGGGGGGAGGTGGCGCCGGGGGAGGGCGCGGGGGCGCCGCTCGCCGAGGGGGCGGTGCTCGGGCCGGTGCCCGTGGACGGGGAGGCGGGGGCGGTGGCCGAGGCGGGCGGGGAGGCCGCGGCGGCCGGCGCCGCGACGCGGGGCGGACGGGCGTCGTCCGCCCCGGCGCCGGTGCCGACCTGGACCAGGACCCAGCCGGCCAGGGTGGTCGGGGCGATCACCGCCGCGGCGACGGCGAGGGCGGAGCGGCGTGCGAAGCGCCGCCGGTCCGCGCCGGGCGCGGGGGCGTTCTCGGGCTGCGGGGGGCTGTCGTCGTAGCGCACGGCGCGATGCTAGACCGGGCCCCCGGGCGGGACCGGGCACTGGGCCGTCCGAGGGCGCGGTGCGATCGTGTGCTGATATGACCCGCGTGCTCCCGGATGCCGGGCCGGCGCCCGCTCAGATGCCGGGCCCCGTGCGGCGCAGGATCCGCAGCGAGTCGGTCGCCGAGACCTCCTCGAAGGCGCCGGAGTCCAGCGCGCGCAGGTAGATCCGGTACGGGGCCTGCCCGCCGTCGGCCGGGTCGGGGAAGACGTCGTGGATGGCGAGGGTGCCGCCCTCGGCCAGGTGCGGGGCCCACCCCTCGTAGTCCCCGGCGGCGTGCTCGTCGGTGTGGCCGCCGTCGATGAAGACGAAGCCGAGCGGGCCGCCCCAGACGGCTGCCACCTGCGGGGACCGGCCCACGACGGCGACGACGTGCTCCTCCAGCCCAGCCCGGTGCAGGGTGCGCCGGAAGGTCGGAAGGGTGTCCATCAGCCCGATCTCGGGGTCGACGACGGACGGGTCGTGGTACTCCCAGCCGGGCTGCTGCTCCTCGCTGCCCCGGTGGTGGTCCACGGTGACGGCGCTCACGCCGGCCTCGCGGGCGGCGTCGGCCAGCAGGATCGTCGAGCGCCCGCAGTACGTGCCCACCTCCAGGAGCGGCAGCCCCAGGGCCGCGGCCGCGGCGGCCGCCTCGTACAGGGCGAGCCCCTCGCGCAGGGGCATGAAGCCCTTGGCGGCCTCGAAGGCTGCGAGGGTCTCCGGCTTGGGGGTGGCGGCGGGGGCCATGGGTTCCTCCTGTGCTGCGCGTGGGCGGAGCCCATGCTGCCCTACCGCCCGGTAGGCCGCCACGGCCGGGTCGGCCGGGTCGGCCGGGCGGTCGCGGCAGCGGCCGCCGCGGCGGCGGGCGGCAGCAGCAGGGCCGAGGCGTGGTCCACGAGGCGCCGCAGCGCCGCCAGGTACCGCTCGTGGCCGCCGACTGCGGCGAGCACGCGGTGCGTACGGGCGCGGAACGCGCCGAGTCCGGCGCCGTAGCGGCGGAGCACGGCGGGCGCGAGGAGGGCCGCCAGGAGTTCCGACCGCGCGGCGGCGGACACGCGCGCGGCCCCGCACAGGGCGAGGAGGCGGTCCCGGCCGGCGGGCGGGGCGGCGCCTTCGAGGGCGCAGGCGAGCAGGTAGGTCGGTGTGCCGTTGCGGAGGTCCTCGTGGCGGCCGGTGAGGATGTCCTCCTGGTCGTTGAACAGCTGCCACAGAATGCCGAAGAGGGTGCCGAACTCCCGCCAGGAATCCACCCTTTGCCGCTCCGCCCCCGACAGCTCCGCTGCCATCGAGGCGATCATCGCGAAGGGGCCGCCGGACTTCCCGCGGTAGGCGGCCACCGCGGATCCGCGGGTGGCGTGCGCGGCGTCCGTGCCGATGTCGGCCAGCTGCCCCTGAGCGGCGGCAGTCCAGGCGGTCAGGATCTCCGAGGCCAGGGCCGCGCGTACCGCCGGAGGGGCTGGAAGGGCCTCGACGATGCGCAGCGGCAGGACGCTCCCGGCGAGGAAGGCGGCCATCAGCTCCTCGCTCGGCCGGGGTCCGGGATCGGGACCCGGCCCGCGATCGGGCCCCGGCTCGCCGGGGCGCGTAAGGCCGGGGGCGTCGGCCAGGTCGTCGAGGTGGCAGGCGGAGGTCCACCACAGCACGTGCAGGGCGGCGAGCGGGGCGGCGGGGGCGGGGTCGCCGGTCTGTGCGCCGTGGACGAGCAGCGGCAGCACCCACAGGGGGTGCCGCAGCGGGTGGCGGCGCAGGAGACCCGCGACCGCGCCGCGGGCGGCGCGCGTGTCCGCTTCGGGCCCGAGCAGCCGGACGGCGGCGTCCAGTTCCGCCTCGATGTCGAGGGGCGCCACTGCGCGGAGGTCCGCGTACGGAAGGGGGTGCACGGGCCGTTTCCTTCCCGGAGGCGGCTGCGGGGGCGGCCTGGGCCGCCCCCGGATTCGATCATTCGGGGCGGGCCGGATCCAGAGCGATTTCCGGCCGCTTCCGGCTGCGGTGTCCGGGCAGGAGGCGACCCCCGAAACGTATCTGACCTTCCGTCAGAATGAAACGTGTTCTACCCTGGCCCGCGGTCGCGCCACCGGGGGCCCCGGGCGGGCCGCCGGGACGTCGGGACGCCGGAGAGGCGGCAGGATCCGCATGGGCATCGCCATCACGCAGGAGCAGCAGGACCTGGCCGCCGCCGTGCGCGGCTGGGCCGCCCGCCACGTCCCGCCCGACCGGGTCCGCGCCCTGCTGGACGCGCCGCCCCGCACCGGGCAGCGCCCCGCCTGGTGGGACGGCCTCGCCGCGGCCGGGCTCCTCGCCCCCCACCTGGAGGGCGGCACCCTCCTCGACCTGGCCGTCGTCGTCGAGGAGGCCGCCCGCGCCGCGCTGCCCGGCCCGTTCCTGCCCAACTCCCTCGCCTCCGCCCTGCTGGACCGGGCCGGAGCCGCCGAACTGGCCGCCGCCCTCGCCGGCGGCGCCCGGATCGGAGCCGTCGCCCTCGGGCCCGGCACGCTGACCGCCGCACCCGCCCCCGGCGGCGGACACCTCCTCGACGGCCTCGCCCCTCCCGTCCTCGGCGCCGGCGAGGCCGACCTCGTCCTGCTCGCCGCCGCCACCCCCGCAGGCACCCGCTGGTTCGCCGTCGACACCGCCGCCCTCGCCGTACGCACCCACACCGCCGCCGACCCGACCCGCCCCACCGCCGAGGTGCGGGCCCTGCGCACCCCCGTCCCGCCCGACCGGCTCCTCGCCCTCGACGACGGCCTCGTCCGCGACCTCGCCCGGACCCTCTTCGCCGCCGACGCCTGCGGCACCGCCGCCTGGGCCGTGCACACCGCCGCCGGGCACGCCAGGGTCCGCGAGCAGTTCGGCCGGCCCATCGGCCGCTTCCAGGGCGTCAAGCACCTGTGCGCCGACATGCTCGTACGGCTGGAGCAGGCCCGCGCCCTCGCCTGGGACGCGGCCCGCGCCGCCGACGGCCCGCCCGGCGGCCGCCCGCTCGCCGCCGCCCTCGCCGCCGCCACCGCCCTGGACGCCTCGTACGGCTGCACCAAGGACTGCATCCAGATCCTCGGCGGGACCGGCTTCACCTGGGAGCACGACGCCCACCTCCACCTGCGGCGCGCCCTCGTGGCCCGGCAGCTCCTCGGCCCCGGCGACGAGCACCGGCTGCACGCCGCCGCCCTCGCCGCCGCCGGCGCCCGCCGCGAGATCCGCACCGACCTGCCCGGGGACGCCGAGCGGTACCGGCCCGCCGCCCGCCGCGCCGCCGAAGCCGCCCGCGGCCTCGACCCGGCCGCCGCCCGCCGCGCCCTCGCCCCCACCGGGTACGCCGCCCCCCACCTGCCGCCGCCCTGGGGGCTCGGCGCCGGGCCCCTGGAGCAGCTCGTCGTCCGCCAGGAGCTGGCCCGGGCCGGCGTACGGATCTCCGACCTCGGGATCGCCACCTGGGTCGTGCCCTCGCTGATCGCCCACGGCACCCCGGAGCAGCAGGCCGCGTACCTCCCCGCCACGCTGCTCGGCGACCTCGCCTGGTGCCAGCTCTTCTCCGAGCCCGGCGCCGGATCCGACCTCGCCTCCCTGCGTACCAGGGCCGAGCGGACCGGCCCGGACGGCGCCTGGCGGATCACCGGCCAGAAGGTGTGGACGAGCGCCGCCCGCACCGCCGACCACGGGATCCTCCTCGCCCGCACCGACCCCGACGCCCCCCGCCACCGCGGCCTCGGCTGCTTCCTCGTCGACATGCGCGCCACCCCCGGCATCGACATCCGGCCGCTGCGTGAGATCACCGGCGACACCCTCTTCAACGAGGTCTGGTTCGACGGCGCGCTGCTGCCCGCCGACGCCCTCCTCGGCAGGCCCGGCGACGGCTGGGCGGTCGCCCGCACCACCCTCGGCAACGAGCGCGTCCACATGGCCGACCAGGTCGCCTTCGACACCGGCCTGGAGGCGCTCCTCGCCCGCGCCCCCGGCCTCGACGGCGCCCGCCGCGCCCGCATCGGGGCGCTGGCCGCCGAAGCACACGCACTGGCCTGCATCGGGCTGCGCACCACGCTCCGGCAGGTGTCCGGGCTGGAGCCGGGCGCCGGCGCCTCGATCCGCAAGCTCGTCCAGACCGCGCACCAGCAGCGGGTCGCCGAGCTCGCCCTCGAACTCCTCGGCCCGGAGGGCGCCGTACGGGAGGGGCCGGGGGAGCGGGCCGTCCACGGGATGCTGCTGTCCCGCTGCCTGACCATCGCCGGGGGCACCACGCAGGTCCAGCTGAACGTCGTCGCCGAGCGGATCCTCGGCCTCCCCAGGGACTGAAGGAAGGGACGGGCATGAAGTCGTACGTCGCCGGAGTCGGGATGACCCGCTTCGAGAAGCCCGAAACGGCCAACCGGCCGTACTGGGAGCTCGCCGAGGAGGCCGGGCGGGCCGCGCTCGCGGACGCCGGCATCGGCTACGAGCAGGTCGAGCACGTCCCCGTCGGCTACTGCTTCCAGCCCTCCACCGCAGGCCAGCGCGCCGCGTACGCGCTGGGCCTGACCGGCGTCCCCGTCTACAACGTGAACAACAACTGCGCGACCGGCGCCACCGCGCTGGTGATGGCCCGGCAGCTCGTCGCGGGAGGCCTCGCCGACTGCGTACTGGCCCTCGGCTTCGAGAAGATGAAGAAGGGCTCCCTCGGCTCCGGCGCCGGCGCGGGCGACTTCGGGGCCTCCCCGGTCGCCCGGCACTACGGGATCATGGCCGCCCGGCACGGCTTCGGGCAGTCGCCGCCGACCGCGCAGCTCTTCGGGAACGCGGCCCGCGAGCACATGGAGCGGTACGGCACCACCCCGGAGCAGCTCGCGGCGGTCGCCGCGAAGAACCACCGGCACTCCGCGGACAACCCGCACGCCCAGTTCCGCGACGTGTACACGGTCGCGGAGGTCCTCGCCGCGAAGCCCGTCCACGAGCCGCTGACCCGGCTCCAGTGCTCGCCCACGTCGGACGGCGCCGCCGCGGCCGTGGTCGTCTCCGAGCGGTTCCTCGTACGGCACGGGCTGCACGCCGAGGCCGTCGAGATCGCCGGGCAGGCGATGGCCACCGACACGCCCGCCACCTTCGCCTCCGGGTCCTGCATCGACGTCGTCGGCAAGCCGGTGACGGCGGCCGCGGCCCGGCAGGCCTTCGCCGCCGCCGGCCTCGGCATCGACGACGTCGACGTCATCGAGCTCCACGACTGCTTCTCCGTCAACGAGCTCCTCACCTACGAGGCCCTCGGCATGTGCGCGGACGGGGACTCGGGCGCCCTCGCGGAGAGCGGCGCGACGACGTACGGGGGGCGCTGGGTGGTCAATCCCTCCGGCGGGCTGATCTCCAAAGGCCACCCGCTGGGCGCCACCGGGCTCGCGCAGACCGCCGAACTGGTGTGGCAGCTGCGCGGGCAGGCCGGGCCCCGGCAGGTCTCCGGCGCCGCGGTCGGCCTGGCCCACAACATCGGCCTCGGCGGCGCGGCCGTCGTCACCCTGCTGCGCCGCTGAGCCCTCCGGAGCCGGGGTCGGAGCCGGAGCTGCGGCCGGGGCGCGGGCCGGGGTCGGGCCGCGGGCCGGGGCGGGCGGGGGCCGCCAGGGCCGGGTCGACCACCGTCTCGCCGCGGGAGGCACGCCGGAGGGCGTCCGCCAGCTCCTCCAGCGGCCCGTCCCGCACCACCAGCCCGGCCGCCCCGGCCGCCAGCGCGGCGTCCACCAGCCCGGGGTGCGCCGAGCCGGCCCTCACCAGCACCCGGCACTCGGGATCCTCCGCCAGCAGCGCCGTGACGGCCGACAGCTCCTCGACGAGCGCCACTGCGGGCCGGGCCAGCGCGGAGCCGACCATCTCGATGTCCGGCTGGAGCCCCAGCCGCAGCGCCAGCGCCGCGTCCGGCGGGAAGAGGAGCACCCGCAGGGACCTGGCGGGGCGGCGGTCCACCGGCATGTCGTCCACGCCGCCAGCGTAGGGCGCGGCCCCCGTCCCGGAGGCCGCAACACGCGCCGGAACCCGTCTGTCTGACACGCAGTCAGCAGCCTTCCCAAGTGGTGGGGGGTGCGTTATACATGCCTCACCGGTGGACACTGGAACGTGTTCTAGAACCGGTCCCGCATGCGACCTCGGTGCGGCCGACGGTGCGGACGACCGCGCCGAGGTCTTCCACGGACAAGGAGCACCATCCCCATGCCGATCGACGCCGCCAGGGCCCTAGCCGCCGACCCCCGCCGCGGGGACATCGCCTGGGACCACAAGGACGTCCAGCTCTACCACCTGGGCCTCGGCGCCGGAATCCCCGCCACCGACCCCGACGAGCTCCGCTACACCCTGGAGTCCCGGCTCCACGTCCTGCCCAGCTTCGCCACCGTCGCCGGCGCGGGCATGGCCATGCTCGGCGGGCTCTCCGCACCGGGGATCGAGGTCGACCTCGCCGCCGTCCTGCACGGCGGCCACTCCATCGAGCTGCACCGGCCCATCCCCGTCACGGGCAGGGCCACGGCCACGTCCAGGGTCGCGGCCGTCTGGGACAAGGGCAAGGCCGCGGTCATCGTGCTCCGCTCCGAGGCCGCCGACGCCGACGGCCCCCTGTGGACCAGCGACGCGCAGGTCTTCGTCCGCGGAGAGGGCGGCTTCGGCGGCGACCGCGGCCCCTCCGCCCGCTCCGAGGCACCCGGCCGTGCCCCCGACCGGGTCGTGGAGCGCGCCGTCCGCGAGGAGCAGGCACTGCTCTACCGGCTCTCCGGGGACTGGAACCCGCTCCACGCCGACCCCGGGTTCGCCAAGACGGCCGGCTTCGACCGGCCGATCCTGCACGGCCTCTGCTCGTACGGGATGGCCCTCAAGGCCGTCGTCGACACCGCGCTCGGCGGGGACGTCAACCGCGTCCGCGCCTACCGCACCCGGTTCGCCGGCGTCGCCTACCCCGGCGAGACGCTGCGGATCCGGATGTGGGAGGAGCCCGGCCGGGTGCGCGTCGAGGTGGGCGCCGCCGAGCGGGACGACGCCCCCGTCCTCGCGGACACGGTCGTCGAGCACGGCTAGCACCACCCGCCCCACCGCCACCGCCCCCGCACCCCCCGCACCCCCGTAGCCCCAAGCCGAGGAGCCGCACCGTGCGCGCAGCGCTGCAGAGCGAGACAGGCCAGGACAAGCTCGAGGTCGTCGACGACATGGAGGCCGTGGGCTTCGGGCCCGGCCGGGTGCGGATCCGCATCAGGGCCACCGGCCTCTGCCACTCCGACCTGTCCGCGATGAGCGGGGTGCTGCCGCAGCCCGCGCCGTTCGTCCCCGGGCACGAGGGCGCGGGGGAGATCACCGACGTCGGGGACGGCGTCACCACCCATGCGGCCGGCGACCGCGTCCTCGTCTGCTGGCTGCCGCCCTGCCGGGACTGCCCGGCGTGCCGGCGCGGCCAGGGGCACCTGTGCCTGGCGGCCTTCGGGAACGCCGCCGCCCCGAACTTCCGGCGCGCCGGAGGCGGCGACGTCTTCGGCTTCGCCGGCACCGGCACCTTCGCCGAGGAGCTCGTCGTCCCCGCCGCCTGCGCGGTGAAGATCCCCGACGACGTGCCGTACGACATCGCCGCCCTGATCGGCTGCGGCGTCACCACCGGCCTCGGCGCGGCGATCAACACGGCGAAGGTGGAGGCCGGGTCGTCCGTCGCCGTCATCGGCTGCGGCGGCGTCGGCATCTCCGTCGTCCAGGGCGCCAAGGTGCAGGGCGCCGCGCAGGTCGTCGCCGTCGACCCGGTCGCCGGCCGGCGCGAGGCGGCGCTGCGGTTCGGCGCCACCGAGGCCGTCGCCCCGGAGGCCCTCGCCGACGCCCGGCAGCGGATCACCGGCGGCGAGGGCTTCGACTACGTCTTCGAGGTCGTGGGCCGGTCCGCGACGGTGCGGACCGCGTACGAGATGACCCGGCGCGGCGGCTCCGTCGTCGTGGTCGGCGCGGGCGCCCTCGACGACGACTACTCCGTCAACATGTTCTCCCTCTTCTTCGACGAGAAGCGGATCCTGCCGTCGATGTACGGCGGCGGGGACGTGCTGCGGTCCTACGAGCGCACGATCGGCCTGTGGCGGGCCGGGCGCGTCGACCTGGCCGGGCTGATCACCCACCGGGTGCAGCTCGCCGAGGTCAACGACGCCCTGGACCAGATGCGCACGGGCACGGCCCTGCGCACCTGCATCGAGCTCTAGAGGGGTTGCGCACGTTGCGCACGCGCCCACGCCCGTACGCCCGTACGCCCGTCGGAGAGGAACCCGCAGATGCCGCTTCCGCTTGAGGGACTGTCCGCCGTCGTCACCGGCGCCGGCCGGGGCCTCGGCCGCGCCGAGGCGCTCGAACTGGCCCGGCTCGGGGCCGCCGTGGTCGTCAACGACCTGGGCCGGTCCGGCCGCGACGGCTCGGGCGACGCGTCCGCCGGCCCGGCGCAGGAGGTCGTCGAGGAGATCCGCGCGGCCGGCGGCCGGGCCGTGGCGCACGCCGGGGACGTGGCCGACTTCGGGCAGGCCCGCGAACTCGTCGGGCTGGCGGTCGACACCTTCGGCAAGCTGGACGTCCTGGTCAACAACGCGGGGATCCTCCGCGACCGGATGGTGTTCTCCATGTCCGAGGACGAGTGGGACTCGGTCGTCCGTGTCCACCTCAAGGGCCACTTCAACACCACCCGCTTCGCCGCCGCGCACTGGCGGGAGCGGTCGAAGGCGGCGGGCGGCCCGGTCTTCGGGCGGATCGTCAACACCTCCTCCGAGGCCTTCCTCGGCGGCTCGGCCGGCCAGCCGAACTACGCGGCGGCCAAGGGCGGCATCGTCGGCCTGACCACCTCGACCGCGCTCGCCCTCGCCAAGTACGGGGTCACGGCCAACGCGGTCTGCCCGCGGGCGCGGACCCGGATGACGGAGGACGTCTTCGCCGGGTTCGGCGTGCCCGACGACGGCCGGCCCGACCCGCTGGCCCCCGAGCACGTCGCCCCGCTCGTCGCCTACCTGGCCTCGCCGGCGGCGGGCCGGGTGAACGGGCAGCTGCTCGTCGTCCACGGCGGGATCGTCGCGGTGATGGAGCGGCCGAGGGTGGCGGCCGTGTTCGACACCGCCGAGGACGTCTTCTCGTACGAGGAGCTGGACGCGCTCCTCACACCGCACTACGCGGGCCGCCCGGACGGCGAGACCTTCGCCGCGGCTGAGGTGTTCGGCCTGCGGCACGGCCGGGCGGCGGCCGGATAGGCGCGGACCGGGCGGGCACAGGGCGGGCCCGGGACGGGTGCGGGGCGGGCCCGGGGCCGGTCAGTGCGCCGCGCCCTGGAGCGGGGCCTGCTGGAGCGGCACCGGGCGGGGCGGCACCGGGCCGGGCGGCACCGCGCGGGGTGCCGCCCCCGCCGCGGCCCCGGGTGCGGCCGGCCCGGCAGTGGGCCGAGCCTCGACCCGGACCGCGGGCGCAGGCGCGTCGGGCATCGCCACGGCGGCGATCCCGCAGGGCACCTCGGGCGTCGAGTACGGCAGCCGCAGGCGGCCCTCGGGGCTCCACAGCCCGGTGCCGAGCCAGCCGGCGGGCGCGGCGAGGCGGAAGACGCGCCGGTCGGCGGGCCGCCACAGGGCGACGCCGCCCCAGTCGCCGGAGCCGCCAGCCGGGTCCTCCAGCCGGAACGCGACCCCGCACGTCTCGGGCATCAGCGCCTGGCCCGGCTGGACCGCGAACGGGACCGCCGGCAGGCCGCGCAGGCACTCGGGGAAGCGGACCGGCCGGGCGCTGCCGAGGACGCCCCAGCCCAGGCGCGGCTCGCCCGCGGCGTCCGACCGGACCAGCACGAGCCCGCTGTCGGGGTCGGCGAACAGCAGCCGGTCGTCGCTGCCGTCCGCGATCTGCAGCAGCGGGGTGGCCTCGCCGCACCCCACATCCACGGCGACCGCCTTCACCGTGCCCTCCCGCTCGCGGTCCAGGGCCAGCATGCGGCCGCCGCGGTCCAGCCAGACACCGCCCGTGCAGCGGCCTGGGATCCGGGCCACGGGCCCGAAGGGGCCGCCCGCCACCCGCCAGACGGCGGAGCCGCCGGCCGAGGAGGCCAGGGCGTAGGCGCAGGACCCGCCGGGCGGCGGGGGCAGCAGGGACACCCGTACGTCCTCCCGGCCCGGGACCACGGAGCCCAGTGAGAGCTCGCCCGTCCGCGGCCCGGCCCCGGCGCCGCCCGTCGGGTACAGCAGGGCGAAGGCGTGCCGGTCCGCGACCCGCCGGTGGATCAGGACCCGCCCGTCGGCGAGCGGCAGCACCTCGCTGTCGGCCTCCTCGGGCTGGGCCAGCGGCAGCGGCACCGCGTACGGCTCGGGGCCGGCCAGCGTCCAGCGCTCCGGGTAGCGCGCCTCGCCGCTCCCGGCGAGCCGGGCCGCGTACGAGCCGTCCGCTGCGATGGTGAACGGGGCAGCCGTCGTGATCTCGATGGCACAGACAGTCATCCGTGCGTCACCTCCGGTGAGGAAGCTAGTTTTCGCACTTCCAGCCGAACAACACGACCTCCGCCGCTTCACCCTTAAGGGTGGCCCGGCGGCGTTTCGCGCCGGGCCGCGCCGCCGCCTGTGCTGCCCGCCGGGGGCCGGCGGCGGGGGAGCCGCGGGCGGACCTTTCCGATTCCGTACGGACGGTAGCCTTGGCCTGTGCCACGTCTCTCTGAAGTCATCGCCGCGCTGGACGCTCTCTGGCCCCCCTCGCGGGCCGAGCAGTGGGACGCGGTCGGAACCGTCTGCGGCGACCCCGACGCCGAGGTCGCGCGGGTCCTGTTCGCCGTCGACCCCGTACAGGAGGTCGTCGACGAGGCGGTGGGGCTGGGAGCCGACCTGCTCGTCACCCACCACCCCCTCTACCTCCGCGGCACCACCACGGTCTCCGCCGGCACGTTCAAGGGCCGTGCCGTGCACACGCTGATCAAGAACGACATCGCGCTGCACGTCGCCCACACCAACGCGGACACCGCCGACCCGGGTGTCTCCGACGCGCTCGCCGGCGCGCTCGACCTGCGGATCACCGGCCCGCTGGTGCCGGACCCGACCGACCCGCAGGGCCGCCGCGGCCTCGGCCGGATCTGCGAACTCGACCACCCGGAGACGCTCCGCGAGTTCGCGGCCCGCGCCGCCGCCCGGCTGCCGCGGACCGCGCAGGGCATCCGTATCGCCGGCGACCCCGACATGACCGTCCGCACCGTCGCCGTCAGCGGCGGCTCCGGCGACAGCCTGTTCGCGCAGGTGCGGGCGGCCGGCGTGGACGTCTTCCTCACCGCCGACCTGCGCCACCACCCGGCGTCCGAGGCCCGCGAGCAGAGCCCGCTCGCGCTCGTCGACGCCGCCCACTGGGCCACCGAGTGGCCCTGGTGCGAGCAGGCCGCGGCCCAGCTCGACGCCGTCTCCGAGCGCCACGGCTGGGGCCTGCGCACCCACGTGTCCCGCACGGTCACCGACCCCTGGACGGCGCACGCGCCGTCCGCAACCTCCCCGACTACCCCTGGAGCCCCCAACTGAACGCCGAGCCCGCCGACCAGATCCGACTCCTCGACGTCCAGGCCCTGGACGTGCGGCTGTCGCAGCTCGCCCACAAGCGGACGTCGCTGCCGGAGCACGCCGAGGTCGACTCGCTGACCAAGGACCTCTCCCAGCAGCGCGACCTGCTCGTGGCGGCGCAGACGCAGGCGAGCGACGCCGCCCGCGAGCAGGCCAAGGCCGAGCAGGACGTCGACCAGGTCCGCCAGCGGGCCGCCCGAGACCAGCAGCGGCTCGACTCGGGCGCCGGCATGTCCCCGCGCGACCTGGCGAACCTGCAGAGCGAGGTCGTCTCGCTCGCCAAGCGCCAGGCCGACCTGGAGGACGTCGTCCTGGAGGTGATGGAGCGCCTGGAGGCCGCGCAGGAGCGCGTCGGCGAGCTGACCGAGCGCGTCTCCGCCCTGGAGGCCAAGCTCGCGGACGCCACCTCCCGGCGCGACGCCGCCACCGGCGAGCTGGACGCGGAGACCGCCCGCATCACGAAGGAGCGCGAGCTCGTCGCCGCCTCCCTCCCCGCGGACCTGGTGGCCCTGTACGAGAAGATCCGCGCCAAGCAGGGCGGCGTCGGCGCGGCCCGCCTGTACCAGCGCCGCTGCGAGGGCTGCCGGCTGGAGCTGGACATGGCCGAGGTCAACGAGATCAAGGCCGCGGCCGCGAACCGGGTCGTCCGGCACGACAACTGCGGCCGCATCCTGGTCCGTACGGCGGACTCGGGCATCTGATGCCGCGGCTGGTCGTGGAGGCGGACGGCGGATCCCGGGGCAACCCGGGGCCCGCCGGCTACGGCGCGGTCGTCCTGGACCCGGAGACGGGGGAGACGCTGGCGGAGCGCGCCGAGTACATCGGCGTCGCCACGAACAACGTGGCCGAGTACCGGGGACTGATCGCCGGGCTGAAGGCCGCCCGCGAACTGGACGCGGAGGCCGCGGTCGAGGTCCGGATGGACTCCAAGCTCGTCGTCGAGCAGATGTCGGGCCGCTGGAAGATCAAGCACCCCGACATGAAGCCGCTCGCGGCGGAGGCGGCGGCGGTCCTGCCGCGCGGCCGCGTGACGTACGAGTGGATCCCGCGCGAACGGAACCGGCACGCGGACCGGCTCGCCAACGAGGCGATGGACGCGGGCCGCGACGGCCGGCAGTGGGAGCCGTCCGCGTCGGCGGCGGCCCTGGACGCGTCGGCGGCCCGCACCCTGGCCACACCGCCTCCGTCGGGCCCGCCCGGCGACGCCGCGGCAGGGGCCGCAGCGGTCCGCGCAGCCCTGGCCGCCTCACCGGCCGCCGCGGGGGCGTCCGCCGCGACCGCTGCCGCGACGGCACCGGCGACCGCCGGCCCCGCGTCCGCCGTGCTCCCGGCGCCGGCTGCCGAAGGGGGGCCGGCTCCCGCCGAGGGTTCGCCGGCCGCCGGGGCGCCGAAGGCCGGCCGCGGCTGGGGCCCTGCCGACCTCGGCCCCCCGTCGACGTTCGTCCTGCTCCGGCACGGCGAGACGGCCCTCACGCCGCAGAAGCGCTTCTCCGGCAGCGGCGGCAGCGACCCCGAACTGTCCGCCGCCGGCCGCCGCCAGGCGTACGCGGTGGCCGAGGCGCTGGCCGCGCGCGGCACCGTCCAGACGGTCGTCAGCTCGCCGCTGCGCCGCTGCCGGGAGACCGCGCAGGCGGTCGCGGACCGGCTCGGCCTCCGCGTCACCGTCGAAGAGGGCCTGCGCGAGGTCGACTTCGGCGCCTGGGAGGGGCTGACGTTCGGCGAGGTGCAGCAGCGCTACCCGGACGACCTCCAGGCCTGGCTGGACTCCCCGAAGGCCGCCCCGACGGGCGGCGGCGAGAGCTTCGCGGCCGCCACCCGGCGGATCTCCGCGGCCCGCGACCGGCTGCTGGCCGCGCACCGGGGCCGCACCGTGCTGCTGGTCACGCACGTCACCCCGGTGAAGATCCTGGTACGCCTGGCCCTCGGCGCCCCGCCGGAGTCCCTGTTCCGCATGGAACTGGCGGCGGCGTCCCTCTCCGCGGTCGCCTACTACGGCGACGGCAACGCCTCCGTCCGCCTCCTCAACGACACGTCCCACCTCCGCTGACCACCCGCTCCGCCCGGCGCGCATCCCGCGCGTCGGGCGGGTGGGAAGCCGAGGCGTGGATTCGCGGACGCGGCGGGGCCGAAGGCGCGCGGCGGGGGGCAAGCGAGGCCTCGAACGGGAGCGGAACTCCCCAAGGACTCCCCAGGGCTCCGGGCCGGCGAAGCCTGCGGGGCTCCACCCCGGGCCAGCAGTGCAGGCGGCAGACGAGTCGGCCTGTACGCCGGGTTCTGTCACCCGGCGGCCTCGCGGCTGCCGGGGAGACGGCCATCCATCTAGGGCCGGCGTTGCCGCCGGCCTCGTGCGGTCTACCCGCGGACTCGGGCGGGCAGCCCTCGAACGTCCGCGCAGAGCCGTCCGGGGACGACTCCTTTTGACCTTGCTCCGAGTGGGGTTTACCTAGCCGCCTGGGTCACCCCAGGCGCTGGTGGTCTCTTACACCACCGTTTCACCCTTACCGGAGGCCGAAGCCCCCGGCGGTCTGTTTTCTGTGGCACTGTCCCGCGGGTCACCCCGGGTGGGCGTTACCCACCACCCTGCCCTGTGGAGCCCGGACGTTCCTCGGCGGGATCCGGGGATCCCGACGCGGCCGTCCGGCCGGCTCGTCTGCCGTGCCGACCATGCTACCCGGCCCCGCGCCGCCGCTTGACCTTGCCGCAACGGCAGGCTTTCTACTGGAGGGCATGCGGATCGGAGAGATCGCCGCGCTCGTCGGGGTCACCACCCGGGCGGTCCGGCACTACCACCATGTCGGCCTGCTCCCGGAGCCGGTGCGGCTGCCCAACGGATACCGGACCTACACCGTCCGCGACGCCGTCCTGCTGGCGCGCGTACGCCGGCTCACCGAGCTGGGGCTCGGCCTCGACGAGGTCCGGGACGTCCTCGCGGACGATGCCGGGCGCGACCTCGCCGAGGTGCTCAGTGAGCTCGACGCCGACCTCGCCCGCCAGGAGGCCGGCATCCGGGAGCGCCGCCGCCGGCTCGCCGCGCTGCGGGCCGCGCCGCCCGGCGCGACCGAGCCCGTGTCGCCCGCGCTCGCCGACCTGTTCGCCAAGGCGCCGGCCACCGGTTCGCCGTCCGCCGCCCTCGACCGCGAGCTCCTCACCCTCCTCGACACGGCCGGCGAGGGCGGCGCCGGCGTCTACGCGGCGCTCGGGCCGCTCGCAGCCGACCCGGCCGTCCTCGCGCTGTACGAGCGGCTGGACGAGCTTGCCGACGCGCCGCCCGACGACCCGCGGATCCCGGAGCTGGCCGACGCCCTCGTCGCGGCCGTGCCCGACGCCGTGTTCGACGCGATCCAGGGGGACGGGGGGAGCGGGCCCGCCGCCGCCCCGCCCGCCGTCGTCGAGGCGCTGCTCGCCGAGTACGCCCCCGCCCAGGCGGAGGTCGTACGGCGCGTGATGGAGGCGTTCGTGCAGCGGGGCCGGCGGTGAGCCGGGTGCGGGCCGCGCGCCTCGCGGCCGCCGCCGTCATACCCGGCGAACTGCTGCTCGTCCTCGCCGTCGCCGCCGGGGTCCGCCCGCCTGCGGCGGTGCTCGCCGCGGGCGGGGTCCTCGTCGCCGCCGCCCTGCTGCTGGAGGGGTGGGTGCTGCGGTCGCTGTACGCCGCCGAGCGCGCACGGGGCGCCGTACGGGGCGAGGCCCTGCGGGCCGCGGGGCGGGCCGTGGTGCCCGCCGCCGTGCGCCGGCTGCTGCTGCACGAACTGCGGGCCGGGACCTCCCTCGTGCGGTGGGTGCTGCGCCGCCCGCCGCACGGCGCCGCCGAGGGCGACCTGCCGGCCGCGTACACCGGGCCGCAGACCGCGATGATGTACGGGATGGTGTTCGTCTCGGTCGTCGAGACCGTCGCCCTCGCCCTGCTGATTCCCTGGCCGGCCGTGCACCGGGTGGTCCTCGTCCTCGACGTGTACGGCGTGCTGCTGCTCCTTGCGATGCACGCCGCATGCGTGACCCGGCCGCACATCGTCCGCGGCGACGGAAGCCTGCGGCTGCGCTACGGGGCACTGTTCGACCTGACCGTCCCGGCGGACGCCGTCGCCTCGGCCCGCGTCGACCGCCGCTACCCGGAGGGCCGGCTGGTGACCCTGTCCGGGGACGGGGTGCTCGACCTGGCCGTCGGCAGCCAGACCACCGTGACCGTGGAACTCTCCCGGCCCGTCGCCTTCACCCGGCCGCTGGGCGCGCGGGGCGAGGCCCGCGTCATCCGCTTCCACGCCGACGATCCGCGCGCCGTCGTCGCCGCCGTGCAGGGCGCCGCGGTCACGCCGTCGCACCAGCGGTGAAGAGGATCTTGGCGTGGCCGGGGTCCGCGCGGGTGAGGCGGACGCGGATGCGGCCGCCCAGGGGCAGGGCGCCGGTCGGGGACTCCACGCGGCCGACGACCGCCGGCTCGGCCAGGTGGACCGTCCCGGAGCGGGAGTCGCGGTCGTCGATGTCGATCACCACCGCGTCGAAGGCCTCCCCGACGCGGCCCTTCATCACGGCCGCCTCCACGAGGTCCACGCACTCCCGCTCCACCGTGTTGGCCAGGCGCATCCCGTCCGCCATCCGGCGCGGCAGCTCCTCCAGGCCCGCCAGCACCCACTGCGGGGCACCGGCCCCCGACGCCGCGGCCAGGCACAGCTCGCCCGTGTAGCGGTCGGCGAGGCGGCGCAGGGGGGCAGTGCAGTGCGCGTACGGCGCCGCGACCGCCGCGTGCACGACCGGGCCGCCGGGCGCGCCGCCCGTGAAGACCGTGTACCCGGCGCCCCGCAGCAGCGCCGTGCACTCCTGCAGGAACGCCGCGTGCGCGGGGCGGTGCGCGTCGAGGGAGCGGATCAGCTCGGCGTACGGGACGTGGTGCGGCCAGTCGATGCCCAGCGCCCGGGCGGTGCGCCGCAGCCGCCCCACCTCCCCGTCCGGGGCCGTCGGCAGGGTCCGCAGGACGCCCGTCCCGGCTGCGAGCATCAGGTCGGCGGCCGCCATGCCCGTCATCAGGGAGATCTGCGCGTTCCAGCCGTCCGCGGGCAGCGGCGCGCGGTAGGCCAGGCCGTACGAGCCGTCGCGCGCGATGATCTCCTGCTCGGGCACGTTCAGGGAGACCCCGCCCCGCTCGCGCTCCTGCTCCTCGCGGAGGCGGCCCACCTCGCGGAGCAGCGACAGGGGCTCCTCCGCCGTTTCCGAGTCGATCGCCTGCTGGGCGCCGTCGTAGTCGTAGCGGGCCCGGCTGCGGACCAGGGCCCGGCGGATCCCCGTCCGCTCCACGCGGCCCGCCGAGTCCAGGTCGAGGCGCCACAGCAGGGCCGGGCAGGTCTGGCCCGGCAGCAGGCTGGCCGCGCCCTCGGACAGGGCCGGCGGGAGCAGCGGGACCCGCCCGTCCGGGAAGTACAGGGTGGTGACCCGGCGGTGCGCCTCCGCGTCGACGGGCCCGCCCGGGGTGACGAACGCCGCCGGGTCGGCGATGGCGTAGTGGACGGCGTACCCGCCGCCCGCGCGGCGCGCCAGGTGCATCGCCTGGTCCAGGTCGCGGGAGGACGGCGGGTCGATCGTGAACAGGGGGAGGTCGGTCGCGTCCTCGTCCGGGAGCCGGGGGGTGCGCAGGGCCTGCTCCGCCTCGGCCAGCACCGGCGGCGGGAACTCCCGCGGCACGTCCAGCCCGGTCCGCAGGTCGCGCAGTGCCGCCCGCAGGGCAGCCCCGTCTGCGCCGGTCATGTGCAGATGACGGCGTGGCATGGGTCGAGCGTAGGGCCGGACGGCGGGGGCGGCACGGCGAGCGGTCTACGCTGGGGCGGGGCCGCACCCCCTGTGTTGTTCTGGTCTGAGGAGATACACCGTGCTCGTGTTGCTGCCGCCGTCCGAGGGAAAGGCCTCCGGCGGGACCGGCGCACCCCTGGATGCGGGGACACTGTCGCTGCCGGGACTCGCCGCGGCCCGCGAGGCCGTGCTCGCCGAGCTCGTCGACCTGTGCGCCGGGGACGAGGAGAAGGCGCGCGAGGTGCTCGGGCTGAGCCAGGGGCTCCGCGGCGAGGTCGCGAAGAACGCCGGGCTGCGGGAGGCGGCCGCCCTGCCCGCCGGCGAGCTGTACACCGGGGTGCTGTACGAGGCGCTCGGGCTGGCGGACCTGCCCGCGGCGGCGCGGGCACTGGCCGAGCGGACGCTGCTCGTCTTCTCCGGGCTGTGGGGTGCCGTCCGGGTCGGCGACCGGATTCCGTCCTACCGGTGCTCGATGGGGGTCAGGCTGCCCGGGCTGGGCGCGCTCGGCGCGTACTGGCGGGAGCCGATGGCGCAGGTCATGCCGAAAGCCGCCGGGGACGGGCTCGTACTCGACCTGCGGTCGGCGGCGTACGCGGCCGCCTGGAAGCCGAAGGGGGAGCTCGCCGGGAGGACGGCCACCGTGCGGGTGCTGCACGCGCAGGTCGTGGACGGGGTGGAGAAGCGGTCCGTGGTGAGCCACTTCAACAAGGCGACCAAGGGGAGGCTGGTGCGGGATCTGCTGGTCGCGGGGGCCCGGCCGGCGGGGCCGGCGGAGCTGGTCGAGGTGCTGCGGGGGCTGGGGTACGTGGTGGAGGGCGAGGCCCCTGCACGGGGCGGGCGGGCGTGGGCGCTCGACGTCGTCGTGACGCAGATCCACTGAGGGGGCGGGGCGCCGCCGCCGCCGCTGCCGTCGCCGTCGTCGCCGCCGGGTGCGGGTTGCCGCTGCGCGGAGCCGGCTCGCCGCCCCGCCCTTTCTCCGTTTCCCGGGCTCTGCCCGGGCCCGTTGCGGGGCCCTGCCCCCGCACCCCCGCGCCTCAAACGCCGGCGGGGCTGGTTTGGCCGGCGGTCAGTGGTGGAGGGGCCAGGCTGCTGCCGGGGTCGTGGCGTGCGCTGCGCAGGCGTCCGTCAGGGTTTCCAGGAGGGTCAGCGGGTCCGGCAGGGGGTGTTCCATGCCGCGGACCCATGTCACGGCCCGGTCGCCGGGGAGGGCTGCCGGGGGGACGAGGACGTAGCTGCCGCGGCAGTGCCAGCGCAGGCCCGGGTGCTCGTCCATCGTCTCCGGGTGGCAGTCCAGTTCGCACGGCCACCACTCGTCCTCGTCCTCGGGGGTGCCCCGGGTGGCGGTGAAGAAGAGCATGCGGGCCTCGTCGCCCGTACCGCCCGACTCGGCGACCGGGCCGACGTCGATGCCGGCGGCGAGGAGGCGTTCGAGGGCCTTGGCGCCGGCTTCCAGGGGGACGTCCAGGACGTCGTGGACCATGCCGGTCGCGGTGATGAAGTTGGCCTGGGGCTCGTTGCGCGCCCAGCGCTCGACCTGGGCCCGGTCGGTGGTCGACTGGGTCTGCCAGGCGAAGGAGAGGGGGTGCCTCGCGGGGGTGGGGCAGCCGATCCGGTCGCAGGAGCACCGGTAGCCGACGGGGTGGGCGGCGGGGGCGAGCGGCAGGCCCGCCGCGGCCACGGAGAGCAGCAGTGCCTCGCGTACCCGGCCGGGGTCCTCCGGCGCGGACTTCGGGCGCCGGCGCAGCCACTGCGAAATCCTGCTCTGCTCGCCGCGTTTGACGCGGCCGGACTCAGACCCCATCTATCCCCTCACCTCAGCGTTGGCCCCGGCAGACCCTGACATCGTCCCACCATCCGGCGGTCCGGGTGACCGCTCTCCCCAAGGACAAGCCCCTGTTCGACGCCCGGAATATCGCCTCATAGCAGGCGAAATCCGGCCATTGGTGGGCCGGGGGGCGCGGGGGGCGGTGTCGGTGACGTTCGCCACCCCCGGTGGTCACGCGGTGTCGGCGTGCGCGGCGATGCCCGCCAGGACGCGGTCGACGACCTCGTCCGCGAAGGCGTGGGTGAGGGGGCCCGTGCGCAGCAGCCAGCGGTAGGTGAGGGGGCCCACCAGCATCTCCACGGCCACCCGCAGGTCCGTGCCGGGGGAGATGTGCCCGGCCTCGCGGGCGGATCGCAGCCGCTCCTCGTAGAGGGCGAGCTGCGGTTCCAGCAGCTGCTCCGTGAAGCGGGCGCCGAGGCCGGGGTCGGTGGCACCGGCGGCCGCGAGGGCGCGCGCGGGGGCCGCGTACGTCTCGTCGGACAGTTCGTCGACCGTCGCCCGCATGACGGCCTTCAGGTCGGCGGCGAGGTCGCCGGTGTCGGGGAAGCCGGTCCAGCCGCCCTCGTCCGCGGCCTTGCCGGAGAGTGCGAGCGAGGCGTCCAGCAGGACGGCCGCCTTCGACGGCCACCACCGGTAGATCGTCTGCTTGCCGACCCCGGCGCGGGCCGCGATCGCCTCGACGGTCAGCCGGTTGTAGCCCACCTCGCCGACCAGGGCGAGCGCCGCGTCGAGGATCGCCTGCCGGGAGCGCTCGCTGCGGCGGCTCGCGTCGGGGGCTTTCGCGTCAGGGTTCTTGCTGGTCATTCGGACAAATTAGCAACCGGAACATCTCGTCTTTCAGTCAATGTGCACATCACCCGGTCAGTCCACTGCGCGGCTCCCCCGGAGGAGAGACGATTCACCCACCAGTCCGTGAGTCGTGAGGAGCCTTCTTTGCGCAGAGACGCCACACCCCGGCGCTACCTGATGTGCCCACCGGCACACTTCAAGGTCACGTACTCCATCAACCCGTGGATGGACCCCGGGAAACCGGTGGACCTCCCCCTGGCCATGGCCCAGTGGGAGGACCTCAGGGACCGCTACCTGTCCCTCGGGCACACCGTCGAGACCCTGGAGCCGGAGCCGGGCCTCCCCGACATGGTCTTCGCCGCGAACGGCGCCCTCGTCATCGACGGCCGGGTCCTCGGCGCCCGGTTCGCGCACGCGGAGCGCACCGGCGAGGCGGAGATCCACCGTGCCTGGTTCCGCTCGCACGGCTTCCGGGACGTCCACGAGCCGGCCCACGTCAACGAGGGGGAGGGCGACTTCGCCGTCACGGCCAGCTGGATCCTGGCCGGGCGGGGCTTCCGCTCCAGCCCCCTCTCGCACGACGAGGCGCAGGAGTTCTTCGGCCGTCCCGTCATCGGACTGGACCTGGTCGACCCGCGGTACTACCACCTCGACACGGCACTGTGCGTGCTGGACGGCGACGAGGTGATGTACCACCCGGAGGCCTTCTCGCCGGGCAGCCGGGCCGTGCTGCGGCGGCTCTTCCCGGACGCGCTGATCGCCGGCGCCGAGGACGCGGCCGCGCTCGGGCTGAACGCGGTCAGCGACGGCCGGCACGTCCTGCTGCCGCAGGCGGCCACCGGGCTGTTCGGCCCGCTGCGGGACCGGGGCTTCGAGCCGGTGCCGATGGACCTGGGCGAGCTGCTCAAGGGCGGCGGCAGCGTGAAGTGCTGCACCCAGGAGCTGCGGACGTAGGCCCGCCCCGGCTCCGCCCCGCGTCTCCGCCCCGCGCCTCCGGCCGCGGACGTCAGTCCGTGGCCGGAGGCCACTCCCGGCCCCATTCGGCGTCCCGCGCCCGCTTGTAGAGGTCGCCGTGCCGCTTGGTCACGGTGGCCCGGACCAGCCCCTCGCCCTCCGGCCCGCACAGGTCGAGCAGGACGAGGCCCTTGCGGATCTGCGGCCTCCGCGTGATCCGGGCGGCGGCCGGCTCCGCCGGGAAGCGGGTGGCCGCGACGTAGCTGAACTTCTCGTCCTCGTACGGCAGCGAGCCCCCCTTGACCTGCCGATGCAGGGAGGAGCGGCTGACCCGCGCCGAGAAGTGGCACCAGTCCTCGCCGACGCCGATCGGGCAGGCCCCGTCGTGCGGGCAGGGCGCGGCGACGTGCAGGCCCGCCGCGATCAGCTGGTCGCGGGCCTCGCGGATGCGCAGGTAGCCCTCGGGGGTGCCCGGCTCGATGAGGACGACGGCCTGTCCGGCGCGGGCCGCCTCGGCGACGACGGCGCGCCGGGCCTCCGGGGTGAGCTCCCCGAGGACGTACGAGACGGTCACGAGGTCCGCGGCGGGCAGGGCGAGGGCCGAGCCGATGACGGCCCGCCGCCACTCGGCGCCCCGCAGCGCGGGCGAGCCGGACGCCCCGGCCAGTTCGCGGCCGAGGGCGAGTGCGGGTTCCGCCCAGTCCAGCACGGTCGTGGCGCGCGGGCCGTCCCAGGTGGCGTCGACCGCCCAGGTTGCCGCGCCCGTGCCGCCGCCGACGTCCACGTGCGAGGCGGGCGCCCAGTCCGGGGCGGCCTCGGCGAAGCCGGCGAGCGCGGAGCGGACCGCCTCGAAGGTGGCGGGCATCCGGTACGCCGCGTACGCCGCCACGTCGGAGCGGTCCCGAAGGACGGGGGCGTCGGTCGGGGTGCGCCCCCGGTAGTTGGCGATCAGCCGCTCGACGGCGGCCGCGGCCTGCTTCGGCGGCAGCCCGTCGAGGAGTCCGGCCAGCGCGGACCGGAGGGTTTCGGCGGTGGTGGGGGCGGAGGCGTTCACCTCCGAAGTTTACGGCGCCCCCGGTGCCCGGCTCACGCCGCGGCAGCCGCTCCGCGGCTGCGCCAGGGCCGGCACAGGCCGAGGAAGCAGCCCGCGGCGAGGAGCCCGCAGCAGACCTGGACGACAGCCATCGGAACGGCGGTGTCCTCCCCGGCGATGCCGACGAGCGGCGAGGCGGCCGCGCCGACGAGGAACGAGGAGGTGCCGAGCAGCGCCGACGCCGACCCGGCGGCCTGCGGGGTGCGCATCAGGGCCAGCGCGTTCGTGTTGGGCAGGACCAGGCCCATCGCCGACATCAGCACGAACAGAGCGGCGGCGACCGGCGCCAGGCCGACCGGGCCGAACACGCCCGCCGACATCAGCAGCAGCGCGGCGGACGCGGCGACGACCACGGCGATCCCGCAGGCCAGGACCTTGTCGAGGCTGACCCGGCCGACGAGCAGCTTGCCGTTGACCTGCCCGGCGAGGATCAGGCCGACGGAGTTCAGGCCGAACAGCAGGCTGAAGGTCTGCGCGGAGGCCCCGTATATCTCCTGGACGACGAACGGGGAGGCCGCGATGTACGCGAACAGCGCGGCGAAGGAGAAGCCGCCGGCCAGCACGTACCCGGCGAAGACGCGGTCCGCGAGCAGCCCGCGCATGGTCCGCAGGGCGGCGCCGACGCCGCCGGTGTGCCGCTGCTCCGGCGGCAGCGTCTCGTCCAGGCGGCGCCACACGAGGAGGGTCAGGGCGAGTCCGACGGCGGCGAGGACGACGAAGACGCCGCGCCAGTCGGCGAAGCGGAGCACCTGCGCGCCGATGAGCGGGGCGATGATGGGCGCCACCCCGGAGATCAGCATCAGGCTGGAGAAGAACTTCGCCATCTCCACGCCCTCGTACAGGTCGCGGACGACGGCGCGGGCGATCACGATGCCTGCGGCTCCGGCCAGGCCCTGGAGCAGGCGGAAGCCGATCAGCAGCTCGGCGGTCGGGGCGAGCGCGCAGACGGCGGTCGCGAGGACGTACAGGGCCATGCCGGCGAGGAGCGGCCGGCGGCGGCCCCACCTGTCGCTCATCGGGCCGATGACGAGCTGGCCGAGGGCCATGCCGGCCAGGCACGCGGTCAGGGTGAGCTGGACGGTGGCGGCCGGGCTGGCCAGGGCGGACGCGACCTCCGGCAGGGCCGGAAGGTACATGTCCATGGAGAGCGGGGGGAGGGCGCTGAGCCCGCCGAGGACGACCATGACGAGCAGCCCCGTGCGGCGGGCGGCGGCGGTGCCGGCGCGCGGCGCCGCGGGCGCGGACTCGGTCCGCGGGGCGGGGACGGCAGCGGAGCCGGAGTCGGAGTCGGAGTCGGAGCCGGAGTCCGCGCCCGGGGCGGGGGCCGGGCGGGGGGCGGGGGCGGAAGCGGTCGGTTCGGCGGGCGGCGTCTTCGGCGGCGGCTCGTGCGCGGCCGTCGCAGGGCCTGTCTCCGGCATGCGGACTCCAGTCTTCTCGTCGTCTTTTCACACCCCTGGCCGGTCCATGCTCTCAGCTGTCGGAACGTCCGCCGACGCGCCCGGCTTCTGCCGTACCCTGCGGCCCCATGAACGCACCTGGCATGAAGACCGCCGTGGTCACGGGCGCCGGCTCCGGCATCGGCCGCTCCGTCGCCCTCGCCCTCGCCGGCGCCGGATGGGCCGTGGCCGCCGCCGGCCGCCGGACCGCTCCGCTGGAGGAGACCGCGCGGGCGGCAGGGCCCGGAGCCGACGTGCTGTGCGTCCCCGCAGACGTGAGCTCCCCGCCGGACGTCGCCGCGCTGTTCGCGGCCGTCCGCGAGCGGTACGGCCGGCTCGACCTCCTCTTCAACAACGCGGGCACCTTCGGCCCGGGCGGGGTGCCCCTGGAGGACCTCTCCCCCGACGACTGGCGGCGCGTCGTCGACGTCAACCTCACCGGCTCCTTCCTGTGCGCGCAGGCCGCCTTCCGGCAGATGAAGGAGCAGGACCCGCAGGGCGGCCGCATCATCAACAACGGCTCCATCTCCGCCCACACCCCCCGGCCCCACTCGGTCGCGTACACGGCGACCAAGCACGCCGTGACCGGCCTGACGAAGTCGCTCTCCCTGGACGGGCGCCCGTACCGGATCGCCTGCGGGCAGATCGACATCGGCAACGCGGCCACCGAGATGACCGAGCGGATGCAGACCGGGATCCTCCAGGCGAACGGGCAGCTCGCGGTGGAGCCCGTGATGGACGCCGCCGACGTGGCCCGCACCGTGCTGCACATGGCGGAGCTGCCGCTGGAGGCGAACGTGCAGTTCGCGACGGTGATGGCGACGGCCATGCCGTACATCGGGCGCGGCTGAGCAGGCCCGCGCCGGGGGCGCCGCCGGACGGGAATGCGCCGCGGCGCACCGCAGTTGAGCCACAGCATGACGACCGAGGTACTGCGCTACACCGCTTTCTCCGACGACCCCGCCGGCGGCAACCCCGCCGGGGTCGTGCTCGACGCGAGCGGCCTGGACGACGCCGCGATGCTGCGGATCGCCGCCGAACTGGGCTACAGCGAGACCGCGTTCCTGACGGGCCCGCCGCAGGGCCTCGACGGCCCGCCCGGCCGGGCCTTCACGCTCCGCTTCTTCAGCCCGAAGGCCGAGGTCCCCTTCTGCGGGCACGCCACGGTCGCCGCGTCCGTCGCGCTGGCGGAGCGGATCGGTCCGGGCGAACTGGTCTTCGCCACCCCGGCCGGCACGGTGCCCGTCTCGGTCACCGACACCGGCAGCGGCCTGCGGGCCGTCCTGACCAGCGTCGAGCCGCACACCGAGGACATCGCCGGCTCCGACCTCGCCGAGGCGCTGGCCGCCCTGGACTGGCCGGCGGCCGACCTGGACCCGGCCCTCCCGCCGCGGATCGCCTTCGCCGGTGCCCGCCACCTCGTCCTCGGCGCGGCCACCCGCGAGCGCCTCGCCGCCCTGGACTACGACTTCGCCCGGCTGGAGGCGCTGATGCAGCGCCTGGACCTGACCACCGTGCAGCTGGTGCACCGGGCCGGCCCCGACACCTTCCACGTACGGGACCCCTTCCCGGTCGGCGGCGTCGTCGAGGACCCCGCCACCGGGGCCGCCGCGGCCGCCTTCGGCGCGTACGCCCGCGAGCTGGAGCTCGTACCGGACGAGGCCGTCCTCACCCTCCACCAGGGCGAGGACATGGGCCGCCCCGGCGTGCTGACGGTGGAGCTGCGGCCCGGCGACAGGCGGGTGCGGGTCGGCGGCGCGGGCGTCCGGATCCCCGCATGACCGCGACGGTCGCCGCCTGGCCGGAGGCCGAGCTGCCGGCGGACCTCGCGGCGCAGGTCGCCGAGCTGGAGGCGCAGGCCTGGCCGGGCGCCACAGCGGGGCACGACCCGGCGCTCGCCCCGCGGGCCCTGCTGCTGCTCGACGCGTCGGGGACGGTCCTCGCATCGCTGGCGCTGCTGTACAAGCGGCTCCGGCACGCGGGGCGGACCTACCGCGCCGCCGGCCTGAGCGCCGTCGTCACCCGGGAGTCGGTGCGCGGCCGCGGGTACGGGCGCCGCCTGGTCGCGGCCGCACGGGCGGCGCTGGCCGCCGACCCGGGCGTGGACGTCGTCCTGTTCAGCTGCGACCGGCCGCTCGCCGGCTTCTACGAGGCGGCCGGGTTCACCCGCCTGCCCGGGGCCGTGCTGGTGGGCGGCACGCCCGCCGAGCCGCTGGCCACGGACGAGCCGGGCTTCGACAAGGAGGTGCTCGGCTACTTCCCGCCGCGCGCCGGCGGGCGCACCGGTCGGGCGGAGGACTTCGCGGGGACCCGTATCGCCCTGCACCCGGGGGCGGTCGACCGGCTCTGGTGACCGGCCGGGCGGCGGAGCGCGGCCCGCGGCCGGGCCGTGTTTGAATGCCCGCGTGAACGATCTCGACGTACTCAGGGTCTTCTGCGCGGGCGACGGGCGGTTCGGCAACCTGCTCGGCGTCGTCCGCGACGGCCGCACCTGCCCGGACGACGCGTCCCGGCAGGCGCTCGCCGCCGAACTCGGCTACAGCGAGACGGTGTTCGTCGACGACCCCGAGCGCGGGGTCGTCGACATCCGCACCCCGGGCACGCGCATGGCGTTCGCGGGGCACCCGCTCGTCGGGGTGGCCTGGCTGCTGGACATCGAGGAGCTCCAGCCGCCCGCCGGGTCCGTATGGGCCCGCGACGACGGCGAGTTCACCTGGGTCACGGTCCGGCCCGAGTGGGCCGAGGGCAAGCGCACCCGGCAGTACGCGACGCCCGGCGAGGTCGACGCGCTGCCCGCACCGCCGCCCGGCGAGGGCTGGCTGTACGCGTGGGCGTGGGAGGACGAGGCCGCGGGCCGCGTCCGCGCCCGCGGCTTCCCCCGGCGGCCCGACGGGGCCATCGCCGAGGACGAGGCCACCGGTTCGGCCGCGGCCCTGCTGACGGCGCAGCTGAACCGCGCCCTGAACATCAACCAGGGCGCGGGCTCGCAGATCCTCACCGCGCCCGGACCCGACGGCACCGTCGAGATCGGCGGGCGCGTCCGCTTCGACTCCCCGGCGCAGCCGGTCAGGCGCTGAGCGGGAACTCCGCCCCCAGCTCGCGGAAGACGGCCCCGTTGTAGTCGAAGGCCCGCTTGCACTCGTCGATGATGCGCTGCTTCTCCAGGTCGTCCGCGGCGATCGCGTCGAGGAGCCCGCGGTACTCGCGCTTGAAGGCGGCCGGGTTGGAGATGTCCGCGAAGACGTAGAAGCGGACGCCGTCGCCCTTGCGCGCGAAGCCCCAGGCCCGCTCCGCCCGGTCGCGGATGATCTGGCCGCCGGAGAGGTCGCCCAGGTAGCGGGTGTAGTGGTGGGCGACGTACCCGCCGGGCCAGGCGGCCGCGCATTCGGCGACCCGCGCCGCGTACGCCCGCGTGGCGGGCAGCGCCACCAGCGTCTCGCGCCAGGACGGGCCGCGCAGGTGCGCCAGGTCGCGCTCGATCTCGGCGACGCGCATCAGTTCCGGACGGATGAAGGGCCCCGCCACCGGATCGCCGGCGAGGGCCTCGGCCGCGTCCTCCAGGGCCCGGTACACGAACCACAGCTGCTCGGTGTAGCGGGCGTACGCGTCGACTCCGAGCCGGCCGCCGAGCAGGTCGCTCATGAAGGAGGAGGACTCGGCCTCGGTGTGCTGCTCGTGCGACGCGACGCGGATGGCCGTGGAGAAGGCGTCCAAGACAGACCTCCGGGGAAGGGGGGACCGGGCGTGGCGGCACGGCCGCCACGCCTGATCCTCCTGCTTAGGCATACCTAAGTCAATGTGTTCCCGACGCGTTGTCGGTAAAACGTCCCCGGGGGCCCGGAACCGGCTACGGCAGGGTGAGGATGTCGGCTCCCGAGTCCGTCACGACCAGTGTGTGCTCGAACTGCGCGGTCCGCTTCCGGTCCTTCGTCACGACCGTCCAGCCGTCCTCCCACATGTCGTACTCGTGGGTGCCGAGCGTCAGCATCGGCTCGATCGTGAAGGTCATCCCGGGCTGCATGACGGTCGTGGCGTGCGGGCTGTCGTAGTGCGGGATGATCAGGCCGGAGTGGAACGCCGAGTTGATGCCGTGCCCCGTGAAGTCCCGGACCACGCCGTAGCCGAAACGCTTCGCGTACGACTCGATGACCCGGCCGATCACGTTGATCTGCCGGCCCGGCTTGACGGCCTTGATCGCCCGGTTCAGCGCCTCCCGGGTCCGCTCCACCAGGAGGCGGGACTCCTCGTCCACGTCGCCGCACAGGTAGGTGGCGTTGTTGTCGCCGTGCACGCCGCCGATGTACGCGGTGACGTCCAGGTTCACGATGTCGCCGTCGCGCAGCACCGTCGAGTCGGGGATGCCGTGGCAGATGACCTCGTTGACGGAGGTGCACAGCGACTTCGGGAAGCCGCGGTAGCCCAGCGTCGACGGGTAGGCCCCGTGGTCGCACAGGTACTCGTGCGCGACGCGGTCGAGCTCGTCGGTGGTGGTGCCGGGGGCGATCAGCTTCGCGGCCTCCTCCATCGCCCGCGCGGCGATCCGTCCGGCGGTGCGCATCGCCTCGACGGTCTCGGGCGTCTGCACCTCCGGGCCGGTGTACGGAGTGGGCGCGGGCTTGCCCACGTACTCGGGCCGGCGGATGTTGCCGGGAACGGAACGGGGCGGAGAGAGCTCGCCGGGTACGAGCAGCGACTGGCCAGACATGCAAGCGAGTGTATCCAGCACTCCTGGGGCAGCATGGCGGCAGACAGGACGGTACGGAGGCGGCACGCGGCCGCGGAGGAAGGAGCCGGGGACGATGGCCCTGTTCAAGAAGCGCCAGACGGGCAAACCGGGCGAGTGGTACTACTGCCTGGTCCACAAGAAGGTCGAAGAGGGCCCCGAGTGCCCGGCGAAGGACCGTTTCGGCCCGTACGGATCGCCCGAGGAGGCGGCACACGCCATGGAGACGGCGCAGGAGCGCAACCTCGAATGGCAGAACGACCCCCGGTGGAACGACAAGTCCGCCGAGGGCACGCCGGACGACGGGAGCGGCCCGGGCTCGGCCTCCTAGGGGGTCCGTCCGGGGCGGCGGGAGGCCGTCCGGGAGCGGCCGCGGCGCGGCAGGGCCGCCGGGGAGGCCCGGGCCGGGCGGCCGCACGGGGCGGCACCCGTTCGCGCGTACGGATCCCCGCACTACGCTCCCCCCATGACCTCTAGCGACAGCACCCAGAAGCCGCCCGCGCCCGCCAAGGCCCCCGCCAAGGACCCGTGGGACCTGCCGGACGTCTCCGGCCTCGTCGTCGGCGTCCTCGGCGGCACCGGAGACCAGGGCCGGGGCCTGGCCTACCGGTTCGCCAAGGCGGGCCAGAAGGTGGTCATCGGCTCGCGCGCCGCAGACCGCGCCCGCCAGGCCGCCGCCGGGATCGGCCTCGGAGTGGAGGGCGCCGACAACGCCGAGACCGCCCGCCGCAGCGACGTCGTGATCATCGCGGTGCCGTGGGAGGGCCACGCGAAGACCCTCGAAGCGCTCCGCGAGGACCTCGCGGGCAAGCTCGTCGTGGACTGCGTCAACCCCCTCGGCTTCGACAAGCAGGGCGCGTACGCCCTCCGGGTCGAGGAGGGCAGCGCCGCCCAGCAGGCCGCCGCACTCCTGCCCGACTCGCGGGTCACCGCCGCCTTCCACCACCTGTCGGCGGTCCTCCTCCAGGACGAGTCCGTCGCGGAGATCGACACGGACGTGATGGTCCTCGGCGACTCCCGCGCCGACACCGACATCGTCCAGGCCCTGGCCGCCCGCATCCCCGGAATGCGCGGCGTCTTCGCCGGCCGGCTGCGCAACGCGCACCAGGTCGAGGCCCTCGTGGCGAACCTCATCTCCACGAACCGCCGCTACAAGGCCCACGCCGCCCTGCGCATCACCGACGTCTGACCGCCCCGGCGGCGGCCCGGCCGGCCCGCCCGGCGCCCGCTGCGGCGGGCCGAGCGGGCCGGGCTGTCGTTCTGCCTCTGTGCTCGCGGCGCGTGATGCGCGACACACCCTCGGGCGCACCATAGCGGCGCGGGAGGGCGCGGATCCGGCGAACGGGGAAAAGGGCCGCGGGCGGGGCGGGGGGTGGCGGCGCGGGGCTGTGCGGGGCGTGGGGGACACTGGAGGGGCTCGATGCCGTTCCGTGCCCCGTCTAGGAGACGTACCCCATGCCCCGCCTCGCCGTCTTCGCCCTCCTCGTCTGCGTGCTGTCCGTGGCGGCGGCCGTGGTGGCCTTCGTCGAGGGCAGCTTCCTCGGCATCGTCTGGGTGCTGCTGGCCGGCCTGTCCTCCAACATGGCCTGGTACTACATCCGCCGCGAGCGGGCCCGCAAGGCCGCCCGCCAGGCCGGCTGACCCGCCGGCCCGCCCGGCGTCAGGGCTGCGGTACCGCGCAGAAGCCCTCGGTGTCCTCCCAGAAGCGGAACAGGTCGAACCCGCAGTAGCTGTCGAGGTCCGGCACGCCCAGCGCCGACAGGGCGCCGTGGACCACGTCGAAGAAGACCGCGTTCACGGCCGGGATCCACAGCAGTGCGAACACCGCGATCAGCCCGACCGGCGCCAGCGGCGCCAGCTCCCGGCGCACCCGGTACGACAGCCAGGGCTCGATGACCCCGTAGCCGTCGAGGCCGGGCACCGGCAGGAAGTTCAGGATCGACGCCGACACCTGCAGCAGCGCGAGGAACGCCAGCGCGAAGCGGAACGGCTGCGGCACCCCGTCGAGGGCGCCCAGCCAGAACGGGGCGGTGCAGACGACGGCGAACGCCACGTTCGTCAGCGGGCCCGCCGCCGAGATCAGGCTGTGCTTCCAGCGGCCCCGGATGCGGTCCCGCTCGATGAACACGGCGCCGCCCGGCAGGCCGATACCGCCCATGATCACGAAGAGGAGGGGGAGGACGACGCTGAGCAGGACGTGCGTGTACTTGAGGGGGTTCAGCGTCAGGTAGCCCTTCGCGCCGACGGTGAGGTCGCCGCCGTGCAGGGCCGTCCGGGCGTGTGCGTACTCGTGCAGGCACAGCGAGACCAGCCACGCCGACGTGACGAAGAGGAACACCGCGAGCCCGGCGCTCTGCGAGTAGCCCGTCCACACGGCCCACCCCGTGACGGCCATGATCGCGACCATGCCGAGAAAGACGGAACTGACCTGGCGCTCACTGCGCGTCCGCTGATGAACCATGCCGCGAAACCTACCGCGCGCCCCCGGCGGCCGCGGAAGGGGGCGGGGGCAGGGCTCCGCACCGGGCCGTGGCCGGGCCGAGCGGGTGCCACTGGGGCGCGTGGGGCGGACGGGGAAAACGGGGCGGGGGCGGGCGCCCCGGTGGGGACAATGGGGCGGTGCGCTACGCGATCCTCGGTTCCGTTCAGGTCGTCCGGGGCGACGGGACGCCCGTCGCCGTCGGCGGGGCGCGGCTGCGCGCCCTGCTGACCGCGCTGGCCCTGCGGGCCGGGCGGGCCGTGCCGGTGCACCTGCTCGTCGCCGACGTGTGGGCCGGCGAGCCCCCCGCCGACGGGCCGGCCGCCCTGCAGGCGCTGGTCGGGCGGCTGCGGCGGGCCCTGGGCCGGTCCGCGGTGCGTTCCGAGGAGGGCGGCTACCTGCTCGCGGCCGCCCGTGAGGACGTCGACGCGTACCGCTTCGAGCGGCTCGTCCGGGCCGCCGCCGCGGCCGTCGGGGCAGATCCGGCGCAGGCCGCGGCCCTGTACGACGAGGCGCTGGCGCTGTGGCGCGGCCCGGCCCTGGCCGACCTGCCCGAGCCGGGCGCGGAGGCCGCGCGCTGGGAGGCCGTACGGGCCGAGGCGCGGCGGGGCCGGCTCGCGGCGGCCCTCGGCCTCGGCGAGGCGGAACGCGCCCTGCCCGAGCTCGCCGAGCTGTGCGGGCGGCACCCGCTGGACGAGCCGCTCCAGGCGCTGCGGATCCGGGCGCTGCGGGACGCGGGGCGGGCGGCGGAGGCGCTCGCCGCCTACGAGGAGGTCCGGCAGGAGCTCGCCGGCCGGCTCGGCACGGACCCCGGGCCGGCCCTGCGCGCCCTGCACGCCGAACTCCTCGCGCCGCCGCCCGGGCCCCCCGGGCCCGCAGCCGTTCCGGAGGCGCGGCCGGGGAACCTGAAGGCGCGGCTGACGACGTTCGTCGGGCGCGAGGAGGACATCCGGGCCATCGGCGCGGACCTCGGACGTGCCCGGCTCGTCACCCTGCTGGGGCCGGGCGGCGCCGGCAAGACCCGCCTGTCGCAGGAGGCCGCCGAGGCCCACGCCGCGGGCGCGGCCGGCCGGCAGCGGTGGCCCGACGGCGTGTGGTTCGCCGAGCTCGCCCCCGTCAACGACCCGGACGACGTCCCCGAGGCCGTCCTCACCGCGCTCGGCGCCCGCGAGACCAAGCTGCGCGGAGCCTCGGCCGAGGAGCTGCGCGCCCTGACCGAGCGGGCGGGAGACGAGCCGCTCGCCCGCCTCACCGAGCACTGCGCCCGGCGCGGCATGCTGCTGGTCCTCGACAACTGCGAGCACGTCGCCGGGGCCGCCGCCGAGCTGGCCGAACGGCTGCTCACGCACTGCCCCGGGGTGCGGATCCTGGCCACCAGCCGCGAACCGCTCGGGGTGCCGGGGGAGTTCCTCCGGCCCGTGGAGCCGCTGCCGGACCATGCCGCGCTGCGGCTCCTCGACGACCGCGGCGCCGCCGCCCGCCCCGGCTTCACCGTCGCCGAGGACCCCGACGCGGCCGCCGAGATCTGCCGCCGCCTGGACGGCCTCCCGCTCGCGATCGAGCTGGCGGCGGCGCGGCTGCGGCTGCTGACGCCCCGGCAGATCGCGGACCGGCTGGACGACCGGTTCCGGCTGCTGACGGGCGGCGCGCGTACCCTCCTGCCGCGGCAGCAGACGCTCCGCGCGGTCGTCGACTGGTCGTGGGAACTCCTCGACGCGGCGGAACGCCGCGTCCTGGCCCGCCTGTCGGTCTTCGCCGGCGGCTGCGACCTGCCCGCCGCCGAAGCGGTCTGCGCCGACCCCGGTCCCGGTCCCGACCCCGATTCCGGCCGCGGTCCCGGTGCGGGCGGGCGCGGCGGCGCCGTCGTCCGGACCGGGGACGTCGCCTCCGTCGTCGGGTCGCTCGTCGACAAGTCGCTCGTCATCGCCGCGCCCGGGCCCGGCGGCATGCGGTACCGGATGCTGGAGACCGTCGCCGAGTACGCCCGGGAGCGCCTCGCCGCCGAGTCCGGGGAGGCCGGGGCCGCCGAGCGGCGGCATCTCGTGCACTACCGGGAGTTCGCCCGGGCCACCGAGCCCCTGCTGCGCGGGGCGGGCCAGCGGGAGGCCGGGGAGCGGCTCGCCGCCGACTACGAGAACATCCGCAGCGCGCTGCGCCGGGCGGTCGCGGCCCGGGACGCCGGGGAGGCGCTGTGCCTCGTGCACTGCCTCGTCTGGTACTGGCAGATGCACGACCTGCGTGCCGAGTGCCGGCACTGGGCGAACGCCGTCGCCGAGCTGGGCCCGGACCCCTTCCGCGCGCCCGTCGCCCCGGCCGGCCCGGTGCCCGACCGGATCGCCGACACGCCGCCGCCGTACCGCGGGGAGGCGCTCACCGAGGCCTGGCGCGGCATCCGGCTCCTCCAGCTCGCCGCACGGGACCAGAACAGCGAGAACTGGAACTCGCCGGAGGTGCGCCCGCTGATCGAGGGCGTCCTCGCCGCCTACCGGCCGGGCCTGCCGCAGACCTGCCGGGCCCCCGGCTCGCTGTGGATCTACGCGGTGATGATCGGCGGGGACGCGGAGATGCTGCGCCGCACCATCGACGCCACCGTCGAGACGGCCCGCGCGTTCGACTACCGCTGGGAGCTCGCCGTCGCCCTGCAGCTCCGGGCGAACGTACTGGCCAACCGGGCCGCATGGGCGGGCGACGCCTCCCGCGACGCAGAGGAGAGCCTTGCGCTGTTCACCGCGCTCGGAGACGACTGGGGCTGCGCGGAGGCGCTGTCGGCCCGCGCCGAGGCCCGCGAGAAGCACGGCCTGTACGCGCTCGCCGCGGACGACTTCCGGGCGGCCATCCGGCACGCGGAGCGGCTCGGCGCGCCCTCGCAGGTGACGGTGCTGCGGGTGCGCATGGCCGGGGTGCTGATGGAGAGCGGGCGGTACGCCGAGGCCGAGGACCTGCTCGCCGACGTGCTGCGCGCCATGCCCCGCAGCTACGGCAACGAGGCCATGCCGGCCGCCCACCTGTTCATGGCGGTGTGCCTGGGGCGCAGGGGCCGCATCGCCGAGGCCCGCGCGCACATCCGCCGGCTGCGCGAGGAGTTCGCCATGGGCGCGTACGCCGTCTTCGACTGCTACCTGCTCGCCACGATGGCCTGGCTGGACAACCAGGACGGCTGCCACAAGCAGGCGCTGGCCGTGCTGCGGCAGGCCCTGGAGTCCGCCCGGGACCCGCTGGCCGACATGGTCGCCCCGCAGCTGCCCGCCGTCTACATGCTGACGGCGGCCCGCGCGCGGGCCGGGCTCGGCGGCCGCGAGGAGGCGCTGCGCGCCGCCCGGCTGCTGGGCGCGTACCGGGCGCTGCTGCCGGACGGGCACGTCCCGGTGGCGACGGAGCGGGAGGACCGGGCCCGCGCGGAGGAGCTGGTCCGGGGGGAGCTGGACGACGCCGCGTACGGGGCCGCGTACGCCGAGGGCGGCGGCCTCACCCTGGAGGAGGCCGCCGCCCTCATCTGACCCGGCCCCCCCCCGCCGGGGGCCCGTCCGGGACGCGATCCGGAGCGGACCGGCCGGCCGGATCAGGTCTTCTGGCGGAACTTGCGCACCGCGAGCGGCATGGTGACGGCCGTGATGGCCAGCGACCAGGCCAGGGTCACCCACACGGCGTGGGCGACGGGGCCGCCGTTGATCAGCGCGCGGGCCGCGTCGGCGAGCTGGGACAGCGGGTTGTAGTCCGTGAAGGACTGCAGCCAGCCCGGCATCGTCGACGGCGGGGCGAAGATCGAGCTGCCGAACTGGAGGGGCATCAGGACCATCATCGCCACGCCCTGCACGGCCTGGGCGTTCTGCAGGGTCAGGCCCAGCAGGATGAAGATCCACATCAGGGAGGCGCCGAAGACGGCGGACAGCCCGATGGCCAGCAGCAGGTCGGTGAACGACGTCTTGATGGAAAGGCCCAGCAGGAAGCCGACCCCGAGCAGGATCGTGATGGCGATCAGCGTCCGCCCCAGCTCGACGACGATCTTCGCGAGGAGGACGGACGACCGGGCGATCGGCATGGACCGGAAGCGGTCCATGACGCCCTTCTTGAAGTCGTCGTTCACCCCGATGCCGACGCCCATGGCGACGTTCAGGCCCATCATGGCCATCAGGCCGGGGACGACGTAGTTGACGTACGCGTCCTGGTTGCCCCTGCCGGAGATCGCGCCGCCGAAGACGAACACGAACAGCAGCGTGAACACGATCGGCATGAACACGACGTCGAACATCGACTGGGGGTCGGCCTTGAGCTGCATGACGTTGCGGCGGGCCAGGGCGGAGATGTGCCGCAGGTTGGCCCGCAGGCCGATGCGGCCCTCCCCGGGCAGCGGGCCCGTCCCGGCCGGTGCGGCGGCCGCGGCGGTGGCGGCGGGCTTGCTCGTGGTGGCGGTGCTCATGCCGCGACCTCCGTGTTCTTGTCGGTCCGGTCGGTCCGGCCCGCGCGGCCGGTCTGCTGCCCCTCGGCCGGCGGCGCGTCCTGCGCGTCGGCGGTCCGGTGGCCGGTGATGGCGAGGAACACCTCGTCCAGGCTCGGCAGGTAGGTGCCGAGGTCGGCGATCGCATGGCCGCGGGCGGCCAGCAGGCCGACCACCGCCGTCAGCTGCTCGTCGCTGAGGATCGGGACGAGCAGGACGCCCTCGTCCGGCACGGCCTGCGCCCCGGCGATGCCGTCCAGGCCGGCCTCGGCGAGGGCGCGCGCCATGCCCGGCAGGTCGGAGGCCGAGGCGGGCCGGATCCGCAGGGTGCGGCCGCCGACACGCGCCTTCAGCTCGTCGATCCTGCCGCCCGCGACGACCTGCCCGCGGTCGATGACGGTCAGCTCGTGCGCGAGGTGCTCGGCCTCCTCCATGTACTGGGTGGTGAGCAGGACGGTGGCGCCCTCGGCTACCATCCGCTGCACCTCGTCCCACACCTCGTTGCGGGTGCGCGGGTCGAGGCCGGTGGTGGGCTCGTCCAGGTACAGCACGGCCGGCCGGCCGATCATGGAGGCGGCCAGGTCGAGGCGGCGGCGCATGCCGCCCGAGTACGTCATGGCGGGCTTGCGCGCGGCCTCCGTGAGGGAGAACCGCTCCAGCAGCTCGTCGGCGCGGGCGCGGGAGTCCTTGCGGGACAGGTCCAGCAGCCGGCCGATCATGTACAGGTTCTCCCAGCCGGAGAGCTTCTCGTCGACCGAGGCGTACTGGCCGGTCAGGCCGATGGTGCGGCGCAGCTGCCGCGGCTGGCGGACGACGTCGTACCCGGCGACGCGGGCGGTGCCGGCGTCCGGGACGAGCAGCGTGGACAGGCAGCGGACCAGGGTGGTCTTGCCCGCGCCGTTGGGGCCGAGGACACCGAGGACGGTGCCCTCGCGGACGTCCAGGTCGACTCCGTCCAGGGCCTTGGTCTCACCGAAGTGCTTGACCAGTCCCCGGACCTCGACGGCGTTCGGGCCGTACTGGGGGTTGTTGTCGGTTCGCGTCATGGCCCCAGGGGACCAGCCGCCACCGACAGACCACCGACAGACCACCGACAGACCGCGGCAGCGGTGCCGACAGCGGCGACGACGGGGGCGGCAGGACGCCGGCGGGCCGGCAGCCCGCCGGCCGCGCGGGGCGGTCGGCGGCCTGCCGGCCCGGTGGTCCGGCGCCGGCCGGCGGGATCAGCGGATCCGCGCCGGACGGCGGGAATCCGCTGATCAGTGGAAGCTGTGCTGCTCCTGCGGGAACGCCCCGCCGACGACGTCCTCGGCGAACGCCTTCGCCGCGCCCGTCATCGTGGCGCGCAGGTCGGCGTACTGCTTGACGAACTTCGGCATCTTCCCGCCGGTCAGGCCCATCATGTCCGTCCAGACCAGCACCTGCGCGTCGCAGTCCGCGCCCGCGCCGATGCCGACCGTCGGGATCTGCAGCGAGCGGGTGACCTCGGCGGCCAGCTCGGCGGGCACCAGCTCCAGCACCACCGCGAACGCGCCCGCGTCCTGCGCGGCCTTGGCGTCGCGGAGCAGCTGGTGCGCGGCCTCGTCGCCGCGGCCCTGCACCCGGTAGCCCATCGCGTTGACGGATTGCGGGGTCAGGCCCAGGTGGGACATGACCGGGATGCCGGACTGCACGATCAGCTCCGTCTGGTGCAGCGAGCGCTCGCCGCCCTCCAGCTTCACCGCGCCGACGCCCGCCTCCTTCACGAGCCGGGTGGCGCTGCGCAGCGCCTGCACCGCGCCCTCCTGGTACGAGCCGAACGGCAGGTCGCCGACGACGAGGGCCCGGCTGGTGCCGCGCACGACGGCTGCGGACAGCAGGGTCATCTCGTCCATCGTGACGGGGACGGTGTTCTCGTAGCCGAGGTGGCAGTTGCCCATGGAGTCGCCGACGAGGATGACCGGGATGCCGGCCTCGTCGAACACGGAGGCGGTCATCGCGTCGTACGCGGTGAGCATCGGCCACTTCTCGCCGCGCTCCTTGGCGAGCGTGAGGTCGCGGACGGTGATCCGGCGGGTGCCGGTGCCCCCGTACAGGGTGGGGGAGGCTGCTTCGCGGGCAGGCGAAACGGCATGCGTCATGGCAACTGCTCCTTGTGTCATCTCGAGGCGCCCTGACGGCGTCCCCGGACTCACCCACCATGGTGGCACCTGGCCGGGCCGCCGCGAAAGTGGGGGAGCGACCGGTGCGTCACACTCCCCGCCGGGGCGAGTCGGCCCCGAGGCCGCCCCGAGGCCCCCGCAAGTGCTCCACTGCGTCCGTTCGGATGAGCGAACGGCACGCGTCCGAGCGAATGTGCGCGTTTCGTGACAACAGGAACCCGCGCCGCACGGCCGTTCGTCCTCCCGGACGTACGGCCGGAACACCGGCACGGAAGGCTCCGTCCATCGCCTAGGGTCATGGTGCGGGAACGGAGCGCGAGCAGGGCAGCGAGGGCAGTGGCATGGCACAGGCGTACATGGCGGAGACCGGGAACGGCGGCTCGGAGCGCGAGCCCTCCGGATCCGGCCTCCGGCGCCGCCTGGCCGAACTGCGCCGCGACAGAGGGATCTGGCGGCGCGGGATCGCCACCGCCGTCCTGGCGGTCGTGCTCGCCCTGGTCATGATCTTCCATGCGCAGCTGCCGAACGACGTCGGCAACCTGGGCAGCCTCACCGAGACGTTCCTGCCCTGGCTGGGGCTGCTCGTCCCCGTCCTCGCTGCGTGCGCCGCATTCCGCCGCTCGGCGACGGCGCTGATCGCCTGCCTGCTGCCGGCGGTGGTGTGGCTGAACCTCTTCGGCGGCCTGGTCTTCGGCAAGTCCGGCTCCGGCGGCGACCTCGTCGTCGCCACCCACAACGTCGACGCGGCCAACCCCGACCCGCGGGCCACGGCCGAGTCGGTGGCCCGCTCCGGGGCCGACGTGCTGGCCCTGACCGAGCTCAAGGGCAGCGCCGTCCCCTCGTACGAGAAGGCCCTGGCGGGCACGTACAAGTACCACGCGGTGGAGGGCACGGTCGGCGTGTGGAGCAGGTACCCGCTGACGGCCAGCGGGCCGGTCGACATCCGGATGGGCTGGACGCGGGCCATGCGCACCACCGTGGAGAGCCCGCGCGGCCGGATCGCCGTCTACGTGGCGCACCTGCCGTCCGTCCGGGTGAAGCTGAACGCCGGCTTCACGGCGAACCAGCGCGACAACAGCGCCGGCGCGCTCGGCGCGGCGCTCGCCGCCGAGCCGCTGGGCAAGGTCGTCCTGCTCGGCGACCTCAACGGCACCATGAACGACCGCTCGCTGCGCGAGGTCACCTCGCAGATGCGCTCCACGCAGGGCGCCGCCGGCGAGGGCTTCGGGTTCAGCTGGCCGGCGGCGTTCCCGATGGCGCGGATCGACCAGATCATGGTCCGCGGGATGAAGCCGGAGGCCTCCTGGACGCTGCCGCGCACCGCGAGCGACCACCTTCCGGTGGCCGCCCGGGTGACGGTCGGCACGTAGCGCGCCGGGCGGGCGGGGGGCCGGGCGGCGGCCCGCCCGCGGGCGTCAGGCCTGCTCGCGCCAGCCGTTGGTGACGGGCAGGCGGCGGTCCTTGCCGAAGCCCTTCGCGGAGATCTTCGTACCGGGCGGGTACTGGCGCCGCTTGTACTCCGCCGCGTCCACCATCCGCAGCGTCCTCGCCACCAGCCCGCGGTCGAAGCCTGCGGCGACGATCGCCTCCAGCCCCTGGTCGCGGTCCACGTACAGGGCGAGGATCGCGTCCAGCACCGGGTAGTCCGGCAGCGAGTCGGTGTCCACCTGGCCGGGCCGCAGCTCGGCGCTCGGCGGTTTGGCGATGGAGTTCTCCGGGATCGGCGGGGTCTCCCCGCGCTCCTCGGCGGCCCGGTTGCGGTACCGGGCGAGGCGGAACACGTCCGACTTGTAGACGTCCTTGATCGGGCCGTACGCGCCGACGGAGTCGCCGTACAGGGTGGAGTAGCCGACGGCCAGCTCCGACTTGTTGCCCGGGGCGAGGACGATGTGGCCCTCCTGGTTGGAGAGCGCCATCAGCAGGGTGCCGCGCAGCCGGGACTGGAGGTTCTCCTCGGCGAGGCCGGTCAGGCCGACGGACCCCATGTAGGCGTCGAACATCGGCTCGATGGAGACGGTCCGGAAGTTGAGGCCGGTGCGCCGGGCCAGCTCGGCGGCGTCCGTCCGGGAGTGCTCCGAGGAGTACTTCGACGGCATGGAGACGCCGTACACGTTCTGCGCGCCGACGGCGTCGCAGGCGATGGCGGCGACGAGTGCGGAGTCGATGCCGCCGGACAGCCCGATCAGGACCGATCGGAAGCCGTTCTTCCGGACGTATGCGCGCAGGCCCACGACCAGCGCGTCGTACACCTCCTCGTCGTCGTCGAGCCGCTCGCCGCCGCCGCCGGCCGCGACCGGCTCGTACGGCTCGACGGGCTCCTCGGAGAGGACGACGCGGTCGATGCGCAGCCCGTCGTCGACGACGCCCTCGGGGGCGTCCGGCCGGGCCGCCGGCAGGTCGAGGTCGACCAGGACGCAGCCCTCGGAGAACTGCGGGGCGCGGGCGAGGACCTCTCCGTCCGCGCCGACCACGATCGAGTCGCCGTCGAAGACGAGGTCGTCCTGGCCGCCGATCATCGCGAGGTAGGCGAGGGTGCAGCCGGCCTCCTGGGCCCGCTTGCGGACCAGTTCGAGGCGGACGTCGTCCTTGTTCCGCTCGTACGGGGAGGCGTTGACCGAGATCAGCAGCCCGGCCCCGGCGGAGCGGGTGGCGGGGACGCGGCCGCCCTCCTGCCAGAGGTCCTCGCAGATCGCGAGGGCGACGTCGACGCCGCGGACCCGGATCACCGGCTGGGTGCCGCCGGGCACGAAGTAGCGGAACTCGTCGAAGACGCCGTAGTTCGGGAGGTGGTGCTTGGCGAAGCGGAGTACCACCTCCCCGCGGTGGAGGACGGCGGCCGCGTTCTCCGGGGAGCCCGCGGGCAGGCCCAGGCGGGGGGTGGCCCGCTCGCTGCGGTCGAGGTAGCCGACGACGACCGGCAGCTCGCCGAGGCCCTCGTCGGCCAGCCGGACGGCCAGTGCGGCCAGGGCGGAGCGGGAGGCCTCCACGAAGGAGCCGCGCAGTGCGAGGTCCTCCACGGGGTAGCCGGTCAGCATCATCTCGGGGAACGCCGCGAGGTGGGCGCCCTGCTCGGCGGAGTGCCGGGACCAGTGCACGACCGAGTCGGCGTTGGCGGCGATGTCGCCCACGTGCGAGTCGATCTGGAGGAGAGCGAGGCGAAGTTGGGGCACGGGGCCAGTGTAATCGTCTTTCTGACGCTATGGGGCGGCGGCCCCGTGCCCGGGCGGTTCGCGGCGGCTGCCGTCAGCCGATCTTCCCGCTGAACTTCACGCTCTGCATGAGCGTGCCGGGGGAGATGTCGGCGCTCAGGCTGGTGGTGCCCTCGGGGACCTCGAAGACGACCACGCCGCTGGCCGACTGGCCCGGCAGGATGTCGCCCCTGATCAGCTTCGGGACATCGCCGTCGAAGACGAGCTTGGCGGTCATGCCCTTGTCGTCGCGGACGTTCGGGACGGCGTAGATGACGTTGTGGTTCTCGGCCGACCCGTTGGTGATGGTCAGCGTCATCTGGACCGCGTTGCCGACGTCGGAGTAGCGGTTCTTCGTCTTGTACGGCTTCGGCTGCGACAGGCTCACCTTGATCCCGTCCGGGTAGGCGAACGTCTCGCCGAACGGCAGCGGGGAGGTCATGCCGGGCACGTCGCTGCGGGACGGCGCCGGGGTCGGCCGTCCGGGGCGCGCCGGCCACGGGTCGTCGGACCCGAACTCCTCCGGGTCGATCTCCAGGCCGTCCGCGTCCGGCTCCGGCCAGGAGTCGATCTCCCGCTCGATGCCGTGGCGGGCGCTGTCGACGAGCCGCTCGGTCAGGAAGTAGCCGCCGACCGAGCAGAGGAGGCCGAGGAGGCCGAGGACCGTGCCGGCGACGGCCATGGCCTTGCGGCCGGCCCCGGCCGAGGCGCGCTTGATGCCGCCGAGGCCCGTGCCGACGGCGATCAGGCCGAGGATGCCGCCGCCCCAGAAGAGGAGCGGGACCGGGCCGAAGAAGATCGCGCAGGCGCCGAGGACGAGGGAGGCCACGGCGAGGCCGTTGCCCTCCTGGACGGGCGCACCCCAGGGCCCGGTGCCGCCGGCACCGTGGTACGCCCACGGGTTGCCGGGCGGGACGGGGGCGCCGGGCGGGCCGGGCGGGAGGTGCGCACCGCCGGGGGTGCCGGGGGCGGCGTAGCCGTGAGCGGCGAAGGACGGGGCGGCGTAGCCCGGGGCAGCGTAGGCCTCCGGCGCCGGGGCCTGGGCCTGGGCCTGGGCCGGGGCCGGGGCCGGGGCCTGGGCCGGGGTCGCGGGCTGGGGCGTCTGGGCCGGGACGGCCGCCGCGGGGGTGGCGGGCGGCTGCGCCGCCGGAGATGGCTCGCCCGGCGCCGCTGCCTCCGGCGCGGGCGCGGGCGCCTCGGCGGGTGCGGGCGCCTCGCCGGGGGCGGGCTCCTTCCGCAGGGACGGCGCGGCAGGGGCCGCCGCCTCGGCTGCGGGCGCCTCGGCCGGGGCCGCCGACTGCGGCTCCGGAGCCGGGGCGGCGTCCTTGCGGAGGGACGGCGCTGCGGGTGCCGTCGGGGCGGCGGGGGCCTCCGGGCCCTCTTCGCCGGGCTCCGGAGCCTTCCGGAGCGACGGCTTCGCGGCGGGTGCAGGCGTGGGCTCCGCCTCCGGCCGGTGAACGGATGTGCCCTCGTGCTCCGGCTCCGAAGGGGTGCCGGGCGGGTTCGGAGGCGTGCTCATGGAGTGGGGGTTGTCCTCGCGTCATGCGGTCTGATGATCCGAAAGACTGCCATGGGGCGGGATGCCCGCCAAACGAGTTCCCCGCGGGGCGGGGCGGTGTGGCCCGCCGCACTCGGACCGCAGGCAACGCATTCGCCCCGCCGCACGTCTTCCAGGCCGTGGAGCCACCCCCAAAGGGACACGGCACCTGCACGGCGGCGACGCGCACGACCAGCGCGGCGGCTGCCGCCGCAGCGGCGCCGACGGGTGGCCGGGGGAGTGCGGCGGGGAGCGGATCCCGGCGCGCCCGTACCCGGGCCGGCATCCGCGCAGATTACGGGGACCGCAGTCTTGAGGATGATGTAGACATGGCGATACGGGCTGAAAAGCGTACGAACCATGACCGGCGCGCGGAGCGCACGACCCACACGTGGCGCGCGGGCCACACACGGCACACGGCACGCACAGGGCACGCGCATCAGGCAGGCCAGGCAGGCCAGGCAGGCCAGACGGGCCGCTCCGGCCCTGCGCGGCCGCTGGAGCCCGCCGCGGCGCCGGCCGCCCCCGCGACGCCCGGGAGCCCCGCGGCCGGGTCGGCCCGGTCGGGCCGCACCTGGCTCGTCGCCCTCCTCGTCGGCCTCGGCGCGGCCGCGTACACGGCCTGGGTGCTGGAGGTGGTGCTCTCCACCGGCCTCAACCCCATCGAGACGTACGTCAGCGAGCTCGCCGCCCAGGACCAGCCGCTCGGCGGCCTCTTCCGCGCCACCGACTTCACCGCGGGCGTCCTCGCCTTCACCGGCGGCCTGCTCGCCCTCCTCCGGCTGCGCAGCCACCCCGAGTCCCGCCGCTTCTGGTCCGTCACGGGCTGGGCCGGTGTCACCCTCTTCGGCGCGGCGACCGCCGCCGACGCCTGGCTGCCGCTGAGCTGCACGCCCACCGCCGACCCGGTGTGCGCCGCCCGCGAGACCGCCGGGCTCGTCCCCGCCACGCACCAGGCCCACGCCGTCAGCAGCAGCCTCGCCATGACCGGCGCCCTCGTCGGCATCATCGCCCTCACCGTCGCCGCCCGCCGCTACGGCATCCTCGCCCCCCTCGCCGCCCACGGCCCCGCCCTCGTCGTCCTGGAGCTGATCGCCACCGTCTGGACGCTGGCCGCCATAGCGATGTTCACCGCCGGCCGCGGCACCTGGGCCCTCGGCGCCGGGCAGCGCCTCCAGGTCCTCCTCGTCGCGCTGTGGCTCGGCCTGCTGGCCTGGTCGGTGCACAAGGAGCGGCGTACGTGACGTCCGAGGCGCACGAGACGTACGGGACGCGCGAGCACCGCTTCGTCCGCGTCGACGGCACCGCACTGCACGTCGTCGTCGACGGCACCGGGCCGCCCGTCGTGCTGAGCGCCGGGCTCGCCATGGCCTGGTTCGACTGGGATCCGGTCGCCGCGCTGCTCGCCGCCGCAGGCCGCACCGCCATCCGCTTCGACCGCCCCGGCCACGGGCTGAGCGGCCCCGCGACCGCCCCGCCCACCGCCGCCGGCGAAGCCCGCCGCATGGCCGGGCTGCTGGACGCCCTCGGCCTGGCCGGCACCCCCGCCACCGTCGCCGGGCACTCCCTCGCCGCCTTCCACGCCGAGGCCTTCGCCCGCCTGTACCCGCGGCGCACCGCCGCCCTGGTCCTCCTCGACGGCAGCGTCGAGGAACACCCCCGCACCCTCCTGCCCTCCGCCCTGCGCACCGGTGCCGCCCGCGCCGCGGGCCGCGCCCTCACCGCCGCCGGGCTGCCAGCCGCGCTCGGCCCCGCCGCCCGCCGGGCCGCCGTACGCCTCTCCCGGACCGGCGGCGCCGACCCCGCGCCCCGGGACCTCGTACGCCGCTGCTACCGCACCGGCCGGGTCTGGCGGGGGGCGCTGCTGGAGAACTCCCGCTACCCGGACATGGCCGCCGAGGTCCTCGCGCTGCGCGCCCGGCACCCGCTGGCCGCCCCGACGACGGTCCTCGCCGGCGACGACGGCTCCGGGAGCCGGGCCGCGGCCCGCTGGCTCGCCCGGCAGCAGGCGCTCGCCGCCGAACTCGGCGCCCGCTTCGAGGCCGCCGAGCCCGCGGGCCACCTGGTCATGCTGGACCGGCCGGAGCAGGTGGCCCGGGCCGTCCTCGGCGCCCCCGCCGGTCAGCGGCGGGCGTAGACCTTCTCGACGAAGCCCGCGAGCTGCTCGTCCGGCAGGTGCTGCGCCAGGTCCGCCTCGCTGATCATGCCGACGAGGCGCTTGTTCTCGATGACCGGCAGGCGCTTGATCTGGTGGGACTCCATCTCGTCCAGGACGGCGGAGACGTCCGCGTCCGCCGCGATCCAGCGGGGCGTGCCCTCGCACAGGTCGCCGCAGGTCACCTGGGCCGGGTCGTGGCCGATCGCCACGCACTTCACGACGATGTCGCGGTCGGTGACGATGCCGCACAGCCGCTCGTCCGCGTCGCTGACGGGCAGCGCGCCCACGTTCAGCCGGCGCATGAGCTCGGCGGCCCGGTCCAGGGTCTCCGTCGCCGGGATCCACTGGGCCCCGGGGTGCATGATGTCTGCCGCGGTGGTCATGGCGTCAACCTCCTGAGCATGCCGTTACGACGGCCGGCGCGGGCGCGCCGCGCGCCCGCCACGGAGCCCCGGCGGGGCCGGCCGGTGGGTCGGAGGGCCGCACGTGGCGCCCTCCCACCCACCGTACGGGCGCGCCCCGTCACCCGCGCGGCGCAGCCCCGCGGGCCCGGAGCATGTCCGCCATCAGCGTCAGCTCGGACTGCTGGGCCTCGACCATGCCCTGCGCCAGCGCCCGCTCGGCCGGCGTCGCGCACTGCACGGCGCAGCCGCGGGCCATCGCCACACCGCCCTTGTGGTGGTCGGTCATCAGCTGGAGGAACAACACCTCCGCGTCCCGCCCCTGCGCGGCGCCCAGCGCGGCGATCTCCTCCTTGGTGGCCATGCCGGGCATCAGCGCGCCCGGCTTGGCCGGGACGCCGTCCACGGCGTGGCCGCCGTGAGCGCCGCTGCCGCCGGCGGAGGCGGGGGCGGATGCGGAGGCGGGGGCGGAGGCGGAGGCGGGGGCCATCCAGGACATCGGCGGCTCGCCCGCCAGCACCTTCGGCAGCCCCCACAGGTCCAGCCAGCCCAGCAGCATGCCGCGCTGGTTCGCCTGCGTGTTGGCGATGTCGTAGGCGAGGCTGCGCACCGCCTCGTCCTGCGTGCGGTCCCGCACCAGGAACGACATCTCCACCGCCTGCTGGTGGTGCACCGCCATGTCCCGGGCGAAGCCCGCGTCCGGCGAGTACAGGGCGGGTGTACGGGCGGCGGCTCCGGCGGTGCGCCCGCCGCTCGCGGCGGCGACCGTGGCCGCCACCGCGAAGAGCAGGGCGAGCAGCACCGCGGAGCCGGCCGCCCGGTACGTACGCCTCACTTGCCGGCCACCCCCATCGTGCAGGCCGCGCCCGGCTCGGGCGTCTGCGGGCCCTGCACGTACTTGGTGAAGAACTGCTTCACGCGCGGGTCGGAGGCGCTGTCGACGGTGACCTGCTTGCCCCATGCGCTCAGCATGATGGCCCCGGACTGGTCGGCGACCGGGCTCATCAGCGAGTACGGGGTCTTCTCCACCGTGCGGGAGAGCTCGGCGACGTCCGCCGCGGACGCCTTGTCGTTGTACGTCACCCACACCGCGCCGTGCTCCAGGGAGTGCACGGCGTTCTCACGCGGCACGGGCTCCTTGTAGACGTCGCCGTTGCAGTTCATCCAGCGCGGGTGGTGGTCCCCGCCGACCGGCGGGTTCATCGGGTACGAGACGGGCGTCTCGACGTGGTTGCGGCCCAGCGACTTCGCGTCCCAGGACTGCTCGGCTGCCACGGGGGTGGTGCGGGCGGTCTCGGCCTCGCGGGCCGCCGCCTTCTCCTCGGCCTTCTGCTGCAGCAGCACCCAGGCGCCGAAGCCGACGAGGCCCGCGACGAGCGCCGTCGACACCGAGATCGCGAGGATCTTGTTGCGGCGCTCGCGGGCGCGTTCGGCGCGGCGCATCTCGGCTATGCGCGCCTGGCGGGAGGGGTTGGGGGTCGGGTTGGTGCCGGCCATGTGACCTGATTCCTTCGTGAGCGGGGTGGGGGTGGGTCCGGCGGGGGCGCGGGGCGTCCGTCGGCCGCGGCGCGCCGGGGTCCGTCAGGTCCGCAGCACTTGGAGAGCGTGGAGGTCGGGTGCCCGGGCCGGGGCGTCGTACGGGCGGGCCCCGCGCCCTGCGGCGGCGTGCCAGGCCGGATCCGCGGCCCCCGGGGTGACGGGGAGCGCGGGCGGCGGGGCGGGCAGGACACCGGGGGTGACCTGCGAGAACGGGGAGCAGCCGGGCCTGTGCCCCGGATCCGCGCACACGGCGTGCGGGGGTCCGGGGAGCGCGGCGCCGGCGGCGGCAGGGGTCGCCGGGGCGGCGGCGGAGACCGGCGCGGCGTGCGGCGGCTCGCCGGGGCGCACGCACAGCAGCAACGCCCCGAGCAGCACCGACAGGGCCACCGCGAACACGGCACGCCGGGGCGGGCGGCCCGCGCCGCGCCCCCTCCGTATGTCCTCCCGGCCCCCCATGGCGGCAGATGGTAGTGGCCAGGACACCCCGGCGGTCAGTGCAGGGGTGCCACGAGGTTTCGATGGTGCGTAATGTGGCGGAAACCGCGGCTGGCGATACTGGGTCCGCCCGCCCCCGCGCCCACCCCTGACGGCGGTGGTGCACAGGCCGTCTGAACTGCGAGGATGAAGGCATGGACAAGCAGCAGGAATTCGTCCTCCGGACGCTCGAGGAGCGCGACATCCGCTTCGTGCGCCTGTGGTTCACCGACGTGCTGGGCTTCCTCAAGTCCGTCGCGGTGGCGCCGGCCGAGCTGGAGCAGGCCTTCGACGAGGGCATCGGCTTCGACGGCTCGGCCATCGAGGGCTTCGCGCGGGTCTACGAATCCGACATGATCGCCAAGCCGGACCCGGGCACCTTCCAGATACTGCCCTGGCGCGCGGAGGCCCCCGGGACGGCCCGGATGTTCTGCGACATCCTCATGCCGGACGGGTCGCCGTCCTTCGCGGACCCCCGCTTCGTCCTCAAGCGGATCCTCGCCAAGACCTCCGACCTGGGCTTCACCTTCTACACCCACCCGGAGATCGAGTTCTTCCTGCTGAAGGACAAGCCGCTGGACGGCTCCCGTCCCGTGCCCGCGGACAACTCCGGCTACTTCGACCACACCCCGCAGAACGTCGGCATGGACTTCCGCCGGCAGGCGATCACCATGCTCGAATCGATGGGCATCTCCGTCGAGTTCAGCCACCACGAGGGCGCCCCCGGCCAGCAGGAGATCGACCTGCGCTATGCCGACGCGCTGTCCACCGCCGACAACATCATGACGTTCCGCCTGGTCATGAAGCAGGTCGCGCTGGAGCAGGGCGTGCAGGCCACCTTCATGCCGAAGCCGTTCTCCGAGTACCCCGGCTCCGGCATGCACACCCACCTGTCGCTCTTCGAGGGCGACCGCAACGCCTTCTACGAGTCCGGCGCCGAGTACCAGCTCTCGAAGGTCGGCCGCTCCTTCATCGCGGGCCTGCTCCGGCACGCGGCGGAGACCTCGGCGGTCACGAACCAGTGGGTGAACTCGTACAAGCGCATCTGGGGCGGCTCCACCCGCACGGCCGGGTCCGGCGGCGAGGCCCCCTCGTACATCTGCTGGGGGCACAACAACCGCTCGGCGCTGATCCGCGTCCCGATGTACAAGCCGGGCAAGATGGGCTCCTCGCGCATCGAGGTCCGCTCCATCGACTCGGGCGCCAACCCGTACCTGACGTACGCGGTCCTGCTGGCGGCGGGCCTGAAGGGCATCGAGGAGGGCTACGAACTCCCGGCCGGCGCCGACGACGACGTCTGGGCCCTGTCGGACTCGGAGCGCCGCGCGATGGGCATCGAGCCGCTCCCGCAGAACCTGGGCGAGGCGATCTCCCTGATGGAACGCAGCGAACTGGTCGCCGAAACCCTGGGCGAGCACGTCTTCGACTTCTTCCTGCGCAACAAGAAGCAGGAGTGGGAGGAGTACCGCAGCGAGGTCACGGCCTTCGAGCTCCGCAAGAACCTGCCGGTGCTGTAGCCCGAACGCGGCGGGCGCCCCGCCCGGCACCGAGGGCCGACGTCTGCGCAGCGTCGGCCCTCGGCCGTTCAGGCCCCGGAGTCGATCACGCCGCTGGCGACCACGATGGAGGCCACGTCGCCGGTCCTGGTGCGGCCCAGCCAGACGACGCCGCGGATTTCGACCCCGAACGTGACCAGGTCGGCCTGCTGCGACTCGTCGCGCACCCGGTTGCACCAGCCGGGGAGTTCTTCGGTGTCGTGCAAGCCCCAGTGGCCGTTCACGAACGTGCGGAACGGCTTGCACAGAGTCGTCCACGCACCCGCGTCTGCGAAGCAGCCGACATTGGCATCGGCACAGAAGCCGATCATGTCCCCCGGCTTCAGCTCATCGACGTCCTCGCCGACGCCGAGGGCCATTTCCCACCCGGCCACGGGCTCGTCGCTGATGCACAGGCGGGTCGCGGCGACGTCGACGCCGTCGCACTGCTCGCCCATGAACTCGTACGGGCCCGCAGTCCAGGCGATCTCCATGCGGTAGCTGCCCGGAGGAATGCGCACCGCCAGCTCGCGCGGGGGTCGCGTCGGCTGCCCCTGTTCGTACGCCCACATGTCGTCGTCGTCCCAGGGCGCATCGACGACCAGCCGGCCGCTGGGAACCCGCAGGGAGGCCACTTCCTCGATCCGTGTCACGACGACGGGCGTCGTCGGATCGTCGTACACCGTCCCCATCTGCGTACCGGGTGCGAACACCGCCTCCAGGAACCAGGCGGCCTCGGGCCCCGCCGCCAGCCGCGGGTCTGCAACCCATTCCATGCCCCACCCCTTCTCGCCGCCCGCCTGGGCGGCCAACCGAAAAGTACGCGGGCCCGCTGACAACGGCACCCGCCGCCGGGGCGCGGGAGCTACGGCTGCGCCTGTCCCGTGTTGCTCGGGCCTATCGGCTGCCAGGGGGTCAGGTACGCCTTCGGGGTGTCCGGGGAGGACGTCGCGTACAGGCGGGCGTCCAGGCCCATCACCGCCAGGTTGACCGTGGTGCCGTTGCCCGTGACCGCCGCCGAGGGGTCGCCCACGAAGAGCAGGGGGGAGCGTTCCCAGGGGCGGCCCTCGCCGAGTTCCGCGCCGAGGTGGCCGCCGGCCGAGCGGGCCGCCAGGACGTGGCCGCCTGCGGCGACCGCGCCGAAGCCCTGGAGGCCGCCCAGGTCGGTGAGGCCCCGTACCGCCGGTGTGCCGTCGGGGGTGGTCGTCGCCAGGGCGGTCCGGACGTCGCCCGAGCCCGGCTTGCGCAGCCACAGGCGGACTCCGCCCTCGCGGGCGTCCGCCGTCAGCGGGAGGGCCGTCTGGGGGAGGCCCGTCGGGGTTGCCGGGCCCAGGGGTGCGCCAGGGGCCGGCTGGGCCCAGGCCGTCACCGAGGCCGCGGTCGCCGCGAAGACCATGCGCCGGCCCGCCGCATCGGCGGCCGCCACCGGGGTGCCGAGCAGGCCGGCGCCGCCGTGGGCCTCCCAGGGGCCCCAGGTGCCGTCCGCCCGCTGCTCCCGCCCGCGCAGGGTGTGGCCGCCGTCGCGTACGTACGCCGCCAGGCGGCCCGTGCCGTCCGCGGACACCGCGGGCGCGCTGATGTCGGAGGTGCGGTCCGCATCGGACGCCTCCGGGGTGCCCAGCGACTGCCATGCGCCGAACTCCCGTGCACCGGGGGCGCGCTGTACGGCGTACACGACCTCGCGCCGGTAGTCCGACGGCTGCTCGCCGAGCGTCGTGCGCGTCGCGAAGGCCGCGATCCGCCCGTCCGGGAGGGTGACCGTGGACACGCCCGGGTCCATGCCGGTGCCCGGCAGCAGGTGCGGCCCGCTCCACGGGCCGATCGGGCCGGCCCGGTGCCAGAGCGCGACCTGCCCGTCGAGCACCTGGAACGCCCACAGGCCGTGCTGCCGGTCGGAGGCCAGCCAGGAGGTGCCGGAGCCGCGGGCGTGGTTGATGGTGGAGGTCCAGTTGTTGCCGGCGGGGTGGTCCGCGACCTTGAGGTCGCCGCAGCCGGCGCTGCTGCCGCAGTGGTTCTCGCGGTCGACCCAGGCATAGACGTCCATGATGTCCAGCTTGTCCGCGGATGTCTGCGGGTCGAGGGTGCCGGGCAGGGAGCCGTTGGAGTAGCCGAGGTAGTTCTGCACGGCGAAGTGCGGCCGGCCCTTGACCTCGGCCGCGTACGCGGCGAGGGCCGCCTGGGCGAAGCGGGCGCCGTAGAAGTGGTCCTGGTGGTCGGTGAACCGCCCGGTGGCGGGGGTCCGGCCGGGGGTGGGGTCCTGGATGCGGACGGTCGTCGGCCGGTAGCGGTCGAGGATGCCGGCGAGGGTGCGGACGAGGTCGTCGCGCGAGTAGGCGTACGGCTCGGTGACGGGGCTGCCGGAGGCGAGCACGGACTCCAGGCGGGGGGCCTTGCCGTCCCAGAGGCCGCGCAGGCTGTCGGGGGCCTCGGCGTGGACGGTGCCGGCCTCGCGGAGCTGCAGCCAGACGAGGTGGACCTCGGGCCGGGCGACGAGGACGTCGACCTCGGCGCGGCCGCCGCCGCGGGTGGGGACGGACGTGCGCCTCCAGGCGCTGGTGCGGTCGCCGGTGGCCATCTTGGCGTAGGCGGCCCGGATGCCGTTCTGGCGGGCCTCGGCGTACGCGCGCTTGTCGGGGCGGGCGGAAGCGCGCCCGGCGGCACCGGCGTTGACGCCGTCGGCCTCGCCGGAGGTGAGGTAGACGGACGTGATGCTGTGGCCGGTGCCGGCGGACAGGGAGTGCCGCAGCTCCGGGTTCATGAAGTACAGGTCGTCGTCGGGGTGGGCGACGATCTGGACGACGCGTCCGGGGTCGGGGGCGGCGGCGGGTACGGCCGGGGCCTTGGCTGCCGAGGGGGCTGCGGGGGCGGTGGCGAGGCCGGTGAGGGCTTCGTTCCCGCGGAGCAGGAGCATCGTGCCGGCGGTGACGGCCGCGCAGAACCCGATGGCCTTGACGGCGCGGCGCGCGACGCGGCGCGTGGTGGCGGCCTGGGCGTGGGCGTGGGCTTCGGCCTGCTCGTGGGCGTGGGCGTGGGCGTGGGCGTCTGGGGTCGCCGCGGTCGAGGCGCCGGGTGCGGTGGTGGCCGCCGCCGCCGGGGTGGCGGGCCGCCGCGGGCCGTGGACGGCGCGGCCGTCCCGCTGTACGGGGATGCCGGGCCGGCCGCCCGCCTCTGCGGGGGCGGCGCCTTCGCCGTCTGCTGTCGCGTCGCCGGTGTGGGCGGCGGCGCCGCTCCCGAACGCGTCGTCGGGGGCGCCGTAGCCGTGCTCGGGTGACGGAACCCACTGGCTCGGTATGTCTGTTGTGCTGGATATGTCCTGCTGGTGGCCGGGTCCGCTCGGGGCGGTAGCGAGGGATTGGGCGTCGGGCCGGCCGACCGTGGGCGCGAACCTGCCCGGCAGCCCGGCGGCCTCCCGGCCCGGCGCCTGCCCGGGCACCCGTGCCGGCGCCTGACCGGGCAGCAGCCGGTCCCGGGCCCCGCCCGCATCCGGGTGCGGGCGGGCACCCTCGGGGCCCGGGGCGCCGTACGGATCGGCGTGCGGGCACGGGGCCGTCGGGGGCTGCGCCTCCGGCCCGCGCTGCGGCGCGGCCTGCGGGGGCAGGCCGCGGCCGCCCTCGGGGCGCGGGCCCGGGATCGGGTGCGGGCGCGGGTGGCCCGGGGCCGGGGCGGCGTGCGGGTGCGGGGATGTTGGGGGCTGGGGCTGGGGCTGGGGCTGGGGTTGCGGGTGTGATTCTGCTCGCAGGGGCTGGGGCCGGCTGCCCGCGGGGCGCGGGCCCGCGTGCGCGTACGGGCCGGGGTGCACGGATGCGGGCTGCCCCGGCTGCGATCCGGCGTGCGGGGGCAGGGTTCGGCTGCCGTCCGGGCTCGGGTCCGGGTGCGGGCGCGGGCTCTGGCGCGGTACCGGGGCCGGGACCGGCTGACCGGGGGGTGGCGTGTGCCGTCCGGCCGCCTCCACCGTGCCGGACCCGGCCGCATCCGCCGCGTCTGCCCCGGGCGCTGTGGCATCGGTCACCCGGGTGCCGGTCCGGGTCCCGACCTCGGCCGCCTCCTCCGCCGCCCAGGCCCCCGCTCCGGCGGACGCCGCGCCGCCCGCAGGGCGGCGGCCCGGGCCGGGGTGGTGGTCGGGCATGGGGGTCCTCTTGGGCGGGTCCGTTCGGCGCGCGGAAGCCCCGCGGGGCGGGGGCGGGCGTCAGCGGATCGGCGGGCGGGCGTCGGTGCGCGCAGGCGGGCACGGCGCCGGGGCGGGTGGCCCGGCGGCGGTTCCTGCGCAGGGGATTCGGCGGGGTTTCCGACGGTCTGGCCTGCGGCATTCCTCGGATAACCCGACAATTCCGCCTCATGATACGCGCCGGGTGGGCCCGTGAGTCGAACGCCTGCTCCGGCTAGGCTCCCCTCCAAGGCATACGAGGTCAGTCGGCACAGCGGCGTGAACGTGCGCGGGAGGCAGCGGGATGACGGTCCCCGGACGCAGGAGCAGTACCTTCATGAGGCTGCTCCGCAGCGGCTTCACCGACCCGTCGGCCGCGGCCGCGCTGCTCGACTCCGACGCGCTGGCCGCCGTACGCAACGACCCGGTGCTCCTCGACGCACTCGGCGCGACCGCCGACCCCGACCTGGCCCTGCGCGGCCTGGTCCGCCTCGCCGAGGCCGAGGGCGAGTCCGGCCGCCGCGTCCTCCTCGACACCCTCCTGCGCTCCAAGCCGCTGCGCGACCGCCTCCTCGGCGTCCTCGGCGCGTCCGAGGCCCTCGCCGACCACCTGGCCCGCCACTCCGCCGACTGGCACGCCCTCGAAACGTACGAGCCCGCCGACCTGCACCCCGGCCTCGCCGACTTCGAGCAGTGCCTCGCCGACGCCCACGACCCCGTACGGCTGCGCGTCGCCTACCGCCGCTGCCTGCTGTCGATCGCCGCCCGCGACGTCTGCGGCACCATCGACGTCGCCGAGACCGCCGCCGAGCTCGCCGACCTCGCCACCGCCACCCTCCGCGCCGCCCTGCGCATCGCGACCGCCGCCGCCCCGGAGGACGCCGCGCAGTGCCGCCTCGCCGTCATCGCGATGGGCAAGTGCGGCGGCAACGAGCTGAACTACGTCTCCGACGTCGACGTCATCTTCGTCGGCGACGCCGCGAACGGCGCCGACGAGTCCGCCGCCCTCCGCGCCGCGACCCGCCTCGCCTCCCACCTGATGCGGATCTGCTCCGAGACCACCGTCGAGGGCACCATCTGGCCCGTCGACGCCAACCTGCGCCCCGAGGGCCGCAACGGCCCCCTCGTCCGCACCCTCTCCTCCCACCTCGCCTACTACCAGCGCTGGGCCAAGACATGGGAGTTCCAGGCGCTCCTCAAGGCCCGCGCCGTCGCCGGCGACCCCGACCTCGGCGCCCAGTACGTCGAGGCCATAACGCCGCTCGTGTGGCAGGCCGCCGAGCGGGAGAACTTCGTCGCCGACGTGCAGCACATGCGCCGCCGCGTCGTCGACAACATCCCCGCCGCCCACGTCGACCGCGAGCTGAAGCTCGGCCCCGGCGGGCTCCGCGACGTCGAGTTCGCGGTGCAGCTGCTCCAGCTCGTCCACGGCCGCAGCGACGCCACCCTGCACTCCCGCACCACCCTCGACGCCCTGCACGCCCTCGCCGCCGGCGGCTACGTCGGGCGTACGGACGCCGCCCAGCTCGGCGACGCCTACCGCTTCCTGCGCGCCATGGAGCACCGCATCCAGCTGTACCGGCTGCGCCGCACCCACCTCGTCCCCGAGGGCGAGGCCGACCTGCGCCGCCTCGGACGCTCCCTCGGGCTGCGCACCGAGCCCGTCGCCGAGCTCAACCGGGCCTGGCGCCGCCACGCCTCCGTGGTCCGCCGCCTGCACGAGAAGCTGTTCTACCGGCCGCTCCTCGACGCCGTCGCCCAGCTCGCCCCGGGCGAGACCAGGCTCTCCCCGCGCGCCGCCGGCCAGCGCCTGGAGGCCCTCGGGTACGCGGACCCGGCCGCCGCCCTGCGCCACCTGGAGGCCCTCGCCTCCGGCGTCACCCGCAAGGCCGCCATCCAGCGGACCCTCCTGCCGGTCATGCTGGGCTGGTTCGCCGACTCCGCCGACCCCGACGCGGGCCTGCTGAACTTCCGGAAGGTCTCCGACGCCCTCGGCAAGACCCCCTGGTACCTGCGCCTCCTGCGCGACGAGGGCGCCGCCGCCGAGAACCTGGCCCGCGTCCTGTCCGCCGGCCGCCTCGCCCCCGACCTGCTGCTGCGGGCCCCCGAGGCCGTCGCCCTCCTCGGCGACCCCGAGGGCCTCCAGCCGCGCGCCGCCGACGCCCTGGAGCAGGAGGTCCTCGCCGCGGTCGGCCGCGCCGACAGCGCCGAAGCCGCCGTCACCTCCGCCCGCGGGGTGCGGCGGCGGGAGCTGTTCCGCACCGCCGCCGCCGACATCATCGGCTCGTACGGTACGGAGGACAGCCCCGCCGAGACCGACCTCGGCGCCCTCGTCGACCGCGTCGGCCGGGCCGTCACCGACCTCACCGCCGCCACCATCGGCGGGGCCCTGCGCGCCGCCGTCCGCGACCAGTGGGGCGACACCCTCCCGACCCGGTTCGCCGTCATCGGCGTCGGCCGCTTCGGCGGGCACGAGCTCGGCTACGGCTCCGACGCCGACGTCCTGTTCGTCCACGAGCCCCGCGAAGGCGTCGACGAGCAGGACGCCGCGAAGGCCGCGCAGGCCGTCGTCGCCGAGATGCGCAGGCTCCTGCAACTCCCCACCGCCGACCCGCCGCTCCTCATCGACGCCGACCTGCGCCCCGAGGGCCGCTCCGGGCCGCTGGTCCGCACCCTCGCCTCGTACGCCGCCTACTACCGCCGCTGGTCCCTCACCTGGGAGAGCCAGGCCCTGCTCCGGGCCGTGCCGGTCGCCGGCGACCCTGACCTCGGCCGCCGCTTCATCGACCTGATCGACCCGCTGCGCTACCCCGCCGAGGGCCTCGGCGACGACGCGGTCCGCGAGATCCGCCGCCTGAAGGCCCGCATGGAGTCCGAACGCCTGCCGCGCGGCGCCGACCCCACCCTCCACACGAAGCTGGGCCGCGGCGGCCTCAGCGACGTCGAGTGGACCGTGCAGCTGCTCCAGATGCGGCACGCCTGGGCCGAACCGGGCCTGCGCACCACCCGCACCCGCGAGGCACTGGCCGCGGCCCACGCGGCCGGCCTCATCGGGACGGAGGAGGCGCAAATTCTGGACGAGGCGTGGGTCCTGGCCTCCCGCGTCCGCAACGCGGTCATGCTGGTCCGCGGCCGCGCCGGCGACACGTTCCCGACGCAGACCCGCGAACTGGCCGCCGTAGGCCGCTACCTCGGCTACGCGGAGGGCACGGTCGGCGAAATGCTGGACGACTACCGCCGCACCACCCGCCGCGCCCGCGCCGTCGTCGACGACCTGTTCTACGGCGGGTAGCGCCCTGGATCCGAGACCCGTATGAGCAGTGTCCTAGTGTCTGCCGGATGGACAACACGACGCACTTACCGCAAGAAGACCTGGAACTGGTCGAGTTCGCCCGGCACATCGTCGAGGCGAACGGCGACGGCGAGGCGCACACCGTCGGGGCAGCCGTGCGAGACGCGCAGGGCCGGATGTTCGGCGGCATCAACCTCTACCACTTCACGGGCGGACCCTGCGCGGAGCTGGTGGCGCTCGGGCACGCGCGGGCCGAGGGAGCACGCGACCTGGCGGCGATCGTCGCCGTCGGCGACAGGGGCCGCGGCGTACTCGCGCCGTGCGGCCGGGACCGGCAGATCCTGCTGGACCACCACCCGGGCATCCGCGTCCTCGTGCCGGTGGCCGACGGCATCAGGAGTGTCCCGATCACCGACCTGCTGCCCCATGCGTATGTCTGGGCGGAGCAGTCGGCAGCGCCCGACGGGGCACCGGACCCGGCTGCGACGCAGATCCTGTAGTTGATCAGGTCGACGTTCGGGCCGATCGCCGCAGTGAGATCGTCCTCGATGCTGCCGACCGGCAGATTCCAGACCTCCCGCTCCACCGGCAGCAGCCCCTCGTACGCGGCTTCCTCGGCGGGCAGGCCGCTCGCCGGGACACCGACGAGGAAGGCGGGCTGGTCCTCGAACGGCACCCCTTCGAACTCCCCGACCGCGGACGCCCCGCAGAACCATCCCCGGGGGCGCGGCCTGCGCCACCGCCTGCAGCTCGGGGAAGAAGGAGAGCTCCGCGTTACCCGGAGACCACGGAATGCTCGCAGCGGCCGAACTCCACGAGACGGCGCGCGGTGCGCAGGGCGAGTGCCGGATCGGAGCCGCGGAAGCCTGGGTAGGCGACGTCGTTTGGCATCCGCTGACTGTGCCATGCTGCGTCACAGCCGCCCAACGCATATGCGGCGCACGGCCGGTGCCGGCCCTGGCTTCGGCTGCACCCGCAGGCCGGGACGATGCGCGTGCGACTCCTCAACAGGCGTTGCGGTGAGCCGGACGTGCCTCAACGCGGCCACGTAGTCGTCCGACCCCGTCGGGAGGCAGGCCGTCCAGGTGGAGGCGCGCCAGCTCTTCGGCGGCGCAGGGTGTCGTCCGTGCGAGCACCGCAGGACTGACGACCAGGACCGGCCCGGATGAAGAGGCAATACCAATCCTCGCCGGTGTGTGTGAGGGGCCCTCCGAAAGCAAGGCTTCAGTCCGGAGAGCCACATGAAGATGTCGGCTTCGCGATCCCAGACGAAGACGTCCCCGCGCGGGGAAGCGCAAGAAAGGCGAACGACCCTGGCGCCACTCTCCCGAAGAACGTGAGCGGTTCGAACGGCATGAAGGGAGCGGTAGGCAGGTTCACCCCTAACGTCGAGATTCGCATCGATGCATAGGTCGGCTCCCCAGACAGTGCAGTTGCCGTACGCATCAGAAACGCCGTTGGCCTCCAGAAGGAGGCCTCGCAGAGAGTTCGGGAGGGGTTGCCCACTTCCAAGGGTTCAAGTTGGGACATCTTCCGCGAAGTTCCCCACTGCGCAAACCGGCACCACGGGAGGGGTGCTCTCAGTTGGCGAGAATCAAATCAGCGCTTCCTGAGTCACACTTGCAGGCCTCCACGCGGTTGAGATGCGGCCTCCGAGTCCCCAGTACGCACCACCTCGCCGGGTGCGGACCGCCGCCGTGCTCTACTTCCCGTTTTGGCGGCCAGTTTTCAGGTGCCGGAAGGCGTCCCAGGCCGCGCGCACGGCAGCCTCGAGTCCGACATCGTCGAGATCCCCGGGTTCGGCAAATTCGGGATCGATTGCATAGTCCTCGAGGATCATGAACACCTCGTCCAAGAGAGCACCGAGTGCCCCCTGGATCCGTTCGCCTTTCGCTTGCGAAGCACGGCGGGCGTCCCACCATCCGCGTGCGAAGTCTCGTGCGCCGCAGGTCCCGTCTGTGAATGCCCCCAGCAATGCCACTTGTCGCGCCGCCGCACTTGCCGGGTCGATGTTGTCGAGGTGGGACCACGCTCGTTGCTCGGGCCCGTATGCGGCTGCCGCCGCTGACAGCGCCGGGTGACGGTCCAGGAGGGCGCGCGCATGACGGCCGAAGCGTGCGCGTGCCGCGTCGACTCCCTCCCCGACGGCCGCCGCCATGAACGCGGCGGTTCCCGCGATCAGTGCGTAGCCCGATTCGGGAAAGAGAACGGCTCCTTGCAAGCCGGGAGTACATAGTATGAACGGTGGGTGGATGTCGATTCCCTCCACATGCGTGGACATCCGGGATGTCGTACCCGCGATCACCCCGGCGTTGTATGCCAGGTTGGCGGCAAGGACGTAAGGTGCCCCGACCGCGCGGCATCCGGCCTCGATCCGACGGGCCAGTGCCGGATCGAGCTGTGCACCCACAGGAACCGGCGTCACCGATTTGTCCCGCAGCCAGGACGGGGCGAAACTGCCGTCCGAGCCGAGCGCAGCCCGGAAGTCCGATGCGTCGTCGTATCCTGGATCGGTCACCACAGAAACCCTTTGTCGATGATTCCCTGGAACTGCTTGTCGCCTAGTTTCCAGGCCGACCAGAACTTACCATCTGCGTGCAGCATGACCATTTTCTGGGATGCCGGATCGATGAATCCTACCGCTTGCCCCTGACCTCTGTAGTCAAATCGGTAGATCTTCGTTCCGTCCGCTGTCATGTGCTCACGCATTGCCTCTTCGAACCGCTGCAGGTTGGCCTTGTTCAGGTTCCCTGGGTTGTCCATGAAGTCCCCCGCATGGGCGTGGAACTTCTTGCTCATAACCTTCTGGCTGGAGAAGTCGGCCTTAGCCTCCCACGCGCCTCGTGGGCACGGGGCAAGCCCCAGCGGATCGGTCCAGGTGTGGGGGTTGTGGACGTACGTGGCCGGGTTCGGGGCGGGGGTGAGGCCCAGGGGGTCCGGGGTGAGGTAGCGGGCCGTTTCGGGGTCGTATGTGCGGAAGTAGTTGTGGTGGAGGCCTGATTCCGGGTCGTAGTACTGGCCCGGGAAGCGGAGCGGGGTGTAGGCCGTTGCGTCGCGGTTCCAGGTTGTGGTGCCCCACAGGGTGCTGCGGGTGTGCCACGCCGTGGTGCCGTCCTCCGCGAGGAGGTGCGTGGGGGTGCCGACCAGGTCCGTGACGATCGCGAAGAAGCGGTCGTCGACCTCGGACTGGTTGAGGTGTTCCGTCTGCGTGATCGGGTGCAGGCCCTGGTGGGTCCACGTCAGGGTGACGTGGCCGTTCGTCTCCTCGCAGAGGATGGTGCCGTCCCACGTGAACAGGGTTTCCTCCGCCACCTCGCCGGTGTCCGAGAGGCGCTGTTTGGCAGTGCGGCGGCCCAGGGGGTCGTAGAGGTAGCGCCAGCGGGTGCCGTCCGGGGTGGTGACGCCGACCAGCTGGTCCTGTGCGTTCCACTCGTAGCGCCAGGTGTCCGGTTTGCGGGAGAGCCGGGTCTTCTGGCGGAGGGTGACGCGGCCCAGGGCGTCGTGCTCGTAGCGGATCGAGCCCGCGCGGGTGATGCGGGTGCCCGTGTACGTGCGGATGCCCTGCGCTTCCTCGCCTGCGTGGCCGGTCGGCCAGGAGGCGCTGGTCTGGTTGCCCGCGCTGTCGTAGGCGTACCGCTCGGACCAGGAGTCCGCGTCCACGGCCGTGACGCGGGCGGCCGCGTCGAGGGTGAAGGTACGCAGGCCGGTGACGGAGTCGTCGATGCCCGTCCGGTAGCCGTCGGCACGGTAGCTGTACCCGCGGCGCTGGAGGGTGCGCCCGCCCCGGCCGATCACCGACTGGGCGGTGCGGCGGCCCAGGGCGTCGTACTCGTGGGTGAGGGAGAGGGACGGGTTCAGGGTGCGGGTCAGCTCCTGGCCCGCTGCGTCCCGCTCGAAGGTCAGGGTGCGGCCGGCGGTGGTGAGCGAGGCGCGGCGGCCGGCCTGGTCGTACGTCCAGTGGGCTTCGGTGCCCGCAGGGGTGGTGCGGGTGGTGCGGCGGCCCAGGTCGTCGTAGCCGTACGAGAGGGTGCGGCCGTTCACCGTCTCCGCTAGGAGCCGGCCCGTCTCGTCACGGAGCCAGGTGACCGTTGCGTCGGGCGAGGAGGCTTTCGCGAGGAGGTCGAACGCGTCGTACTCGTAGCTGGTGGTGAGGCCCGCGGCCTCCTTGCGGATCGTCTGGCCCAGTGTGTTGTGTGCGTACGTGGTCGTTTCGCCGAGCGCGTTGGTGCGGGAGGTCAGGAGGCCCGCCGCGTCGTACGCGTACGTGAGGGTGCGTCCGTCGAAGTCCGTCTCCGAGGCCAGGCGGCCGGCCGGGTCGTACGTGTAGTTCCAGGTCAGCCCCTGGGGATTGGTGACGCCGGTGAGGCGGAGCTGTGTGTCGTGGTCGAAGGTGTGGCGGGTGCCGTCGGGGCCGGTGCGGGCGGTGAGGAGGTCGAAGTCGCCGTACTCGGAGACGGTGACGCCCCCGACCGGGTCCGTGTGGGTCAGGCAGTTGCCTTCGCCGTCGTAGGTCCAGGACTCCTCTGTGCCGTCGGCGTGCACCCGGCGCAGCAGGCGGCCTTCGACGCTCCACGTGAGGTGCGTGGTGTGGCCCAGCGGGTCGGTGACGGCGGTCGGGCGGCCGAACGCGTCGTGCGCGTAGGCGGTCGTCCCGCCCAGCGGGTCCGTGGCCGAGACGATCCGCCCTGCCGGGTCGCAGCGCACTGTCGTGGTGTTGCCCAGGGCGTCCGTCACCGAGGAGAGGTGGCCGCGGATGTCGTACGCGAAGTGTGTCGTGGCGCCGGACGGGTCGGTCACCGAGGTGCGGTTGCCGTGTTCGTCGTACGTCTGGCGGACGACCCTGCCGTCCGGGCTCTCCACCAGGACGGGAAGGCCGAGTTCGTTGTACTCGGCGCGCGACCGGCGGCCGTCCGGGCGGGTCAGGGTGGTCAGGCGGCCGGCCTGGTCGTAGGCGAGGCGGGTCGTGCGGCCCAGCGGGTCCGTGTGCGCGAGCAGGCGGTTGCGGCGGTCGTGTTCGAAGCGGGTGGCGGCGCCCGTCGGGTCGATCTCCGCGGTGATCTGCGCGCGGTCGTTGACGAGGAACTGTGTGCGGTGGCCGAGGGAGTCGGTGAGGGTGGTGCGGCCCGGCTCGTAGGCGAAGCGGACGTTCAGGTGGCCGTTGGTGCCCGACTGGGCGATGCAGCGGTGCTCGTCGTCGTAGACGTACGTGAAGTGACGGTCGTTGGTGTCGGTCCAGGAGGTGATCCGGCCCAGGTCGTCGTAGCCGAAGCGGAGGGGCCGGCCGCAGGAGTTGACGACCTTCGTGAGGTGGCCGCCGGTGTAGCCGTAGCGGAGGATCTGCGTGCCGTCGCCGAGCGCGAGGCCGGTTATTCGGCCGTCCGCCGTCGTGAGGCGGACCTCGTAGCCGCCGCTGTGGGAGACGGCCGTGGGCGCGCCGGTCTCGTCGTAGGCGTACGAGATCCAGGCGCCGTTGCGGTCGTCGAGCTGGGTCAGCAGACCGTCGTCCGTGAAGTGGCGGACCCGGCCCGTCTCGGGGTCGGTGACGGTGTAGCCGCCGTCCGACTGCCTTTCCAGCGGCCAGGGCCGGCCCAGGTGGGGGAGGACGGGGGCGCCGTCTGCCGCGGGGTGCGGGTAGCCGAGCAGGCTGCCGTCCTCGCCGACAAGGACGATGCTCTCGTCGTCGAATTCCAGCCGCTGGTCGAGCGTGCAGGCCCAGGTGGGACCGAACCAGCGGCCCAGGCGGTACGACGACTCGAAGGTCCGGGTGAGTACCAGGGGCAGGGAGCCGGGGAGGGCGAGATCGGTCTGCGGGAGGGTCATCCGGCCCGTGGCGACGTCGACCGGGTCCTCGCGGCAGGTCTTCGCGTCACACTCGCGGGAGTTCCCGTGCGGGTCCCTGTGCAGCTCGTCGGCTGCGGACGGTGTCTCGGGCCCCTTCGTGCCGTTGGGCGCCTTCGGGGTCTTGGGCAGGTCGTCCGCGAGCCGTGCTGCGGTGCGGGTCAGGCCCGCCCCCTTGCCGGCGAAGATCTCCGGGAGGAGGCGGCCGCCGAACTCGGACGGGTCGGCCATGAAGGAGTCGATCAGCGGGCCGGGTATGCGTTCGGGGTGGGAGGCGCTGGAGACGAGGCCCGCCAGCGTCGTGTTGACGTGCTCGGAGTGCTCGGCCGGGTGGGTCAGGTTGTAGGGGTCGAGGGGGTTCAGGAATCCCCGGCCGAAGCTGACGGCCCCCGCCACGCCCTTGATCGCGCCGCCGAGGACGTGGACCGCCTCGACGCCCTGGGCGCCCTGGTGGTCGAGGGCGTTCGCCAGGGCCCGCTGCGTGGCAGAGGGCTTCGCCGGGGCGTGTTCGACTGCCGCGTCGAAGGCCTTCTGCGCCATGCGGCCGACGTCGTCGCGCTGGCTGCGGGCTGCCTTGAGGATCTCCTCGGCGCGGTCGCGGCTCGCCTTGCCCACGTCACCCGGATCGGTGGGCCGCGGCCCGGCGTCACCGCCGGCCGCGGCTGCCGTCTCGTACGTCGCGAGGGCCTTGCGGTGGGCGGCCTTGGCGTCCGCGGTGGCCTTCTCGCCCTGCCGGTACGCCTCGATGGCCAGCTGTGCCTGGGCCTGCGCCCACTCCACGATCTCCGCGTAGGCGTTCAAGGCCTGGGCCGCGGACTCGCAGGCGGACGCGGCACGGAGCCAGTCGCCGGGGTGCACCGCGAACTTCTCGCGGAACGCGTCGGCCGCCGCGCCCTTCCACTGCCCGGTGTCCAGGGCGCGCATGCCTGCGCCGACGTTCTCGAACGCCGCCTGGAAGTCCTTCAGATGGGACGCCGACTCGCGGATCTCGGTGGGCGAGCCGTGGACGAGCTCGTTGGCCTGCTCCGTCTCCCCGAGGTTCTGCTCGCGTACGGTGACACCCGCGCCGGAGGCGAAGCGGTCGCCCCAGTCCTCCACCTTGTCGGCGGCGCCGTGGGCGCCGACACGGTCGAGCGCGGCGCCGATGCCCTCGCTGGCCCTGTCGACCCCCTCGCCGACCGACTTCATGGCGGAGTCCCAGCCGTGCTCCGCCTTCTCCAGGCCCTTGTCGACCAGGTCGCCCCAGTCCGCCATCAGTGCCCGCCCTCCGACTGCGCTCCCGGCCGGGGAGCCGGGCCGACCATGCCCTCGACGAAGGCGTCCTGCTCGTCGCCCAGCCCGGCCTCGTCGATCAGCTGGTTGGACAGCAGGATGTCGGAGCTGTTCGCGTCACGGATGGCGGCCTTCCACGCCTCCTTGCTGTTCTGGTCGGCGCGCGCACGCGACTCGGGGCTGTAGTCCGCGTCGCGGATCTGCGTGTAGGGGTTGTCGGCCAGGACCTCGGTCCAGCCCTTCTTGGTGATCTCGTCCTCGGAGGCGTACGGGTTTCCCATCCCGGCGTTCACCATGATCTTGAAGGCGCCCTGGAGGTACTGGTCCTGCTCGTGGATCATGCCGGCCGACAGGCCGACGTTCGCGGCGAAGGCGTTGCCCTGCTGGACCAGGGAGCGCACCCCCCACTCCCAGCGCTCGCAGAACGTCTTCATGGCGGCGGTGAGGCCGTCGTGGCCCGTCTGCACACCGGTCAGGGCCAGCTTGGAGAAGCCGCGGCCCATGCTCGCGTCGCCGACCGAGCCGAGCTCGCCCAGCTCGGACAGCGCATCCGTGATGCCCTTGGCTATCTGCCCCAGGGCCTGCTTCGAGACGTCGAGGTCCTTGTCGTCCCCGCTCATGCGGCACGCTCCCCGTCGAGCGCCGCCGAGTCGGGAACGATCCCGCGCACCGGCGGGAACACCGCACCGTCCGGGCCGGCGGCGTTCAGGGCCACCCCGCACGGGAAGTCCAGCGCCGGCAGCACCTCGTCCAACAGCCGGGCGCCCTTGATACGCCGGTACGGCCACGCGCGGCCGGCCTCCCCCCGCGCCACCGCGAACCGGTACAGCGCCTCCTCGTCCGAGAAGGCGCATATCCAGTCCAGGCCGTGGAGTTGCGTCGTCCACGGGCCGCCCTGCTCGTCCGCCGGCACCAACGCAATGCCGTCCCGGAACTCCGCGAGACGCTGAAGCGCCGCCGTCCGCGCCACCTCGTACGCGTCAACAGCCGCTGCGGCGGGCTGTGTTGCGGCCTGGGCGCGCAGCGCGCCCCATTCCTCGTCGAACCCCACCCCGAAGCCTTCCAGCAGCCATCCGAACCGCGTCCCCCGCAGTCCTTTGCAATCGAACGTGATGCTGCATGATGCGCTGGTGTGCGCCCTGTTTTGCTCTTCCGACACGCACAGAATCAGACAGATATACGGATCCGGGTCGCCCCGTGCGCGCCGGCCCGGGCCGTTGCCCCGGACAGGGCCTGATCCCGCCTTGAACGGCGGGAAACCTACCCCGGGGCGTTCGCGAGCCATCCGGTGGCGTCCGCGACCTCGCGCGCTATGTCGACCACGGCACGCCCGTCGGTCACCACCCGCAGTGTGTCCGGGGGTGCCTGCTCGTCCAGGATCCGTGCCTTGCGGGCGCTGCCCGCCAACTCCTGCTCCAGCTCCGAGCCCACTTCCCGGTCGGTGAGGCGCTGGCGGGCGGTGGCGTCGGAAGCGGTGAGCACCACCCGCACCATCCTCACGTCCGCGCCCATGGCACGCCGGAACATCTCCTCGTTCTCGGACAGAACGCTCACCGTCTGCGTGTAGATCAGACGGCGGTAGCCGAGCTCGGCGTAGTTCGACCAGAGCGCCGTCAGGTTGCGCTCGGCGATCTTCCTGCGCCGTGGGTCCCCCTCCGGGGCCGGATGGGCCTGCCCCATGAAGTCGCCTTCGATCACACAGTGGGCAACCGCCGCCGCACGCAGGAGTGTTGAGACCTCCCATCCGACCGTCGTCTTGCCGACGCCCGCGCGCCCTCCGATGAGCAATACCTCTGCCTGGTCCATGACGGCACCCTGCCACCGGGCAGGCGGGCTGCGCGAACCGGTGTGCGGATCGGCGCGCCGTGCCTCTACCCGCGCCCGCCTGCGGTGGTGGTACGGGCCACCGGGACCCACAGGTGGGCCGTCGCCTGGGGCGGCTCGGAGTCCGGCGGTGTGACGCGGAGGATTTCCGGGCCGGGGCGGTATTCGTACGGGTTCGACGGCATCCAGTGGGCCGCCACGTCGGCCCACATCTGCTGGAGCGCCTGCGGGAACGGGCCGGTGTTCTCGAAGACCGCCCACGTGCCCGCCGGGCACTCCAGCACGTCCAGGTCCTCGGGCGGCGTCTCGGCCGACGTCGCCGCCGCGTGGTAGTAGTCCAGGTCGGCGCCCTCCTCGAAGCCGTCCGACACGCGGACCGTCGCCGACACCACGCCCCGCGGCTCCTGGTCGGACAGCGCCGCGATCCGCTGCACCGTCTCCGGCGGAATGCTGCGGATGTGCTCGGCGATGTGCGGGTTGGCCCCCTCGTGGATCAGCGGGACGCGGGCCTTCCTGCCCACGATCCGGAACGCTTCCTTCTCGACGATGCGGTACCGCATGGTGCTGCTCCCTTCGACGGTGAGGCGGAAGGAGAGCCGGGGCTGCGCGTTCAGGGCCGCGCCGGCGCGCCGGGCCTCGCCGGGGCCGACGCCGTGCACGGCGCGGAACGCCCGGGCGAACGCCTCGCCCGAGCCGTAGCCCCAGCGGACGGCGATCTCCAGCAGGGACGGCGTCCCGGCGAGTACGTCGGCCGCTGCGACGGTGAGCCGCCTGCGCCGGACGTACTCCGACAGCGGCATCCCCGCCAGCGACGAGAACAGCCGCCGGAAGTGGTACTCCGACGTCGCCGTGATCCGGGCCAGTTCGGACACGTCGACCTCCCGGTCGAGGTGGTCCTCGATGTACCCCATGGCCTGGTTCAGCCGCTCCAGCACCCCGGCCCTCCTTTCCTTTCCACCGCCACGCTAGGGGTGCCCCGGCCTGCCGCACCCGACATCCCGTGCCCGTTCCGGTCGGGTGCGGGGGTGGGGGCCGCCGCCGGCTTCCCGATCGGACTGCCGATGCTGCCCGGCGGTACCTGGTGCCGTGCGGTCCGGGCCGCGTATCCAGGAGGGGCCCGTCCGCCGCCCGTCCGTGAGGATCCGATGCGCTTTCCTACGCCCGTACCCGGCCATGACGGCGCCGTGCGCTCCGCTCCCGTGTGGAGCCCGGCCCGCAGTGCGGCGCCCCCGCCGGCGGGGGCCGCCCTGGCCGTTCTCCAGCGCGCGGCCGGCAACGCCGCCGTCGTGCAGATGCTCCGCCGGTCCGGGCACGCCTGGGCGCAGGCGCAGCGGTCCGTCGCCGATCCGGGGACGCACTGGCACGGCGCGGGCTGCGGGCACGCCGCCGAGGAGGCGCCCGCTGCGGTGCAGCGGTCCGCGGTCCACGACGTGCTGCGGTCGGCGGGCCGGCCGCTGGAGGCGGGCGTGCGCGCCGACATGGAGGCCCGCCTGGGCGCCGACTTCGGGGACGTCCGCGTTCACGACGACGCCGCGGCCCGCCGGTCCGCCGCCGAGATCGGGGCCCGCGCGTACACCAGCGGCAGCCATGTCGTCATCGGGGACGGCGGCACCGACCGGCACACCCTCGCGCACGAGCTGACGCACGTCATCCAGCAGCGCCGGGGCCCCGTCGCCGGTACCGACAACGGGGCGGGCCTGAGCATCAGCGACCCGGGGGACCGCTTCGAACGCGAGGCGGAGGCCAACGCGGTGCGCGCGATGGCGTCCGTCCCGTCGCCGGTACGGGAGGCGCCTGCGGCCGCGGGGCCGCCCGCCGCGGAGGGGTCGGGCCCGGCTCCGGTGCAGCGCATGAACGCGGCCACCGCGGCTCCCGCCCCCGCCCCCGTCCTGCCCGGCCAGGTTCCGGCCCCGGCGCCTGCCGGGCCCACGCTGGACAGGATCGAGTTCGGGGGCGGCATCGCGTTGCAGGGATTCCAACTGACGACGTGGGAGTCGCATTTCCCCCTGACGGCGAACCTCACGTACCGCACGACGGACACCCCGTCCGCCATCGTGGCGGTCTCCCATCTCGGGGCGTCGGCCGCGCGGGTGCAGTTGCAGGCGTGGTCCGGGAACCAGCAGGTCGGCGAATCCTCGTTCGTCGCGCCGATCCCCGGTCAGAACCTCTTCGCGGTGTCCCAGCTGAGGCTGCCCGTGAACGGCGTCGGCACCGCCGTGCACGGCGTCTCGTGGAGGCTGGCCCGCGAGAACACGCCCGGTCCCGGTCAGGAGGTCGACACCACCCATCACGAGGTCCACCGCCTGTTCGGCTTCCCACAGACGCAGGCCCGCGCCGACGCCGTGGTGGCGGCCATGGGCATGCTGGCCGGGGAGACCGACGCACAAGCGGTGGCTACGGCACTGCGCCGTTCCCTCCGGGCGCGGGTGCAATACGACCCCTCCGACCCGATCAACGACGATCCGCTGACCGTCCTCACCGACGGGCGGGGTGTGTGCGCGGACTACGCCAACCTGCTGGTCCTCCTGGCCCAGACGGTCGGCCTGCCGGCGAACACGGTCATGGTCTGGGGCGGGTTCTTCGCGAACGACCAGATGGTGTGGGCCGGCGGTGTCGGCAACATGGTCAACCTGACCAACGTGCAGGCCCTCGACACCCAGTGGCACCCGGGCCAGGCCCAGCAGGGCTGGGACTTCCAGTACCACGCCATCGCGCGGGTCGCCGGGGCCCTGCACGACGCGGCCCTGGACCGCGAGGGATTCGACGGCCAGGCCGTCCACGCCGGCCAGCGGGTCGCCTTCCACCGGTTCGGTCCCGGTGACGTGCTGCCCGACGCGGCGGAGGGCGCGCCCTACACGTGGCTGATCCCCCGTGAGGAGGAGACGGTGGCGGTCACCTCGCAGGACTACGGCGACCAGGCGCAGGCCGCGTTCCCGGCGCACGTCCTGGAGATCCCCCCGAACATGCCCGGGACGTACTTCGCTCCCGTGCTGTCGCTGGAGGCGGGCGTACTGCCGCCGGGCCTCTTCCTGGAAGCGACCGGGATGATCCGGGGAACGCCGACGCTCTTCGGCGCGTACGCCTTCACGGTCAGGGCGGGAGCCAACGGCCCCACCCGGCAGTTCACGCTGACGGTATGGCCCTCGTGACCCCCGCCGACGTGATCGCCCGCGACCACCTCCCCGGCGGCCACTCCCTGGACGGCCTGGCCATGCCGCCGCCCGTGCCCGTGCCCTCGCGGCGGTCGCTGCTCGGTGGCGCGCAGCTCGTCGTGCCTCCGCCGGAGGGGGTGCGGATCGACGGGCCCGAGGTGTTGCGGCGGGCCGCCGCCGAGCTGGCCGGGCTCCTCGGTGTCGGGTTCGGGCCGGATCCGGTGGCGTCGATGGCCCTGTACGACGGCCTGGTCTCGCCGGAGCTGCGGGAGCGGTTCTCGGCGCCCGGCTTCGCGCTGCGCTGGGACCGCCCGCGGGAGGGCTTCGCCTGGCTGGCGGTGCGGCTCGGCGCCTGGCAGGTGCAGGCGTGCGGGGAGCCCGGCGTCCTGTCCTGCGTGTCGTTCCACCGGCCGTGGGAGGGCCAGGAGCAGGCGGCCGGGCTGCGGGCGCTGCTCGCGGAGGCGGCCCCCGCCCTGGACACCGCCGGGCTGCGGGATGTCACGCGGGCCTACGCGCACGGGGTGTTCGACGAGGCCTGGTCGGCACCGGAGCTCCGACTCCGCTGCGGCTTCCGGCAGACCCTCCGCAGGGACGGCTCCGCGGCCGGACCGGCGTACGTCCTCCGGGTGGACGCGGGTCCGGGCTGCCGTGAGTGGCCGGGCCCGTGAGCCGCGCCTGCCGGCCGCCCTCCCCGGCGGCGGGGAGGGTGTCCCATGCGTTCGCCGAGTGGGCGATCAGGAGGACGCGGCGGCCGTCCGGCCAGATGCATGGGTCAGTAACGAGCAAGCGGCTCGGCTTCCTGTGGCCGGGTGATCCGTCGCGGCGGCCCTGTCGCGGCCCGTGGGGTTGCGGTGGGGGTCTGCCCACCGGGTGCGCGGGCGGCCTGCCGTCTGGCGAGGCGGGGGAGGCTGGGCGCCGGATGCCTGCTCAGACAGGGGTCGACTGGAGTGGGTGCGGCATGTTCCAGCCCTCGGCGAGTCTCGACGGGTGAACGTTGCGTCCCCCGCCGAAGAACTCGCAGAACTTCATGATCAGCGGGTCCCAGCCGAGCGGGTCCACGTAGTGCGTCCCCGGGATGACCAGGTCCTCCTCGACATGGGCGCGAAGGACCTCGACCTCGAAGGCGGTGGCGTGCGGTTCGAGACCGCCGAAAGGATGGACCGAGACGACCCTGCATTCCAGCTGGACCGGGCACTCCGCAACCCTCGGGGCCCGTACCAGGTCCGATGCCTGTTCGGTCAGCTGTGCGGTCGAGAACTTGTCCGGCTCGTGCCGGTACCCCTGCTTCGCCTTGTAGTCCGGCACGGCCGGCTTCCCGGTGGTGAGCGCGATCCGGTCGACGGCATCGACCATCGCCGACGAGGGCAGGTTGAGCACGCACTCACCCTCCCGCAGCAGGTTCGCCGTGGTCTGGGCGTTGTTGCCGAGACCGAGCATGCAGGACTGGCCCAGCCACCACGCGGAGGACATCGGCATCAAGTTCGGCGTGCCGTCCTCGTTGAGTGAGCTGATCAGCACCACCGGAGTTCCGAAGTACAGGACCTTGAGCCCGGGGACGACATGCATGCGCTACGCCTTTCGCGGAGTGCCGGACGGACAGGCTCGCGATCAGGAACACGAACCATCGCTGACTCTCTCGTGAGCGAACCCACCGACACTGGCGGAAATGCGACCTCGCGTTCGGGACGAGTGGAACGGTCCTCCGTTGACAGGCCGGCGTTGATCACCAGGAGGCGGCCGTCTCGGGCACCCCGGAGGGGAGGAGGGGGCGGAGTGCGCCGACGACGGCGTCGATGCAGGCGTCGCGTGGTTCGGTGCGGTGGCAGGTCTCCCGGTCGAGCCAGTCCACGCAGAGGACTTGGACGAACACCAGCCACGCCTTGAGCACGGCGGACACGGCGTCGCGGGTGCGGTCGTCGGCCAGGGGGGAGGGCGTCGAGCTCGTTCGTCATTCCCTGGCGGTGCACGGCCGGCCGCACTGGTTCCAGCTCGTGCTGACGGTGATCGAGCTGGTGTTGCCGCCCCTCTGGTTCTGGCTCGCCCCGGCCGACGAGCGCGCGGCGGCGACTGCGGACGGGCCGCGGACCGGTGCGGGCGCGGCCGTGCGGCCCCCGGCTGAAGCCGGACGCGTCAGGCGGCCGCGCGGCGGGTGCAGGGCGGGCATTCGCCCGGGGTGGGGGAGCGGTGGGCCTTGTCGCAGGTCGGGCAGGTGCGGAGGGGGCGGAGGACCCGGTCGGGGCCGGCCGCGCCCACCCGCGGCGTGGAGGGCAGGCGGGCGGGGGCCAGTTCGCGGATGCGGTGGAGGAGCAGGCCGTACGGGGAGTGGATCGGCGCGAGGGGCAGCCCGTTGGTGAGGGAGGCGCTGACGGCGGCCACGGGGAGCCCCTGGTCCAGCCACTCCGACACGGCGGGCGCGAGGCGTTCCACGTCCCGTTTCGAGAGGACCAGCCGCGGGTCGCGCAGCCGCAGCCGGGCGAGCAGGTCGTACGCCTCCGGGCGCGCCGGCCGGGCCGCCTCCTTCCCGGGGGCGGGTTCCGGGTCGGCCTCCTCCCCGTCGGCGGCGGGGGCCGGCTCCGGCTGCGGGGCGGCCTCCTGCGGGCGGGCCGCGGCGGGCTCCAGGGGGGCGGTCTCGCGGGCGGGGCGGGCCTCCGCCCACAGTGCGGGCGGGTTGTTGTACGACTCCGTGAAGGCCACGACCCGCCCCGATGCCGCGCGCTCCCGGCGGCGGCGCAGGTAGCCGTGGTGCTCCAGCTCCCGCATGGCGGCGGCGATGCGCACCTCGCCCTCCGGGAAGCGCCCGGCCAGGCTCTTGATGGTGACGCTGGCGCCGCTGGGCAGCGACTGGATGTGCACGGCGAGACCGATCGCCGTCAGGCTCAACTCGCGGTGCTGGGCGAGATGGTTGCCGACCTTGACATACCGCCGGGTGTGATCGCGGTTGATGTGCCGGATGCCCGCCGTGGGGCACGCGGGCGCGCTAGGCTGCTGGTCAGCCATGGGGAAGGTCCTGCTTCCACTGTGGTCAGGCCCTCGGTTCGGGATGGCAGTCCCGGTCGAGGGCCGTTCGCGTTTCTGGGGTTGTGAGGGAATCGTGCACCGGGAATTGGCCTATTTGCCAGCGGGGTTGGGGTGATTCACCCGACCGGGTGAGAGGGGGAGGGGGGAGGTTGGGTGAGGTCGTTGTACCGGTGGTTATGTCTTTAGGTGTCGTGCGCCACCGGAACACGGTCCACCGGGTCGTGAGAACCTCGATCCGGCGAAAGCGGATTGCCGAAATCCAATTCCGCCCACACCGTTTTCAGCGGAACCGGCCCCCGGTCGGTTCCCCACCGCGAGGCAAGTGCGGACACCAGCAGCAGCCCCCGTCCGCATTCCGCCGCCGGGTCGGGAACGGCCCGCTCGCCCGGCGGCGCGGCCTCGGCGCGCGTATCGGATACCTCGATACTCAGCGTAGGCCCGGGCCCCGTCCGCAGTCGCAGCCGGAACCCGCGCCCCGGCACCCTCCCGTGCGTCACCGCGTTCGCGGCCAGCTCGGCGACGACCTGCGCCGCGTCCGCGAACGGAAGTCGATGTTCCAGTAGTTGGGAGACGGTGAGGGCGCGTGCGGCACGAGCGCCGCGCGGGGTCGAGGGGAGGATCGCGACGAGGGAGATTTCCTGATTCACGTGACTCAGCGTGGCCGCCCCTGCGTAACCTGAACAGTGCCGAGGCGGCTGTGTACGGCTGCTGTCCAAGGCAGTTGTGTGCTGTCCTGACGGTCCCCGCGGAGGTGGGAAGGGAACACAGACGGCGCCGACGAGTCGAGCTGGGAACTCGACCCGGAGGACGAATCGGGGGCGGTGATCGCCGCACTGGGACGCCAGTTGAGAATGTGGCGCGAGTCCGCCGGCCTCGACCGTGCCAAGTTCGGCCAGCGGATGGGATACGGCCCGAACCTCATCTACAAGATCGAACGCGGCACCCGCATTCCCCGCCCGGAGTTCCTGGACAAGGCGGACGAGGTCCTTGGGGCGGGCGGGAAAATCGCCGCGATGAAGGTCGATGTGCAAAAGGCCCGCTATCCCAAAACCGTTCGCGATCTGGCCAAGCTAGAGTCAGAGGCGGTTGAGCTTGGCGCATACGGCAATCACAATCTGCACGGACTGCTCCAGACCGAGGAGTACGCCCGGGCGCTGTACGAGATTCGGCGGCCGGCCTACTCGCCCGACGAGGTTGAGCGTCACGTGTCGGCGCGGATGGCTCGCCAGTCCATGTTCCATCGGCAGCCGGCCCCGGCAATGACCTTCGTGCTGGAACAGGTAATCCTGGAGCGTCGGCTTGGTGGATCGGGGGTCCTGCGTAGGCAGTTGGAGCGGTTGCTGGAGATCAGCTCTATGCGCAACGTCGAGATCCAGGTGATGCCGACGGCCTCCGAGGACCACGCCGGGATGGGAGGCCAGATCCAGGTGCTGAAGTTGCGAGGTGGGTCGACGGTGGGCTACGTCGAAGCACAACTGATGAGCCGGCTGGTGACGGACCCCAAGGATATCCAGATCCTCGAACTGCGGTATGGGATCATCCGTTCGCAGGCTCTCAGTCCGCGGGAGTCGTGCCTCTTCATCGAGAAAGTGCTGGGAGACACATGAGCATCACGCCCTCGGGCCGCGGCCCTTCCGCACTGACGTGGGTCAAGAGCAGCTACAGCGCAAGCGACAGCAACGACTGTGTCGAGGTCGCCTGGACCAAGAGCAGCTACAGCGCCAGCAACAGCAACGAGTGCGTCGAGGTAGCCCACCTCACCGGCACCGTCCTCGTCCGGGACTCCAAGGTCCCCGACGGCGGTCGGCTCGCCGTGGCTCCGGCTGCCTGGGCCGGGTTCCTGGCATCCGCCGTTGTTCAGGCGCGTCTCATTCGGTGAGTCGGCGGCGGCGGTAGCCGGTGAGGGCTGCGGCAATGCCGACGAAGGCCAGGAAGTGATCCGCCTTGCCTTCGTAGCGGCGGTGGAGGCGTCGGCAGCCGGCCAGCCACGAGACGTCCGTTCGACGACCCAGCGGTGTCGGCTCAGATGCTGCGAGGAATCGATGCCCTTGCGGGCGATGCGGTGCCGGATCCCTCGTTGCCGGAGGCATCGCCGCAGGTGGTCGTAGTCGTAACGCGTGGAACTTGGCGGGCCGCCGTCTGCGGGGCCCGTGACGGGAGCGTGGGGGCGGGATACCGCGCACGAGCGGCGGCAGACCGAGGCTGTCCGGCAGGTTGGCGCCGGAGATCCGCAGCGAAAGGGGCAGTCCGTTCCGGTCCGTGACCAGGTGAGTCTTCGATCCGCTCTTGCCGCGATCGGTCGGATTCGGTCCGGTCAACTGCCCCCTTTTGCCGCCCGGACGCTGACTGAGTCGATCGCGCACCGTGACCAGTCCAGCTTGCCGCGGGCACCGAGCTGGTCCAGGACGACGCGGTGGAGCCGGGCCCGGACCCGCTGCAGGATCCACTGGGCGAACCGCCGGTAGACCGTCTGCCGGCACGGCCCGAACACGGGTGGAAGCTGCCGCCAGGTGCAGCCCGACGTGGCGACGAAGGTGATCGCCGCCAGAGCCACCCGATCCCCTGCCCGCCGGCGGCCTCCGCCCTGCGGACGTGTTACCTCCGTCGGCGGCACCACCAGCCGGAACAACTCCCACAACTCGTCTGGCGCCAGCCGCTCAACCAGATCCGCCAGAAACCTTTCAGCGACCGAAAGCGCCAAAGAAAACGACCTCTAAACGCCTGCGGGCCAGTTCGAGAACGTCCATGGCTCGAAACAACTTGCTGAACGACTCACGGTCGCATAGACCGTCACCAGAGCCAGACGTAGCGTTACTCCCGGGGAAATGACTGACGAATTGGGGAGGGGATCGCATGTTCATGCGAGCATTGGCCGTCGGAGCCGTCACCGGGGCGCTCGTCGTCGGGGGGACCGCGGCCGCATACGCCGTCACCACCAGCACCAAGCTGAGCAACGGAACGCTGTCGTTCACCGCTCAGGACGGGTCCGCCTACGGGGACTCGTCGGTGTTCTACGCGTCCACCGCCTACAAGAAGACCGCCGGATCCAAGGTCTCCGTACGCCTGGAGATGATCACCAAGGACGGCCGCTTCGGCAGCAGCGACGCATACAAGTCCGTCTCCGCAGGGCAGACAGTCATCACGCAGTGGGGCGGTGTCAGCAAGTCGCGTTACGCCTCCGACTGCAAGGCCACCGGATCGATGTGGGCCACCGGCAGCATCTACTACACGCCGACCGTCCACTTCTGCTGACTCCCCGCACCACCACCCTGCCGGGTGCGACGCTGACCGCCAGCGCCGCACCCGGCAGTCCTTTTTCAAGGAGACACCCTCATGATCGAAGCGTCGCTGGACGCAGTACCGGGCCTTATCCTCGGCTTCTGCATCCTGGCTGTGATATTCGGTGTCCCGGCCGCCGTCTTCGCCCACCGCAACACCATCCCCGCCTTTGCGACCGTCTTGTCCGCCGTATCCGTGGCGGGCATCGTCTGCGTCACCCTCATGCCCGGTCTGTCCGCCGACGCAGGCCGCAACTCCTGCGACCTCGGCTTCGAACTCGCCGGGCTCGGCCCGTCAGCGTGGCTGAACTTCGCCCTGTTCATCCCCGCCCCCCTGTTCGCCGCCGTCGCATTCCGCAAACCACTGCTGACCGTGACGGCGGCCGTCGTCGGCAGCGCCGCCATCGAGGCCGCACAGACCCGCCTGGCGACCGGCCGCACGTGCAGCCTCACCGACCTCGTCATGAACTCCGCCGGGGCCGTCATCGGCACCGCAGCCGCTCTCGTGTGGTTGCTCGCCGCCGGGGATTCCCTTGCCCTGCGCTGGAAACGTGATGCCGCCCTCTCCACGATCACCGCGGCCGCCGGATCCGTGCTCCTCACCGCCGTCCTCGCGATCTGGACACCCGACACCCGCGACGCCGTCGCTTCCGACCGAGAAACGGCCACTCGGGTCGCCGCCACAGAGGAAGCCGTCCAGTGGATGGGCGAAGTATCCACCGCAGCGTTCGGCCCCAACCAGCAGAACAGCGGCATCCACACCGAACACCGCGACGGCCGGTGGATCCTCGCCTTCCAATCCGACAGCGGCACCATCGACGGCGTGTGGCCGGACCGCACCCTGACCAGCATCAAGGCCCGCAACAACGAGGCCGAACCTGGCACCCTCACCGCCGCCGACGCAACCGCCACCGGGAAGACGTTCGCCGAGACCTGGTTTCCCGACCAAGTCCGGGGGAGCACCCTCACCACTCAGCCGCTCGGCAACAGTCCCCGCACCGTGTACGAACTCACCTACCGCAGGCACGCCAACGGGGTCATGCTCCCGATGCGCCTCGACCTCGCCGTCACCTCAACCGGCCGCATCCTGCATGTCTCGTGCATCCCCGAACCAGACCCCGCCATGCCTGCCCCGGTCCTCAACCGTGAAACGGCCGAGACCCGCGCCCGTGAGCACACCGGCCGCACCCCGACCGCCGCGGTCCTCCTCGCACAGAAGATCAGCGGTACATGGCGGCCGGTATGGATGGTCGGCATGCCCGAAGGCTCCCCCCAGCCCGACGTCTTCCTCGACGCCGTCACCGGAACGCCAGTCACTCCCGATCCCACCCGCCGGCCCCCCGGCTAGTACTCCAGTGCGGTTTCGTGATCTATCCAGCAGGTCTGTCGGCGGATCGCCGTCGGTAGTGGCTGCGTCGGGCTGTTGCCTGGTGCCTCCACTCCGGCGTCCAGGGCAGCGGCGATCATCCTCCCGGCCAGGCGGGGCTTGGTCGCGAAGCGGACTTCGTCGGGTATTCCGGCCGCCCGGCGGCGTTCGGGATCGGTGCACCAGGACTGTTCGGGCAGGTAGAGGCGGCGGTCGATCAGGGCCCGTCCCCGGCTGGTGGTGTAGGCGAGGAAGACCCCGACCTGGGAGTTCTCGATGCGCCCGGCGGTGCCGGTGTACTGGCGCTGGACGCCCGCCGAGGCGCGGCCTTTCTTCACGAAGCCGCTCTCGTCCACGACCGGCACCGCGCCCTGGGCGCCGAGGTGTTCGACGGCGTAGGCACGGATGTCGTTGCGTACAGCGTCGGCGTCCCAGCGGGCGTAGCGCAGCAGCCGCTGCATCGGGCCCGGCCGGGCCAATCCGGCCTGTTCGGCCAGCTGCCAGCAGTTCTTCCGCTCGGCATGTGACAGCAGCCCGAGCAGATAGGCACGGGCCGTCCTCCGCGGTTCAACTCGGCTGAACCGGCCCGCGATCCGGGCCATGGCCTGCTCGGACATCGCCCGCCATCGGACGCCGTCTATGCTGTGACCTGCGGCCACCGCACGATCGTCATGAGTCCACACGACCCTTGATGATCACGCGGTGGCCGTACCCGTTCGCAGCCGGGTCCGCGACAAGATCGCGAAGTCACACTGGAGTACTAGGAGTCGGCCGCGCCGGGCAGTCCGGAGGGGAGGAGGGGGCGGAGCGCGCCGACGACGGCGCCGATGCAGGCGTCCCGCAGTTCGGCGCGGTGGCAGATCTCCCGGTCGAGCCAGTCCACGCAGAGGACTTGGACGAACACCAGCCACGCCTTGCGAGGGTTGCCTCGGGGTCGAGGCGCGTGGCCGCGAGGAACGGCGAAGACAAGGTGCAGCAGCGGTACCGCGAAGGGGCGCCGCCCACGCGGTTTCCCGCGCAGGCGACGCCCTTGTTCAAGACTTGCTCGGATCAGCTCACCGTACGGTTTTCGAACCGAGTTCGCCGGGTTTCTTCGGCACCCACGGGTGCAGGGCGGTGGCCTCCTCAGGGGAGGGCTCGTCCATGATCACACGCCAGATGTCCTTGCCTTTTGCGCTGGTGGCCCGGACCTGGATTTGTTTGATCTGGTCGGTCTCGTGCAGATAGAGCACGACTTCCTGCCGGAGCGAGCCCTCGTCGTAGAACTCCGCGGTCACCTTGCCGCGGGCGCCCTTGCCGAATGCCGTGATCCAGTTCTCGGCAGTCTTCTCAGAAGCGCCGTTGCCGTCCTTGTCGGCCAGGGACGCCAGCTCGCCCACCTTGCCGTCGGCGATGCGCCACACCACCTGCTGGGTGATGCCCAGGGATCCCGTGGACGGGTATCCGACCACGCCGAGCGGCGGGTGGCTGCCGTAGTCACCGGCGTACGCCACGTCTTCGGCATCGTAGGCCGAGGAGCAGGCGGTCAGCATGCCGACGGCCAGCACGGAAGCTGCCACAGCCCGCAAGGCCGGTCCTGGCCTCATCGAGACCTCGGCCGAAGTGCGCCGACCTGGACGATCGGATTGGGACCGGTCCTGTGGCGGGCCATGATCCCCTGGAGGGTGTCATGGGCGCTGTAGCCGTGCTGGGCAACACGGACGACGCCGTGATTGTTACCGGTCACGACCGCCGCGTGATTGAACACACCGTTATCTTTCTTCCAGCTGAAGAACAGGATGTCCCCGGCCCGAAGATTGTACGCACGGTTGACGTAACCGGGCTGGCGGTAGTTCAACATGTGCGTGAACAGATTCTGGGCCCCTGACCAGGTGTGGCTGTTCTTCTTCCACGCCATCCAGGAGGTGTTCCGCCACCAGGCACGGTCCTGCCAGTACGCCCAATGGCGCATCTTCATGCCGCCACCGTTGTAGAGGGCCTTGGACACAAAGTTCGTGCAGTCGTTGCGACCATACTCCCTCGGGATCCGGCCGGCGTTGTTCCAGGCCCAGCTCGCGGTGCCCGACCCGTTGACGTAGGAAGCCGAGAGGGCACCTGCCGCAACGGGGTCCGACACGGGGAACCCGTCCCCACCCAGGAGGATGGTCTCTGCGCCATCGGTCGGCACGCCCGTGGTGTCGGCCGGGGTAGCGGCCACCTGGGCTCCCGCAGCAGCCGTGGGAGACAGCTTCTGCCCCGCCTCGCTGTCGTCGGATTCGCTCTCGAGCTTCACCGCCCCGCCCGAGACGTTGAACACGAACCGCTTGGCCCGCCGCTCCTCCGACACCTCGTCGACGCCGTTGACCCGCAGGGTCATCGTCTGGATGACAGTGGCGCGAACCAGCACGCGGGCGGCCCCACCATCGGCAATCATGATGTCCGTCAGAGCCGAAGAGGCACCCACGTATGCCTGGCTTTGCGTTTCCAGCGCCACGAGCTCCCCAATGAGCGAGGCCTCCTGCACGTCGAGGACCGGACCGAAGACTGTTCCGTGCGGAGACTCGGCCGCAGCCTCGGCCGTGGTGGCGCTAACCCCCGTCATGACCTTGTTCCGGGCGCTCAAGTAGGCCTGGACATAGTCCTTGTACGGCGTGCTGCCCCCGGCTACGGAGGCACCCTGCGCCAGTGCGGATCGGGACACCGGGCCGCTACCGACGGCATTCTTCGCTGTCACCGAAACCCGGTAGGAGGTCACGTTGTCCAGCCCGCCGAAAACCGTGCGCAGCTCCGTGCCCTCCCAGGTGCCCACCACCGTACCGTCGCTCTTCTCAGCCGTCGCCACATAGGTGACGTCACCGGTCGCCCCACCGTCGAGCGGGGCGTTCCAGGTGGCGAGCAGGCCGGTGTCACCCGGGGTGGTGACGATGTCGCTGACAACGCCGGGAGCGGTCGGCGGCAGGTACTCGACTGTCAGCTTTGGACGCAGGGTGGGGTCCGCCGCCGCGGCCGAGTGGTACGCCGCTCCGGCCGCCGTGCCGGGGACGGTGAGGGCCAGTCCCTCGTTCCCGCCGCGGTCGAGCCAGGACTGCACCAGCATGCCGAAGTCGACCTCGGCCAGCGCGAGGTCGGAGACGTAGCTGTCGTTGCCCGCGGCCGTCAGGAGATCCTTGCCGCTTTGTGCCGCGGTCCAGGCAGTGGAGAGCTCGTACGCGCTCGGCTTCTGCGCCACGCACTGGGTGGTGCAGTCGGCCCTGGACAGTGACAGCTTGGCGGAAGTGACCCGGGCTCCCGGCGGGAGCGCGGAGAGGTCCGCCTTCAGGTGCGTCGCCCACAGATGTCCGTCCGCAGTACCGATCCGGAGCTGCCCGGTCGGCGGCGGGGCGCAGCCGGGTGTGTCACAGTCGGTCGGGGCGGACGTGCCCGCGAGTGCGGTGCCGGTGAGAGCCAGGGACTGTGTGGCCGGCAACGAAGGCAACGGCTGGAGGCGGATGGTCAGGCTCTGCTCGGCTGACCAGGGTGAGCAGCCGACGCTGTCACAGGCCCGTACCGACCAGCGGTAGCTCGCACCGTCCGCGAGCCTGCCCTCGGGGATTTGCAGGGAGGCCCGAGTGCCGCTTTCAACCCATACGGAAGGCAGCGGGAGATTGGGGACGAGATTCCCGGCCGCGTCCTTCAGCGAGAACTCGGCGCTCACACGGGTCTGCGCCGAAGTAGTGACGACCGCGGACAGGATGGGCGTCAGCGTCTGCTGCGCGCCCGCCTGAATGTCCTGCGGAGCATCGGGCAGCGGACTGACGGTGAAGGTGGTCCAGTTGGACCAGGGTGACCAGCTGTTGCTGTAGTGCGTGCCGTCGTAGGGCGAGGTACGGAACCGGTACGTGCGCCCGTGCTGGAGCACGCCCGCCGGTACGACGACCGACGCGGGGGTGCCGGCCGGGACGAACGGCGACACCAGGGTGTTGCCGACCTGGGTGTTGGTGGCGGCGTCGAAGATCTGGAAGGTGCCGTTGACCGTGTCGCCGTCCTTGTCCGCGAACGTGTCGCGCAGGGTCGGCGTCGTCGTCTCGACGCGCCAGGCGGGAGTCTTGTCCTGGACGAACGGAGGACCAGCCTCCTGCTTGGTGCCGGTCTGCGGACGGTAGTTGTACGTCACCGTCAGCTTCGGCGGGTTGGAGGCGGCGTTCGCCGAATTGACGCGCTTCCACTGCCCGACAACCGACTCCGACGCGGCGCGCAGGCCCATGCTGGACAGCGGCGCCTTCGCGGACGCCCACGTCTGGACGAGGGTGGTCACGTCGGCGTTGATCCAGCCGTCCGGTGCCGAGCCGCAGCCGGGGTTGCCACGGGTTTCGGTGGAGGTGGCGTACTTGGTGCGCATGGCGGGCTGGTTCGTCCAGCGCGACGCGGTGCTGGGGGTGCCGGAGTCCCAGACCTCCCACGGCTGCGCGATGCAGTCGATGTTACCCGAGTGGAAGTTCCAGAGGGACAGCTTGGCGTCGGAGACCAGCGCGTCCGCGATCGGCGCCGTGTTCCACGTGATGAACGAGCGTGCGGTGCGGAAGGTGCCGTTCGCGTTCTTGGTGCCGGGGTTGCCGAGGTCGAGCTCGGTGTCGCCTGACCAGTCGACGGTCTCGCCCTGCTGGACGTAGGTGTCGAAGACGTTGCCCAGCGCGGAGGTGGAGGGGTCCACGGTCACCGGGTACTTGGTGGCCGGGTCCGCCAGGAATTTCGCGTCCGGGGTGACGACCAGGTCGACCGTGCCTTTGCCTTGGACGACCTTCATCGCCACGGGCACTCTGCGGGTGTGCTCGCCCGAGACCGGATCGACGGTGGCGTCCCACATCACCGGCGCCGGCATGACCGCAGTCTTCTTGCTCCTGCGGTCGGTGAACTGCACGCTGCCGTCGGCCTGCTGCTGCACCTTCAGGCCCTTGGCCACCAGGGGCAAGGTGTACGAGTAGTTCTCACCGGCCGGGCGCTGCTTCAGTTCCACAAATTGCTCGAAGCCGCCACGTGTGGCCTCGATGACGACGTCACCGCCGGGGACGGCGTTTGCGTACTCGGCTCGTGCACCGTCCAGCTTCGGGGACGGTAGGGCGCCCTTCCACTTGAGGGTGATCTGCTGGTCACCCTCGCCGAGGGTGACGAGGTCGGTGGTGATGTAGTTGACCGACGGAGCTGCCTGCGGCGCGGCCTTGACCATCCGCGGAAGGGTGCCGGCGGCCAGCTTCAGGCCCTGCGGGTGAGCCTTGGACGCCACGAACCCGTCCGGGCCGTGGCCCAGGGTCACGTCGACGGCGCGCCAGCCGCGTGCCTGCTGGTCGTAGAAGCGGATCGGCCCGGCAGCCACTTCGGTGGTGAGCGTGCCGTTCGGGTTCACCCACGTGGTGGAGGTCTCGGACCGTTCGGAGACCGCCTCCACGCGGTGGCCCGCCGTCCGCGCGGCCACCCGGGCGCGCGCGAGGTTGAGTTCTTCGGTCACGGCGCTGGGCTTGGCCGCGGCGGCCGGGGCCGCGGCGGCGTCTGCCGGGTGCGAGCTCTGGATGAGGGTGGCGGTCACGATGAGTGCCGCTCCGCCCGCTATCCAGTGGGTTGTCCCCCAGGGCCCTCTTCCGCGGCGTCTTGCCGCGGAGAAGCGAGTAGCCATACGTCCTCGGTCCTTCTGCGAGTACCCGATGATCTAGGTACGAGAGGAGCAACGTAGTTGCCTGACCAGGGCGTTCTTCCTCGGAAACGGGCAACGGGGGCATAATTCTCGCCACAGTGACGAATTTGTGATGTGTCATGGCCTGCGTGTCTCCCGACACGAGAAGACCTTGGGTCTGCGTGCTTCACCCCCACCTGGCCAACCTGCTCAAGGCCCAGGACTGGACGGCGCTTCGGCTGGGCGCCGACGTCCGCCCCGACCAGCTCCCCGCCCTCGTCGAAGCCACCCGGTGGACGAGGGACGTAGCGAGGGGCGCCGCGGCTCCCCCGCGCCGCCGAGAACCGTCCCCTCCCGCGGGTGTCTCGGAGCGCCCGCGGCGAGATGCACGGTCACTTGCCGGGCCCGTCAGTCATGGGGAAGGTGCTCTCTTCCGCCGTGGTCGAGCCCTCGGTTCGGGATGGAAGTCCCGGTCGAGGGTCGAACGCGTTTCTGGGGGTTGTGAGGAAAGCGTGCACCGGGAACTGGTGCGCCCGCCGGGGGTTTGGGCGATTCACCCGAACGGGTGAGAGGGGGAGGGGGAGGTTGTTTTACCTTCGGTTAGTTCACTTAGCGTCGTGCGCCACCGAAACCCGGCCCATCGGGACGTGAGAACCTCGATCCGGTGAAAGCGGCCCGCCGAAATTCATTTCCGCCCAGACCGTTTTCAGTGGAAGCGGCCCCCGCTCAACGCCCCACCGCGAGGCGAGCTCGGACACCAGCAGCAGCCCCCGCCCGGATTCCGCCGCCGCGGCCGGAACGGACGGCTCGCACGGCGGGGCCGCCTCGGCGCGGGTGTCCGACACCTCGATACGCAGCGTAGGCCCGGGCCCCGTCCGCAGTCGCAGCCGGAACCCGCGCCCCGGCACCCTCCCGTGCGTCACCGCGTTCGCGGCCAGCTCGGCGACGACCTGCGCCGCGTCCGCGAACGGAAGTCGATGTTCCAGTAGTTGGGAGACGGTGAGGGCGCGTGCGGCACGAGCGCCGCGCGGGGTCGCGGGGAGGGTCGCGACGAGGGAGATTTCCTGATTCACGTGACTCAGCGTGGCCGCCCCTGCGTAACCTGAACAGTGCCGAGGCGGCTGTGTACGGCTGCTGTCCAAGGCAGTTGTGTGCTGTCCTGACGGTCCCCGCGGAGGTGGGAAGTGAACACAGACGGCGCCGACGAGTCGAGCTGGGAACTCGACCCGGAGGACGAATCGGGGGCGGTGATCGCCGCGCTGGGGCGCCAGTTGAAAATGTGGCGCGAGTCCGCCGGCCTCGACCGTGCCAAGTTCGGCCAGCGGATGGGATACGGCCCGAACCTCATCTACAAGATCGAACGCGGCACCCGCATTCCCCGCCCGGAGTTCCTGGACAAGGCGGACGAGGTCCTTGGGGCGGGCGGGAAAATCGCGGCGATGAAGGCCGACGTGGAAAAGGCCCGCTATCCCAAGAAGGTGCGCGATCTGGCCGAATTGGAGGCGAAGGCGGTTGAGATCGGGGCCTACGACTGCGGTGTGGTGATGGGGCTGCTCCAGACCGAGGAGTATGCGCGTGCCCTCTACGGCATGAGGCGACCGGCGTACTCGGAGGACCAGGTTGATCGCCTGGTGATGGCTCGCCTGGCCCGGCAGAACGTCATCCAGGCACAACCGGCGCCGCTCCTCACGGTTGTGCAGGAAGAGACTGTGCTGCGACGTCCGATCGGGGGCAGGATGGTGTTGCGTCGCCAGCTCGAACACCTGTTGACCGTCGGCAGCCTGCGCAACGTGGAAATCCAGGTGATGCCGACGGCTGTTGAGGAGCACGCGGGACTTGCCGGGTCGCTCCAACTCATGCGTCTCAGGGACGGAACGACAGTCGGCCACAACGAAGTCCAGCTGGTGAGCCGCTTGATCACCCAGCCGAAAGAGGTTCAGATCCTGGACATGCGCTATGGCATGATCCGAGCACAGGCACTGACACCTCGCGAATCGCTCACGTTCATCGAGAAGCTACTAGGGGAGACATGAGCATCAAGCCGTCGGCCGAGAGCCTCTCCACCTTGACGTGGGTCAAGAGCAGCTACAGCACGAACGACGGGCCCGCATGCGTCGAAGTCGCCTGGACCAAGAGCAGCTACAGCGCCAGCAACAGCAATGAGTGCGTCGAGGTAGCCCACCTCACCGGCACCGTCCTCGTCCGGGACTCCAAGGTCCCCGACGGCGGTCGGCTCGCCGTGGCTCCGGCCGCCTGGGCGGGGTTCCTGGCATCCGCCGTTGTTTAGACGGCTTCGCGAGCCCCGTGGCGCGGAGGCGGCCGTGCAGGCCGTCCTCCGCGAGCGGCGGCCGGATCCGGCCGCCTGGGCGGCGGTCGTCGAGGTGGCCTGCGGCCCACCCGAGGACCGGTGGAGGGCCAGGGACGCGCTCATGCAGGCCCGGTTCGCCCTCGCCCCGCACGCCGACCGCCTCGCCCGCCGCCTCGGACGCGGTCACCTCGGGGCGGGCAACGCATCCCAGTGGGACGTCCAGATGCTCGCCCTCGCCCTGGCCGGGACGGGCGATGCGCGGGCGATGCCCGCCCTGCGGAACCTGTCCGGCGCGGACTGGTTCCTCATCGACGCGCGTCCGCTCGCCGCGCTGCCCGCCGCCGACCTGCTCCCGCTGGTGCGGGCCGAGCTGCGGCACACCCGTTTGTCGACCCCCGACCTGCTCCGCGTCCTCGCCGACCTGGGCGCAGCCGCCGCCCCGGCCGTCCCCGAGGTCATCCCGCACCTGGAGGCCAGGTGCGCCTACGACGCCGCCCGTGTCCTCGGTCGGATCGGGCCCTCGGCCGCCGCGGCCGCGGGGCGGCTGGCGGGGTTCGCGGCGGGCGCCGTGCGCCCGGAGGGCCCGTACGGCCCGGAGGCCGCCTGCGCCTGGCACGGGGTCCGCATGGCCGCCTGGGCGCACTGGCGCACCACCGGCGACGACGCCCTTCTCCGACGTGCCTGCGCCGCCGATCTCGCGGCGGGGCGCGGCAGCCGCAGCCTGCCGTACCTTGCGGACCTCGGCCCGGCCGCCGCCGGGCACGCCGACGCGGTGCGGGCGCTGACGGATTCGCCGGGCGGCTGGACCCGGGTCGCGGCCGCGCACGCCTGGTGGCGGATCACGGGCGATCCCGAGCCGGCGGTGCCGATGCTCCTCGCGGACGTTGACCCGGATTTCGACGGCCACCCCGCCCACCCCACACCGGCCGCGGTCCGGCACCTGGGTGCGATCGGTCCGGCCGCCACCGCGGCGGTGCCGGTGCTGGTGCGGCTGCTGGATCGGGAGGAGAGGGTCCGGGAGCCGTGGGAGCGGAAGCGGATCCTGGTGGACGACGACTTCACCCGCGCCCTCGCCGAGGCCCTGACCCGGATCACCGGGACCGTCCCCGACGCGACCCCGCCGGCAGTCCTCCCCTGGCTCACGGGCCCGGGACCCGAGCCCGTCTCGGATACCGGGATATCCCCTGCCCCGCGCCTGCGCGGCCTGTTTGGATGGCGCGATGAGCATTGAAGCGCTGCCCGACGGGTACGAGATCTCCGCCGACCCCTCCCGCCTCGACGTGGCCCGGATCCACCGGTGGCTGTCCGAGGACGCCTACTGGGCGCTGGGCCGCAGCCGGGAGAAGCAGGAGGCCGCCATCGCCGGCTCGCTGAACTTCGGGGTGTACGACAGCGCCTCGGGCGAGCAGGCGGCGTACGCCCGGGTGGTCACCGACCGGGCCACCTTCGCGTGGCTGTGCGACGTGTACGTCGACCCGGGCGTGCGCGGCAAGGGCCTCGGCGGGGCGCTGGTCGCGGCGGTGCGGGCGCACCTGGAGCCGTTCGGGCTGCGCCGGATCCTCCTCGCCACCGCCGACGCGCACGAGGTGTACGCCCGGCACGGCTTCGAGCCGCTCGCCTTCCCGCAGAAGTGGATGGCCCTCGGGCAGCAGTAGGGGCCCGGAGGGGTCAGGTGCGCTGTCCGCGGAACCGGTTCGCCAGGGCGGCCGTGGCCGGGTGCGGGCCGGTGTGGAGGGGGTGGCGGGGCAGCCGGTGCGGCATGTCGCCGTACCAGGCGCGGGAGACCGTGTAGCCGAAGGCGAGGCAGATCATGCCGCCCACCGCGTCGAGCCAGAAGTGGTTGGCGGTGGCGACGATGACGACGAGCGTCGCCGTCGGGTAGAGGAGGCCCAGCACGCGGGCCCACGGGACGGTCGCCACCGCCCAGATCGTCAGTCCGCACCAGAGCGACCACCCTATGTGCATGGACGGCATCGCGGCGTACTGGTTCGACATGTTCTTGAGGTTGCCGGAGGCCATCGAGCCCCAGGTGTGGTGGACGAGGACCGTGTCGATGAAGTTCTCGGTCTCCATCAGCCGCGGCGGGGCCAGCGGGTAGAAGTAGTAGCCGACGAGGGCCACGCCGGTCGTCGCGAAGAGCACGAGGCGGGTCGGCGCGTACCGGCCCGGGTGCCGGCGGTAGATCCAGGCGAGGACGCCGAGGGTCACCACGAAGTGGAGGGTGGCGTAGTAGTAGTTCATGCCCACGACCAGCCACGTCACCGAGTTCACGGTGTGGTTGACGGTCTTCTCCACGGCGATGCCGAGGGCCTGCTCCAGGCGCCACAGGAAGTCGGCGTTCGCGAGGGCGACGGCCTTCTGCTCGGGCACCGCGTTCCGGATGAGCGAGTACGTCCAGTAGCTGACCGCGATGAGGAGGATCTCGAACCAGATCCGAGGCCTGCGGGGCGCGCGGAGGCGGGTGAGGAGGTCGGCCCGGGTCTGCGGCGGCGGCGCCGCGTCGACGGCGGCGGGCGTCGAGACATCCGTCCGGGTTTCCAGTGTCTTCACGCTCGCTTCAGCCATGGGACGAGAGTTTGCCAGATGCCTTCCCGCCTTCGATCATCCCGCGGGAGCATCCTTGCCGCAGCCGCTCAGCCTTCAGGACGAGACGGGACCCTGGTCTGCCCGGGGCCGGACGCGGTGGACCCGCGGACCACCAGCTCGGGCAGGAACACGAACTCGGTGTGGGGCGCCGGCGTGCCGCCGATCTCCTCCAGCAGCGTCCGCACGGCGGCCTGTCCCATGGCCTGTACGGGCTGGCGGATGGTCGTCAGCGGCGGGTCGGTGAACGCTATCAGGGGGGAGTCGTCGAAGCCCACCACGGAGACGTCCTGCGGGACCCGCAGGCCCTGCTGGCGGGCGGCCCGGATCGCGCCGAGCGCCATCATGTCGCTCGCGCAGACGACGGCGGTGCAGCCGCGGGCGATGAGCGAGGTCGCGGCGGCCTGCCCGCCCTCCAGGGAGTACAGGGAGTGCTGGATCAGCTCCTCGACGGCGTCCTCGTCGAGGCCGAGGCGCTCCTTCATCCCGAGGCGGAAGCCCTCGATCTTGCGGAGGACGGGCACGAACCGCTTGGGGCCGACGGCCAGCCCGATACGGGTGTGGCCGAGCGCGGTCAGGTGGGTGACGGCCAGCTGCATCGCCGCCCGGTCGTCGGGGGAGACGAAGGGGGCCTGGACCTTCTCGGAGAAGCCGTTGATCAGGACGAATGGTACGCCCTGCGCACGAAGTTGGTCATACCGGCCGGTGTCGGCGGTGGTGTCGGCGTGCAGGCCGGACACGAAGATGATCCCGGAGACGCCGCGGTCGACGAGCATCTCGGTCAGCTCGTCCTCGGTGGACCCGCCGGGGGTCTGCGTCGCGAGGACGGGCGTGTACCCCTGGCGGGTCAGCGCCTGGCCGATGACCTGGGCCAGCGCCGGGAAGATGGGGTTGTCCAGCTCGGGGGTTATCAGCCCGACGAGGCCCGCGCTGCGCTGCCGCAGCTTCACGGGCCGCTCGTAGCCGAGCATGTCGAGCGCGGCCAGCACGGACTCGCGGGTGCCTGCGGCCACACCGGGCTTGCCGTTGAGCACGCGGCTGACTGTGGCTTCGCTGACCCCCGCCTGGGCTGCGATGTCGGCAAGCCGTGCGGTCACGGGATTGGACTGTACCGGTCCCACGTCACAAAGCCCACCAGGTGCACGAATCCTGGGGCAGCCGGACCGAGCGGCCGTCCGTCTCCACCGGGGCGCTGGAGAGGACGGGGCGTCCCGGCGACGGCAGCTCCACCACCGTGCCCCGCCCGTTGAGGGTGCAGGCGAAGCCGGGCCGGGTGAAGAGGAGCACCCCCTCCGGGGAGGGCTGCCACTCCAGCGGGCCGGCGTCCGGGGAGCCGAGGCCCGGCAGGGCGCGGCGCAGCTCCAGGGCGGCCCGGTACAGCTCCAGGGTGGAGTGCGGGTCGCCGGTCTGCGCGGCGACGCTCAGGCCCGCCCAGTCCCGGGGCTGTGGCAGCCAGCTCCCGGCCGGGCCGAAGCCGTACGGGGGCTCCTGCCCTGACCAGGGCAGCGGGATCCGGCAGCCGTCGCGCAGCCCGTCCTGCCCGGCGGTGCGCAGGAACGCCGGATCCCGGCGGACCTCGGCGGGCAGGTCGGCGACCTCGGGCAGGCCGAGCTCCTCGCCCTGGTAGAGGTACGCCGACCCGGGCAGCGCCAGCATCAGCAGGGCGGCGGCCCGCGCCCGGGCCAGGCCCTGCGGGCCGCCGCCGTAGCGGGTGACGTGCCGGACGACGTCGTGGTTGGAGAGGACCCAGGTGGTGGTGGCCCCGACCGCGGCGGTCGCGGCGAGCGACTCGTCGATCACGGTCCGCATCAGGGCCGGGTCCCAGGGGCAGTTCAGGAACCGGAAGTTGAAGGCCTGGTGCATCTCGTCGGGGCGGACGTACAGGGCCAGGCGCTCCGAGGTCGGCGCCCAGGCCTCGGCGACGCCGATCCGCTCGCCGCCGTACTCGTCCAGGAGGCGGCGCCAGGAGCGGTGGATGTCGTGGACGCCGTCCTGGTCGAAGAACGGCAGCGGCTCGGTCCCGATCAGGGTGGCCTGGGCGCCGCGGCCGATGTCGGGCAGGCCGGGGGCCTTGACCATGCCGTGGGCGACGTCCACGCGGAAGCCGTCGACGCCGAGGTCGAGCCAGAACCGCAGGACGGAGGCGAACTCCTCGGCGACCTCCGGGTGCTCCCAGTTCAGGTCGGGCTGCTGCGGGGCGAACAGGTGCAGGTACCACTCGCCGCCGGCGGCGCGCGTCCAGGCGGGGCCGCCGAAGACGGACTCCCAGTCGTTGGGCGGCACCATCCCGCCGGGGCCGCGGCCCGGGCGGAAGTGGTAGCGGGCGCGGGCCGGGCCGCCGGGGGCCTCGGCGAGCGCCTCGCGGAACCAGGGGTGGCGGTCGGAGGTGTGGTTGGGCACCACGTCGACGATGACCCGCAGGCCCAGCGCGTGGGCGGCCCGGACCAGCTCGTCGGCGTCCGGGAGGTCCCCGAAGAGTGGGTCGACGGCCCGGTAGTCGGCGACGTCGTAGCCGCCGTCGGCCTGCGGGGAGACGTAGAAGGGGGTCAGCCACACCGCGTCCACGCCCAGCCGGGCCAGGTGCGGCAGCCGGGAGCGCACCCCGCGGAGGTCCCCGACGCCGTCGCCGTCGCTGTCCGCGAAGGAGCGGACGTACACCTGGTAGATGACGGCATCGCGCCACCAGCCGACGCTTTCGGTGGTCTTGCTGGAAGCGCTTGCAAGCCGGGGGGCGGTCAGCTCATGGGTCATACCGGGGTCAACGCGGCGACACCGCCCCTGGTTGCGGGCCTGACGACCCGAAGGACGTTCGATCGGCCAGCAAGGTGCGGCAACCGTCCGGACACGCGGATGTAACGATCCCCCGGGCTTGCAGAAAATTGCCGCAAGCTCTTTCGGTCAGCTTTCAGGCTTGTTACGTTCCCTGCAACTCGGGACCGCGAGGGCGCGGCCGGGATCATCGAAGGAGTTCATATGCGGCGTGGCATAGCGGCCACCGCGCTGGTCGCGACCCTGGCGCTCGCGGCGACGGCTTGCGGCGGTGACACCAAGGACGACGGCGGCGCGACCAAGGCGGGCGGGGAGCTCTCCGGCACGGTCACGTGGTGGGACACCTCGAACGATGCCGAAAAGGCGAGCTTCCAGAAGATCGCCGAGGCGTTCACGGCGAAGCACCCCAAGGTCACGGTCAAGTACGTCAACGTGCCCTACGGCGACGCCCAGAACAAGGTGAAGAACGCCTTCAGCAGCGGCGCCGAGGCCCCGGACGTGATCCGCGCCGACGTCGGCTGGGTCGCGGACTTCGCCTCCCTCGGCTACCTCGACGAGGTCCCCGCCGAGACCGCGAAGAAGATCGACGCCGAGTTCCTGCCCCAGGCCGCCGCCAGCGGCAAGTACGAGGGCAAGACCTACGCGGTCCCGCAGGTCATCGACACCCTCGGCCTCTTCTACAACAAGAAGATGCTCGCCGACGCCGGCGTCCAGCCCCCCAAGACCCTGGAGGAGCTGAAGGCCGCCTCGGCCGCGATCAAGGCGAAGACCGGCAAGGCCGGCCTGTACCTGCGCGGCGACGACTCCTACTGGTTCCTCCCGCTGATCTACGGCGAGGGCGGCGACCTGGTCGACGCGAAGAACAAGACGGTCACCGTCGACAACGAGGCCGGCGTCAAGGCCTTCAAGACGGCCCGCGACCTCGTCACCTCCGGCGCGGCGATCACCAACGCCACCGACGGCTGGAACAACATGCAGACGGCCTTCAAGTCCGGCGAGGCCGCCATGATGATCAACGGCCCGTGGGCCGTCGCCGACAGCTACGCCGGCGAGCAGTTCAAGGACAAGTCGAACCTCGGCGTCGCCGCCGTCCCGGCCGGCTCCGTCAAGGCCGGCGCCCCGCAGGGCGGCCACGACCTCGCCGTCTACGCCGGCTCCAAGAACCGCGCCGCCGCGCACGCCTTCGTCGAGTACATGACCTCGCAGGACGTGCAGGTCCAGTCCGCCAAGGAGCTCAGCCTGCTCCCGACCCGGACCGCCGCCTACGAGCAGCCCGACGTCAAGTCCAGCGAGATGGTCCAGTTCTTCAAGCCGGCCGTCGACAAGGCCGTCGAGCGCGCCTGGATCCCGGAGAACGGCTCCCTCTTCGAGCCGCTGAAGGTCGAGTACACGAAGGCGATCACCGGGGCGTCGAGCCCCGAGGACGCGGCCAAGGCCGCCGGCGCCGAGTTCCGCAAGATCCTCAAGGGCTGGAAGTAAACAAGACCATGGCTGCTCACACCAGCCAGTCTGTGGCGAAGGCCGCGGGCGACGAGAGCGACGTCGCCCGCGGCCGGAGCCGCAGGACTGACGGGCCCCAGCGCGCCGCGAACCGCGGCGGGCTCAAGCGTGCTTTCGCCACGCACTGGTACGCCTGGGCGATGATCGCCCCGGTCGTGCTCGTCCTCGGCATCATCATCGGCTGGCCGCTCGTCCGCGGCGTCTACCTGTCGCTGACCGACGCCAACGAGCGGAACGTCGCCCGCACGATCGGCGCCAACCACATCGAGGCCACGTACACGTTCGTCGGACTCGACAACTACACGGCCGTGCTGAGCGACCCGGTGTTCTGGCAGCGGCTGGTGTGGACGGTGGTGTGGACCGTCGCGTGCGTGACCGTCACCTTCGCGCTCGGCCTCGCCCTGGCGAACATGCTGAACCGCGACTTCAAGGGCCGCGCCTTCTACCGCATGGCGCTCATCCTGCCCTGGGCCGTCCCCGGCTTCGTCTCCGTCTTCGCCTGGCGGTTCCTCTTCAACCGCGACAACGGCATCCTCAACAAGCTCCTCGACGGCGGCGGCATCGCCGCGATCCCGTGGCTCGACGACCCCACCTGGGCGAAGCTCTCGGTGATCACCGTCAACGTGTGGCTCGGCATCCCCTTCATGATGGTCGCGCTCCTCGGCGGCCTGCAGTCCATCCCGGGCGAGCTGTACGAGGCCGCCGAGATGGACGGCGCCACCACCTGGCAGCGCTTCCGGCACATCACCCTGCCCGGCCTGCGCTCGGTCAGCATGACGGTGATCCTGCTCTCCACCATCTGGACCTTCAACATGTTCCCGGTGATCTTCCTGCTGACGCGGGGCGGACCGGGCGACTCCACCGAGATCCTGGTGACCCAGGCCTTCCGCGAGGCCTTCGTGTCGAGCCCGCGCGACTTCGCCGGCTCCGCGACCTGGGGCGTGCTCATCCTCGCCCTCCTCATGATCTTCGCGCTGGTCTACCGGCGCGCGCTGCGCAAGCAGGGAGAGGTGTGGTGACCATGGCCGCCTCCACGACCACGGCCCCGACCGAGGCCGGGACGACCGCCGCGACCCCCGGCAAGGCCCCCGGGAAGGTCCGCCCGCGCGGGCAGCGCTCGCCGCTCGCCTCCTTCGGGCTCCACGCGACGCTCGCCGCCGCCGCCGTCATCGCCGTGTTCCCCGTGCTGTGGGTCCTGCTGACCTCGCTCAAGCCCGCCCAGCACGCGATCACGACGGACTTCGTCAAGGACCCCACCCTGGAGAACTACCGCTACCTGGTGGAGGAGACCTCCTTCTTCACCTGGTTCGGCAACTCCCTCCTCGTCGCCGGCATCACCACCGTCCTCGGCGTGTTCATCGCCGCGACCACCGGCTACGCCGTCAGCCGGTTCCGGTTCCCCGGCATGAAGCCCCTGATGTGGACCCTGCTCATCACGCAGATGTTCCCCATGGCCATCCTCATCGTCCCGCTCTACAACCTCATGGGACAGCTCGGACTGCTCAACCAGCCCGTCGGCCTGATCATCACCTACCTCACCATCGCGGTGCCCTTCTGCGCCTGGATGATGAAGGGCTTCTTCGACACCATCCCCGCGGAGATCGACGAATCCGGCCGCGTCGACGGGCTCACCCCCTTCGGCACGTTCTGGAGGCTCATCCTGCCGCTGGCCCGCCCCGGCCTCGCCGTGACGGCCTTCTACTCCTTCATCACCGCGTGGGGAGAGGTCGCGTACGCCTCCGCGTTCATGGTCGGCGACGAGAACCTCACCCTCGCCGGCGGCCTGCAGACCTTCGTCACGCAGTACACCGCCAACTGGGGACCCATGACGGCCGCTTCGGTCCTCATCGCGATCCCCGCCGCCATCTTCTTCGTCTTCGCCCAGCGTCACCTCGTCGCCGGGATGACGGCGGGCGCCACCAAGGGCTGACCACCCGGCTCCCGCCCCCGCACACCCCCGGCCCGACCCACAAGGACGTCATGACCCAGCACCTCGCCGAAACACTCCACACCCCGACCGGCACCCTGCCCGGTTGGTGGAGAGAAGCGGTGATCTACCAGGTCTATCCGCGCAGCTTCGCCGACTCCAACGGGGACGGCATGGGGGACCTCGAAGGCATCCGCAGCAGACTGCCGTACCTGAAGGAGCTGGGCGTCGACGCCGTCTGGCTCAGCCCGTTCTACGCCTCCCCGCAGGCCGACGCGGGCTACGACGTCGCCGACTACCGGGCCATCGACCCCATGTTCGGCACCCTGCACGACGCCGACGCCGTGATCCGCGACGCCCACGAACTGGGCCTGCGGATCATCGTCGACCTCGTCCCCAACCACTGCTCCGACCAGCACGACTGGTTCAGGCAGGCCGTCCGCGAGGGTGCCGGCTCCCGGCTCCGCGAGCGCTTCCACTTCCGCCCCGGCAAGGGTGAGGACGGCGAGCTCCCGCCCAACGACTGGGAGTCCATCTTCGGCGGCCCCGCCTGGACCCGTGTCCCGGACGGCGAGTGGTACCTGCACCTCTTCGCGCCCGAGCAGCCCGACTTCAACTGGGAGCACCCGGCCGTCCAGGACGAGTTCCGCTCCATCCTCCGCTTCTGGCTGGACCTCGGCGCCGACGGCTTCCGCGTCGACGTCGCCCACGGCCTCGTCAAGGCCCCCGGCCTGCCCGACATCGGCTCCGGCGACCAGCTGAAGCTCCTCGGCAACGACGTCATGCCGTTCTTCGACCAGGACGGCGTCCACGAGATCTACCGCTCCTGGCGGCGGATCCTCGACGAGTACGAGGGCGACCGCGTCCTCGTCGCCGAGGCCTGGACCCCGACCGTCGAGCGCACCGCCCTGTACGTCCGCCCCGACGAGATGCACCAGGCGTTCAACTTCCAGTACCTGACGGCCGACTGGAACGCCGGGGAGCTCCGGAAGGTCATCGACGGCTCGCTCGCCGCGATGCGCCCCGTCGGCGCCCCCACCACCTGGGTGCTGTCCAACCACGACGTCACCCGGCACGCCACCCGCTTCGCGAACCCGCCCGGCCTCGGCACGCAGCTGCGCGAGCAGGGCGACCGCGAGCTGGGCCTGCGCCGCGCCCGGGCCGCCACGCTGCTGATGCTGGCGCTGCCCGGCTCCGCGTACGTCTACCAGGGCGAGGAGCTCGGCCTGCCCGACGTCACCGACCTGCCCGACGAGGTGCGCCAGGACCCGTCGTTCTTCCGGGCGGCCGGCCAGGACGGCTTCCGCGACGGCTGCCGCGTCCCGATCCCCTGGTCGGGCACCGAGGCCCCGTACGGCTTCGGCGACGGCGGCAGCTGGCTGCCCCAGCCGGCCGAGTGGGCCGAGCTGAGCGTCGAGGCGCAGACCGGCGACCCCGACTCCACGCTGGAGCTGTACCGGGCCGCGCTGCGGATCCGCCGCGAGCGCGCCGACCTCGGCGCGGGCGACGCGGTCGAGTGGCTGCCCGCGCCCGACGGCGTCCTGGCGTTCCGCCGCGGCGGCTTCACCTGCACCGTCAACACCACGGCCGAGCCGGTCGCACTGCCCGCCCCGGGCACCGTGCTGCTGGCCAGCGCCGTCCTCGAAAGCCCGGGCACTCTGCCCGCCGACACGGCGGTGTGGTGGGAGGAGTGACCAGCGGGGACACACCCCTCCGGCTGACGGACATCGCCGCGCAGGCCCAGGTCAGCGAGGCGACCGTCAGCCGGGTCCTCAACGGCAAGACGGGCGTCGCGGCCGGCACCCGGCACAAGGTGCTGGCCGCGATGGACCTGCTCGGATACGAGCGGCCCGTCCGGCTGAAGCGCCGCAGCAACGGGCTGGTCGGGCTGCTCATACCCGAGCTGACCAACCCGATCTTCCCGGCGTTCGCGCAGGTCATCGAACAGGCCCTGGCGGGCCACGGGTACACGCCGGTGCTGTGCACGCAGACCCCCGGCGGGGCCACCGAGGACGAGCTCGTCGAGCAGCTGGAGGCGCGCGGCGTCACCGGGATCGTGTTCCTGTCCGGCCTGCACGCCGACTCGCACGCGGACCCGGCCCGCTACCAGCGGCTCGCCTCCCGCGGCGTGCCGTTCGTGATGATCAACGGCTTCAACGAGCAGGTGAACGCCCCGTTCATCTCCCCGGACGACCGGGCCGCGGCCGACATGGCCGTCCGGCACCTGGAGGCCCTCGGGCACCGGCGGATCGGCCTCGCGATCGGGCCGACCCGGTACGTGCCGTCGGCCCGCAAGGAGCAGGGCTTCACCGCGGCCGTCCCGGGGGCGGAGGCCGAGGGGCTGATCCAGCGCACCCTGTTCACGGTCGAAGGCGGCCACGCCGCCGGCGTCGCGCTCCTCGACCGCGGCTGCACGGGCATCGTCTGCGGCAGCGACCCCATGGCGCTCGGCGTGATAAGGGCGGCCCGGGCGCGCGGGCTGCGCGTCCCCGAGGACGTGTCGGTGGTCGGGTTCGACGACTCGCCGCTGATCGCCTTCACCGACCCGCCGCTGACGACCGTCCGCCAGCCGGTGCGCGCCATGGCGACGGCCGCGGTCGGCGCCCTGCTGGAGGCGGTCGGCGGCACGCCCGTCCAGAGAACCGAATACGTCTTCCAACCGGAGCTGGTGGTCCGGGGCTCGACGGCCCCGCCGCCGCTGCGCACCTGAAAGCTCGGGGCCGACCCCCGAGACCCCGCCCGGCGCCGGGGCCCCGATCACGGGGTCCCGGCGCCGCCATGTCCGGGGCCCGGGCCGGGGGGCCGGCGGAGCGGCGCTCAAGTCGGCGCCGTTGAGGGGTGGTTGGGGAGGATCTGGGTCCCTACCGGCCGGAAACAATTCTGCAATCTCTTGCGCAAAGTCTTGCAACACGCGGGGGCGGCCCCTACGGTCGCCACAATCCCCAACCTCTCCCGCCAGGAGGCCCCCGCATGTCTGCCATCGACGCCAGACCGCCCGCCGCCCCACGCCGGGCGAGCGGCGCCGCGCTGCTCGCCGCCGCCGCCCTCGCCGCCGCGACCCTCACCGCACAGGCACCCCCTGCCCAGGCGTCCCCGCCCGGCGACAAGGACGTCACCGCCGTGCTGTTCGAGTGGCGCTTCGACTCGGTCGCCAAGGCCTGCACGGACAGCCTCGGCCCCGCCGGCTACGGATACGTCCAGGTCTCCCCGCCCCAGGAGCACGTCCAGGGCTCCCAGTGGTGGACCTCGTACCAGCCGGTCAGCTACAAGATCGCCTCGCGGCTCGGTGACCGGGCCGCCTTCAAGGCGATGATCGACACTTGCCACGCCGCCGGCGTCAAGGTCGTCGTGGACTCCGTCATCAACCACATGGCCGGCCCCGCCGACGCGAACGCCACCCTCACCGGCACCGGCGGCAGCACCTACCGCAAGTACGACTACCCCGGCATCTACACCGGCGCCGACATGGACGACTGCCGCACCACCATCGGCGACAACTACCGCGACCGCGCCAACGTCCAGAACTGCGAGCTCGTCCAGCTCGCCGACCTCGACACCGGCGAGGAGCACGTCCGCTCCCGGATCGCCGGCTACCTGAACGACCTGCTCTCGCTCGGCGTCGACGGCTTCCGCATCGACGCAGCCAAGCACATGCCGGCCACCGACCTGGCCAACATCAAGTCCCGGCTCAGCAACCCCGGCGCCTACTGGAAGCACGAGGCGATCCACGGCGCCGGCGAGGCCGTCGACCCGAGCGAGTACCTGGGCAGCGGCGACGTCCAGGAGTTCCGCTACGCCCGCGACCTCAAGCGCATCTTCCAGTCCGAGAACCTCGCCTACCTGAAGAACTTCGGCGAGGCCTGGGGCTACATGTCCTCAGGCAAGTCCGGCGTCTTCGTCGCCAACCACGACACCGAGCGCAACGGCGAGAGCCTCAGCCACAAGAACGGCTCCGCCCACACCCTCGCCCACGTCTTCATGCTGGCCTGGCCCTACGGCTCCCCGGACGTCCACTCCGGCTACGACTGGACCGACAAGGACGCCGGCCCGCCGAACGGCGGCACGGTCAACGCCTGCTACAGCGACGGCTGGAAGTGCCAGCACGCCTGGCGCGAGATCTCCTCGATGGTCGGCTTCCGCAACACCGCCCGCGGGCAGGCCGTCACCGACTGGTGGGACAACGGCGGCGACCAGATCGCCTTCGGCCGCGGCAGCAAGGCGTACGTGGCCCTGAACCACGAGTCCCACGCCCTCACCCGCACCTTCCAGACCTCCCTGCCCGGCGGCGCCTACTGCGACGTGCAGAGCGGACGGACCGTCACCGTCGGCTCGGACGGCCGGTTCACCGCCACCGTCGCCCCCGGCACCGCACTCGCCCTGCACACCGGCGCCCGCACCTGCTCCGGGACCCAGGACGGCACCGGCGCGTCCTTCGCCGTCAACGCCACCACCGTGTTCGGCCAGAACATCCACATCGCGGGCGACCGCGCCGAACTCGGCGGATGGAACCCGGCCGCCGCGCCCAAGCTCGACCCCGCCGCCTACCCGGTGTGGAAGCTCGACGTGCAGCTGCCGCCCGGCACCGTGTTCTCGTACAAGTACATCCGCCGCGACGCCGCCGGGAACACCACCTGGGAGAGCGGCGCCAACCGCACCGCCACCGTCCCGGCCGACGGCAAGGTCGTCCTGAACGACACCTGGCGCAACTGACCGACCCGCTGCCAGGGCCGCCCGGCGCCCGCACCGGACCCGGTCCGCGCCGGGCGGCCCTCTCCACGCACCCGAGGAGACGACGCCTTGACCCGCCCAGCCGCAGGAGTCCTCGCCGCCGCACTGGCGGCGACGCTCCTGCCCGCCCTGCCCGCCGCGGCCGCCGGCACCACCCGGCCGCCGGCCCCGCCCTCGGACGCGGCACTCGCCGCCGAGCCCGCACGGCACGACCTCACCCGCGAGCAGTTCTACTTCGTCCTCCCCGACCGGTTCGCCAACGGCGACCGCCGCAACGACACCGGCGGCCTCACCGGCACCCGCCTGCAAACCGGCCTCGACCCCACCGACAAGGGCTTCTACCAGGGCGGCGACCTCAAGGGCCTCACCGACCGGCTGGACTACATCAAGGGGCTCGGCACCACCGCCATCTGGATGGCGCCGATCTTCAAGAACCAGCCCGTGCAGGGCAAGGGCGACGACGTCTCCGCCGGCTACCACGGCTACTGGATCACCGACTTCACGCAGGTCGACCCGCACTTCGGCACCAACGACGACCTCACCCGGCTCATCGACAAGGCACACGCCAAGGGGATGAAGGTCTTCTTCGACGTCATCACCAACCACACCGCCGACGTCGTCGACTACAAGGAGCAGTCCTACTCCTACCTGTCGAAGGGCGCCTTCCCCTACCTCACCAAGGACGGCGTCCCTTTCGACGACGCCGACTACGCGGCCGGCGGCCGCAAGTTCCCCGCCACCGACCTCTCCGCGTTCCCCCGCACCCCATTCGTCCCCGAGGGGAAGAAGAACCTGAAGGTCCCCGCCTGGCTCAACGACCCGGCGATGTACCACAACCGGGGCGACTCCACCTTCGCCGGCGAGTCCTCCGAGCACGGCGATTTCTTCGGCCTCGACGACCTGTGGACCGAGCGCCCCGAGGTCGTCAGCGGCATGCAGAAGATCTACGAGAAGTGGGTCAAGGACTTCCGTATCGACGGCTTCCGCATCGACACGGTCAAGCACGTCAACACCGGCTTCTGGACCCAGTGGGCCACCGCCCTCGACAAGTACGCCGCCAAGCAGGGCCGCAAGGACTTCTTCATGTTCGGCGAGGTCTACTCCGCCGACACCGCCGTCACCTCCCCCTACGTGACCCGCGGCCGACTCGACGCCACCCTCGACTTCCCGCTCCAGGACGCCATCCGCGCCTACGCCTCCCAGGGCGCCGGCGCCGGACGCCTCTCCGCGGTCCTCGCCGACGACTACCGGTACACCACCGACAAGGCGAACGCCTACGAGCAGGTCACCTTCCTCGGCAACCACGACATGGGCCGCTTCGGCGCCTTCCTGCGCCAGGACCGGCCCGGCGCCGGCGAACAGGAGCTCCTGGCCCGCTACCGGCTCGCCAACGAGCTGATGTTCCTCAGCCGCGGCAACCCCGTCGTCTACGCCGGCGACGAACAGGGCTTCACCGGCGCCGGCGGCGACAAGGACGCCCGCCAGCCCCTCTTCGCGTCCAGGACCGCCGACTACCTCGACGACGACCAGCTCGGCACCGACCGCACGCACGCCGCCGACGCCTACGACCCCTCCCACCCCCTCTACCGGCAGATCGCCGCCCTCTCCAAGCTCACCCGCGAGCACCCGGCCCTGCGCGACGGCGTCCAGAGCGAGCGCCTGAACGACGGCTCCGTCTACGCCTTCGCCCGCACCGACGCCCCCGCCGCCGGCGGCAAGGGCGGCAAGGGCAAGGGCAAGGGCGGCAAGGACAAGGCCCGCCCCGCCCCGCGGCACGAGTACCTCGTCGCCGCGAACAACGCGGCCGAGGAGCGCACCGTCCGCATCGACGCCCCGGCCGGAGCCCAGTACCGCACCCTGTACGGCGGGACCGCGATCATCCGCGCCACCGCCGACGGCAAGCTGACCGTCCCGCTGCCCGCCCTCGGCACGGTCGTCCTCAGGGCCCTCGAACCGGTCGCCGCCCCGGCGGACAGGCCCGCGCTGACGCTGAAGGCCCCGGCCGCCGGCGCCGCCGGCACCGTCGAGGTGTCCGCCGAGGTCAGCGGCGGCGGCCTGAACCGGGTCGTCTTCGCCGCCCAGGCCGGCAACGGCCCCTGGCAGGTCCTCGGCTCCGCCGACCACGCCCCCTACAAGACCACCCAGCACGTCGACGCCAAGCCCGGCACCCCGCTGCGGTACAAGGCCGTCGCCGTCGACTCCGCCGGACGCACCGCGAGCGCGCTCGCCGCATCGACCGCCGGGCAGCTGCCGCCCCCCGGAGTGCCCACCGCGACGCAGCGCGAGTACGCCGTCGTCCACTACCGCCGCCCCGACGGCGACTACACGAACTGGCGCCTCTACGCCTGGGGCGACCTCGCCGAGGGCGAGGCGACGCCCTGGCCCGAGGGCCACGCCTTCACCGGCCGCGACGCCTACGGGGCGTTCGCGTACGTCCGCCTCAAGCCCGGCGCCTCCTCGATCGGCTACCTCGTCATCGACAAGGACGGCAACAAGGACGTCGCCGCGGACCGCACCCTCGACGTGACCCGCACCGGCGAGGTCTGGCTGGAGCAGGGCCAGGAGGCCGTCCGCACCGAGCGGCCCGCCTACCCGCCGCAGGACCGCACCAAGGCCGTCCTGCACTACCAGCGCGCCGACGGGAACTACGACGGCTGGGGCCTGCACGTCTGGGCCGGCGCCGCCCACCCCACCGACTGGTCCAAGCCGCTGGCCCCCGCCCGCATCGACTCCTACGGAGCCGTCTTCGAGGTGCCCCTCGCCGCCGGAGCCGAGTCGCTGAGCTACATCGTCCACAAGGGCGACGAGAAGGACCTCCCGACCGACCAGTCCCTCGACCTCAAGGCCGTCGGCCACGAGGTGTGGATGCTCGGCGGACGGGCCCCCTACCTGCTGCCGCAGCCCGCGGGCTCCGCCGCCGGCCTCGACCTCGGCGCGGCGCACGCCGTCTGGATCGACCGGGACACCGTCGCCTGGAACGCCCCCGCGGCCGCCGCGTCCGTCCAGCTCCTCGCCTCCGCCGACGGGTCGGTCAAGGCCGAGAACGGCACCCTGACCGGGACGGCGCAGTGGATCCGGCTCACGCCCGGCACGCTGACCGACGCGCAGAAGAAGAAGTTCCCGCACCTCGCCGGACACACCGCGCACCGCGTGGACGCCCGCGACCGCGACCGCGTCCGGGGCGCCCTGCGCGGCCAGGTCACGGCCTCCGCCCGGGCCGCCAACGGGGCGGTCCTCGCCGCCACCGGCGTCCAGCTCGCCGGGGTCCTCGACGACCTGTACGCGAACAACAGCGCGCTCGGCCCCGTCTTCAAGGACGGCCGTCCCACCCTGTCGGTGTGGGCGCCGACCGCCCGCACCGTCGAGCTCGAACTCGACGGCCGCATCCTGCCGATGCGCCGCGACGACGCCACCGGCGTCTGGTCGGCGCGCGGCGAGCGCTCCTGGACCGGCAAGCCCTACCGGTACGCCGTCACCGTCTGGGCGCCCGGGGCCCGGCAGATCGTACGCAACCTGGTCACCGACCCGTACTCCACCGCCCTGACCGCGGACTCGGCGGCGAGCCTCGCCGTCGACCTCGCCGACCCGAAGCTGGCCCCGCCCGGCTGGCGGCAGCTGCGCAAGCCCGCCGCGGTCCCCTTCACCAACGCGCAGATCCAGGAACTCCACATCCGCGACTTCTCCGTCGCCGACCCCACCAGCAAGCACCCCGGCCAGTACCTGGCCTTCACCGACGCCGACTCCCGGGGCATGCGGCACCTGCGCGGCCTCGCCGCCGCCGGCACCTCCTACGTCCACCTCCTGCCGGCCTTCGACATCGGCACCATCCCCGAGAAGCCCGGCGACCGCACCGAACCCGCCTGCGACCTGAAGGTGTACGCACCGGACTCCGAGGAGCAGCAGGCCTGCATCGCCGCCGCGGCGGCGAAGGACTCCTACAACTGGGGCTACGACCCCCTGCACTACACCGTCCCGGAGGGCAGCTACGCGAGCAACCCGGACGGCACCGCCCGGACCGTCGAGTTCCGCAAGATGGTCCAGGCGCTGAACGGCGCCGGCCTGCGCACGGTCATGGACGTCGTCTACAACCACACCGTGGCCGCCGGGCAGGACGGCAAGTCCGTCCTCGACCGGATCGTCCCCGGCTACTACCAGCGGCTCCTGCCCGACGGCAGCGTCGCCACCTCCACCTGCTGCGCCAACACCGCCCCCGAGAACGCCATGATGGGCCGCCTCGTCGTCGACTCGATCACCACCTGGGCGAAGGAGTACAAGGTCGACGGCTTCCGCTTCGACCTGATGGGACACCACCCGAAGGACAACATCCTGGCCGTCCGCAAGGCCCTCGACGCCCTCACCATGGAGAAGGACGGCGTCGACGGCAAGCGGATCATCCTCTACGGCGAGGGCTGGAACTTCGGCGAGGTCGCGAACGACGCCCGCTTCGTCCAGGCCACCCAGGCCAACATGGCGGGCACCGGCATCGCCACCTTCTCCGACCGGGCCCGCGACGCCGTCCGCGGCGGCGGCCCCTTCGACGAGGACCCGCGCGTCCAGGGCTTCGCCTCCGGCCTGTTCACCGCCCCCAACGGCTCGCCCGCGAACGGCAGCCCGGCCGAGCAGCGGGCCCGCCTGCTGCACGACCAGGACCTGATCAAGGTCGGCCTCTCCGGCAACCTCGCCTCGTACGCCTTCACCGACACCTCGGGGCGCCGCGTCAAGGGCTCCGAGGTCGACTACAACGGCGCCCCGGCCGGCTACGCGGCCGCCCCCGGCGACGCCCTCGCCTACTCCGACGCCCACGACAACGAAACCCTCTACGACGCCCTGGCGTTCAAGCTCCCGCAGGACACCCCCACCGCCGACCGGGCCCGCATGCAGGTCCTGGCGATGGCCGTCTCCGCGCTCTCCCAGGGCCCCGCCCTGTCCCAGGCCGGCACGGACCTGCTCCGCTCCAAGTCCCTCGACCGCAACTCCTACGACAGCGGGGACTGGTTCAACGCCATCCACTGGGACTGCCGCGCCGGCAACGGCTTCGGCCGCGGCCTGCCCCCGGCAGCCGACAACAAGCCGAAGTGGACGTACGCCAAGCCCCTGCTGACCGGCCCCGCCCCCGGCTGCACCGAGATCAGCGGCGCCTCGGCCGCCTACCGCGACCTGCTGCGCATCCGCACCACCGAGCCGTCCTTCCGGCTCGGCACGGCGGAACAGGTCCAGGCGGCGCTCTCCTTCCCGCTCTCCGGGAAGGAGGAGACGCCCGGGGTCATCACGATGGTGCTCGGCGACCTCGCCGTCGTCTTCAACGCCACCCCGCAGACGCAGGAGCAGCGCGTCCCCGCCCTCGCCGGCACCGGCTACCTGCTCCACCCGGTGCAGGCCGCGGGCTCCGACCCGGTGGCCCGGAAGGCCGCGTACGAGGCGAGGACGGGAGGGTTCACCGTCCCGGCCAGGACCGTCGCGGTGTTCACACGACGCTGAGCCGGTCCAGCCGCTTCTCCAGGAGGACCACTCCGTAGACGCGGCCGTCCCTGCCCTCCTTGTGGGGGAACTCCCCGACCACCCGGTAGCCCGCGTCCTGGTAGTACGCGAGCAGCCGGGGGTTGGTGGAGAGGCAGTCCAGCCGCGCCCGCGGCAGGCCCGAGCCGGCGATCCGGCGCTCGGCGTGTTCGAGCATCCGCCGGCCGGTCCCCGCGGGCGCGGTCCGGCGCTCCACCATCAGCCGGTGGACGTACCCGGCGACCGGGGGCTGCACGCCCCAGGCCTCCTCGTCCGACCACCACAGCTCGTACGCGCCGGCGATCCGCCCCTCGGAGCCGACCGCGAGCCACACCTCGCCGTCGCGCATCCGCGCCGCGAAGTGCGCGGCGTCCCTGTCCCCGGGCTTCCACTGCTCGATGCCGTTCTGCTGCATCCACCGGGCGGCCCGGTCGAACAGGCCCGCCAGCATGGCGGCATCCGTCTCCACGGCCCGCCGGAACAGGATCATGTCGTCAATGCTCACGCGCGCATTATCACGTGATGATCACCGGGGCTCGGGGGCAGGTCCGGGCATCGGGTCAGGCGCCGGTTCGCGCGTCGGGCCCGCGTCGCCCGGGACGAGTGACGCGAGGCGCGCCACCAGTTCGCCGAACGGCCCGTCCGCCGGCTCGTGCGCCAGGATCCGCGCCAGCACCCCGGCCATCTCCGCGTTGTACGCGGCGCTCACGGCGGCCAGTGCCGCGAAGTCGTGCACCAGCTGGAGCTCCAGCTCCGCGCGCGGGATCTCCCGCCCGTCCAGCCACAGCAGCGCCGTCGACTCGGCGAGCGAGACCCACGAGCGGACGACGAGGCGCAGCCGCGCCGGCGGCTCGCCGATCCCCAGGTGCCGCAGGATCTGCTCGTACGCGGCCTGCCTCACCTCCTCGACCAGCGCGTTGGTCCGCGTGGACCCGACGGCCGGGCCACCCCGCATCAGCGCGGAGAAGCCGGGCCCGTGCTCGTCGACGAACGCGAAGAACCGGCCCATCACCCGCAGCAGCCGCGTCCCGAGCGGTCCTTCCAGCGGCTCGTCGAACCGCCGAGCCAGCTCGTCGGCTGCCCGCCGCAGCGCGGCCTCGTACAGGCTCAGCTTCCCCGGGAAGTAGTGGTAGACGAGCGGCCGCGATATGCCGGCCGCCGCCGCGATCTCGTCGATCGACACGTCCTCGGGCGACCTGTCGCTGAACAGCTGGAGAGCCACTGCGATCAGCTGCTCCCGCCGCTCCTCGACACCCATCCTGCGCCGCACCCCGGTTGTCATGCCGACACCCTACTGCCCGCCCGGGGCGGGTCCTTGGGGCGCGGCCCCGCCGGTCACAGGTCCAGGACCAGGCGTTCCCCCCGTGCGCGGGAGACGCACAGCAGCATCGAGTCCGCCTGCTCGGCGTCGGTGAGGAACCCGTCGCGGTGGTCCACCGGGCCCGCCAGGACCCGCTGCCGGCAGGTGCCGCAGAAACCCTGCCCGCATGAGTACGGGGTGTCGGGCAGCTCGCGGCGGACGGCGGCCAGCGCCGACTCGCCGGCCGCGACCTCGACGGTGCGGCCGGAGCGGCGCAGCTCGACGGTGAACGGCCGGTCGCCTGCGGTGCCGGAGGAGGCGGGGGCGAAACGCTCCAGCCGTACGCGGGAGGGGTCGGGGGCGGCGGCGAGGAGCGCGGCGGTCAGCGGCTCGGGGCCGCAGGCGTACACGAGCGCGTCCGGCGGGGCCCCGGCGAGCAAGGCGGCGAGGTCGGGCAGCCCGGCCTCGTCCTCGGGGACGACGCGGACGCGGGAGGACCTCCCGGCGGCGGAGTCGAGTCCGGCCAGCTCCGGAAGGAACGGCATGGCGGCGCGGCTGCGCCCCCCGTACAGCAGCCTCCAGTCGGCGCCGGCCGCGGCGGCCGCGCGGACCATCGGCAGGACCGGGGTGATGCCGATGCCGCCGGCGACGAACACGTACGAGGCGGCCGGCGCCAGGGCGAACCGGTTGCGCGGAGGCCGCAGTTCCAGCACACCGCCCTCGGCGAGCCGGTCGTGCACCTCGCGGGAGCCGCCCCGGCCGTCCTCCACCAGCCGGACCGCGATTGTGTAGCGGCCGCGGTCGGCGGGGTCCCCGCACAGGCTGTACTGGCGGACCAGCCCGGACGGCAGCAGGACGTCCACATGCGCCCCCGGGGTCCACTCCGGCAGCTCGGGCGACTCCAGCACCAGCCGCACCACGCCCTGCGCGGGCTCGGTGCGGGAGGCGATCCGCGCGCGCAGCCGGCGGCGCGGCGAGTGCCCGGACACCGGCTCGGCCAGCGCGGGCAGCGGCCACAGCGGCGAGCGGGATATGCGTGCGCGCAGGGCGCGGCGGGCCACGAGGACCGCGCCCGCCACCGCGGCGGCTTTCAGGGCCCGTGTCACGGCCGGGCACCCCCGTTCGCCCCGGGGGAGGAGGCCAGGTAGGCCGCCGCCTGGGCCGTGGAACCCTCCTGCGACGGGTGGTACGTACGGGACAGGTAGGTCGGTATGGACTTCAGCATCGCCCCGGTGGAGGGCAGTACCCCCTGCTGGCCGGCCCGGAAGAACTGCCCGACCGAGGCCTTGGCGCCGACCAGCTCGGGGTCGTTGTCCATGAAGAAGCGGACGCCCCGCTGCCACAGCCACACCAGAGACGCGAACGCGGTCGCCCACGTCCGCACGCGCCGCCGGTAGCCGCCGTCGACGTGCAGGAACAGGTCGAAGGCCACCGAGCGGTGCTCGACCTCCTCGGCGCCGTGCCAGCGCAGCAGGTCGAGCATCACCGGGTCGGCGCCGCGGCGGTCCAGCTCGTCCGCGTTGAGGATCCAGTCGCCGAGGAACGCCGTGTAGTGCTCGATCGCCGCGATCATCGCGACCCGCTCCATGAGCCACCAGTGCCGCGCCCTGCCGGGCGGCAGGGTCCGGTCGCCGAGCAGCTTCTCGAAGACCCAGTCGACCTGGGCGGTGTACGGGGTGGGGTCCAGGCCCTGCCGCCTCAGGTGCGGCAGCACGTCGTCGTGCGCGGCGGCGTGCACGGCCTCCTGCCCGATGAACCCGATCACGTCCGCGCGCAGCCGCTCGTCCCGGATGTGCGGGAGCACCTGCTTGAAGACGTGCACGAACCACCGCTCGCCCGCGGGCAGGAGCAGGTGCAGCACGTTGATGGTGTGCGTGGCGAAGGGATCGCCGGGCAGCCAGTGGAGCGGGGTGTCCTCCCAGCCGAAGGACACGTTCCGCGCCTTGAGCTCCGTGTGCTCCGACGCCACGCGGGCGGGGGCGAGCGGCCTATTAGACATGGCGTCAATGTACTGGCGGGCGCGGGGCGGGAAAACCCCTCGGCGTCCCCGGGCGGCCCCGGCTGCCTTCCCCGGCCGCGCGCGATCCCCGTGCGCCCCAGGGGCACCTCGCTCAACAGCCGTCCCGAGAGGGAACCATGCCCCCACCCGTGACCGCCGTGACGGCCGTCACCGCCGTCACCGGCGCGGGTGCGTGCGGCCCGGCGCCGTCACTGCTGCGCCCCGCCCAACGGCGCAGCCTTCGTCCCGTCCGTGAGCCTGCCCGACAGGGTGACCTGCGCGCCCGCCGGCGCCTTCACCGCCAGCCGGCTGCTCGCGGACGACCCGCTCACCCCGCCGCCCGACGCCGACAGCGAGGCGAACTGGGCGCTGCCCGCGGCCAGCACGTACCACTGGCCCGCCTTCGACTTCCACTGCACGCCCGCCAGGACGCGCGGCTCCCGCGGACCGCAGGCCGGCGAGCCCTCCGCCTGCGCGGCCTGCGCCGCCACCTGCTGGCCCGGCGCCAGGAACTGCGCCTGCACCCGGTCCCGTACGCCCGCCCAGGTCTCGGCCCGCGTGCACAGCCACGACGCCGTGCCCCCGCCCTCCGGCAGGGACTGCCGGGCGTACGCCCAGGCGTTCACCGAGCGGACCCCGTTCGAGCGGAACGACGGCAGCAGGCAGGCGATCTTCGACCACTCGCCGAGTTCCCCGGCCTGCGCCACGTCCCGCTCGGCGCCCGGTGCGCCCGAGGTCAGCCGGGCCGGGACCAGCTCGCCGAGGTCGGTGACCAGCCGGCTCCCGCCGTCGCCGGTGACGGCCAGCGCGTTCCAGGAGGTGCAGGTGCCGCCGGGGGCGGGGCTCGGCACGGGCGGGGTGACGCCGTGCCTGTCCGGCTTCAGCGCCGTCGGCTCCCCGCCCGGCTTCAGCAGGTCCCGTACCGCAACACCGGTCACCCACGGGGCCGTCAGGTAGCGGACGTTCCCGTCGACCCGGCCCAGCACCAGCGCCGACGCGGTCTCCGCGGACGCGCCGTCCGCCCGGGCGAAGTCCAGCGCCGCCGCGGAGGTCCCCGCGACCGGCTCCGCGTACCGCACCACGCGCAGGCCGTCGTACAGCAGCACCACGACCGCCTGGTCGACGGTCCCCGCGAACAGCAGCTGCGCCGGGCCCATCGGCGGGCCGGGCGGGGTGCCGGGCGTCGCCGACGCGGCGACGGTCGCGCCGGGCCGCGCCCACACGGCCAGCGCGCGGCGCAGCAGCGCGGAGTCGCCGGCGCGGTCGCCGCGGGCGGGCCAGGTCGAGAACCCCGTACGGGACGACGTACGCCACAGCGACGGGACGACCCGGATCAGCCTGTCCGGGTCCAGGGCCTGCTCGGCCGCGGCGTTCTTCGCGTACGGCGGGGCCGCGGCCCCGTCCGCACCCCAACCCCCGGCGGGCAGGGCGAGCAGTGCCCCGCACACCGCGAGCGCGGCGCCCGCCGCCGCCGCGGCCCGCCCGAGGCGGCGCCGGCGCAGCAGGTCGGTGGGGCGGGCCTGGAGCACGCACGGATCGAACTCGGGGGCGGCGAACAGGGCGTCGTGGACCGGGTCCCCCGACTCAGCGACCGCCGCGGCCGGATCCGCGACCCCCGCCCCGGCGAGCACCCGCAGCACCTCCGGCTCCGGCAGCCCCTCCAGCGCGCGCAGCACGCACGCGGCCCGGCCCGGCCCGTCGAGGGTGGCCAGCCACTGGTCCAGCGCCAGCTCCTCGGCCCCGCCCGCACGGGGGAACAGCCGCAGCCCCCACACCTGCGGGAGCAGGCCCGGCAGCTGCGCCCGCTTCGGCAGCGCCCGGAACGTCAGCGGACGCCCGGCCTCCAGGGCGGAGCGCAGGACGCGCAGCCGGACGTACGCGTACCCCGCCTCGGCGGCAGCCGCCCCGGCGCGCTGCCCGGGCAGGCCCTGCCGCGCCCGCCGGCCGCCGCCGCGGGAGGGGCGCCGGGGGCCGCGCGGCAGGGCCCGCTGCGCCAGGGCGTGTGCGGTGAGCACGCGCCGGTGGCGGCCCAGCGAGGGCGGCAGTACCAGGTAGGCGAGCCGCACCAGCCGCGGATAGTGCTCGACGATCGCGGCCTCGGCCTCGTCGACGCCGAGCGGCGCGGGGGACGGGTGGCGGGTGGCGGTGTCCGGCGCAGTCACGTTCAGCAGAACGAGCGAATGGTCGGATGGTCACCGCTCCCGGCTCACCCGTCCGGGCGCCCGGCGGGGGAGGAGGCGGGTTCGGGGCCGGGCCGGGGCCGCGTTCGGGGCCGGCTGCGGGACCCGCCGCCGGATCGTTTCTGCGGCTTCGGCTGCGGCTGCGCCTCCGGCGTCAGCGGATGAGGCGGGCGCGCAGCGCCTCCACCGTCCCGTCCGGGACGCCGAGCCCCTCGCGCACGTACTTCTCCATCGAGCCGTACCGCGTGTTCACCTCGTCGAGCGCCGCCTCCAGGTAGGAGGGGAACACCCCGATCAGGCCCAGCGCGATGTCCGGATCGCCGCCCGAGACGGTGAAGCCCTCGATCATCCGGGCGAAGGCCTGCCGGACGGCCGGATTCACCGACAGGTACTCGGCCATCAGGGTGTCGTCGTCGGCGCCGAGCAGCGCGAGCACCACCGTCGCCCCCCAGCCCGTACGGTCCTTGCCCGCCGTGCAGTGGAACAGCAGCGGGCCCGCCTCCGGGTCCGCCAGCTCCGTCAGCAGCGTCCGGTACGCGGCCTGCGCCGACGGCAGGCTCACCAGCGCCCGGTAGATGTCGGCGAAGAGCACCGCCACCTTGCCGCCGCCCAGGTGCTCCTCCGCCAGCGCCGGATCCGACAGGAGGTCCTTCAGCTGCGACGCGGCCGGCATCCGCCCCGCGCTCACCTTGTCCGCCAGCACGTCCTCCACCACCAGGCGCACGCCCGGCGGTATCCGGTCCGGGTACTCCGCGCGCTCCACGGTCGTCCGGAAGTCGATGACCGTGCGCAGGCCGAGGGCGGCCACCGCCGGGTCGGCGGCCGCGTCCATCCGGTCGAGCTGGCCGGAGCGCAGCACCAGGCCCGGCCGCACGGTGCGGCCGCCGGCCAGCGGGGTGCCGCCGAGATCGCGGAGGTTGGCGACGGTGGTGGAGGGCGTTGCGGTGGCGGTCATCGGGCGGCTCCGGGGGTCGGTCGGCGGTGAGGGGGAGTCGGCGGGGCGTGACGGGTTTTTGTGCTGGTTCATCTGATTTTCGATGCTTTTCGGGTGGAGAGGTAATCGAAGGCGAGCGACAGCCCGACCCCTATCCCGAGCGCCGCCAGGTGCCCGGCGTCCGTGAACGTCCGGCCCCGCCGCAGCACCGGCTGCGCGGCGGCCGCCAGCAGCCCCACCCGCGTCGCCGTGCGGACCGGCCCGCGCGGCAGCGCCGACGTCAGCGCGCCGAGCACGGCGTTGAACCCGTAGCTGGTCCCCACGTCCAGGGCCCGACGGGTCTCCGGCCCGGCCCGGCCCCGCAGCGCCCCGTACACCAGCAGCGTCGCCGTGACGTGTCCGAACAGGAACACCCCGGCCGTCCACCAGGCCCCGTACGCGTACTCCGCATACCCGAGCACCGCGACGAGCAGGAGCGCGTACGGGAGCGGCATCGGCTCCTCGACCACCAGGGCACTGCTCAGCAGCGTCTCCCAGCGGCCCGCGGCGAGGTTGTCGACGTTCGTCGAGCAGCCGCGCAGCAGCCGCTCCCGCCCGGGGGCCTCCAGCACGGCCAGCGCGTACGCCCCGAGCTGCACGCCGACCGTGTACGCCGCCCCGCCCAGCGGCAGCGGGCGGGGGACCGGCAGACGCCCCCGCCACGCACCGGTCAGCGGCCACGGCCACGCACCCGGCGCCCCGGCGGGCGGCAGGCCGGACGGGGACCCCGCCGGGCGCGGAGCGGGGGCGGGCCGGGCGGCGGCCGGCAACGGCCCGGGCGCGGGGCGCGGCCCCCGCGCTGGCACCGGCCCCGGCAAAGGCGTCGGATTCATCCGACCATGATCGGCCAACGGCCCGCGGCGCGCCCCGCCGGGGCCGGTAGCCGACGTTCCGCCTCTGCCGGGCCTGTGCGAGCATGTTCCGGCCATGTCAGGTGAACCCGCGCCCCTGCGCGCCACACGAGCCGCGCTCTTCGCGGCGGTGTGCACCGCGCTGGGCGCCGCCGGGCACGCCCTGATGTCCGGCGCCGACATCCCGCCCCGCGGTCTGCTCGCGGCCTTCGCCGCGACCGGCGCCCTCGCCTGGCTCGCCGCCGGCCGCCGCCGCGGCACCCTCCCCATCGGCGCGGCCCTGCTCGCCGCCCAGGGAGCCCTGCACCTCGCCTTCTCCGGCACCGCCGCCGGCCACCACCACGCGGCCGCCCCGGCGGCCCCGGCTCCGGCCCCCGCTCCTGCCCCCGTCTCCGCCCTCGCCGAGCCGATGCCCGGCCACCACCACCTCCACGGCACGGTGCTCCCCGCCGGAGCCGCCGACCCGCACGCCGCCGCGGGCGCCGACGCCCTCGCCGCCGGCGGGACCTCCCTCGCCGACGCCGCCGGCCGACTGGCCGACACCGCCGGGCACGGCGGGCTGGGCATGCTCGCCGCCCACCTGCTCGCCGCGCTCCTGTGCGCCGCCTGGCTCGCCCGCGGCGAGGCCGCCGTCTTCCGGCTCGCCGCAGCCCTCGGCGCGGCCGCCGTCCACGCCGCTCGCCCGCTCGCCCGCGCCCTGGCCCTCGTACGGGCACGCGCCGCCCTGACCCCGCGGCCGCCCGCACCCCGGCGGCCCGCTCACACGCCGCCGCGCCGGCTGCGCGGAGCCGTCCACGCCCACACCCTCGTCCGCCGCGGACCGCCCCGCCGGCCCGGCAGTGCCCTCGACACCACCTTCACGGCCCCCGGCCGTGCCGCCCGCGCCTGACCGGCGCGCCTCCCGCCGTGCGCGGAGGCAGGGCGGGGCGAGACAGGGGGCCGGTTCCCCCATGTCTTCGCCCACACGAACAGGACACCCATGTCTCTCGACGAGGCCCAAGGCGCCGCCGCCCGCACCGCGGACGCCGCCGACACCGAAACCGAAACCCCCGGACCCCGACCCGCGCCGGCCGACCGGCCGGCCCCCGAGGCCCGGCCCGGCGGCTGGGCGGCCCTGCGGCCGCTCCTGCTGCGCATGCACTTCTACGCGGGCCTCCTCATAGCCCCGCTGCTCTTCCTCGCCGCCGCCACCGGCCTGCTGTACGCGGGCTCCTGGCAGGCCGAGAAGATCCTCTACGCGGACGAGCTGACCGTCGACCGCGTCGGCGAGGCCGCCGTACCGCTCAGCACCCAGATCGCCGCCGCCCGGCACGCCGAACCCGAAGGCAAGGTCGTCGCCGTGTGGCCCGCGCCCGACGCCGAGGCCACCACGCGCGTGATCATGGAGGCGCCGGGACTCGCCGAGGGCGAGACCCGCACCGTCTTCGTCGACCCGTACACCGCCCAGGTCGACGGCGCGCTGACCACGAACGGCGACGCCCTGCCGCTGCGCGCCTGGCTCAGCGAGTTCCACGCCAGCCTCCAGCTCGGCGAGTTCGGCCGGAACTACAGCGAACTCGCCGCGAGCTGGATGTGGGTGGTCGCCCTCGGCGGCGCCGCCCTCTGGATCGGCCGCCGCCGCACGAGGAAGGCCCACCTCGTCGTCCCCGACCGCAAGGCCACCGGCCGCCGCAGGACCCTCTCCTGGCACGGCACCGTCGGCCTGTGGGCCGCCCTCGGCCTCGTCGCCCTCTCCGCGACCGGCCTGACCTGGTCGAAGTACGCCGGCGAGAACATCGGACAGCTCCAGGACCGCCTCGGCGGAGCCACCCCGTCCGTCTCCGCCTCCCTCACCCCGGGCCAGGCCGCCGGCGGCGACGAACACGCCGGGCACGTTATGACCGAGGACATGGAGATGCCCCCGGCCCCCCCGACCGCCGACATCGGCATCGACCGGGCCGTCGCCGCCGCACGCGAGGCGGGCGCCACCGAGTGGCTGCAGGTCACCCTGCCGGCGAAGGGCAACGGCTACGTCGTCAAGGAGAAGGACCGCGAGTTCCCGGTCCACTTCGACACCGTCGCCGTCGACCCCGCCGACGGGCGCGTCATGGACGTCCTGCGCTTCTCCGACTACCCGCTCCTCGCCAAGCTGACCCGCTTCGGCATCGACCTCCACATGGGCCAGACCTTCGGGCTCGCCAACCAGATCGCTCTCGCGGCCCTCGCCCTCGCGGTCATGCTGCTGGTCTTCTGGGGCTACCGCATGTGGTGGCTGCGCCGGCCCACCAAGGACCGCGCCCTGTCTGCCGGGCGCGCCCAGCCGCGCGGCGCCTGGCGCAAGCTGCCCGTGACGCTGCTGCTGCCGCTCGCCGCCGCGACCGCCGTCGTCGGCTGGTTCGTGCCGCTGCTCGGCCTCAGCCTCGTCGTGTTCCTCGCGGTCGACATGCTGCTCGGCGCCCTCGCCGGCCGCCGCGCCAAGGCGGAGGCCGGGGCCGGGGCCGCCGGCTAGGCCCGGCCGCCCCGGCACCGTGTGGGCCCGTACTCCACAGGGGGGAGTACGGGCCCGCTGCCGTCAGCGGAGGGTCAGGGGGCGTACCTGTAGCCGACGCGGCGCACCGTCTGGATCGCGCCCCGGTGGGCGGCGCCCAGCTTGCGGCGCAGCCGGGCGACGTGCACGTCGACGGTCCGGCCGTCGCCGACGTGGCCGTACCCCCACACCGTCGTCACCAGCTGGTCCCGCGTGTGCACGCGGTGCGGGTGCGCCACCAGGTGCGCCAGCAGCTCGAACTCCAGGTACGTCAGGTCGAGTACGCGCCCCCCGACCTCGGCGGTGCGCCGCGCCGGGTCGATGCGGACGAGGCCGTCGTGTGGGGTGGGAGAGGGGGCCGGGGCGGCCGGGGCGGCCGGGGCGGTGGCGGGGGCGGCGGACTGCGGGGTGAACGCGACCGGCTGCCGGTCGGCCGGCACCAGCACCAGGTAACCGACCATCGGCGGCCGGCCCGGCAGCACCGGCAGCGCGTGCTGCGGAGCCGGCAGCCAGGTGGTGCCGGGCGGGAGCAGGCCGGCCACGTCGACCGGCTCGCCGGCGGAAACGGCCCTCAGCCGGTGGCGCGCACCGGGCGGCGGGAGGTCGGGGGCGGCGGCGGTCGCAGCGGAGCGGGCGGATGCGGCGGTCGCAGCGGATCCGGCGGAGGCAGCGGATGCGGCGGGCGTCAGGGAACGGCTCTGGGACATGGGTGGTCGGCTCTTTCGCGCGAGTGGTCGGCAGGAGACGTGCGTACGTCCTCGTTCCGCGCGCAGACCGAAGGCCTCGGGCAGGGCAGCCGCTCAGGGCGGTCCCGGAAGGCTTTAAAGGGCCGGCGCGTTCACCGCGCGGCAACACACCCGGTCGAAATCGTGGTCCTGACGGGAGGGCCAGAACGGCTCGAGGTCGCTGCGACCGGTCGAGGTGTGCGAGTGGCTGGCCATGGGCCCATTGAAGCAGATGAGCCTAGGGCCGGGCAGGATGCGTCCCACTTCGTGGAGCGGAATCCCATATTCGGCAAACCGGGTGGGATGGCGGGGGTGTGGGGCCGCCCCGGGCAACGGCGAACGCCCGCCGCACCCCGGGGGGTTCGGCGGGCGTTCGCGTCGGCCGGCGGGCCGGCCGACGGGCTGGGGCGGGGCCGGTCAGACCAGGCCGTCCTTCTCCAGGCCGGCGCAGCAGGTGTCCGTGATCAGGCGGGTCACCACGTACGGGTCCACGTTGGCGTTCGGGCGCCGGTCCTCGATGTAGCCCTTGCCGTCCTTCTCCACCTGCCACGGGATGCGCACCGACGCGCCGCGGTCGGAGACGCCGTAGCTGAACTCGTTCCACGGGGCCGTCTCGTGGAGGCCCGTCAGGCGCTCGTCGATGCCGGCGCCGTAGTTCTTCACGTGGTCGAGCGGCTTGCTGCCCTCGCCCAGCGCCTCACAGGCGGAAACGATCGCACGGTAGTCCTCGCGCATCGCCTTCGTGGAGAAGTTCGTGTGCGCGCCCGCACCGTTCCAGTCGCCCTTCACCGGCTTCGGGTTCAGCGTCGCCGAGACGTTGAAGTCCTCCGCGGTCCGGTACAGCAGCCAGCGTGCCACCCACAGCTGGTCCGCGACCTCCAGCGGGCCGAGCGGGCCCACCTGGAACTCCCACTGGCCGGGCATCACCTCGGCGTTGATGCCGGAGATGTCCAGGCCCGCCGCCAGGCAGTGGTCGAGGTGCTTCTCGACGATGTCGCGGCCGAAGATCTCGTCCGAGCCGACACCGCAGTAGTAGCCGCCCTGCGCGGCGGGGAAGCCGCCGACCGGGAAGCCGAGCGGGCGCTGGCCGTCGAAGAAGGTGTACTCCTGCTCGATGCCGAAGATCGGCTCCTGGGCCGCGTACTTCTCGGCGACCGGGCGGAGCAGGGCGCGGGTGTTCGACTCGTGCGGGGTCATGTCGATGTTCAGGACCTCGCACAGCACCAGGACGTTGCTCCCGCCGCGGATCGGGTCCGGGCAGGAGAACACCGGCTGGAGCACACGGTCGGACGCGTGGCCCTCGGCCTGGTTCGTGCTCGACCCGTCGAAGCCCCAGACCGGCAGCTCGGCGCCGTCCGCGAGGATCTTCGTCTTGGAGCGCAGCTTCGCCGTCGGCTCGGTGCCGTCGATCCAGATGTACTCGGCCTTGTAGCTCACGGGACCCATCCTTCGGTGCGTCGCTCCGGCGCAGACCCGGCGGGGGCTGCGGGGGTGGTGCGGGGTGCTGCGATCTGCGTGCTGCTCTGTGCTGTGGTTCAGACCGCAGCGTGCCGGGTCGCGATTTCCCGGCCGTTGCCCTGTTGTGAACCCCGTGTTACCGGCGTTTACGCCCCTGGCCGGACCGCTTGTGCGGGTCGCGCGCCGTGCCGCCGCCCGGGTGCGGCACACTGGCCGGGTGAGCATTTCGTACGATTTGATCGCCGCAGGCGACCCCGCGGACCCCACCCCTCCGCCCGTTCGCCCCCGTGTCGGCCTGCTGGGCACCGGCCCCTGGGCGCACCGCACCCACGCCCCCGCCCTCGCCGCCCACGCGGGCACCGACTTCGCCGGCGTCTGGGGCCGCCGGCCCGAAGCCGCCGCCGAGCTCGCCGACACGTACGGCGTGAAGGTGTACGACGATCCCGACGCGCTCTTCGCCGACTGCGACATCGCCGCCTTCGCCCTCCCGCCCGACATCCAAGCCCCCCTTGCCGTCCGCGCCGCCGCGGCCGGCTGCCACCTGCTGCTCGACAAGCCCGTCGCCACGACCGTCGCCGACGCGCGCGCCGTCGCCGACGCCGCCGACCGGCACGGCGTCGCCTCCGTCGTCTTCCTCACCCTTCGCTTCGCCGAGCCGGCTGCCGCCTGGGTGCGCGAGCAGACCGGCCGTACCGGGTGGTTCACCGGGGCCGCGCACTGGCTGGGTGCCGTCTTCCCGCCGGACGGCGCGCCCAGCGCGTACGCGGACTCGCCGTGGCGGAAGGACAAGGGAGGGCTGTGGGACGTCGGCCCGCACGTCCTGTCCGTCCTGATCCCGGTCCTGGGCGACGTCACCGCCGTCACGGCGGCGCGCGGACCGTCCGACGTGGTCCAACTGGCACTGCGCCATGCCTCCGGCGCGGCCAGCACCGCGGTCCTCAGCCTGGGCGCCCCGGTCGCGGCCGCGGGGGTCGGCCTGGAACTCCGCGGCGCGGAGGGCGTCCACGCGCTGCCCAACTGGACGGACGTGCCGGGCGCTTACGGCCGAGCCGTGGACGCACTGCTGACGGCAGCCCGCACGGGCACGCCGGATGCGTGCGATGCGGGGTTCGGGGCCCGGCTGACGGAGATCCTGGCCGAGGCGGAGCAGCGGCTGGGGGAGTAGGGGCCTGCGGGCCGGGGCCGGAGGGGCGACGGCGGGGCGGGGGCCGGCGTGAGCCGCGCGAGGGGCGACGGAAGGCGACGGCGGGTGCGGGGGCCGGCGTGAGCCGCGCGGGCGGGTCGGCGGGCGCCGGGGCGGTGGGCGAGCGGGAGCCGACGACTCGGGGTCGGTTGGTGCCGGGGGTGTCCCGGCAGCCGATTGTCCTTCCGGGGCGGGCCGTCCTGTAAAGGGCGCGCCCGTTGGGCGCGTCGCTGCGCGATGGCCCTTCGGGCCACCCTTGACAGGACGGCCCGCCCCGGAATGCCAACAAGCTGCCGGGAAGCCCCCAGGGGAACGGCCTGGAGGGACCGTCACCTACCGGGCGGATCAGAGCCGTTGCCCTCCCGCCCCGGCCGCCGCATCCCGTCCCACCGGCATCAGCAGACCCGCCGACGGGAGCCCGGTTGGCTGTGACGTCGGGAAACGACGTCCAGAGCATCATCCAGACACAGGACCCCCGCACCGGATCGCTACGTGCGCGCCCTCGGCTCAGCGTCTGGCGGCGGTCGGGGGCCGGGGCGGCGCGGCGGATCGCTACGTGCGCGCCGTCGGCTCGGCAGCTGACCGCCGGATCGCCCGATCATGGCGGTTGGCGGGGCGGATGCGCTCGTCCTGCCGCCAGACGTCTATATAGGAGGAGTGGGGAGCGGGCGGGGCGCTTCGCTGCCCCTGACGGCCGCCGGTCGCTGAGCCGAGGGCGCCCCTGTAGCGATCTGTCGCGCCGCCCGGCCCCTGACGGCCGTCGGTCGCTGAGCCGAGGGTGCGCACGTAGCGATCTGCTGCGCTGGCCGGCCCCTGACGGCCGTCGGACGCTGAGCCGGGGGCGCCCTGTAGCGATCCGGCGCGGTCCCGTCTGCGGATGATGCTCTGGACATCATTTCGCCACGTCGGAGCCAACTGGGCTTCCGTCGGCGGGTCTGCTGATGCCGGTGGGGCGAAAGGGGGCCTGCGGGGCGGGGGAGGAGGCTCTCTGATGACCCCTGACGCCTCGCCCTCCCCCTGGCCGTTCCCCTGGGGGCGTCCCGGCAGAAAAAATGCCTCCGGGGCGGGTCGGTCGGTCAAGGGTGGCCCGCCAGGGCCATCGCGCAGCGACGCGACCGAAGGGCGCGCCCTTGAGGGACCGGCACGCCCCGGACACCATCAACTGCCCGGGACACCCCCAGTCCCTCTTCCGCCGCGGACCGATCGGCTACCGCCGAACCCCGCTCCCGCTGCCACACCCCCGACCCCGTCCCGTCGGCTTCCGTTCTTCTCCCTCCCCCGCCGCCTATCCCCGCCGTGCCAGGGCCTCGCGGACCGATTCCTCCGAGCGGGCTACGACCGCCGTGCCGTCGTCTGCCGTGATGATGGGGCGCTGGATCAGCTTCGGGTGGGTGGCCAGGTGGGTGATCCAGCGGGCGCGGGCTTCGTCCGTGGCCTCGCGGGGGAGGTCCCGTACGCCGGTTTCCCTTGCCAGGGGGTCCGCGGTGCGGGTGACGTCCCAGGGCTCCAGGCCGAGGCGGGTCAGGACCTCGCGGATCTCGGTTTCGGACGGGACGTCCTCCAGGTAGCGGCGGACGGTGTATTCGGCGCCCTCCGCGTCCAGCAGGGTGAGGGCGCTGCGGCACTTCGAGCAGGCGGGATTGATCCAGATCTCCATGGCCGCCAGGGTAGTCAGAGGGGGTGTGGCCAGGGGGTTCTGTCAGTGCCCGCCGGTAGAATTCAGGGAGTAGGACAGGACGCCAACTACCGTTTGGGAGGCTGTAGATGGCCACTGCCAGGACCCCGATGCCCGTCAAGAAGAAGCCCCTTCCCGCGGGTCTCCCCCGGGAGTGGTACGAGAGCCACAACCGCCGGCTGAAGGCGATGCGGCTGGCGATATCCCTGCTCGACTCCGGGACGTACGACGCCCGGCGCGCCACGAACCGCAAGATCCGCACGATGGCGGTCCGGACGGGGATCCACCGGCCGTCGAACACCACCTGCAAGCTGGTGCGCGCGTTCATCGTGAGCAACGCGGGCTGACGCGTCCGGCGCCCCGTGTCCGCGCCCCGGCCGGATGCCGGCCCGGCGTCCGGCCGGGGCGCGGGTCAGTCGTCCGCGGCGCAGAGGGCCAGCAGGGCGACGTCGTCGCGGGGGCCGCCCCGGGTGAAGACGACCAGGTCGTGCCAGAGGGCTTCGACCAGGCCGGCCGGGTCGCGGACCCGGCCCGGGGAGGCGACGACGGGAATGCGGGTGGCGAGGGGGTAGAAGGAGCCGCCCGCGTCGCGGGCCTCGGTGACGCCGTCGGTGTAGGCCAGCAGCCGGTCGCCCGGCAGGAGCGGGACGTCCGCGACGGATGGGGGTGCCGTCGTGGTGAGGCCGAGGCCCAGCGGCGGCCCCGGGTCGACGTCCAGTTCGGCGACCCGGATCCCGCGCAGCAGCAGGGCCGGGGGATGGCCGCAGGAGACGACGCGTACGAGGTCGAGGCCGGGCGGGAACTCCAGGAGCAGGGCGGTGGCGAACAGCTCGGGCTGCCCGGCCGGGGCGTCGGCCGTGCCGGCGGCGTCCGCGAGGAGCCTGCGGTCCAGGCGGGCGGCCATCGCGGCGAGCCCGGCGTCGTCGAGGACGCCCTCGCGGAAGGCGCCGAGCAGCGCGGCGACCGTGCCGACCGCGGCCAGGCCGTGGCCCTGCACGTCCCCGACGAGGGCGCGCACTCCGTACGGCCCGGCCCGTACGTCGTACAGGTCGCCGCCGACGAGCGTGCCGCGCTGGGCGGCGCGGTACAGGCCGGCGCAGCGCACGGGGCCCACCCGCTGGGGCACCGGCGGCAGGACGGCCATCTGGGCGGCCTCGGCGACGGTGCGGACGTTGACGAGCTGGGTGTCGCGTCTTCGCCGCACCCAGGCGATGACCACGCTGAGCAGGCCGATCGCGGCCACGGTCGCCAGGTCGGAGCCGCGGGGGTTGGTGCCGGCGACGGACGGCACGGCGAGCGCCGCGAGCGCGGTGCCGGCGCAGACGGCGGTGCCGGCGGGGCCGTACGCGAAGGCGGCCACGGGGGGCAGCCCGGCGAGGAAGAAGCCGATCTCTGCTGCCGGGGTGAGGCGCTGGGCGAGCACGAGCACGACCAGGGCGACCGCGGGGGCGATGCGGGCCCAGCGCGGCGGGGGTGCCCCGCGCAGCCAGCCCGGCTCCTGGCGTCGGCGTCTCACCCCTCCACCCTGGTACGGGCGCGGTGGCTGCGCACCCCGGACGGTGCGGCGGGCGGCCCTGTGCGGGCGCGGTCGGTCAGCGGCCCAGGGCGCTGCGCAGGGTGATCCCGTACCGGGTGCGCAGCCGGCGTACCTCCCAGACCGAAAGGGCGGTCACGGAGAGGGGGCCGCCGAGGAGGAAGGTGTAGAGCACCTCCGGCGGTGCGGCGACGTCGGGGCCGTTGAAGAGCTGGAAGGCGAAGAGCGACCACACGAGCAGGGGCGAGAGGAGCGCGGGGAGCAGCTGGTGGACGTCCGAGGCGCGGAAGCAGGAGGTCACGCAGGCGTACGCCGTGACGAGCGTGTACGGGACGGAGACGATCAGCACGGCGATGGCGAGCAGGCAGCCGATGACGAGGGTGAGGAAGCTGAGGACGGAGCAGAGGATGCCGCGGCCCAGGAGCGAGGAGTAGAAGTTCACCAGCTCCACTTCGCCGACGAGGTCGCCCTTGACGGTGGAGAGGGCCAGCCAGAAGAGGGCGGGGCCCAGGGCGAGCGCCAGCATGCATATGAGCGGCCCCGAGAGCCGCCGGGCGAAGGAGCGGCGGCGGTCCGGGGTGCCGGCCGCGAGGAAGGCGGTGATGCCGAGGACGCTGCCGGCCAGCAGGACGGCGCAGGCCATGCCGAGCTCGACGACCTTTCCGAGGACGAACTCCTCCCGGCCCGAGCTGAGCGGGTAGGCCAGGACGAGCCACACGGCGCCGCCCAGGCCGAGGAGGGTCCGCCCGGTCTGCATCCTGCGGATGAGCCTGTCGTCCGGACGTTCGTCCGCGTCCGGGGCGTGGCGGCCCATGAGGGTGCGGAAGATCTCGTCGGCGGTGGCGAGCGGGCCCGCCGCCTCGCGGTCCGCCTGCGGTCTGGCCGTGATGCTCACTCGCTGTCCCCCCGTTTTCTGCGTGCGGCCGCGGCTCCTGCGCGCCCGCCTTGTTTTCGTCTGCTTGACGATATCAGAGACTCCCGTTTATCGTCATGGTGACGAAATCAAGGGGGTTCCGTTCCCATGGCCGACATCACCCGGCGCCTCGGCTGGCGCCATCTGCGTTCCGCGCCCACCGCCCACATCCGCCACCACCGGCGCGGCCGGCTCGTCCACGACGGCCGCGGGCTCAGCTTCTGGTACCGCTCGCTGTCGGCGGCCCTGTCCGAGGTGCCCGTCGACGACCGCGAGCTGGCCATGGCCTTCCACGCCCGTACGGCCGACTTCCAGGACGTCACCGTGCAGGCCACGGTCACCTACCGGATCAGCGACCCGGCCGCGGCGGCCGACCGCCTCGACTTCTCCGTGGACCCGGACAGCGGGAGCTGGCGCGGCGCGCCCCTGGAGCAGATCTCCACCCTCCTTACCGAGACCGCGCAGCAGCACGCCCTCGACGTGCTGGCCCGGACCCCGCTGGCCGCCGCGCTGGTCGACGGCGTCGCGTCCGTCCGGCAGAGCGTCGCCGACGGCCTCGCCGCCGAGCCCCGGCTCCCCGACACCGGCATCGAGGTGGTCGCCGTCCGCGTCGTCGCACTCCGGCCCGAGGCCGAGGTGGAGCGCGCCCTGCGCACACCGGCCCGCGAGCAGATCCAGCAGGAGGCGGACCGGGCCACCTACGAGCGGCGGGCCGTCGCCGTCGAGCGCGAGCGGGCGATCGCCGAGAACGAGCTGGCCAGCCAGATCGAACTGGCCCGCCGCGAGGAGCAGCTCGTCGAGCAGCGCGGCGTCAACTCCCGCCGCGAGGCCGAGGAGAAGGCGGCAGCCGACGCCGTGCGGACCGAGGCCGAGGCGGCCCGCAAGGTCGCGCTGGCCCGCGCGGACGCCGAGGCGGCGCGCGCGACGGGCGCGGCCCGTGCCGAGGCGCAGGCCGCATGGCTGCGCGTGCACGGCGAGAGCGGTGCGGACACGCTGTACGCCCTGGCGGCGACCCGGCTGGCGGAGAACCTGCCGCGGGTCGACAGCATCACCCTCACCCCGGACGTCCTCACCGGCCTCCTCGGCCGGCTCGGGCGCCCCCAGCCCGGGGCGGACGCGTGAGCCTGGCCCCCCGGGCGGTGCTCGTGCACCGCAGGACCGAGTACGAGGAACTGATCGGCCGGCACGGGACGCACGGGCAGGCGGCGTTCTTCCTCTCCAGTCGCGGCCGCTCCCTCGACGAGGTCGTCGGCCGCCACCACCGGACCCGGCAGGCGCTGCGCGAGGCGGAGGCGGCGGTCCCGCTCACCTGGCGCAGCTCCCGGGTGGAGCGGGCGGACCTGGACCGCTTCCTGTTCGCCCCGGAGGACGTGGTGGTCGTCGTCGGGCAGGACGGACTCGTCGCCAACACCGCCAAGTACCTGTCCGGGCAGCCCGTGGTCGGCATCGACACGGACCCGGGGCGCAACCCCGGAGTCCTGGTCCGCCACCGCAGCTCCGACACGGCCGCCCTGCTGCGCGCCGCGACCGCCGGCGGCCGGACGGACGACCTGACCATGGTGGAGGCCGTCGCCGACGACACCCAGCGCCTCCTCGCCCTGAACGAGATCTACCTCGGTCCGCCCGGCCACCAGACGGCCCGCTACCGCCTCGGCGCCGACGGCGAGACCGGCCCGGGCGAGGCCCAGGCGTCCTCGGGCGTCCTCGTCGGCACCGGCACCGGCGCCACCGGCTGGCTGCGCTCCTTGTGGCTGGAACGCGGCAGCGCCCTCGCGCTGCCCGCGCCGTGCGACCGCCGGCTCCTGTGGTTCGTACGCGAGGCGTGGCCGTCGCCCGCCACCGGCACGACGAGGGTCTCCGGCCACCTTCAGGAGCGTCAGGGACTGCGGCTGACCGTGGAGTCGGACCGGATCGTGGTCTTCGGCGACGGCATGGAGGCCGACGCCCTCCACCTGACCTGGGGCCAGAGCGTACGGCTGGGCATCGCGGAGACGTCGCTGCGGCTGCTGGTGTGAGCACCCGCCCGGCCGGGCACCGCCGCCGGGGCCTGACCCCGCCCGCCGTCCGGGCCGGCGGACACGCTCGGCGGGTGTTCCGCCGACCGGACGGCCGGTGCGGCGGCATCATGGGGCCCATGCGCATCGCGGTCACCGGTTCCACCGGCCTCATCGGCAGTGCCCTCGTACGGTCTTTGCGGGCCGACGGACACGACGTCGTCCGCTTCGTCCGGCGGGCGCCCGCCGGACCGGACGAGGCGCAGTGGGACCCGGGAGCCGGGCGGGTCGACCCGGCGGGGCTCGCCGGGTGCGGGGCCGTGGTCCACCTGGCGGGCGCCGGCATCGGCGACCACCGGTGGACGGCCGCGTACAAGAAGGAGATCCGGGACAGCCGGGTGCGGGGCACGGACGCCCTGGCGCGGGCCGTCGCCGCGATGGGCGAGCCGCCCGCGGTGTTCGTCAGCGGCTCGGCCGTCGGCTACTACGGGGACGCCGGCGACCGCGTCGTCGACGAGACGGCCCCCGCGGGCAGCGGATTCCTGCCGCAGGTGTGCCAGGCATGGGAGGCCGCGGCCGACCCGGTCCGGGAGGCGGGCGTTCGGACGGTGTTCGCGCGGACCGGGCTGGTGGTCTCCGGGCGCGGGGGAGCCTGGGCGCGGATGTTCCCGCTGTTCCGGGCGGGGCTCGGCGGGCGGCTCGGCAGCGGCCGCCAGTTCTGGCCGTTCATCTCGCTGCACGACGAGGTCGCGGCGCTGCGGCACCTCGTCGACACCCCTGAGCTGTCCGGTCCGGTCAACCTGGCCGCGCCCGAGCCGGTGACCAACCGGGAGGTGACCGCCGCGATGGGCCGGGTCCTGCACCGGCCGACGCTGCTGGCGGTGCCCGCCCCGGCGCTGCGCGTGGTCCTCGGCGAACTCGCACAGGACGTGCTGGGCAGCCAGCGGGCGCGCCCCCACCGGCTGCTGCGCTCGGGGTTCGTCTTCCGGCACCCGGGCATCGAGGACGCCCTGCGCGCGGCGCTCGCCGACCCCGCGGCCCCCTGACCGCGCCCGTGCCGGGCCTGTACCCGAGCCCGCGACGGGCCCGCGACGGGCCCGCAACGGGCCCGCGCCGGGGCCGCCCCCGCGGCCCCGTACGGGGTGCATCGCGGCGCGCCCGTCCCACGGCTCCCGCGGCAGCGCACGAGATGGCGCCGTGCGACCGTTCGTGACCCGGATGCGACCGCCATGCGACCGGATCCGACCGGAATACCGCACCGAACTCGGGTTCCCCTTGAGTCGGTTGGGGGAAGGAGGATCCCCACACAGCCGCGCCGACCTCGGGGAGGGGCACGTGCTCAGCAGCTCGCACCACGCCGCACAGCATGCGGACGTCGTCATCGTAGGAGCCGGGGTCGCAGGACTCGCGGCGGCACAGCACCTGATCGCGGCGGGGGTCACCGTCACCGTCCTGGAGGCCGCGGAGGACACCGGCGGCCGCATGGCCACCGAGCACGCGGACGGGTTCCGGCTCGACCGGGTCGGCCAGTTGCTCAACACCTCGTACACGGAACTCGACCGGACGCCCGGCCTCGCCGCCCTCGTCCTGCGGTCCTTCGCGCCCGGCGTCCTCGTCCACGCCGAAGGCCGGCAGCTGCGCGCCGGGGCGCTCACCCCCGCCCGCGCGCTCGCCAGCGGCTCCTTCGACCAGGCACGGCTCAGCGCCTACCTCGGACGGATCTCCGCCCTGCCCGCCGACCGCATCCTGGCCCGGCCCGAGCGCACCGCCGCACAGGCCCTGCGCACCCGCGGCATGGGCAGCACCCTGCGGCCGCTGCTCTCCGCCCTGCTGCACGACCCGGACCTCACCACCTCCAGCCGGGTCGCCGACCTGGCCCTGCGCACCTTCGCCCGGGGGCGGCTCGCCGTACCCGAGGGCGGCGCCGCGACCCTGCCCCGGCTGCTCGCCGCCGGACTGCCGCCGGGCACCGTCCGCACCGGCGTCCGCGTCCGGTCGGTGGCGACCAACCTCGTCACCACCGAGGACCACGGCGACTTCGCCTGCCGCTCCCTCGTCCTCGCCACCGGCGCGCGGGCCGCCGCCGGGCTCCTGCCCGGCCTGCGCGTCCCCGCCTTCCACGAGGTCACCGCCATCCACCACGCCACCGCCGCCCCCCTGCCCTGGGACGGCTCGCTCCTGCTCGACGGCGACCCCCGCCGGCCCGTCGCCCATACCGCCGTCATGAGCGCGGTCGACCCGACGCGGGCGCCGGCCGGCCGCAGCCTGGTCACCACCACCGTGCTCGGCCCGCCGCCGCCCGTGCGCGCCGTCGCCTCCCGGCTGGCCCGCCTGTACGACACGGCCACCCGCGACTGGGAGCTCCTCGCCGTCCACCACACCCCCGAGGCCGTCCCCGCGATGCCGCCCCCGTACGACCTGCGGCGCCCGGTCCGGGTCCTCGCCGGGCTGTACGTGTGCGGCGACCACCGCGACGCCAACACCGTCCAGGGCGCACTCCACTCGGCCCGCCGCGCCGCCGGCGCCGTCCTGCGCGACTTCGGCATCCGGCTCCCCGCCGGCGCCGGGGACGCCCTGCCGGCGGTGGCCTGAGAACCACAGAGGCCCGGTGCCCGGCCCCTCCGACGGGGCGGCCGGGCCCCACTCCCGCGCGCCGCTACGACAGCGCCGCGACCCGGTCCCGGTACGTCCGCACCGCCGAGGCGTCCCGGTAGGGCTCCAGCCGGCGCTCGAAGTCCCGTACGTACTCCACCGCGCGCACCGAGCGCATCTCCATGGCCTGCTGCGCCGCCTCAGCGCCGAGCGAGCACGCCTGGTCCAGCTCGCCCAGCCCCAGGCGGGCCGTGGCCAGCACCACCTTGCAGAAGAGGCGCGAGCGGGCGTACGCCGGCGCGCGCAGCTGGAGCGAGCGCTCCGCGTGCTGGGCCGCCGCCCGGTACTGCTGGAGGTCGCGGTGGCAGTGCCCGAACTCGTCCGCGAGCGTCGCCTCGTCGAAGGACTTCGCCCAGTGCGGCACGTCGTCGCCCGGCCGCGCCGCGCCCAGGCAGCGCTCGGCCCGCACCAGCGAGGCCGTCGCGGCCCGGACCTCGCCGAGCACCGCGTGGCCCCGCGCCTCCGCCGCGTGCAGCAGCGCCTGGACCAGCGGCGCCGGCCCGGAGCCGACGCCCTGCTGGGCGACGCGGGCCAGCTGCACCGCCTCCCGGCCGTGCCCCAGGTAGACGGCCTGCCGGCTCATCGTGACCAGTACGTACGCCCCGTACGGCCGGTCCGCGGCGGCCTGCGCGAGCCGCAGCGCCTGCACGAAGTACCGCTGCGCCAGCCCGTGCGCGGCGATGTCGTACGAGGTCCAGCCGGCCAGCCGCGTCAGGTCGGCGGCGGCCGCGAACAGCCGGCGGCCCGTCGTCTCCCCGTACGTGCCGCGGAGCATCGGCTCCGCCTCGTGCTCCAGGTAGCGCACCAGCGCCTGGCGGGCGTGCCCGCCGCCGTACGCCTGGTCCAGGGTCCGGAACAGCTCGCCGACCGAGCGCAGCGCCGCGATGTCCCCGCCGGTGACGCGCTGACCGGGACCGCGGTCGATCTGGCGCTGGCGCGGGACGCTGCCGCGCCCCTGGAGGGGCACCCGGGCGGCGGCGGCCGGATCGGCGCCCCGGCCGACCCGCTCGTCGGGCCGGCCGATCAGCCAGTCGCGGCTGGGCACGACCAGCCCCGCCGGGGTGAAGGCGATCTTCCGCAGCTCGGCGTGGGAGCCCGAGTCCTTGCGCCACAGCCCGCTGGCGATGTCCACGGCCTCCTCCGGGGTGGCCGCGAACTCCAGGCCCGCGTAGACGGGGGCGCAGGCGTCCAGGCCCAGGTCCTGTGCGGAGAGCCGGCGGCCCAGACGCCGGGTGAAGACCTCGGCGATGAGCGCCGGGGTCGTCCCGCGGGGCTGCTGCCCGCGCAGCCACCGGGTCACGGAGGTCTTGTCGTACCGGAGGTCGAGGCCGTGCTCCAGGCCCAGCTGGTCGACGCGGCGGGCCAGACCGGCGTTGGAGAAACCGGCTTCCGCGATCAGAGCCGCGAGCTGGCGGTTGGGGACGTGCTGCGCGGGTCGTTCCGTCATCGGCTCCACGGTTTCCTGACGTGCCGGACCGGGGTCCCGGCCCTGTGAACGGCGCGAATGTAGCGGCGAACCGCCGCCGCGCCGCCCTCTCTGCCCCATATTCATCCGATCGTGTGCAGAATCAGCAGGGCTCTTTACGGCCGCGTCGACGCGGGCCGCGTACTCTGCGCCCCATGACCCCCAGGCCCACCAGGACGGAGCCGTCCGCCGCCGACCCCGCGCCGCTGCCCGCGCCCGAGATCACCGAGGCCGAGTGCCGCCGGTGCGGCACGTACATCGCGGGGCTCGACGGGCGGTACGCGTGCGGGGTCTGCGGCTGGGTCAACGACCACTCCGAGGGCCACCGGCGGCTGCCGCGCGCCGACGAGGACCCCGACCGGCCGCCCGCGGGCCGCAGGCCGCCCCGGCTCCTGCCCGCCCCGCCGCCCCCGCAGAACGGCCGCTGAACTGCGGCGGGGAGCCGGTCCGGCGCCGACCCCCCGAGGGGTCCCGGAGGCGGCGCCGTACCCTTGGCTCGTGCGATACCTGCACACAGCAGTTTCAACGAGGAGGCGCTGCCGTGGCTGAGCTGGAATTCGTCCACCTGGGCTTCGGGCCGGACTACGTCGAGTACACCGAGGCGTGGGACGAGCAGCGCCGGGTCCACGCGGCGCGCTTCGCGGACGAGACCGGCGACACCTGCCTGCTGCTGGAGCACCAGCCCGTGTACACGGCCGGGCGGCGCACCGCCGACAGCGAGCGCCCCCTCGACGGCACCCCCGTCGTGGACGTCGACCGCGGCGGCAAGATCACCTGGCACGGCCCGGGCCAGCTCGTCGGCTACCCGATCATGAAGCTGCCCCGGCCGGTCGACGTCGTCGCGCACGTGCGCCGCCTGGAGGAGGCGCTCATCCGCACCGCCGCCGACTTCGGCCTGGAGACCACCCGCGTCGAGGGCCGCTCCGGGGTGTGGGTGCTCGGCGACCCCGTCGAGGAGCGCCCCCTCGTCGGCGGCCTCTCCCTCGACCTCGACCCCCGGCTGCACGACGACGAGTTCGACCCCCGGCTGAACGGCCCCGAGTACGCCCCCTCCAACGCGGGCCAGCGCCGCGAGGACCGCAAGCTCGCCGCGATCGGCATCCGCGTCGCCAAGGGCGTCACGATGCACGGCTTCTCGCTGAACGTGAACCCCGACAACACCTGGTTCGACCGGATCGTGCCCTGCGGCATCCGCGACGCCGGTGTGACCTCGCTCTCGTACGAACTGGGGCGCGAGGTCACCGTCGCCGAGGTGGTGCCGGTGGCGGAGAAGCACCTGAGGGACGTCCTGGAGAACGCCGACCTGCGGCCGCGCACGGCCGAGGGCGCGGCGGGGGCGTAGCCGACGGGGAATGGGCCCGCCCCTCCGCGGGTTGGCCGACGTAAGAGCGTACGAAATTACGGGCGTACCCTGGTGGTCGCCGAGGAATCGAAGTCACAGGGAGCCGGTCGTGAGCGCAGTCGCACCCGACGGACGCAAGATGCTGCGCCTGGAGGTCCGCAACAGCCAGACCCCCATCGAGCGCAAGCCCGAGTGGATCAAGACCCGGGCGAAGATGGGTCCCGAGTACACGAAGATGCAGAACCTCGTGAAGGGCGAGGGCCTGCACACCGTGTGCCAGGAGGCCGGCTGTCCGAACATCTACGAGTGCTGGGAGGACCGCGAGGCCACCTTCCTCATCGGCGGCGACCAGTGCACCCGGCGCTGCGACTTCTGCCAGATCGACACGGGCAAGCCCGAGGCCCTGGACCGGGACGAGCCCCGCCGCGTCGGCGAGTCCGTCGTCACCATGGACCTGAACTACGCCACCATCACCGGCGTCGCCCGCGACGACCTGGCCGACGGCGGCGCCTGGCTGTACGCCGAGACCGTGCGCCAGATCCACCGGCAGACGGCGGGCCGCGAGGCCGGCCGCACCAAGGTCGAGCTGCTCGCCCCCGACTTCAACGCCGTCCCGGAGCTGCTGGAGGAGGTCTTCGCCTCCCGCCCCGAGGTCTTCGCGCACAACGTCGAGACCGTCCCGCGGATCTTCCGCCGCATCCGGCCCGGCTTCCGCTACGAGCGCTCCCTCGAAGTGATCACCAAGGCGCGCGAGTACGGCCTGGTCACCAAGTCGAACCTGATCCTCGGCATGGGCGAGGAGCGCGAGGAGGTCACGCAGGCCCTGCGCGACCTGCACGAGGCCGGCTGCGAGCTCATCACCATCACCCAGTACCTGCGGCCGTCGCCGCGCCACCACCCCGTCGAGCGCTGGGTGAAGCCGGCCGAGTTCGTCGAGCTGGCGAAGGAGGCCGAGGAGATCGGCTTCTCCGGCGTCATGTCCGGACCGCTGGTCCGCTCCTCGTACCGGGCCGGCCGCCTCTACCAGCAGGCGATGGAGAAGCGCAGCGGGGCCGGAGCTCTCGCCTGAGAGCGGTGTGAACTCCCGCACAGATCATTACCGGACGGTAATACGCATGGACGCGGCCCGTAGGCTCTTCGTGGGAAGAGGACCGACGGGCCGCGTAAATGTTTCATCACCGTTTGACCGGCCGGTCATGCCCTGGTAACACCGGACAGTGACCATGGGTCGACGCACCGCACACGCCGCCGGACCCTCCGCCGCCCCCCTGCAGTGCGCTCCAGACCCGCTCCAGACCGACGTGAGCACCGTGAAAGGGAACGAGACCATGCAGGCCGCGCCCGTACGCGCCATTGCCATCCCGTCGTTCACCCAGGCCTTCCGGGGCTTCGAGTCGCTCCTCATGAGCGGCGCCCGGCGCAACGCCTGGACCGCAGTCCTGGAGGACCGGCGCCGGGCCAGGGACCGCGTCGAAACCGAGCACGTACTCGAGGCCGCGGCGACCCGGACCCCGCAGGCCACGTAAACTGCGCTTATGGCGAGGAAGGCAAACGCAGAGACTGCTGCGAACCCCGGGCGACTGAAGCAGATCGCCCTGACGTACAAGATGACGCGCAAGGCCGACCCGAAGGTCGGTCTGATCGTCGCGGGCGTGGGAATCGTCACCTTCGGTGTCTTCCTTGCGATCGGCTTCCTGATCGACCACCCGGTCTACCTGGGCATCCTGGGCTTCCTGGTGGCGTTCCTCGCGATGGCGATCCTCTTCGGCCGGCGCGCCGAGCGCGCCGCGTTCGGCCAGATGGAGGGGCAGCCCGGCGCCGCCGCGGCCGTCCTGGACAACGTCGGCCGCGGCTGGACGACCACCCCCGCCATCGCGATGAACCGCAGCCAGGACCTCGTCCACCGCGCCGTCGGCAAGGCCGGCGTCGTGCTGATCGCCGAGGGCAACCCGAACCGGGTCAAGGCCCTGCTGGCCGCCGAGAAGCGCAAGCTCGCCCGCATCATGCCGGACGTCCCGGTCCACGACTTCATCGTCGGCACCGGCGAGGGCCAGGTACCGCTGAAGAAGCTCCGCACCACCCTGCTCAAGCTGCCCCGCGTCCTCTCCGGCCCCCAGGTCACCCAGGCCAACGACAAGCTCCGCGCCATGGGGGACCTCATGAGCAACATGCCCCTGCCGAAGGGGCCCATGCCCAAGGGCATGCGCATGCCACGCGGCGGAAAGATGCGCTGACCCGCCGCCTTCGTATACGGCACCCGCCGTATACACACGCGCAATACGCACGCGCATGAAAAGGGGCGCCCCCCGGCCGATGGCCGCGGGGCGCCCCTTTTCCCTGCCGTGTCTCAGATCCTGACCTGGACGGCGCGGGAGACGCGGTCGTGGAGGCCGCGGCCGTCGCGGTCCCAGATCAGGGCCGGGATGGCGAGGGCCAGCAGCGCGGTGCGCAGCAGCACCCTGCCGAAGCCGAGGCGGCCGCCGTCCAGGGAGACGACGCGCAGGCCCAGGAGGCGCTTGCCCGGGGTGGAGCCGACCGTGCCCACGGTCAGGAGGGTGAGGCCCAGGAACAGTCCGAGCGTCCAGTTGCCCGTCGCGGACATGTCGCCGCCCGTGATCAGCCCGTATGCGATCACCTGGCAGCCGATCCAGTCGACGGCGACCGCGCCCAGCCGGCGCCCGAAACGCGCCACCGAGCCCGGGCCCTGCTCCGGCAGGCCGAGCTGCTGGCCCGGATAGCCGAACTCCACGCCCATGTCCTCGGCCGCCGCGCGGGGGCCGGAGAGCCACGATCCGATTGCTTGCCTGTTGTCCACCGGACCACGGTACCTGTGGTGCTCCCCGGAGCTTCGGGCGGACCCTGGTTAACTTGGGCGAAACAAATGGGTCATGCCTGAGAAATCCCGCCTGCTTATGGTCGGGTCAGCGTGCGGCACCGCACTGACGCACCACGAGCTATACAGCCCGTCCCTCCCCCGGGATCGGGAGTAGGAGGAGTTGGATGTTCCAGAACGCCGACGAGATCAAGAAGTACATCGCGGACAACGACGTCAAGTTCGTCGACGTCCGGTTCTGCGACCTGCCCGGTGTGATGCAGCACTTCACCATCCCGGCGAAGGCGTTCGACCCGGCCGAGGAACTCGCCTTCGACGGCTCCTCGATCCGCGGCTTCCAGGCGATCCACGAGTCCGACATGGCGCTGCGTGCCGACATCAGCACCGCCCGCCTGGACCCGTTCCGCCGCGACAAGACGCTGAACATCAACTTCTTCATCCACGACCCGATCACGGGTGAGGCCTACAGCCGCGACCCGCGCAACATCGCGAAGAAGGCCGAGGCGTACCTCGCCTCCACCGGCATCGCCGACACCGCGTTCTTCGGGCCCGAGGCCGAGTTCTACATCTTCGACAGCGTGCGCTTCGCGACCACCGCGAACGAGGGCTTCTACCACATCGACTCCGAGGCCGGCGCCTGGAACACCGGCTCCGAGGAGAACAACCGCGGCTACAAGGTCCGCTACAAGGGCGGCTACTTCCCGGTCGCCCCGGTCGACCACTTCGCGGACCTGCGCGCCGAGATCTCCCTGGAGCTGGACGCCCAGGGCCTCCAGGTCGAGCGCCAGCACCACGAGGTCGGCACCGGCGGCCAGGCCGAGATCAACTACAAGTTCAACACGCTGCTCGCCGCGGCCGACGACCTGATGCTCTTCAAGTACATCGTGAAGAACGTCGCCTGGCGCAACGGCAAGACCGCCACCTTCATGCCGAAGCCGATCTTCGGTGACAACGGCTCGGGCATGCACGTCCACCAGTCGCTGTGGCAGGGCGGCGAGCCGCTCTTCTACGACGAGGCGGGCTACGCGGGCCTGTCGGACACCGCCCGCTACTACATCGGCGGCATCCTCAAGCACGCCCCGTCGCTGCTGGCCTTCACCAACCCGACGGTGAACTCGTACCACCGCCTGGTGCCGGGCTTCGAGGCGCCGGTGAACCTGGTGTACTCGCAGCGCAACCGCTCCGCCGCGATGCGCATCCCGATCACGGGCTCGAACCCGAAGGCGAAGCGCGTCGAGTTCCGCGCCCCGGACCCGTCGTCGAACCCGTACCTCGCGTTCTCGGCGCTGCTCCTGGCCGGCCTCGACGGCGTCAAGAACAAGATCGAGCCGATGGAGCCGATCGACAAGGACCTCTACGAGCTGGCTCCCGAGGAGCACGCCAACGTCCCGCAGGTCCCGACCAGCCTGGAGAACGTCCTCAAGGCCCTGGAGGACGACCACGAGTACCTCCTCGCCGGCGGCGTCTTCACCGCGGACCTGATCGAGACGTGGATCGACTACAAGCGCACCCACGAGATCGCCCCGATCGCGCTGCGCCCGCACCCGCACGAGTTCGAGCTCTACTTCGACCTCTAAACACGTCGGCCGGCGCGGCCGACCCGTTCGGCCGCCGTTCGGCTGCGCCCAGGCAGGAGCCCTGCCGCTCTCCACGGAGAGCGGCAGGGCTCGTCGCGTTTCCGCACCGCCGGCGCCGGCGGTCGGGTGCCGGCCGCGGAGGTCCGCGACCGTACGGAACGCCACCAACCAGCCCTGATCGCCATGACCCGGACCCCAGCCGCCACCCACGCCTCTGACCTCGGCTTACGGGTGTGCGACCATCGCTCGACGCCATATCGCCCTGGGGGGTTCATGCCAACGCCGTGGGTGTCCAGAGGACGCCCGATCTCCACCGTACTGACCTGCCTGCTGGCCTTCCTCGCCGCACTGCTGGTGCCCGTGGGCGCCGCTCAGGCCGCGCCCGCCGCAGAGGACTGCACCGCCGTCGCCGAGGGACGGCACGCGGGCACGTTCACCACCGCCGGGCAGACGCACTGCCTGGAGCTGCCGAGCCCGCAGGGCGCCCGGATCGCCGCCCTCACCTCACTCGGCGGAGCGGGCGTCACCGCCCGCGTCGAGCTCGTCGACCGGAACGGCACCGCACAGTGCACCGACGGCGACCTCAGCCGGGGCGAGTGCGCCCTGACCGGAACGGCACCGTTCCGTGCGCGGGTCCGCGCCGCGGACGCCGAGGCGACCGGCCCGTACGGTGTGCACTTCGTCCGCACGGACGTACTCCAGAAGGACTGCCCGGTCCTGCCCGCCGGCAGCTTCGCCGACGACGCGGCGGCCGTACGCCTGGAGACCGGCAACGGCGTCTTCTCGCACTGCCTGACCATCCCGGCCGACGCCCATTCGACCGCCGAGCTCCTGCGGATCCGCTACGGCCTCCCGGAGGACTCGGAGCTGTTCCCGCAGTACTCGCTGCGCGTGATCGACACCGACGGCAACGGGCCGTCCTGCTACGACCACCCCGCCCCGGGCCAGCAGCTCCGCACGGACGGCCTCACCAGCTGCTCCCTCACCGCAGGCAAGGCGTACACCCTGCTCCTGCAGGGCCAGGACGCCCCGCGCAGCCACACCCTGGACCGCAGGGACGTCACCGCGACCGCCCGCGGCTGCACCACCACCGCGGCGACGCAGGTCGGCGCCCCGGCCACGACCGGCACCTCCGGCGCGAACGGCACCCTGCGCTGCCACCGCATCACCACGCCGGCCGCCGCGGACCGGCTGCGCCTCGACGTCCGGGACGCCCACGACTCCACGCACACGCTGGTCATGGACGACACCGGCCGCATCGCCTGCTACCAGAAGACCTGGGCGTGCACGCCCAGCGGCTCCACCGGCTACCAGGTGGTCACGCAGGTCCCGCAGCAATGGTCCCTGCCCGCCTCCTACCGCCTCGACGCCTGGCGGATCGCCACGGCCACCGGGCCTGCGCCCGAATGCACCCGGGCCGGCTCCGTGGCGTACGGGTACGGCCCGCTGACCGGCACCCTCGGTGAGGAGCGCACCGGCGTGTGCGCCGTCCTGCCGAGCGCCTCGGGCGACTCGTTCAGGGCGGAAGTCGCCACCACGGACGGCGGGACGCGCACCCCGGAGCCCGAGCTCTACAGTGATGCCGGACGCAACCTCTGCAGCGGCCACGCGTCCCCGTACAGCTGCCAGGCCGCAGGCCAGAGCCTGTTCGTCCTCCCGCTGCCGGACGCTGTGGACCGCGCGGCGTACCGCGCCCAGCTGGTCTGCACCACCGCCCCCTGCGGCTCGGAGGACGTGTCCGTCGCCACGGTCACGCCGACCACCGCGCAGAGCGGGACGGTCGCCACCCTCACCGTCACGGGCACGGCCCTGGGCATGGGCACCACCGTCCGGCTGACGGGCGGCCCGGCGCCGCTGACGGCCACGACCGTCTCCGTCTCGGACGACGCCCGCACGCTGAAGGCGACCGTGGACCTGCGCACCGCCCCGGCCGGCAACTGGAACATCAGCGTCATCGTGCTCGGCTCCCAGTACCCGCGCGGCACGCTGACGGTGACGCCGCCTGCGGCCGCCTCCGGTCACGGCACGTACAAGCCGATTGCGCCGACGCGTCTGATGGACACCCGTATCGGTCTGGGTGTGGCGAAGGCGAAGGTGGGTCAGGGCGGTACGGTGACGCTGCCGGTGACGGGTGTGGCGGGTATTCCGGCGTCGGGTGTGACGGCGGTGGTTCTGAACGTGACGGCGACCGAGCCGACGTCGTCGTCGCATGTGTCGGTGTTCCCGGACGGTACGGCGCGTACGAGTGCGTCGAATCTGAACTTCGTGGCGGGGCAGACGGTTCCGAACCTGGTGGTTGTGCCGGTGGTGAACGGGAAGGTCAGCTTCTACAACAATGCCGGGTCGGTGGATCTGATTGCCGATGTGGCGGGTTACTACACCACGGATGGTTCGGGTTCGACGTACAAGCCGATTGCGCCGACGCGTCTGATGGACACCCGTATCGGTCTGGGTGTGGCGAAGGCGAAGGTGGGTCAGGGCGGTACGGTGACGCTGCCGGTGACGGGTGTGGCGGGTATTCCGGCGTCGGGTGTGACGGCGGTGGTTCTGAACGTGACGGCGACCGAGCCGACGTCGTCGTCGCATGTGTCGGTGTTCCCGGACGGTACGGCGCGTACGAGTGCGTCGAATCTGAACTTCGTGGCGGGGCAGACGGTTCCGAACCTGGTGGTTGTGCCGGTGGTGAACGGGAAGGTCAGCTTCTACAACAATGCCGGGTCGGTGGATCTGATTGCCGATGTGGCGGGTTACTACACCACGGATGGTTCGGGTTCGACGTACAAGCCGATTGCGCCGACGCGTCTGATGGACACCCGTATCGGTCTGGGTGTGGCGAAGGCGAAGGTGGGTCAGGGCGGTACGGTGACGCTGCCGGTGACGGGTGTGGCGGGTATTCCGGCGTCGGGTGTGACGGCGGTGGTCCTGAACGTGACGGCGACCGAGCCGACGTCGTCGTCGCATGTGTCGGTGTTCCCGGACGGTACGGCGCGTACGAGTGCGTCGAATCTGAACTTCGTGGCGGGGCAGACGGTTCCGAACCTGGTGGTCGTGCCGGTGGTGAACGGGAAGGTCAGCTTCTACAACAACGCCGGGTCGGTGGACCTCATCGCAGACGTCGCCGGCTACTACACGACGTAACGCCCGGCCGAAACACACCCCCGCAGGCCCTCGCCCTCCCCGGGCGAGGGCCTGCGGGCATGAGGGCGGCGGGCGCCGCGGCCCCTCCGGGGCGATCGGCCGGACGTGCCGGGCTCCCGCTTCAGGGGGTGGGGCGGGGTGTCCCGCCCGGGCCCGGCGGGAGGGGGATTGCCGGGGTCAGGGCGCGGAGGGAGCGGACGGCCAGTTCCCGGGGGGAGTCCGGGCCCGTGCAGGGGGTGTCCGTGGTGGACCAGAGTTCCAGGGCGATGCGGATGGCGTCCGTGGCGGCCGCCGCCAGGAGGCGGATCGACAGGGGGTCCGCCGCTTCCGAGGTCAGGCGGGTCAGGACGGGGACCAGGGCCTCCTCGGAGTCCTGGTTCACGCGGTACCAGACGGCGCGCAGGGCCGGGTCGGTGGCGGCGGCGCGGAGGAGCCCGCGGGTGACCTCCAGGCCCTCGGCGACGGCCTGGGGGGCGGTGAGCGTGCGGGTGATCGCGCGTTCCAGGGCCTCGGCGACCGGGGTGCCGGGGGCCTCCTCGGCGAGCATCGCGCGCCAGGTGTCCCCGCCGGTGGCGAGGAGCGGGGCGACGGCCTCCTGCTTGTTGCGGAAGTAGCGGTAGAAGGTGCGCAGGGCGACGCCGGCGCGGTGGGCGATGTCCTCCGCGGTGGTGCCGTCCGGGCCGTGCTCGGCGAAGAGGGCGCAGGCGGCGCGGGCGATGTCGAGCTGGGTGGCGGCCTTGCGGCGCTCGGTCAGGGACTGGGCTGCGGCGGGGCCGGTCCGGAGGGAGTAGGGACGAGGGGATCTCACGGGGGAAGCCTACCGCTCCGGCGGGCCCGTAATGCGCGTTTTGGCACCCTGGCAAAGCGTGTCATCGCACGGGTACGCTCAGCTCATGAACCGTTACGAAGGACGACGCGTCCTCATCACCGGCGGCGGCTCCGGCATCGGCCGGGCCACCGTGCACCGCATCCTGGCCGAGGGCGGCCGCGTCCACACCGCGGACGTCGACGAGTCCGGCCTGAAGGCCACCGCCGAGCGGGCCGCCGCCGACGGGCATGCGGACCGGCTCACCACCGCCGTCCTCGACATAGCGGACGAGGCCGCCGTCGCCGCGGCCGTCCCCGCCGCCGTGGAGGCCCTCGGCGGGCTCGACGTCCTCGTCAACGCCGCCGGCATCCTGCGCTGCGCGCACACCCACCGCACGCCGCTCGACCTGTGGAACAAGGTCCTCGCCGTCAACCTGACCGGCACCTTCCTCATGATCCGCGAGTCGCTCCCGGCGCTGCTGGAAGGCGACCGGCCGGTCGTCGTCAACTTCAGCTCCACCTCGGCGTCCTTCGCCCACCCCTACATGGCCGCCTACGCGGCGAGCAAGGGCGGCATCCAGTCCATGACGCACGCGCTGTCCGCCGAGTACAGCAAGCAGGGCCTGCGCTTCGTCGCCGTCGCGCCCGGGTCCATCGAGTCCGGCATGACCACCGGCGCCGGCCCCGGCCTGCCCGAGGACACCGACTGGAGCCTGTTCGCCAAGCTCGCCCCCGCGATCGGGCAGGGCTTCGCCCCGCCGGAGACGGTCGCCGGCGTGGTCGCGATGCTGGGCTCCGAGGACGGCGCCTTCATCACCGGCACCGAGATCCGCATCGACGGCGGCACCCACCACTGAGCCGCCGCCCGCGCCGCCCCCGCCCTCAGCCGCCGAAGCGCTCCCACAGCCGGGGGAAGCGGCCCGCCAGGACCGCCTCGTTCTCGAGGTCGAGCGGGGTGCCCGCCGGTTCCGCGGCCTGGAGCGGGACCCCGAGGTCGGGGGCGACCGTCCCGGTCAGCTGCTCGTACGCCTCGTCCGCGGCGTAGCCGAGCTCCTCGCCGTCGCCGTCGATGTCCTCGTCGAACTCGTCGAGGAGTCCGGCCAGCGCGTCCGGGTCGTGGAGGGCGCCCTCGAAGACGTCCCGTCCCTGGCCGATCAGCCAGCAGCGGAAGTAGTCGAAGGCGTCGTCGCTCGCGCCGCCGAGGAGCACCCAGGCGGCGCCCCACAGGTCCCAGGTGTACGCCCGGTTGTAGCGGGACTCGAAATGCCGGGCGAAGTCGAGGACGGAGTCCGGATCGAGCTGCGCCAACCGCTCCACCAGCAGCTCGGCATGGTCCTCGGGGTCGCCCTCGGCGGCCTCGCGGGTGCTGTCGACGATCTCCCAGAACTCCGTCTCGTCCATCACGGCATCCAGCATCACGGGTCGGCCGGTGGCCCGCCACCGCGACAATCCGACAGCGCCCCGCGAAACGCCGGAGGCGGCCCCGCCCCCTGCTCGGGGGAGGGGCCGCCTCCGCGGCACGAGGGCCCGCGCGCCGGCTTGCGGGCCGGCGGCCGGCTCAGAGGCCGTAGCGCTCGCGGGCCTCCTTCACGGACGACGCCGGCACCTCGCCGCGGCGGGCGAGCTGGGCCAGCGCGGCCACGACGATCGACTCGGCGTCGACGCCGAAGTGGCGGCGGGCGTTCTCGCGGGTGTCGGAGAGGCCGAAGCCGTCCGTGCCCAGCGAGGTGTAGTCCTGCGGGACCCACTGGCTGATCTGGTCGGGGACCTGGCGCATCCAGTCGGAGACGGCCAGGACCGGGCCCGGCGCGCCTTCCAGCACACGGGTGACGTACGGGGTGCGCTCCTCGCCGCGCAGCAGGGCCTCGTCGGCCTCCAGCGCGTCCCGGCGCAGCTCGCCCCAGGAGGTGGCGGACCAGACGTCGGCGGCGACGTTCCACTCGGCGGCCAGCAGCCGCTGCGCCTCCAGGATCCAGTGGATCGCGGTGCCCGAGGCCATCAGCTGGATCCTCGGGGCGTCGGCGGCCGGGGCCGCGTCGCCGAGGTCCGCCGCCGTGTTGAAGCGGTAGAGGCCCTTGACGATGCCCTCCTCCACGCCCTCGGGCATGGCCGGCTGCGGCTTCGGCTCGTTGTAGACCGTCAGGTAGTAGAAGACGTCCGAGTCCACACCGGGGGTGGGCTCCCCGTACATGCGCCGCAGGCCGTCCTTGACGATCACCGCGATCTCGTACGCGAAGGCCGGGTCGTAGTTGAGCGAGGCCGGGTTCGTGGCCGCGATCAGGTGGGAGTGGCCGTCGGCGTGCTGGAGGCCCTCACCGGTCAGTGTGGTGCGGCCGGCCGTCGCGCCGACGATGAAGCCCTTGCCGAGCTGGTCGGCGAGCTGCCACATCTGGTCGCCCGTGCGCTGCCAGCCGAACATCGAGTAGAAGATGTAGAACGGGATCATCGTCTCGCCGTGCGTCGCGTACGACGTGGCGGCGGCGATGAAGTCGGCCATGGCGCCGGCCTCGGTGATCCCCTCGTTGAGGATCTGGCCGTCCTTGGCCTCCTTGTAGTACATCAGCTGGTCGCGGTCGACCGGCTCGTACGTCTGCCCCAGCGGCGAGTAGATGCCCGCGGACGGGAACAGGGACTCCATGCCGAAGGTGCGGGCCTCGTCGGGGACGATCGGCACCCAGCGGCGGCCGGTCTCCTTGTCCCGCATCAGGTCCTTGACCAGGCGGACGAAGGCCATCGTCGTGGCCATCTCCTGCTTGCCGGAGCCCTTGAGCAGCGGCGCGAAGGACTTGTCGGCGGGCTGCGGCAGGGCCACCTGGTGGACGCGGCGGGCCGGGGCCGGGCCGCCGAGGGCCGCGCGGCGCTCCTGGAGGTAGCGGACCTCGGGGGAGTCGGCGCCCGGGTGGCCGTAGGGGACCACGCCGCTGTCGAAGGCGCTGTCCGGGATCGGGAGTCCGAGCAGGTCGCGCATGCCCTTGAACTCGTCGATCGTCAGCTTCTTCATCTGGTGGTTCGCGTTCTTCGACTCGAACCCGGCACCCAGGGTGTAGCCCTTGACGGTCTGCGCCAGGATGACCGTCGGCGCGCCCTTGTGCTCCAGCGCGGCCTTGTACGCGGCGTACACCTTGCGGGGCTCGTGGCCGCCGCGGGAGGTGTGGAAGCACTCGGCGATCTTCGCGTCGGACACCAGGGCGCCGAGCGCCGCGAGGGCCGGGTCGCCGCCGAAGAAGTGCTCGCGGATGTAGGCGGCGTCGCGGGTGGCGTACGTCTGGAACTGCGCGTCCGGGGTCTCGCGCAGGCGGCGGACCAGGGCGCCCGTGGTGTCGAGGCGGAACAGCTCGTCCCAGGCGGAGCCCCACAGGGTCTTCACGACGTTCCAGCCGGCGCCGCGGAACTGGGCCTCCAGCTCCTGGACGATGCGGAAGTTCGCGCGGACCGGGCCGTCGAGGCGCTGCAGGTTGCAGTTGACGACGAAGGTCAGGTTGTCGAGGCGCTCGCGGGCCGCGAGGGCAAGGGCGGCCGTCGACTCGGGCTCGTCCATCTCGCCGTCGCCGAGGAAGGCCCAGACGTGGGAGTTGGAGGTGTCCTTGATCTTCCGGTTCTCCAGGTAGCGGTTGAAGCGCGCCTGGTAGATCGCCGAGAGGGGGCCGAGGCCCATGGAGACCGTCGGGAACTCCCACAGCCACGGCAGGCGCCGCGGGTGCGGGTAGGAGGGCAGGCCGTTGCCGCCGGACTCCTGGCGGAAGTTGTCGAGCTGCTGCTCGGAGATGCGCCCGTCGAGGAAGGCGCGGGCGTAGATGCCGGGGGAGGCGTGGCCCTGGATGTAGAGCTGGTCGCCGGAGCCGTCGGCCTCCTTCCCGCGGAAGAAGTGCTGGAAGCCGGTCTCGTACAGCCAGGCGGCGGAGGCGAAGGTGGCGATGTGGCCGCCGACGCCGTACTTCGAGCCGCGGGTCACCATGGCGGCCGCGTTCCAGCGGTTCCAGGCCGTGATGCGGGCCTCCATCTCCTCGTCACCGGGGAAGTCCGGCTCGGCGGAGGTGGGGATGGTATTGACGTAGTCCGTCTCCAGCAGCTTCGGCAGGGCGAGCCCGGCGCTCTCGGCGTGCTGGAGGGTGCGGCGGAGCAGGTATTCGGCGCGGCGCGTACCGGCGGCCTTGGCGACGGCGTCGAGCGAGGCCGCCCATTCGGCGGTCTCCTCGGTGTCGCGGTCCGGGAGCTGGTCGAGCTCGCTCGGAAGCTTTCCTACGGGGTCGGACATCGGTGTGCGCCGCCTTCCGGACAAAGGAGAGGTGGTGAAGAAGATCCCTGACGGGCAGGACAGGGGGCGGACTCCGGTGGGGGTCCGACCCGACTGTAAATCCCTGATCGATGATCGATCAAACGTTTGCGGTCAAGATGACGGACATCAGGCAAAAGTCGGCACCGGGTGCCAGCGATTCAGGCACCCGGTGCCGGTCAAATCGGGCGAAAGCGGACCCGGATCGTTCCGTCAGGCGCGGGGCGCACACCCCAGGACATGCCGCTTGACCAGCACCCCGATGTCGGGATCCCGGCTGCGGAAGGCCTGTACGAGGGCTTCGTGCTCCTCCGCGTACGACTTCTGGACCGTCCCCAGCCAGCGGATCGACAGGGCCGTGAACACCTCGATGCCCAGGCTCTCCCACGTGTGGAGCAGCACGCTGTTCCCGGCCGCCCGCACCATCTCCCGGTGGAAGCCGACGGTGTGCCGCACCTGCGCCGTGCCGTCCTCCAGCCGGTCAGCCTCCCACAGCGCCGCCACGTGCGGCTCCAGCGCCGAGCAGTCCGCGGCCAGCCGGGGCGCGGCCAGTTCGGCCGCGATCTGCTCCAGGCCGGCCCGCACCGGGTAGATCTCCTCCAGGTCCGCCGCCGACAGGTTCCGCACCCGTACGCCCTTGTTGGGCGCCGACTCGATCAGCCGCAGCGTCTCCAGCTCGCGCAGAGCCTCCCTTACGGGGGTCTGGCTCACCTCCAGCTCGACGGCGATGCGCCGCTCGACGATCCGCTCGCCGGGCTTCCAGCGCCCGCTGACGATCCCCTCCACGATGTGCTCGCGGATCTGCTCGCGCAGGGACTGCACGACGGGTGGGGTGATCATCGGGGCTTCATCTCCTGTGAAGTCGTGCACAGCTCTGATGCGTAGACAATACGGCGCAGTAGCCGCACGGGGAGCGTCCGCGCACGGGGTCGCCGGGTGAGGCTGGTTACAGCCGCGGGAACGACGGCGCCCCCGCCCGGATCGGTTCCGGGCGGGGGCGCCGTGCGTGCTGCGACGGGAGCCGTCGGCGGGCGGGCCTTACAGGCCGAGCTCGACCTCGAACTCGCCGGCCTCCAGGATCGCCTTGACCGCGGTGAGGTACCGGGCCGCGTCCGCGCCGTCCACCAGGCGGTGGTCGTAGGACAGGGTCAGGTACGTCATGTCGCGGACGGCGATGACGGTGCCCTCGGCGGTCTCCTGGACCACCGGGCGCTTCACCGTGGCGCCGATGCCCAGGATCGCGACCTGGTTCGGCGGAACGATGACCGTGTCGAACAGGGCGCCGCGCGAACCGGTGTTGCTGATGGTGAAGGTCGCGCCGGACAGCTCGTCCGGGGTGATCTTGTTGCCGCGGACCTTGCCGGCCAGGTCGGCGGTCGCCTTGGCGATGCCGGCCAGGTTGAGGTCGCCCGCACCCTTGATGACCGGGGTCATCAGGCCCTTCTCGGAGTCCACGGCGATGCCGATGTTCTCCGAGTCGAAGTAGGTGATGGTGCCCTCGTCGTCGTTGATCCGGGCGTTGACGACCGCGTGGGCCTTCAGCGCCTGGGCGGCGGCCTTGACGAAGAACGGCATCGGGGAGAGCTTGACGCCCTCGCGGGCCAGGAAGGAGGCCTTGGCCTTCTCCCGCAGCTTCATGATCTTGGTGATGTCCACCTCGACCACGGACGACAGCTGCGCCTGCGAGTGCAGGGCCTTCATCATGTTGTCGCCGATGACCTTGCGCATGCGGGTCATCTTGACCGTCTGGCCGCGCAGCTCCGAGACCGCGGCGGCCGGGGCCGGGGCGGCCGGGGCGGCAGCAGCGGCGGCGGGAGCCGGGGCGGCGGCGGCCTTGGCGGCCTCGGCGGCGGCCAGGACGTCCTGCTTGCGGATACGGCCGCCGACGCCGGTGCCCGTGACGGTGTTCAGGTCGACGCCGGACTCCGAGGCGAGCTTGCGCACCAGCGGGGTCACGTACGCGCCCTCGTCACCGGCGGAGGCCGGAGCCGCGGGAGCGGCCGGAGCCGCCGGGGCGACCGGGGCCGGAGCCGGGGCGGCCGGAGCCGGAGCGGCGACCGGGGCCGGGGCGGCGACCGGGGCCGGAGCGGCAGCCGGGGCAGCGGCGGGAGCCGGAGCGGCAGCCGGAGCCGGGGCAGCGGCGGGAGCCGGAGCGGCCGGGGCCGGGGCAGCGGCCGGAGCCGCGCCGGCGACACCGATGACGGCGAGACGGGCGCCGACCTCGGCGGTCTCGTCCTCGCCGACCAGGATCTCCAGCAGCGTGCCGGACATCGGCGCGGGGATCTCGGTGTCGACCTTGTCGGTGGAGACCTCCAGCAGCGGCTCGTCGGCCTCGACCGTCTCGCCGACCGACTTCAGCCAGCGGGTGACGGTGCCCTCGGTGACCGACTCGCCCAGCGCGGGCAGCACGACGTCGGTGCCGGACGCGGCCGGCGCGGCGGCAGCGGCGGGGGCCTCGGCGGCCGGGGCCGGGGCGGCGGGCGCCTCGGCCGCGGGGGCCTCGGCGGCCGGAGCCGCGGCCTCGGCGGCTGCCGGGGCGGGGGCCTCGGCCGGAGCGCCGGAGCCGTCGTCGATGACGGCCAGCTCGGCGCCGACCTCGACGGTCTCGTCCTCGGCGACCTTGATCGAGGCCAGGATGCCGGCGACGGGCGAGGGGATCTCGGTGTCGACCTTGTCGGTCGACACCTCCAGCAGCGGCTCGTCGGCCTCGACGCGCTCGCCCTCGGCCTTCAGCCAGCGGGTGACAGTGCCCTCTGTGACGCTCTCTCCGAGCGCCGGAAGGGTTACGGAAACCGCCATGGTTTCAGTTGCTCCTTGTGAAAGTGCGGAAGTGGTCGTCGCGCCCGGGACGATCAGTCGTGGGAGTGCAGCGGCTTGCCGGCCAGGGCCAGGTGGGCCTCGCCGAGCGCCTCGTTCTGCGTCGGGTGCGCGTGGATGAGCTGCGCGACCTCGGCCGGCAGGGCCTCCCAGTTGTAGATCAGCTGGGCCTCGCCGACCTGCTCGCCCATCCGGTCACCGACCATGTGGACGCCGACCACGGCACCGTCCTTGACCTGGACGAGCTTGATCTCGCCCGCGGTCTTCAGGATCTTGCTCTTGCCGTTGCCCGCCAGGTTGTACTTCAGGGCGACGACCTTGTCCGCACCGTAGATCTCCTTGGCCTTGGCCTCGGTGATGCCGACGGAGGCGACCTCCGGGTGGCAGTACGTCACCCGCGGCACGCCGTCGTAGTCGATCGGGACGGTCTTCATGCCCGCCAGGCGCTCCGCGACGAGGATGCCCTCCGCGAAGCCGACGTGCGCGAGCTGCAGGGTCGGGACCAGGTCGCCGACGGCCGAGATCGTCGGCACGTTCGTCTGCATGTACTCGTCGACCAGGACGTAGCCCCGGTCCATCGCGACGCCCTGCTCCTCGTAGCCCAGGCCCTGGGAGACCGGGCCGCGGCCGATGGCGACCAGCAGCACCTCGGCCTCGAAGGTCTTGCCGTCGGCGAGGGTGACCCGCACACCGTTCTCGGTGTACTCGGCCTTCTCGAAGAAGGTGCCCAGGTTGAACTTGATGCCGCGCTTGCGGAAGGCGCGCTCCAGCAGCTTGGAGCTGTTCTCGTCCTCGACGGGGACGAGGTGCTTCAGGCCCTCGATGACCGTGACGTCGGTGCCGAAGGACTTCCAGGCCGAGGCGAACTCGACGCCGATGACGCCGCCGCCGAGGATGATCGCGGACTGCGGCACGCGGTCCAGGACCAGCGCGTGGTCCGAGGAGATGATGCGGTTGCCGTCGATGTCCAGGCCGGGCAGGGAGCGCGGCACGGAACCGGTCGCCAGCAGGACGTGGCGGCCCTGGATGCGCTGCCCGTTCACGTCGACGGACGTCGGGGAGGACAGCCGGCCCTCGCCCTCGATGTACGTCACCTTGCGGGAGGCGACCAGGCCCTGGAGGCCCTTGTACAGGCCCGCGATGACGTCGTCCTTGTACTTGTGCACGCCCGCGATGTCGATGCCCTCGAACGAGGCCTTGACGCCGAACTGCGCGGCCTCGCGCGCCTGGTCGGCGACCTCGCCCGCGTGGAGCAGCGCCTTCGTCGGGATGCAGCCGTTGTGCAGGCAGGTGCCGCCGAGCTTGTTCTTCTCGATCAGGGCAACGTCCAGACCCAGCTGGGAAGCGCGCAGAGCCGCGGCGTAACCGCCACTGCCACCGCCGAGGATCACTAGGTCGAAAACGGTGCTGGCGTCGTTCGCCACGTCACGTCCTCCATGCATGTGCGCCGGGCACCGGTCCTCTGTGACCGGGCGGCGGCTGGTATTCGGCCGCTTGTTTCTTCGGCCCTGTGGTGGGGGCCCTGTCCTGCCGAGAACCCATCTTCGCATTTGTCGGGGGAACGCGGGACGCCGGGCCCGGACTGTGGCAGGTCGTTCTGCCGGACGAAGGGGTTACCGAAGCGTAGAAACCTGCGGATTTCGTCGTGGGCGGACACCCCGGCCCCGCGGACCTGCTGTCCGGGGCCGGGGTGCGTCGTGCGTCACACCGCGGGGGCGGCGGGGCGGAGGTGTCAGCCCAGGTCGCCCGTGGCGGTCCGCTCCGCCAGCCGCACCAGGGTGCGCACGGCCGAGCCGGTGCCGCCCTTGGGGGTGTAGCCGTACGGGGCGCCCTCGTGGAAGGCGGGGCCGGCGATGTCGAGGTGGGCCCAGGTGATGCCCTCGCCGACGAACTCCTGAAGGAACAGGCCGGCGACGAGGCCGCCGCCCATGCGGACGCCCATGTTGGCGATGTCCGCGGTGGGGGAGTCCATCGTCTTGCGCAGGTCCGCGGGGAGCGGCATCGGCCAGGACTGCTCGCCGACCTCCTCGGCGATCTCGTGGACCGCGGTGCGGAAGGCGTCGTCGTTGGCCATGATGCCGAAGGTGCGGTCGCCGAGCGCCAGGACCATCGCGCCGGTCAGGGTCGCCACGTCGATGATCGCGTCCGGGTTCTCCTCGGACGCCTTGGTCAGCGCGTCGCCCAGGACGAGGCGGCCCTCGGCGTCGGTGTTGAGGACCTCGACGGTCTTGCCGCTGTACATGCGCAGCACGTCGCCGGGGCGGGTGGCGGAGCCGGAGGGCATGTTCTCGGCGAGCGCGAGCCAGCCGGTGACGTTGACGGGCAGGCCGAGGCGGGCCACCGCGACGACCGAGGCGAACACGGCGGCGGCGCCGGACATGTCGCACTTCATCGTCTCGTTGTGGCCGGCCGGCTTCAGGGAGATGCCGCCCGAGTCGTAGGTGATGCCCTTGCCGACGAATGCGAGGTGCTTCTCCGCCTCGGGGTGGGTGTAGGAGATCTTCACCAGGCGCGGCGGGTTCTCGGAGCCCTTGCCGACGCCCATGATGCCGCCGTAGCCGCCCTTGGTGAGGGCCTTCTCGTCCAGGACCTGCACCTTGAGGCCGTGCTCCTTGGCCGTGGCGGACGCGATCGACGCGAACGCGGCCGGGGTGAGGTCGTTCGGCGGGGTGTTGATCAGGTCGCGGGCGGTGTTGACCTCGGAGGCGACGACGATCGCGCGCTCGGCCGCGGCCTTGTGCTCCTTGTCGCGCGGCTTGGCACCGAGCAGGGCCACCTCGGCGAGGGGGCGCTTGGGGCCGCCGTTCTTCGCGGCCGCGCCCTTCTTCTCGCCGCCCTGGTAGGAGGTGAAGGCGTACGCGCCGAGGAGCGCGCCCTCGGCGACGGCGGTGACGGCGGAGGCGTCCTCCAGGGGGAGGGCGAAGGCGGCCTTCTTGGTGCCGTGCAGCGCGCGGGCCGCGGAGCCGGCGGCGCGGCGCAGCGCCTCCTCGTCGAACGACTCGTCCTCGTCGGGGGCCGGGCCGAGGCCGACCGCCAGCACGACCGGGGCCTTGAGGCCGTCGGGGGACGGCAGCTTGGTGGTCTCGCCTTCGGCGCCGGTGGCCCCCAGCGCGTCGAGAACGGCGGCGAGCCTCCCGTCGTACGCCTTGTCCACGGCCTCGGCGCCCGCGGCGACGACGGGACCCTTCGGGCCCTTCGCCACGCCGACCACGAGGGCGTCGGCGCGCAGCGTCGCCGCGCCGGCAGTGCTGAGAGTCAGAGCAGTCACGGTGGTGAGGTCTCGCTTCCGTTTGTGTTGTGGGCCGAGTGGGTGGACGGCCTTCCGGCAGCGATCGTATTCCGGCCCGGCGGCCGCCAGAAATGAGCCTACGCGCAGGGGCCTGTCCGCAGGCCACTCGAAGGTTTGCCGAGGCGCTCGAACAGCCCGTCCCCCGGTTCACCCGTCCGTGGCGTTCGGCCCGGGTTTGCCTCTCCGCCCGCCCCGGCTGCCGCAAGACTCGGGCCACTCGATCGCAAGGGGACGCGGGGTTCCTTTGCATGATTTCCACAGAGCCTCCCCGGCCCGGCCCGCCGCCGGGTCCGCGCCGGGTTGCGCCTGCGGGGGGAAAGGCCGACATGGTCATAAGGAACCGGACGAGCAGGACCGCGGCAGCCCTGGCGGCCGCCGCGCTGATGTCCATGGCACTGCCCGCCGCGTCCGCCGAGGCGGCCGCGGCCACACCGCGCATCGACCTGAAGGTGCTCGTCGTCGACGACGGCGGCAGCTCGGTCGAGGCGATCACCGCGGAGCTCCGCGACACCGGGGTCCCCTACACGCGCGTCCTGCTGGGCGCGAGCGGCCGCCCGGTCATCGACGCCGCCTTCCTCAGCGACACGGTCGACGGCCGCCCGCGCGCGAGGTACCAGGGCGTGGTGCTGCCCAACGAGAACCCGTTCGGCGAGGGCTCGGCCGAGATGGCCGCGCTCGCCGCGTACGAGACGGCGTTCGGTATCCGCCAGGTGGACGCCTACACCTGGGCCCATCCCGGCGTGGGCCTGGAGTACACCGACAACGGCGGCTACAGCGGGCAGCTCGACGGGACGCGGGCCGCCGTCACCGCCGCCGGCAAGGCCGGCCCGTTCGGCTACCTCGCCGGCGAGGTAGCCTTCGAGGACAACTCCCCGCTCGTCCCCGAGAGCTACGGCTTCATGGGCCGGCCGCGGGCGGGCTACACCAGCCTCGTGGACGCGCCGGCCGGCGCCGGCCGGGCCTCGCTCGTGGGCGAGTACGCGCACGACGGGCGCACCGAGCTCGTCGTCACCTTCGGCTACAACCAGCACCAGCGGCAGTTCCGGCTGCTGGCCCGCGGCATCGTCGACTGGCTCACCCAGGGCGTCCACCTCGGCCGCAGCCGCAACTACTTCGCCGTGCACGTCGACGACGTCCTCGCGCCCGACGCCCGCTGGAACTCCGAGCTCGACTGCACGCCCGGCGACTACGCCTGCCCGGGCGGCGAGGGCCGCGAGAGCACCATCCGGATGACCGCCGACGACGCCCGGTACGCCGTCCAGTGGCAGCAGGCCAAGGGCTTCACACTCGACATGCTCTTCAACGCCGGCGCCGGCGAGGAGTGGAAGGCCGAGAACGGCGGCACCGACGCCCTCACCGCGCAACTGCTCGCCGACAAGGCCCGGTTCCGCTGGCTCAACCACACCTACACGCACCCCTTCCTCGGCTGTGTCCAGGACACCGCCGCCGACCCGTGGACCTGCACGAAGGACGCGCAGGGCAACGTCCGGTACATGAGCCGCGCCGAGATCTCCGCGCAGATCCGCGACAACGTGGCATGGGCGGCCGCCAAGGGCGTCCCCCTCGACCGCACCGAGCTCGTCACCGGCGAGCACTCCGGGCTCAGGACGCTCCCGCAGCAGCCCCAGGACAACCCCAACCTGGCCGGGGCCCTCGCCGACAACGGCGTCAAGTGGGTCGGCAGCGACAACTCGCGCGAGCCCGCGCAGCGCCCGGTCGGCGCCGCCCTGACCGTCCCCCGCCACCCGATGAACGTGTTCTACAACACGGGCACCAACGCGGAGATGGCCGACGAGTACAACTGGATCTACACCAGCCGCGCCCACGGCGGCAGCGGCCTCTGCGAGGACAACCCCGCGACCTCGACCTGCCTGCCCGCCCCGCTCGACACCGCCACCGGCTACCTCGGCCACATCGTCCCCCAGGAGGCCCGCACCGCCCTGCGCCACGTGCTCGCCAACGACCCGCGCCCGCACTACGTCCACCAGTCCAACCTCGCCGAGGACCGCACCCTCTACCCCGTCCTCGACCGGGTCCTCGACGACTACCGGACCCTCTTCGCGCCCGGCACGCCGCTCGTCAACCAGAGCATGAAGGACACCGGCGTCGAGCTCGGCCGGCGCGCCGCCTGGGACAAGGCGCTCGCCGCGGGCCGCGTCACCGCCTACCGCATCGGCGCGACCGTCACCGTCAAGGCGCCCTCCGGCGTCCTCGCCCCCGTCACCGCGCCGACCGGCACCCGCAAGCAGCTCCTGCTGGGCACCGCCGAGTTCGGCAGCGCGTACGCCGGGACCCGCTCCGCCTGGACCGGGCCCGAACTCCTGCAGAGCGCGGTCGTGCTCCGCCTGCCCGGCTGAGCCGGACCCTCCGATCCACCCGGCCGAGCGGGCCGCGCAGCCCGCTCGGCCGCAGTCCTGCTCCTGCGCGAACCGACGCAACAGTCCTTGGGGGGACACACCGCATGAGCCATGGGCGCCACGTCACCATGCTCACCGAAGGCACCTACCCGCACGTCCACGGGGGCGTGAGCACCTGGTGCGACCAGCTGGTCCGGGGCATGCCGGAAGTCGACTTCAACGTCACGGCCCTGACCGGCACCGGCCGCGAGCCCGTCGCCTGGGAGCTGCCGCGCAACGTCTACCGGCACACCGCCTTCCCGCTGTGGGGGCCGCCTCCCGGACGCGGCCGCAGGCTCCGGGGAGGCCCGGCGCGGCGCCGCTTCGCCGAAGCCTGTGAAACCTTCCTGCTGTCCCTGCTCGACCCCGACGCAGGCGGATTCCGGGAGGCACTGCGCGAGTTCGCCGTCCTCGCCCGGGCCGGGCAGCTCACGCCGGCGCTGCGCTCCGAGTCCGTCCTGCGCCTGCTCACGGCCGTCTGGACCCGCCCCGGCCTGCCCACCGCCGCCGCCGCACCGACCGTCCACGACGCGCTGACCGCCACCGACCTGCTGGAGCACGCGCTGCGGCCGCTGTGCGTGCGGATCCCGCCCGACAGCGTTGCCCACGCCGTCAGCAGCGGCCTCGCCACCCTCCCTGCGCTCGCCGCGAAACACCTGGACGGGGTCCCGTTCCTCCTCACCGAGCACGGCATCTACCTGCGCGAGCGCTACCTCGGCTACCGCAGCACCGCCCAGCGCTGGCCCGTCAAGGCCCTCGTCCTCGGCTTCTACCGCGAGCTCAACACCGAGGGCTACCGGCAGGCCGACCTGATCACGCCCTGCAACCGGTACAACCGCCGCTGGGAGGAGCGCGGCGGCGCGCCCGCCGACAGGATCCGCACCGTCTACAACGGCGTCGACCCGCACGCCTTCCCCGACGCCGGCCCCGAACCGGAGGTCCCCACCCTCACCTGGTGCGGCCGCATCGACCCCATCAAGGACCTCGAAACCCTGCTGCGGGCCTACGCGTTCATGCGCCGCGAACTGCCCGAGCTGCGGCTGCGCCTCTTCGGCCCCGTGCCCGCCGGCTGCGAGGACCACAAGGCCGGCCTGGAGAAGCTCGCCGCCGAACTCGGCATCGCCGACGGGGTGGCCTGGGAGGGCCGCATCGAGCGGGTCGCCGACGCGTACGCCGCCGGCAGCATCGTCATGCTCTCCAGCATCAGCGAGGGCTTCCCCTTCAGCATCATCGAGGCCATGTCCTGCGGCCGGACGACCGTCTCCACCGACGTCGGCGGCGTCCGCGAGGCCGTCGGCGACACCGGGCTCGTCGTCCCGCCCCGCGAACCCGAGACCATGGCCCGCGCCGCCCTCGCCCTCCTGCGGGACGGTGCCCGCCGCGCCGAGCTCGGCCGGCTCGCCCGCCGGCGCGTCATCGAGAAGTTCACCCTCCACCAGTCCGTCGACGGCTTCCGCCACATCTACCGCGAACTCGCCGGCCAGCCCGTCCTGCCCGTCCACGACGGCGACGACTGGACCCAGCGGCTCGCCGACCCCTGGTACCGCGAACTCGCCGCCGACGGGAGCCTGTGGTGAGCGGATCCCTCTGGCTGCGCGCCCCCGGCGGCGACACCCTGCCCGCCGTCCCCCGGCCCCGCCCCGCCGCCCCCGGCGCACCCGCCCGCGACCCGCTGGACGAACTCGCCGACCGCTTCGGCGACATCGCGGCCGCCGCTGTCCACCCCGACGAGATCGCCGCCGTCCTGGAGTCCGACGGGATGACCGACGAGCACATCCGGCTCACCTACGGCCGCCCCGACTCCTTCGCCCTCGCCGAGGAGCTCCACGCCCGGGTGCCGCGCACCCACCCCGAGCCCGACCGGCACCCCGACCCGTGGAGGGTCCCCCTCGGCCCCTGCCTGCTCCGCGGGATCGTCTTCGCGCTGCCCGGCCTCGCCTACGTCCTCGGCGCCCCCTTCCTGGAGGGCCCGCCCGACCGGCTCGGACTGCCCGCCGGCACCCTCACCCTCATCGCCGGCGCCCTCATCGGCTGGGTGTGGGACCAGACCCTCTCCCACCGCGCCTACACCTGGCTCGGCCTCGGCGACCGGGCCGCCGCAGGCCGGACCCTCCTCCTCGGCGCCCCCGCCGGCGCGCTGCTGGGCACCGCCGCCGCGTCCGCCGTGCCCGGCGGGCCGCCCTTCAGTTACGCCTTCGCCGCCGGGCAGGCCGCCTACGTCGGCGCCGCCACCGTGCTGCTCGTCCTCGGCCGGGAGCGGCTGCTGTTCGCGGCGCTCTCCCCGATGGCCGCCGGAGCCGTCCTCGCCCTCGCCGCCGACCTCCCCGAGGCGCTGCGCGCCGCCCTGCTCGCCGCCTCCCTGCTCGCCGCCTGCGCCCTCTCGGCGCGGGAGCTGCCGCTCGCCGCCGGCGTACGGGCCGCCCGGCGCCGGATCCGCCGGCGGGCGGCCGGACACCGCCGGCCCGCCCGCCACCGCCGCCCCGCCGCCGACGGCTCGGGGCCCGTCCGCTGGCGCATGCTGCGCGGGCCGGAGGAGCCGTACGGGCCGGGCGGGCCGCGCCTCGCCGACTCGGTGCCCTACGGGGTCTTCGGCCTCGGCACCGGCCTGCTCGTCCTGTACGCCGCCCTCGGCGAAGTCCTCGCCGGAGGGCCCGCCGAAGCCGTCGCCGCGCCCTCCGCGGTCGCGCTCACCCTCAGCATGGGACCCGCCGAATGGCTGCTCCACCGCTTCCGCAGCGGCACCCTCGCCGGGCTGCGCGCGGCCCGCTCGCCGCTGCGGTTCCGGCTGCGGATGCTCGGCGTGCTGGCCCGCTGCCTCACCGCCTACCTGGCCGTCCTCCTCGCCCTCGGCCTCGCCGGCACCGCGTGCTGGCCCGGGGCGCCGCCGCTCGCCGGGGCCCGGGCTGGGACGCTGCTGCTGCTCGGCGCCGTGATGTGGACCGGGCTGCTGCTCCAGTCCTTCGGAGCCGTCCGGGCCGCCGCCGCCGTCTGCGCCGGCGCGGCCGCCGCGCAGAGCCTGGCCCTGCTGCTGGAGTTCGGGCAGCCCCGCGCGGTGCAGCTCGCCGTCGCCGGGACCGCCGCGGCCGCCCTCGCCGCCCTCGTCTGCCTGCTCCTCGGCCGGGCGACGGCCCACCGCTGACCGTGACCGCGTACGCCCTGTCCGGCACGTACGAGAGGAAGGACGCCATGCTGCTGGTGCCGCTCTACGAGCATCCCGCCGACCGGCCCGACGACTGGGAGCTGCTGATCCGCTCCGCCGGGCGGCTCCACTCGGTGGTCCTCAACCCGGCCAGCGGGCCGGGCGAGACCCCCGACGCGCGGTTCGAGGCCGTCGCCCGGCGGCTGCGCGAGGCGGGCGTGCCCGTCCTCGGCTACACCGACACCGACTACGGGCGGCGCCCGCACGCCGAGGTCGTCCGGGACCTGCTGCGCCACCGCGACTGGTACGGGGCCGACGGGGCCTTCCTCGACCAGGCCTCGCCCGACCCGGCGCTGCTGCCCCACTACGGGCGGCTCGCCGTCGCCGCCCGCGCCGCGGGCGCCCGCACCCTCGTCCTCAACCCCGGCGTCCACCCGCACCCCGGCTACGCCGAACTCGCCGACCTCCTCGTCACCTTCGAGGGCCCCTGGGACGCCTACCGGGACGCGGCCGTCCCGCCCTGGACGGCCGACCACCCCGCCCAGCGGTTCTGCCACCTCGTCTACGCCGTCCCGCCCGGCGCGCCCGCCGCCGAACTCGCCGAGCAGCGCGGCGCCGCCGTCCACTGCGCCGTCCCCGGGACCGGCGCCCACCCCTGGGGCACGCTGCCCCACGCCCTCGGGGCCGCCCTGTGAACCGCCGGCGGACCCGCCCCGGCCGCCGCCTGCTCCCGCTCCTGGTGCCGCTGCTGCTCCTGGCCGCGGCCTGCACCGGGCAGCCCGACGACGACGCCGCCCCCGACCGGGAAGCCGTCCCCGTGCCGGGGGAGCGGTGGCGGCCCGGACCCGGCACCTCCTGGCAGTGGCAGCTCAGCGGGAGGCTCGACACCTCGGTCGAGGCGCCCGTCTACGACGTCGACGGGTTCGACACCAGCCGCGAGCAGGTCGCCGCCCTGCACCGGGCCGGACGCCGGGTCATCTGCTACCTGTCGACGGGCGCCTGGGAGGAGTTCCGGCCCGACGCGGCGAAGTTCCCCGCCGCGCTCCTGGGCCGGGGCAACGGCTGGGAGGGGGAGCGCTGGCTGGACATCCGGCGCACCGCCGAGCTGGAGCCGCTGATGGCCGCCCGCCTGGACATGTGCCGCGACAAGGGCTTCGACGCGGTCGAACCGGACAACATGGACGGGTACGCCAACACGACGGGCTTCCCGCTGACCGCGGAGGACCAGCTGCGCTACAACCGGCTGATCGCCCGCCTCGCCCGCGACCGGGGCCTCGCGGTCGGGCTGAAGAACGACCTCGACCAAATCCCCCAGCTGGTCGGCGACTTCGACTTCGCGGTCAACGAGCAGTGCGCCCAGTACGACGAGTGCGAGCGGCTGGCCCCGTTCACGGCGGCGGGCAAAGCCGTCTTCCACGTCGAGTACGAGCTGCCCGCGAGCCGGTTCTGCGCCCAGACCCGGAAGCTCGGGTTCGCCTCGATGCAGAAGAAGTACGACCTGGGGGCCTGGCGCAAGCCCTGCTGAGCGGGGGCGGCGGCCCGCCCCCGCCCGCGGTTCACGTCAGCGGCAGGGTGACGTGGACCCGGTAGCCGCCGCCGAAGCGGGGCCCGGCGGAGCAGGAGCCGCCCAGTGCGCCGGCCCGCTCCCGCATCCCGAGGAGGCCGTGCCCGCCGCCCGGCCCGTCGCCCGGGGCGGGCTCCGCCGCCGCGCCCGCGTCGGCGCCGCCGTCGTCGAGGACGGTCACCTCGGCCGAATCCCCGACCCGCACCACGCTGACCTCGGCGCACGCCTGCGGCCCCGCGTGCTTGCGGACGTTCGTCAGGGCCTCCTGGATGACCCGGTACGCGGCGAGGTCGACGGCGGCGGGCAGCGGGTCGGCGTCCCGGCCGAGCTCCACCATCACCTTCACCGGCAGGCCCGCGTTGCGGAACGTGTCGACCAGCTCGTCGAGCCGCGCCAGGCCGGGGGCGGGCTCGGTCGGCGCCTCCGGGTCCCCGGACTGGCGCAGCAGGCCGACGGTGGCCCGCAGCTCGTTCAGCGCGGACCGGCTCGCGTCCCGGACGTGGGCGAGGGCCTCCTTGGCCTGGTCGGGGCGCCGGTCCATGACGTGTGCGGCCACCCCGGCCTGCACGTTGACGAGGGCGATGTGGTGGGCGACCACGTCGTGCAGGTCGCGGGCGATCCGCAGCCGCTCCTCGGCGACCCGCCGCCGCGCCTCCTCCTCGCGGGTCCGCTCGGCCCGCTCGGCCCGCTCGCGGATCGCGTCGACGAACGCCCGGCGGCTGCGGACGGCGTCGCCGGCGGCCGCGGCCATGCCCGTCCAGGCGAAGATGCCGATGTTCTCCTGTGCGTACCAGGGCAGCGGCCCGGCGAGCATGGCGATGCCGGTCATCCCCGCCATCGTGAGCAGCGCGATCCGCCAGGTGGTGGGCCGGTCGGTGCGGGAGGCCAGTGTGTACAGGGAGATGACGGCCGCCATGGCGACCGGCGCCCGCGGCTCGCCGGTGGTCAGTTCCAGCAGGGACAGCGCGACGGTCGCGGCGAGGACGGCGCGGACGTGCCGGCGGCGGAACACCAGCGCCGCCGCGGCCAGCACCATCAGCAGCAGGGAGAGCGGCTCGGGGGTGCGGGTGCCGAAGGCCGGGCCGTGCGGCCCGTGCGGATCGGCGAACGAGCCGACGACCATGGAGACGAGCGCCCCGAACGCGAGGACGGCGTCGGTGGCGAGCGGGTGCACGCGCATCCAGTGCCGGGTGGGGGCGAACGGCCCGAGCTCAGTCGTCATCCCGCCTACGGTACGGGGTGCCGGCCCGGGGCCCCGCCCGCCGGGGGCGGGGCCGTCGCGGCGCTCAGCGGTTGGTCTCCAGGTGTCGGCGGTTCAGCCACTTCGGCAGGCCGGGCGCCTCCAGGAAGCCCTCGGCGCGGCCGGCCGCGATACCGATCCGCAGCAGGTCCGAGCTCTTCTCGAAGAGCATGAACCGAGGCTCCCAGATCGGCCGGTACTTGGCGTTGGCGCGGTAGAGCGACTCGATCTGCCACCAGCGGGAGAAGAAGCTCAGCAGGGAGCGCCACAGGCGCAGCACCGGTCCGGCGCCGAGCCGCGAGCCGCGCTCGAAGACCGAGCGGAACATCGCGAAGTTCAGCGAGACCTGCGTGACGCCGATCTCCTTCGAGCGCTCCAGCAGCTCGATGACCATGAACTCCATCAGGCCGTTCTCGGAGTCCCGGTCACGGCGCATCAGGTCGAGGGAGAGCCCCTTGGGGCCCCAGGGCACGAACGACAGCAGGGCCCGCAGGTCGCCGTTGCCGTCGGTGCACTCCAGCATCACGCACTGGCCGTCGGCGGGGTCGCCGAGGCGCCCCAGCGCCATCGAGAACCCGCGCTCGGTGGCGCCGTCGCGCCAGTCGTCGGCCCGGCGCACCAGGTCGGCCATCTCCTCGGCGGGGATGTCGGCGTGGCGGCGGATGCGGACGCTGTAGCCGGCCCGCTTGACGCGGTTGAACGCCTGCCGGACGGTCCGCATGGCGCGGCCCTCCAGCGTGAACTCGGCGGTCTCGACGATGGCCTCGTCGCCCAGCTCCAGCGCGTCCAGGCCGTGCCGGGCGTAGATCTGCCCGGCCTCCTCGCTCGCGCCCATCACGGCAGGCACCCAGCCGTGCTCGCGGGCCTCGGCCAGCCAGGGCTCGATCGCGCCGGGCCAGGCCTCGGGGTCGCCGATCGGGTCGCCGGAGGCGAGCGAGACCCCGCCGACGACGCGGTAGGTGACGGCCGCCTTGCCCGTCGGGGACCAGATGACGGACTTCTCGCGGCGCAGGGCGAAGTAGCCGAGCGAGTCGCGGTCGCCCTGCCGGGCCAGCAGCGCGCGGAGCTTCTCCTCGTCCTCCTCGGTCAGCGGGTCGACGGCGCGGCGCGAGCGGAACGCGGCGAGCAGGACCGCCAGCAGCAGCACCATCGACATCACGTTGATGACGACGTCGACCCAGGCGGGCGTGGTGATCGCGGCGTAGTCGCGGGCGTCGGGGTCGAGGGTGATCAGCCGCATCGCGCCGTAGCGCCAGCGGGCCAGGAACGAGGCCTCGGAGGCGTCCGGGTCGGTGTTCGCGGCGCCGACGATCAGCGCGGCGAGCAGCGAGGTGACGAGCAGGCCGACGGCGGCGACGGCGGTGGCGAGCCTCGGGTTCGAGCGGTCGCCCTTGGCGTAGAACTCCCGGCGGCCCAGCAGCAGGGCGCCGACGAACGCCGCGGTCAGGACCAGGGAGACCCAGTTCTGGGTGTGGTCGCGGAACTCCGGGTAGCAGACCTCGAACCCGCCGCCGGTGCACGGGGCGAAGGCGGCGGTGGCGAAGGCGAGCAGCAGCAGGCCGGCCAGCACCAGGTTCAGGATCCAGGCGGCCCGCTTGCGGCGGCCCATGGTCACCGCGAGGAGCAGGGAGAACAGGCCGGAGGCGAATCCGGCGGTCAGCAGGTACGGGGTGTAGAAGTCGGCGGTGTTGTGCCGGCGCAGGTCCTGCCCGAGCGAGACCCACACCGCGCTCAGGAAGTTGACGAAGGTGACGGCGCGCAGGTACCAGACGGCGAACGCGGCGCTGCGCCGGGAGCGGGCCGACCCGCGGCCGGAGCCGGGGCCCCCGTCGTCCCTGCGGGTGCCGGATGCGGTGTTCGCGGCGGCTCCGGCGGTTCCCCCGCCGGCGGGCTGTGCCGGTTTCGCCTTCTGTGCCGCTTGTGCCTTCTGTGCGGCCTGTGCGGCGTTCCGGTCGATATCTGCGCTGGTCAAGCGGGCCTCTCCCATGAAAGCCGATCATATGGGGCGCCGCCGACCGCGGATGCCGGACCGCCGGGCCGCGGTCGGCGGCCCGGCCGGCTCAGTCCTTCCGCGCCGGCTCCTCCGGCTGCGGCTCCTCCGGCTGCGGCTCCTCCGCCCGCTCCGGCAGTTCCGCCGCGAGTGCGGCGGCCGCCTGGACGAGCGGGAGGGCCAGCAATGCCCCGGTTCCTTCCCCTACGGTGACGCCGTGGGACAGCAGGGGGTTGAGTGCCATCCGGTCCAGGGCCTTGGCCTGCGCCGGCTCGCCGCTCGCCTGGCCGGCCAGCCACCAGTCCGGCGCGCGGAACGCCGCCCGCTGCGCCACCAGCCCGCAGGCGGCCGAGACGACGCCGTCCAGGACGACCGGGGTGCGGCGCACCGCGCACTGCAGCAGGAACCCGGTGATCGCGGCGAGGTCCGCGCCCCCGACCGCGGCCAGCAGGGCCAGCTGGTCGCCCAGGACGGGGCGGGCCCGGCGCAGGGCGTCGCGGATCGCCGCGCACTTGCGCATCCAGGCCAGGTCGTCGATCGGCACCCCGCCGCGGCCGGTGACCACCGACGCGTCGGTCCCGCACAGGGCGGCCACGAGCACCGCGGCGACGGTGGTCCCGCCGACGCTGAGGTCCCCGAGCACGACCAGGTCGGTGCCGGAGTCGGCCTCCTCGTCGGCGATCCGCACCCCGAGCCGCACCGCGGCCTCGGCCTCCTCGCGGGTCAGGGCGTCCTCGACGTCGATACGGCCGCTGCCGCGCCGCACCCGGTGGCGGACGACGTCCTCGGGCAGCATCCCGGGATCGCAGTCCAGCCCCGCGTCCACCACCCGCACCGACGCGCCGAACCGGCCGGCGAGGACGGAGACCGGGCTCGCCCCGTCCAGGACCGCGCGCACCAGGGCGTGCGCGCCCCCGGCGGGCCGGCCCGACACCCCGGCGGCGGCGATGCCGTGGTCGGCGGCGAACAGGACGACCCGGGGCTGCTCGACCGGCCTGACCGGAACCCGGCCCTGCGCCGCGGCCAGCCACTCGGCGAGCTCGTCGAGCCGCCCGAAGGCCCCCGCCGGCACGGACAGCCGCTCGCGGCGCTCCTCGGCGTCCCGCCGGACTCCGTTGTCGGGGCGCTCGATCAGGTCGGAGAAGTCGTCGAGATTCAGCGTGGTCATCTGCCAGAGCGTACAGCCGGTGAGGCCCTGCCCAAGCCCCCGCGGGAGCGCCTGCGCGGATGCCCCGGCGGCGGCTGCGGCGGCCCGCCCGCGGTCCGGCCGCGGCTCAGTCCTTCAGGACCAGCGCCTGCCCCGCCACCACCAGCAGGACGTGCTCGCACTCGGCGGCCACCGCTGCGTTCAGGCGGCCGAGCTCGTCCCGGAAACGCCGCCCCGAAGCCGTCGCGGGGACGACGCCCGAGCCGACCTCGTTGCTGACGGCCACCACCGTGCGCCGGGTCGCCCGTACCGCCGCGACCAGCTCCGCGGTCCGCTCCCGCAGCTCCTTCCGGCCCCGGGCCTCCCACACCGCGTCGTCCCAGGCGCCCGCCCGGTCCATCGCGTCGGTCAGCCACAGCGCCAGGCAGTCGACGAGGAGCGGCGGGCCGCCCTCCGCCAGCAGCGGCACCAGGTCGCAGGTCTCCACCGTCCGCCAGGACGCCGGCCGCCGCTCCCGGTGCAGGCCGACCCGCGCCGCCCACTCCGCGTCCCCGTCGCGGGAGCCCGAGGTGGCCGCGTACACGACCTCCGGGAAGCCCTCCAGCCGCCGCTCCGCCTCCACCGACTTCCCCGAGCGCGCACCGCCCAGCACCAGCGTCCGCCGCGGCAGGTCCGGCACCGCGTGGTACTCGCCGACCGTCACCGTCGCCCCGTCCGGCACCGCCCGGGCCCCCGCCGCCGCGCACCGCCGCTGCAGTTCCCGGCCCGGCGGCACGCCGTGGTCCAGGTGCACGGCGATGACGTCGGTCGTCGGGCCCGCCGCCCCGCTCGCCCGAAGCCGCGCCAGCGCCTCCGGCCGTCCCAGCACGTCCGCCAGGACCATGTCGTACGGGCGCTCGGCCATCGCGCCGTTCGTCCCCGCGGGCGCCCCGCCCGGCGGCAGGTACAGCAGCCGGCTCCCGTCCGGGCCCGTCACCTCGTACCCGGTGCCCGGCGCGTCCATCGGCACCGCCCGCACCCGGTGCCCGCTGATCACGGCGAGCTCCCGCCCGTCCGGCACCCGGCCCGCCGTCGGCAGGCCCGGCGGCAGCTCCACGGGCGGCCCGTCGTGCGGATGGGTGAGCAGCACCTGCCGGACCCCGGCCAGCGAGTGGCCGGCCCGGGCCCCCGCGAGGACCGCCCCGGGGGTCAGGTCCAGCAGCAGCGCCCCGTCGACGAGGAGGGAGGTCGCGGCCCGCGCCAGGGGGCCGACGGAGACCGCGCAGGCCGCGCAGGGACAGCCGGGGCGGGGCAGTCCCTCCGGGGTTCCGGTGCCGAGCAGAGTGAGTTCCACAAGAAGATCCTCCCGCGTCCGCGGGAGTGGTGCGCGCCCGGCTAGTCTGCGGGCAGACTCAAGGCGAGCAGCGGACGAGCAGCGGACGAGCAACGGAGGCGGACATGGCGTGGACGTGGCGGTTCGAGACGGCCGACGGCAGCCCGGCGGCGCCGGCGGTGGAGCCGGAGGAGTTCACCACGCAGGGCGACGCGGAGTCGTGGATCGGCGAGTACTGGAAGGATCTGCTGGAGGGCGGCACCGAGCGGGTCAGGCTGGCGGACGACAGCGGCGCCGAGGTGTACGCGATGAGCCTGCGCGAGGCGCTCGACGCCTGAGGCGGCCGCGGACGCACGCGTGCCCCGGGATCCCTGGCGGATCCCGGGGCACGGCTGTGCAGGGGAGGGGAGTGCGGTCCGGGTCAGCCGCGGACGCCGCACAGGTGGAGCAGCGCCGCCACACCGCGGTACGGGTCGGTCCGGCCGGCGCGGTCCTCGGCGGCCAGGAGCCGGTCGAGCTCCTCCTCCGGCGGGAGCGTCCCGCCCGCCTCGGTGCCGTCGGTGAAGACGCGCACCCCGTACCAGGCCTGGAGCGGGGCGCCGATCCCGGACAGGGTGCCCGTCAGGTCGGACAGCCGGTCCGCGCGGACCTCCAGGCCGAGCCGGTTGGTGTAGTCGACGGAGTCGAACGCGGCGAGCGCACCCGGCCAGTCGCCGTCCAGCCCGGGGCGCATGGCGAGCGCGTCGCCGTTGCGCACGAGGAGGGACAGCAGTCCGCCCGGGGCCAGCATCCGGGCCAGCCCGGCGAGCATGGCGTCCGGCTCGGGCACGTACATCAGTACGCCGTGGCACAGCACGACGTCGAAGCTGCCCGGCGTGAAGTGCGCGCCGGTCTCCCGGCCGTCGCCCTCCAGGAGCCGGACCCGCTCCTGGATCCCGGCGGGTTCCGCGGAGAGCGCCTCGCGGGCGACCTCCAGCATGCCGGGGTCCTTCTCCAGACCCGTCACCCGGTGCCCGGCGCGGGCGAGACGCAGCGCCTGGGTGCCCTGGCCCATGCCGACGTCCAGCACGCGCAGCCGCTGCCCCACGGGGAAGCGCTGCACGATCTGCTCGTCGACCTGCCGGCCCACGAGTTCCTGGCGGACGGCGTTGCGCAGTCCTCCCAGGCCCTCCAGCCACAGCCGGGCTCCCCCCGCGAAGCCGTCCCCCGACGCTCCGGACGGCCGTGCGCTCAGGGCCGTTCCCCGCGCTTGACCTGCGGCTTCGGCAGCCGGAGGCGGCGCATCTGGAGCGTGCGCATCAGGCCGTAGGCGACCGCGCCGCGGCGCGGCTGGTCCGCGAAGCGCTCGTTCAGCGCCTTGCGCAGGCGGAACGCGAGGGCCACCGAGTCGACGATGATCAGGGCGATCACGGCGAGCCACAGCAGCAGCGCGGCGTTCTGGATCGACGGGACCCGCACCATGCTCAGCACGAGGATGATCACTGCGAGCGGCAGGAACATCTCGGCGACGGAGAAGCGGGAGTCGACGAAGTCGCGGACGAAGCGGCGCACGGGCCCCTTGTCACGGGCCGGCAGGTAGCGCTCGTCACCGTTGGCCAGGGCCTCGCGCTGCCTGGCCAACTCGACGCGGCGGCGCTCGCGGGCGCGCCGCATGTCCTCCTTGCGGTTGCCGGTCGAGGCCACCACGGCCTTGCGCTGCGACTGCGCGACGGCGCGCTTCGGCGTCGGGCGGCCCTTGGGGGCCTGCGGGTCACGGGGCTGCGAGGACTCGGCGCTCACCTTGTCGGCGGCGGCGGCCTTCTCTTCCTTGGAGGAACGGCTACCAAACACAAAACCCAAGCGTACGTGGTCGGCGACTGCTGCCCCACCCTGACGGGGAACGATCCGGCAACGGCGGGCGTCTGGACCAGTGCAGGGTCCGTGCGGCGGACCGGGGCCCGCCCCCGGGGCGCGTCTCATCCTCACGCCCTACCGGGAGCAGGGCACAGTCGTCCTGGAGGAGGAGCGCATCCGCTCACGAACAGTGCGGTAATGGAGACAGGGCCCGTACTGTGGGTCTTGTTGGTCGTCTGGAGCGAAGTCCGTCAGAAGGGGGCGCGCGAAGCCCATGAGCGGTGTCATGAAGCGTATGGGGATGATCTTCCGCGCGAAGGCGAACAAGGCCCTTGACCGGGCCGAGGACCCGCGCGAAACCCTCGACTACTCCTACCAGAAGCAGCTGGAGCTGCTCCAGAAGGTCCGCCGCGGCGTCGCCGACGTGGCGACCTCCCGCAAGCGCCTGGAGCTCCAGCTCAACCAGCTGCAGACCCAGTCCTCGAAGCTGGAGGACCAGGGCCGCAAGGCGCTCGCGCTGGGCCGCGAGGACCTGGCCCGGGAGGCCCTCTCCCGCCGCGCCTCGCTCCAGCAGCAGGTCGGCGACCTCCAGGTGCAGCACGAGACCCTCCAGGGCGAGGAGGAGAAGCTGACGCTGGCCGCGCAGCGCCTCCAGGCCAAGGTCGACGCCTTCCGCACCAGGAAGGAGACCATCAAGGCCACCTACACCGCCGCCCAGGCGCAGACCCGGATCGCCGAGTCCTTCTCCGGCATCTCGGAGGAGATGAGCGACGTCGGCCTCGCCATCCAGCGCGCCGAGGACAAGACGGCCCAGCTCCAGGCCCGCGCCGGCGCGATCGACGAGCTGCTCGCCTCCGGCGCCCTCGACGACCAGAGCGGCCTCGGCTCCAAGGACGACATCCAGGCCGAGCTCGACCGCCTCTCCGGCGGCACCGACGTCGAGCTGGAGCTGCAGCGGATGAAGGCCGAGCTGGCGGGCGGCTCCTCCGCCCCGCAGCAGGCCATCGAGGGGGGCGCCCCGGGCGCCGAGCAGCAGCAGCAGCAGAGCCCGCACCGGTTCGACAAGCAGTAGGACAGGGGCCCGTCATGATCGTCCGCATCATGGGGGAAGGCCAGGTCGAGATCGGGGACGGCCACTTCCCGGAGCTGAACAAGCTGGACGACGAGCTGCTCGCGGAGCTGGAGGGCGGCGACGAGGCCGGCTTCCGGCGCACCCTCGGCGCGCTCCTCGACGCCGTCCGCCGGCTCGGCGAGCCGCTGCCCGACGACGCGCTGGAGCCGTCCGAGCTGATCCTGCCCGCCCCGGACGCCACCCTGGACGAGGTCCGGCAGATGCTCGGCGACGACGGGCTGATCCCGGGCTGAGGCGCACCGCTGCGCTCACGGCGGCGGCGGCTCCTTCGGAGCGGCCGCCGCCGCGCTCTTCGCCGGGTCCGGGGCGCCGCCGATGAACTCCTCGAACCGGCGCCGCGGCGCCGCCCACCGCCGGTCGTGGTGGAAGGCCCGCAGCCCGGCCCGCGCCCGCGCCCGCGGCCGGTTCGCGTAGAAGCGCCGCGCGTACGGGGACCCCGGGCGGGCCAGGCGGACCGCGCCGACCAGCGCCACGAAGGGGATCACCATCCCGAAGAGCGCCGTACGGGCCTTGCCCTTCCACAGCGCGACCAGCGCCAGGAAGAAGTTCCCGGCCATGTTCATCACGACGAGCCCGCGGTTCTGCCGCTCCTCGGTCGTCAGGTCGTTCACCCCGAACGGCAGGAAGCCGGCCAGCACCAGCCCGACCAGCGCGGCCGTCAGCACCACGACCTCCACGCTCTTGCGGCCCTGCTCGCTCCAGTAGACGTCGTCCAGGTGCAGGATCAGCGCGAACTCGTCCAGGACCAGGCCCGCCCCCAGCCCGAAGACGACGGCCGACAGCAGCGACCCGAAGCCGTGCGCGCCGCTGGCGATCGCCCCGAACCCGCCGATGACCACCAGGATCACCCCCGGCACCACGTGGTGGACGTGCAGCCCGCCCGGCGTGATGTTCCCGAACGGCCCGCGCCCCGCCCGGATCAGGCGCGTGATGACCCGGGTGACCAGGAACGACAGGATGAACGCCAGCAGCGCGAGGAGCAGGGGCAGCTTCCCCGGCTCGATGATGTTCCGGTACCACCAAGGACCCATGACACCAGCTTCGCGGTCCGGGCCCCTCGGGCAAGTCGCTGCCGCGGGCAGCGGGTAGCGTTCCCGCCGATGACCGATCCCGTGACAGACCCCGCCGGCGACCCGTCCCCGCCGCCCCGGCCCGCACCCCCGCAGGAGCGCGCCGCGCTCGGCGACGGGCTCCGCTTCGCCTTCGGCACGCTCACCGTGCTGCCCGTCCGCATCACCCGCTGGGACCGGCCCGCGGCCCGCACCGGCATGGCCTGCGCGCCGCTCGCCGGGCTCGTCGTCGGCACGGCCGCCGCCGCCGCGGGAACGGCCCTCGCGCTGCTCGGCGGCGGCCCGCTCCTCGCCGCGGCCGCGGCGGTCACCGTCCCCGCCGCCCTGACCCGCGGCCTGCACCTGGACGGCCTCGCCGACACCGCCGACGGCCTGGGCAGCGCCAAACCGGCCGCCGAGGCGCTGCGCATCATGAAGCGGTCCGACATCGGCCCGTTCGGGGTGGTCGCACTGCTGCTGCTCCTGCTCCTCCAGGCCGGGGCCCTCGCCGACGCCTTCGCCGAGGGCTGGGCCCGCGGCGCCCTCGCCGCCGCCACCGCCGGCACCGCCGCCCGCCTCGCCATGACACTGGCCTCCCGCGGCGGGATCCCGCCCGCGCGCCCGGACGGGCTCGGGGCCGCCGTCGCCGGAGTCGTGCCGCGCCACACGGCCGTCCTGGCCGCGGCCGCGGTCGCCGTCCTCGCCGCGGCGGCCGCCGCCCCCGCAGGAGCCCTGGCCGCCGTCCGCGCCGCGGCCGCCGTGGCCGCCGCGCTGGCCGTCGCGGAAGTGCTGCTGCGCCGGTGCGTGCGGCGCTTCGGCGGGGTCACCGGCGACGTCTTCGGCGCCGTCGCCGAGACCGCCGCGACAACCGCGCTGGTCGTCCTCGCCCTCGGCTGACCGCCCCGGCGGCCCCCGGGCGCGTACGGGCACGTAGGGTCGGGCCGTGGAAGAGACGCCGACACCCATCCGGGTGCTCCTCGCCGACGACCAGGCCCTGCTGCGCAGCGCGTTCCGCGTGCTCGTCGACTCCGAACCCGACATGGAGGTCGTCGGCGAGGCCGGCGACGGCGCCCAGGCCTACGAGCGGGCCCGCGAGACGCTGCCCGACGTCGTGCTGATGGACATCCGGATGCCCGGCACCGACGGCCTCGCCGCCACCCGCCTGATCAGCGGGGACCCGGATCTCGCCGCCGTCCGCGTCGTCATGCTCACCACCTTCGAGGTCGACGAGTACGTCGCCGCGGCCCTGCGGGCCGGGGCCTCCGGCTTCCTCGGCAAGGGCGCAGAACCGGACGAGCTGCTCAACGCCATCCGCGTCGCCGCCGCCGGCGAGGCGCTGCTCTCCCCGGCCGCCACCAAAGGGCTCATCGCCACCTTCCTCGCGCAGGGCGGCGGAGCCGACCCCGCGGCCCCGGCCGGCGGGCACGCCGAGCGGCTCGCCGCGCTGACCGGCCGCGAGCGGGAAGTCCTCGTCCACGTCGCCGCGGGCCTGTCCAACGACGGGATCGCCGGCCGGCTCCAGGTCAGCCCGCTCACCGTCAAGACGCACGTCAACCGGGCCATGGCCAAGCTCGGCGCCCGCGACCGCGCCCAGCTGGTCGTCGTCGCCTACGAGTCGGGACTGGTCCGGCCCCGCAGCGAGTAGCTGGGCCGCGGCCGCGGGGGCCGCCGTCCGCAGTAGGGGGCGCGTACTACAGGCGCGGTATGCGCGGCATAAAGGCAGGACCCAGGGGCGACGCGGCAGCGCCCCGGCGGCGGCAGGCTGGTGGGCAGCGCACGCCCGTGCGGCCCCGCTCCGACCGACTGCAGAGAGATACCGACGCCCATGTCCTGGCTGTCCCGCTTCAGCCTGTCCCAGAGAGCGCTGATCGGCCTCGTGTCGCTCACGGCGCTGCTCTTCGGCGCCATAGCCGTCCCCCAGCTCAAGCAGCAGCTGCTGCCCTCCATCGACCTGCCGATGGTGTCCGTCCTCGCCCCCTACCAGGGCGCCTCCCCCGACGTCGTGGAGAAGCAGGTCGTCGAGCCCATCGAGGCCACCCTCAAGGGCGTCGACGGCATCACCGGCATCACCTCCACCGCCAGCGAGGGCAACGCCCTCATCATGGCCACCTTCGACTACGGCGACGCGGGCACCAAGCAGCTCGTCGCCGACGTCCAGCAGGCCGTGAACCGGGCCCGCGTCCGGCTGCCCTCCGAGGTCGACCCGCAGGTCGTCGCCGGCTCCACCGACGACATCCCGACCGTCGTCCTCGCCGTCACCTCCGACAAAGACCAGCAGGCCCTCGCCGACCAGCTCGGCCGCACCGTCGTCCCCGTCCTGGAGGACATCAAGGGCGTCGGCCAGGTCACCGTCGACGGCGCCCGGGAACTCCAGGTCACCGTCACCCCCGATCCCGCGCGCCTCGCCGCGGCCGGCCTCGACGGCGCCGTCCTCGCGCAGGGGCTCCAGGCGGGCGGCGCGACCGTCCCCGCCGGCTCCTTCGACGAGCAGGGCAGGAACCGGACCGTCCGCGTCGGCAGCGGCCACACCTCCGTCGCCCAGCTGGAGGAGCTCCGCCTGACCGCGGGACCCGGCAAGCCGGCCGTCCGCCTCGGCGACGTCGCCGCCGTCCGGCAGGAGCCCGCCAAGCCCGTCTCCCTCACCCGCACCAACGGCAAGCCCAGCCTCGCCCTGGTGCTGACCATGGACAAGGACGGCAGCGCCGTCGCCATCTCCGAGGCCGTCGAGGAGAAGCTGCCCGAGCTGCGCGCCTCGCTCGGCTCCGGAGCCGAGCTGACCGTCGTCGCCGACCAGGGCCCGCCGGTCGCCCAGTCCATCTCCAGCCTCACCACCGAAGGCCTGCTCGGCCTGCTCTTCGCCGTCGTGGTGATCCTGGTCTTCCTCGCCTCGCTGCGCTCGACGCTCGTCACCGCGGTCTCCATCCCGCTGTCCGTCGTCCTCGCGCTGATCGTGCTGTGGACCCGCGACCTGTCGCTGAACATGCTCACCCTCGGCGCCCTGACCATCGCGATCGGCCGCGTCGTCGACGACTCGATCGTCGTCCTGGAGAACATCAAGCGCCACCTCGGCTACGGCGAGGAGCGCGAGGCGGCCATCCTCACCGCCGTCAGGGAGGTGGCCGGGGCGGTCACCTCCTCCACGCTCACCACGGTCGCCGTCTTCGTGCCGATCGGCCTCGTCGGCGGCATGGTCGGCGAGTTCTTCGGACCCTTCTCGCTCACCGTCGCCGCAGCCCTGCTGGCCTCGCTGCTGGTGTCGCTGACGGTCGTCCCCGTGCTCTCGTACTGGTTCCTGCGCGCACCGAAGGGCGTGAGCGCCGGGGACGCCGCGAGCGCCGAGCGGGCCCGCCGCGAGGCCGAGGAGAAGGAGGCGAACAGCCGCCTCCAGCGCGGCTACGTCCGCGCCCTGGGCCTGGTCACCCGGCGCCGGGCGGCCACCCTCGTGCTGGCCGCCGTCGTCTTCGTCGCGACCCTCGGCATGACCCCGCTGCTGAAGACGAACTTCTTCGACCAAGGCGACCAGGCCGTCCTGACCGTCAAGCAGCAGCTGCCCGCCGGTACTTCCCTGGCCGCCTCCGACGAGGCGAGCCGCCGGGTGGAGAAGGCCCTCGACGGCGTCGAGGGCGTCAAGGACCACCAGGTCACCGTCGGCTCCTCCGGCTTCCTGGCTGCCTTCGGCGGCGGCACCGGCTCCAACCAGGCCACCTTCCAGGTCGTCCTGGACGACGCCGGCGAGAGCGAGGACGTCAAGAAGCGGATCGAGGACGCCCTCGCGAAGCTCGACGGCATCGGCGACACGGGCATCTCCGCGGGCGGCGGCTTCGGCAGCCAGAACCTCAGCGTGGTCGTCAAGGCCGGCGACGCCGCCGTCCTGGCGCAGGCCGCCGAGCAGGTGCAGGCCGAGATGGCGGGCCTCGACGACGTCACCGACGTCCAGAGCGACCTCTCCCAGTCCGTGCCGCGGATCTCCGTGACCGCCACCCCGAAGGCCGCCGAGGCCGGCCTGAACCAGGCCGCGCTGGGCGCGGTCGTCGCCCAGGCCGTACGGGGCACCCCCGCGGGCAAGGCCGTGCTCGACGGCACCGAGCGGGACATCGTCATCAAGTCGGCGCAGCCCGCGACCACCCTGGCCGAGCTCCAGGCGCTGCCCGTCGGCCCGGGCGTCCGCCTCGGCGACGTCGCCGAGGTCAAGGAGGTGCCCGGACCGGTCTCGATGACCCGGATCGACGGGGCCCGCGCCGCGACCGTCACCGGCAGGCCGGTCGGCGACAACACCGGCGCGATCGGCGCGGAACTCCAGGCCAAGATCGCCGCGCTGAAGCTCCCCGAGGGCGCCACCGCGAGCATCGGCGGCGTCTCCGAGGACCAGAGCGAGGCCTTCGGCCAGCTCGGCCTCGCCATGCTCGCCGCCATCGCGATCGTGTTCATGCTGCTCGTGGCCACGTTCCGGTCGCTGGTGCAGCCGCTGATCCTGCTCGTCTCGATCCCGTTCGCGGCGACCGGCGCGCTCGGCCTGCTCCTCGCCACCGGCACCCCGCTGGGCGTCCCTGCCATGATCGGCATGCTGATGCTCATCGGCATCGTCGTCACCAACGCGATCGTCCTGATCGACCTGGTCAACCAGTACCGGGCCCAGGGCCTCGGCGTCGTCGAGGCCGTCGTCGAGGGCGGGCGGCACCGCCTGCGCCCCATCCTCATGACGGCGCTCGCCACCGTCTTCGCGCTGCTGCCGATGGCGCTCGGCGTGACCGGCGAGGGCGGGTTCATCTCGCAGCCCCTGGCGGTCGTCGTGATCGGCGGCCTGGTCTCCTCGACCGTGCTGACGCTGCTCCTCGTCCCGACCCTCTACACCATGGTCGAGCTGCGCAGGGAGCGCCGCCTGGCCAAGCGCCGGGCGCGCCTTCAGGCCGTCCCCGCACCGCAGGGCGCCGAGGCCGGCGAGCACACCCCGGCAGGGGTCTGACCGCTGCCGGCCGGGGCCCGCACACGGCGTGCGGGCCCCGGAGGACACCGGAGGCCGCAGGCGAAAGGGCCGCTCCCGTCCCCTGCCGGGGGGCGGGAGCGGCCCTTTCGGTGCTTTCGGCGCCTCCGGCCCGCGTGCGGGCCGGGATACCGGGCTACGGGAGCGCGAGCATCCGCTCCAGGGCGAGCTTCGCGAAGCTCTCGGTCTCCTTGTCCACCTGGATCCGGTTGACGAGGGTGCCCTCGGCGAGGGACTCCAGCGCCCAGACCAGGTGCGGCAGGTCGATGCGGTTCATCGTCGAGCAGAAGCACACCGTCCGGTCGAGGAAGACGACGTCCTTGCCCTCCGGGGCGAAACGGTTCGCCAGGCGCTTGACGAGGTTCAGCTCGGTGCCGATGGCCCACTTCGAGCCGGCCGGGGCCGCCTCCAGCGTCTTGATGATGTACTCCGTCGAGCCGACGTAGTCGGCGGCCGCGACGACCTCGTGCCTGCACTCGGGGTGCACCAGCACGTTCACGCCGGGGATGCGGGCGCGGACGTCGTTGACGGAGTCCAGCGAGAAGCGGCCGTGCACGGAGCAGTGGCCGCGCCACAGGATCATCTTCGCGTCGCGCAGCTGCTCGGCGGTCAGGCCGCCGTTCGGCTTGTGCGGGTTGTAGACCACGCAGTCGTCCAGGGACATGCCCATGTCGCGGACGGCGGTGTTGCGGCCCAGGTGCTGGTCCGGCAGGAAGAGCACCTTCTCGCCCTGCTCGAACGCCCAGTCCAGGGCCTTCTTCGCGTTGGACGAGGTGCAGATGGTGCCGCCGTGCTTGCCGGTGAAGGCCTTGATGTCGGCGGAGGAGTTCATGTACGAGACGGGGACCGTCACGTCGGCGATGCCGGCCTCGGACAGCGCGTCCCAGCACTCCGCGACCTGCTCGGCGGTGGCCATGTCGGCCATCGAGCAGCCTGCGGCCAGGTCCGGCAGGACGACCTTCTGGTCGTCGCCGGTCAGGATGTCCGCGGACTCGGCCATGAAGTGGACGCCGCAGAAGACGATGTACTCGGCCTCGGGCCGGGCGGCGGCGTCGCGGGCCAGCTTGAAGGAGTCGCCGGTGACGTCGGCGAACTCGATGACCTCGTCCCGCTGGTAGTGGTGCCCGAGGATGAAGACCTTGTCGCCGAGCTTCTCCTTGGCGGCGCGGGCGCGCGCGACCAGGTCGGGGTCCGACGGCGAGGGGAGGTCGCCCGGGCACTCCACGCCGCGCTCGCTCTTGGGGTCGGCCTCGCGGCCGAGCAGCAGCAGGGCAAGGGGCGTCGGCTGGACGTCCAAGGGCTGGGCGGTGGTCACGACACGCACCCTTTCTGTTCTGCGACAAGGGACTTCTGGAAGCGTCTGCTTCGACTTTTCGTCTATTTGACGCTATCTATGATAGCCGGTTCACGTCACTTTGACGATGCCGATAGTGTCGATGTGACGCATTCGCCCCGTGGCGAACCCCTCCCCGCGCCGGGCCCGCCGGTCCGCGCCGGTGTGCGAGCATGAATGTCTGGAACACGCGCCGGGTCCGGAATGAATCCGCGCCCCCGCTCGTTGCCACCGACGGCAAGAGTCCGACGTTTCCCTGCCTGCCGGCCGGGAGCCGCCCACTTCGGGAGTGAATGCAGATGTCCGTACAGGACGACAAGACCACTGTGAGCGACGGCATCCTCCTGTCCGACGCCGCCGCCGAGAAGGTCAGGACCCTGCTGGAGCAGGAGGGCCGCGATGACCTGGCGCTCCGCGTCGCCGTCCAGCCCGGCGGCTGCTCCGGCCTGCGCTACCAGCTCTTCTTCGACGAGCGCTCCCTCGACGGCGACGTCGTCAAGGACTTCGGCGGCGTGAAGGTCGTCACGGACCGGATGAGCTCCCCCTACCTCCAGGGCGCCTCGATCGACTTCGTCGACACCATCGAGAAGCAGGGCTTCACGATCGACAACCCCAACGCCACCGGCTCCTGTGCCTGCGGCGACTCCTTCAGCTAAGCCCCCGCCAGGGCCCGCGGAAGCAGAGCAGAGGCCCCCGGCACCGTCCCGCAGGACGCTGCCGGGGGCCTCTGTGCGTGCCCCGCCGCGGCTACCCCTGCCGGGGGAGCGGCTTCCCCGAGTTCGCGTCCACCACCGCGCGCGAGCCCAGCGGCTGCTCCAGCGTCGCCGACACGCTCATCTCCTGCGCGATCAGGATGCAGGCCCGGCCCGGATCGATCGGTGTCTCCGTGATCCGCACCGTCACCGAACCGGCCTCCTCCCGCGCCTCCAGCGCGTAGGTGCTGCACACCCCGCCCCAGAAGTTCACCGTCAGCTTCCGGCCGGCCTCCGCGTACGAGAACCCCGGCACCGTGCGCGCGCCCGACGGGGCGGGCACGGCCTGCCCGCCCTCCGCCGCCGGCTGCACCACCGTGTGCGCGGGCGCACCGTCCTTTCCGGCCACCTGGAAGTGCCAGGCCGGCACCAGCCCGCGGGCCCCGTTCACCGTCCCCGCCGCCAGCCCCAGCACCGCGCCCGTCACCGTCTCCGTCCGCGGCGGCTTCATCGGCCGCGGCTCCGGGTCGCACGGCGGCGTCTCACCCGGGCCCACCGGGTCGTCCGTGGTCAGCGGCACCGCCGAGGCGCAGCCGCTCGGCCCCGTCCGGTCCGGGCCGCCCGAGGAGCGGTTCAGCCGGGCCAGCGCCTCCGCCGCCCCGACCACCCGCTGCTCGCCGGCGCGCACCGGGGCCTTCAGCTCGCCGCTCCCGGCCACCACCTGGCCGTCCGGGCCGACGCTGACCTGCGTGGTCCAGCCCTTGGTGGGCCGCCCGTCGACCACCGGGTCGGCGGCCACCACGCGGACCGAGCCCTGCACCAGGCGGGCGTCCAGCGCCGCACCGGACTGCCCGGCCGCGGCCAGCACCGGGGCCGCGGCGGCCTTCGCCGCCTCCTCCGACACCGGCCTGCCCGAGCCCGCCCCGCCGTCCCCGCCCCGCGGAAGCGTGGCCGGCCCGCAGGTGTCCTTGCCGCGCTCGCAGTCGTCGCCCGTGCCGCCCCCGCCGTGGAAGCGGGAGAAGCTCCAGGTCCCGGGCGCCGTCCGGGTCACCGTCAGCCGCGGCCCGAAGCCGTCCGCGCCCTCCCCGGCCCGCCAGGTGTCGCCCACCCGCCGCGGTTCGCCCGTCAGGCCGAGGGCCGCCGCGAGCCGGCCCGCCTCCTCGGCCGAGACCTCCCCGGACGCCGCGTACGACGGCGCCGCCGCCGGCGCCTCCGGCAGCTTCCCGGCGGCCCGGTAGGTGACCCCGCCGCCCTGCGGGTCCGGCTCGCCCGGGGCGATGCCCGGCCCGGACGGGCTCGGCGCCACCCGCGGCGCCGACGCCGCGGACCCGCCGCCCTCACGGCCGCCGCCCTGCGCGGCCGACGCCCAGTACGCCGTCCCGCCGCCGGCGAGCAGCACGGCGGCGGCGATGGAGCCGACGGCCCAGGCCGGCCGCCGCCGTGTGCCGCGTGATGTCTCGGGTTGTTCGCTCGTCACCGCTTGCTCCTTCGCCCGTATCGCCGTGGCTGATGCGGGTGGGACGGAACAGACGCGAAACCGGTTCCGTCGAACCCCTACTCGCCGTCGCCGTACTGCGCCGTGGAGGCGATCAGGCGGGCCGAGGCCGCAGGGACGCGCACCCCGTGGATCCGGGACGGCGCCACCCTGTCAGGCCGGGGGCCCGCCGGGACCGCCCAGTGCGGGGCCATCCTGGCGCAGTCTCCGAGCAGCCGCGCGAAACCGGGCCGCGTGTCGACCGCGTACTCTCCGTAGCCGAATCCATCGGTAGAGGTCATGGGGGCACCGTAGGCCCGCACCGCCGCGCGGAGAAAGGGCTACTACGGGGTAGTTTCGTGGGGTCGGCGGCAGGTCCGCGACGGGGTAGCGTTGACTGTCAACGCTCGCCTTACCGCAGGAGCATCCACGCCGTGCGCATCGCAGTCACCGGCTCCATCGCCACCGACCACCTCATGACCTTTCCCGGCCGCTTCGCCGACCAGCTGGTCGCGGACCAGCTGCACACGGTCTCCCTCTCCTTCCTCGTCGACAACCTCGACGTCCGGCGGGGCGGTGTCGGCCCGAACATCTGCTTCGGCATGGGCCAGCTGGGCCTGCGCCCGGTCCTCGTCGGCGCGGCCGGCTCCGACTTCGACGAGTACCGCGCCTGGCTGGACCGGCACGGCGTCGACACCTCCTCGGTGCGCATCTCCGAGGTCCTGCACACCGCGCGCTTCGTCTGCACCACCGACGCCGACCACAACCAGATCGGCTCCTTCTACACGGGCGCGATGAGCGAGGCCCGCCTGATCGAGCTCAAGGCCGTCGCCGACCGCGTGGGCGGCCTCGACCTGGTCCTCATCGGCGCCGACGACCCCGAGGCGATGCTCCGCCACACCGAGGAGTGCCGCAGCCGCGGGATCCCCTTCGCCGCGGACTTCTCCCAGCAGATCGCCCGCATGGACGGCGAGAACATCCGCACCCTGATGGAGGGCGCGACGTACCTCTTCTCGAACGAGTACGAGAAGGGCCTCATCGAGTCGAAGTCCGGCTGGAGCGACGAGGAGATCCTCGCCAAGGTCGGCACCCGCGTCACCACCCTCGGCTCCCGCGGCGTCCGCATCGAGCGGGCCGGCGAGGAGACCATCACCGTCGGCTGCCCGGAGGAGACCGCCAAGGTCGACCCGACCGGCGTCGGCGACGCCTTCCGCGCCGGCTTCCTGGCCGGCCTCGGCTGGGGCGTCGGCCTGGAGCGCGCCGCGCAGGTCGGCTGCATGCTCGCCACCCTCGTGATCGAGACGCTCGGCACCCAGGAGTACACCCTGGCGCGCGCCCACTTCATGGAGCGCTTCACCAAGGCCTACGGCGAGGACGCCGCGGCCGAGGTCCGCGCCCACCTGGCCGCCTGACCGGGCACCCCGCCGGCCGGCGCCCCCGCGGGCGCCGGCCCCGGTTCAGCTCCGGCGGCGCACCGTGTACGCCGTCCCCTGCGGCCGCGGCTCCTCGCCCAGGTAGTCGTGGCCGCGCAGCGAGCACCACGCCGGGACGTCCAGCCGGGCCACCTCGTCGTCCGACACCACCGTGACGGTCCCGCCGACCGGGACCGTGCGGACGGCCCGGGCCAGCTCGATCACCGGCTGCGGGCAGCGCAGCCCCAGCGCGTCGACCTCCACCGAGTCCGCGACCGGCTCCACGGGCTCCGCCTCGGGCGAACCCAGGGCGGCCCGGACCCGCGCCACCGCGGCGGGCAGCACCTCCAGGAAGCCGTTGACGTCCTCCGCAGTCGTCCCCGGCGGCAGGGACACCCGTACGTTCCCCTCCGACAGCACCCCCATCGCGCGCAGCACGTGACTCGGCGTCAGGGTGGAGCTGGTGCAGGAGGAGCCGGAGGAGACCGAATAGCCCGCCTTGTCCAGCTCGTGCAGCAGGGTCTCCCCGTCGACGTACAGGCAGGAGAACGTCACCAGGTGCGGCAGCCGCCGGTCCGGGTGGCCGACCACCTCCACGTCCGGCACGAGCCGGGCCACGCGCCGCCGGATCCGGTCCACCAGGACCCGCAGTCGGGCCGCCTCCGCCTCCGCCTCGGCGCGCACCGCCCGCAGCGAGGCCGCGGCCGCGACGGCGGCCGGGAGGTTCACGAAGCCGGGGGAGCGGCCCGACTCCCGCTCGTCCGCCGGGTGCTGCGGCGAGAACCGGACACCCTTGCGGACCGCCAGCAGTCCGACGCCGGGCGGGCCGCCCCACTTGTGGGCGCTCGCCGCGAGCACCGACCAGGCGCCCTCCACCGGCCCCCAGCCGAGCGACTGGGCGGCGTCCACCAGCAGCGGGACCCCGGCCTCCGCGCAGACGTCCGCGACCTCGGCCACCGGCTGCACCGTGCCCACCTCGTGGTTGGCGGACTGCAGGCAGGCCAGCGCGGTCGACGCGGTCAGCGCGTCCGCGTACCCCCCGGCGGTGACGGTGCCGCTGCGGTCGACCGGCACCTGCGCCACCGAACCGCCCGCGGCGGCGTGCACGTCGGCCGCGTGGAGCACCGAACTGTGTTCGACCGCGGACACCACCAGGTGCCGGCCGGTGCGCCGGCGCCCGGCGAGTGCGCCCGCGATGCCGGAGTGGACCGCCTGTGTCCCCGAAGGGGTGAACACGAGCTCGTCGGCGCGGCAGCCGACGGCCTCCGCCGCCGCCTCGCGCGCCGCGTCCAGCAGGAGCGCCGCACGCCGGCCCTCCCGGTACAGCCGGGCGGGGTCCGCCCAGCCCTCGTCGAGGGCGGCCGCCAGCGCCTGCCGGGCCACGGGGTGCAGCGGAGCGGTGGACGCGGTGTCGAAGTACGGCATCCCGTCACGGTAAGGCAGCGGTCCGCGGGCGCCGCGCCCGCCCGGTGCGCAGGGGCCGTCAGAAGCCGCCCCCACACGGCCGTTCGGCCGGTGCCCGCCCGTCCCCCGTACGGCGGATCCATCCCTTCGGGGGCAGTAGCGGCGCGTTGGGCACCCTCCCCGCGCGACCCCAAATAGCGTCCAGTAGGGTTTGGTCCGCATAAACATCCAAACCCCTGCCTGCGTCAGGGCCGGCGACCGACCCGAACACGGCCGCGGCCGGCCGCGCGGGCCGAGACTCTCGGGAAGGCGCTACGTGAGTCCCTACGGCTCCGACCGCTCGCCGCGGCGCCCGATGCGGCGGAAGCTGCTGCAGGCGCTGACTGCGGGCGTGGTCCTGGCGACCGCCACTGGTTGCTCGTACACATGGAAAGACTTCCCCCGCCTCGGGATGCCCTACCCGGTCACGGAGGAGGCGCCTCGCATCCTGTCCCTGTGGCAGGGGTCCTGGGCGGCCGCTCTGGTCACCGGCATCCTGGTCTGGGGCCTGATCCTGTGGAGCGTCATCTTCCACCGGCGTAGCCGGACGAAGGTGGAGGTCCCCCCGCAGACCCGGTACAACATGCCCATCGAGGCGCTGTACACCGTGGTCCCGCTCATCATCGTCTCGGTGCTGTTCTACTTCACCGCGCGTGACGAGTCCAAGCTCCTCGCCCTCTCGAAGCCGGCGCACACCATCAACGTGGTCGGCTTCCAGTGGAGCTGGGGCTTCAACTACATCGAGGACGTCGACGGCGACGCGGCCACCCCGAAGGCCGGCGCGGTTCCCAAGGAGCTCGCCAGCATCCCGGACCGCTACACCAAGGACTTCCCGGCGGGCGCCGAAGGCGTCTACCAGAAGGGCATCCCGGCCGACCGGAACCCGGAGACCGGGAACCCCGGCCCGACCCTCTACCTGCCCAAGGGCGAGAAGGTCCGCTTCATCCTGTCGTCGAACGACGTCATCCACTCCTTCTGGGTGGTTCCGTTCCTCTTCAAGCAGGACGTCATCCCGGGCCACACCAACGTCTTCGAGGTCACGCCTTCCCAGGAGGGCGTCTTCATGGGCAAGTGCGCCGAGCTCTGCGGCGTCGACCACTCCCGGATGCTCTTCAACGTCAAGGTCGTCTCGCCCGAGGAGTACCGGGCGCACCTGAAGGAACTGGCCGAGAAGGGGCAGACCGGCTTCCTGCCGGCCGGCATCAAGCAGACTGACCCGGCCCGGAACGCGGAGACGAACACACTGTGAGCATCCTCAACGAACCCCAGGGTGCCGCCGCAGACTCGTACGAGAACGAGCTGCCGGTACGGCGCAAGCAGCCTGGCAGCGTGGTGGTCAAATGGCTGACCACGACCGACCACAAGACCATCGGTACGCTGTACCTGGTCACGTCGTTCGTGTTCTTCCTGATCGGCGGCGTGATGGCGCTCGTCATGCGCGCCGAGCTGGCCCGTCCGGGCACGCAGATCATGTCGAACGAGCAGTTCAACCAGGCGTTCACCATGCATGGCACGATCATGCTGCTGATGTTCGCCACGCCGCTGTTCGCCGGCTTCGCGAACTGGATCATGCCGCTCCAGATCGGCGCGCCCGACGTGGCGTTCCCGCGGCTGAACATGTTCGCGTACTGGCTGTACCTCTTCGGCTCGACCATCGCGGTGGCCGGCTTCCTCACCCCGCAGGGCGCCGCCGACTTCGGCTGGTTCGCCTACTCCCCGCTGTCCGACGCGGTCCGCTCGCCGGGCATCGGCGCCGACATGTGGATCATGGGTCTGGCCTTCTCCGGCTTCGGCACCATCCTCGGCTCGGTCAACTTCATCACCACGATCATCTGCATGCGCGCCCCGGGCATGACGATGTTCCGCATGCCGATCTTCACCTGGAACGTGCTGCTGACCGGTGTCCTGGTCCTGCTCGCCTTCCCGGTCCTCGCGGCGGCGCTGTTCGCGCTGGAGTCCGACCGCAAGTTCGGCAGCCACATCTTCGACTCGGCCAACGGCGGCGCACTGCTGTGGCAGCACCTCTTCTGGTTCTTCGGACACCCAGAGGTGTACATCATCGCCCTGCCGTTCTTCGGCATCATCTCCGAGGTCATCCCGGTCTTCTCGCGGAAGCCGATGTTCGGCTACATCGGCCTCATCGCCGCGACGATCGCCATCGCCGGCCTCTCCGTGACCGTGTGGGCCCACCACATGTACGTCACCGGCGGTGTACTGCTGCCGTTCTTCTCCTTCATGACCTTCCTGATCGCGGTACCGACCGGTGTGAAGTTCTTCAACTGGATCGGCACCATGTGGAAGGGCTCGCTGTCCTTCGAGACCCCGATGCTCTGGGCCGTCGGCTTCCTGATCACCTTCACCTTCGGTGGTCTGACCGGCGTCATCCTGGCCTCGCCCCCGCTGGACTTCCACGTCTCCGACTCGTACTTCGTCGTCGCGCACTTCCACTACGTCATCTTCGGCACCGTGGTCTTCGCGATGTTCTCCGGCTTCCACTTCTGGTGGCCGAAGTTCACGGGCAAGATGCTGGACGAGCGCCTCGGCAAGATCACCTTCTGGACGCTGTTCGTGGGCTTCCACGGCACCTTCCTGGTGCAGCACTGGCTGGGCGCCGAGGGCATGCCGCGCCGCTACGCGGACTACCTCGCCGCCGACGGCTTCACCGCGCTGAACACCATCTCCACCGTCAGCTCGTTCCTGCTCGGCCTGTCGATGCTGCCGTTCATGTACAACGTCTGGAAGACGGCCAAGTACGGCAAGAAGATCGAGGTCGACGACCCGTGGGGCTACGGCCGCTCGCTCGAGTGGGCGACGTCCTGCCCGCCGCCGCGGCACAACTTCGTCACCCTGCCGCGCATCCGCAGTGAGTCGCCGGCCTTCGACCTCCACCACCCGGAGATCGCGGCCCTCGACCACCTGGAGGACCACGGCGCCAAGGCCGTCACCGGTGGCAAGGAGGCCGGCAAGTGAAGATCCAGGGCAAGATGTTCCTCTGGCTCTCCGCCTTCATTCTGATCATGGCCGTCGTGTACGGCGTGTGGTCGAAGGAACCCGTGGGGACCACCGCGCTCTTCCTGGCCTTCGGCCTGAGCGTGATGATCGGCTACTACCTGGCCTTCACGGCCAAGCGCGTCGACGAGATGGCCCAGGACAACCTGGAGGCCGAGGTCGCCGACGAGGCGGGCGAGCTGGGGTTCTTCTCCCCGCACAGCTGGCAGCCGCTCTCGCTGGCGGTCGGCGGTGCGCTCGCCTTCATGGGCGTCATCTTCGGCTGGTGGCTCATGTACTTCTCGGCCCCGATCATCCTGATCGGCCTGTGGGGCTGGGTGTACGAGTACTACCGCGGTGAGAACCAGAACCAGTAGCCGTTCTCGGCCCGGTTGAGCGCATGGGGCCCGGACTCCTCGAACAGAGGAGTCCGGGCCCCTCGTTTGCAGTCATCCCGCGCGCCGGGATTGTCGTATTTCCCTAGCGTTGGCCCCATGAACCACTCACCGCGTCTCTGGGCGGTCATCAGCTGCTCCCTGCTGGTCGCGTCCCTCGGTGCCGGCGCCACCGCATGCGGGTCGCACGAGAACCCGCTGTCAGCCCGCCCGCACGACGCGGGCGAGCAGATCGCCTTCAACCAGGTCCAGGGCGGCCGCCCGGTCGACCACAACCGCCCCCTGGAGGTCACCGCCAAGGGGACGGGCAGCAGCCGCATCACCGACGTCACCGCCGTCGACGTGCACGGCCGCCACCTCGCCGGCGAGCTCACCGCCAAGGGCGACCGCTGGCACAGCACCGGCCCCCTCGCCGCCGGCGTGCGCTACACCGTCACCGTCAGCACCGAGGACGAGCGGGGCGCCCCAGGGCAGCGCACGCTGACGTTCGACACCACCCCGGCCAAGAAGCTCCTGAGCGTCGAATTCGGGCCGGAAGAGGGCAAGTACGGCGTCGGGCAGCCCCTCACCGCCGACCTCAGCGAGCCCGTCAAGGACAAGGCGGCCCGCGCCGTCGTCGAACGGGGCCTGGTCGTCGACGCCCCGCCCGGCGTCGAGGGCTCCTGGCACTGGGTCGACGACAAGCGGCTGCATTTCAGGCCCAAGGAGTACTGGCCCGCCAACAGCACCGTCTCCGTACGGAGCAACCTGGAGGGCATCCGGATCGACGGAGAGCTCCACGGAGCCGCCAGCACCCCGCTCACGCTGGAGTTCGGGGACCGCGTCGAGGTCATCACGGACGCCGCCGCGCACTACCTCACCTTCAAGCGCAACGGCGAGGTGGTGACCACCCTCCCGGTGACCACCGGCAAGCCGGGCTTCTCCACCCGCAACGGCGTCAAGGTCGTGCTCGGCAAGCAGTACTACGTCCGTATGCGCGGGGACACCGTCGGCATCGGCGGCAGCGAGAACTACGACCTGCCCGTCTACTACGCCACCCGTGTCACCTGGAGTGGTGAATACGTGCACGCCGCCCCGTGGTCGGTCGGGTCCCACGGCTACGCGAACGTCAGCCACGGCTGCACCGGCATGAGCACCGCAAACGCCGCCTGGTTCTACGAGAACATCACCGAAGGGGACATCGTCCAGGTCGTCAACAGCATCGGCGAGGACATGGACACCTTCGGGAACGGCTTCGGCGACTGGAACATGGACTGGAAGGACTGGCGCGAGGGCAGCGCCCTCCTCGCGGGCACCCGCGACGGCCGCACCGCGGCCGACCACGCCCGCCTGCGCCCGCAGGTCTGAACCCGGCGGCCCGCGCGGCCCCCGCGGCCCGCGGCCCGGTGCGCGGGGCCCCCGCCGGGGCCCCGCGCACCGCCGGGACGCCTGCTACGCGTCCAGCGACAGCCGGGCGCGCAGCAGGCGCGCCAGTGCGTCCGCGAACTCCACCGGATCGACCGGAAGGGTCACCGCCGCGTCCGCGCGGCTCCAGGTGGCCAGCCAGGCGTCCTGCGGACGGCCCATCAGCAGCAGCACCGGCGGGCAGCGGAAGACCTCGTCCTTGATCTGCCGACACACCCCCATGCCCCCCGCCGGGACGGCCTCGCCGTCCAGCACGCAGGCGTCGATCCCGCCCGCGTCCAGCTCGCCCAGGACCGCGGGCAGCGTCGCGCACTCCACGAACTCCACCGGCGGCAGGTCCGCGGCCGGCCTGCGCCCGGAGGCCAGGAGCACCTGCTGCCGGGTGTTCGCATCGTCGCTGTAGACCAGAACCCGTGCAGTCGACCGCATTTCGTTCCTCCACGGTTGCCGTGAACCACGTTGATGTTGCGCGGGATGCTACTCCTCGCAGCCCCTCGCCCACACCGCTTCCGGCACGCCCGCCGACCGCCCGCCGATGGGCCGTTCGGGCCTTGCACACCGCCCTGACACTCCGAACGGCACCCCCCGGGGTGAGGGCGGGATAAGCGACCGACATAATGTCGGTCGTGGCGACAGCAACGACAGTAGATACCGGGCACGCGCACCCGACGGTCAACAGGCCGAACCTCGTCAGCGTCGGAACCATCATCTGGTTGAGTTCCGAGCTGATGTTCTTCGCGGCCCTCTTCGCGATGTACTTCACCCTGCGATCGGTGACAGGCGCCGAGTACTGGTCAGAACAGGCCGCGAGCCTGAACCTGCCCTTCTCGGCGACGAACACCACGATCCTGGTGCTCTCCTCCCTCACCTGCCAGCTCGGCGTCTTCGCCGCCGAGCGCGGTGACGTGAAGAAGCTCCGGACGTGGTTCATCGTCACGTTCGTGATGGGTGCGATCTTCATTGGCGGCCAGGTGTTCGAGTACACCGAGCTGGTCAAGCACGAGGGCATGAGCCTCTCGTCCGGTCCGTACGGCTCGGTGTTCTACCTGACCACCGGCTTCCACGGTCTGCACGTGACGGGCGGTCTCATCGCCTTCCTGCTGGTCCTCGGCCGGACGTACGCGGCCAAGAGGTTCACCCACGAACAGGCCACCTCGGCCATCGTCGTGTCCTACTACTGGCACTTCGTCGATGTCGTCTGGATCGGCCTCTTCGCCACGATCTACCTGATCAAGTAGCGAACACGCGGCCGGGCCCGCCCGGCAACCATCCAGAAACACCGACGCAGAAGATCCTGACACCGGGGTAATCCGTGAAAAAGCTCTCCGCACGACGACGCCATCCGCTGGCGGCGGTCGTCGTTCTACTCCTCGCGCTGGCGGCCACTGGGGGGCTGTACGCCGCCTTCGCCCCTGCGGGCAAGGCGCAGGCCGATGAAACCGCCCAGTCCCTCGCCATCGAGGAGGGCAAGAAGCTCTACGCCGTGGGTTGCGCAAGCTGCCACGGAACCGGTGGCGAGGGAACCAGCGACGGCCCCAGCCTGGTCGGCGTCGGCTCCGCGGCCGTCGACTTCCAGGTGAGCACCGGCCGCATGCCCGCCCAGCAGCCCGGCGCGCAGGTGCCGAAGAAGCCGGTCATCTACACGCAGGCGCAGATCGACCAGCTGGCCGCGTACATCGCGTCCCTCGGCGCCGGCCCGATCACGCCGACCAAGAAGCAGTACGACCCGGCGGGCGCCGACGTCGCCAGGGGTGGCGAGCTGTTCCGCAACAACTGCGCGCAGTGCCACAACTTCACCGGCGAGGGCGGCGCGCTGACGAACGGCAAGTACGCCCCGAACCTCGAGGACGTCTCGCCGAAGCACATCTACGAGGCCATGCTCACCGGCCCGCAGAACATGCCCTCCTTCCCGGACAGCGTCATGCCGGAGCAGGAGAAGAAGGACATCATCGCGTACCTCCAGAACGTGAACGGCGAGAAGTCGGTCAACCCCGGCGGCCTGAAGCTCGGCGGCCTCGGCCCCGTCTCGGAAGGCCTGTTCGGCTGGATCTTCGGTCTGGGTGCGCTGATCGCTGTCGCCGTCTGGGTCGCGGCCCACACCGCTAAGGCCAAGAAGTCATGAGTAGCCAAGAGATTCCCGAAGACAAGCACCTGCCGAGCGAGCAGGGCGACGCCCACCACGGTGGTGTGGCGGTCGCGGACGACCCGTTCGCCGACCCCGGCCTGCCGGTCCACAAGCCGCGCATCCAGGACATCGACGACCGCGCCGCGAAGCGCTCCGAGCGCACCGTGGCGATGCTGTTCACGGTGTCGATGCTGGCCACGATCGCCTTCATCGCCGCGTACGTGGCCATCCCGGTCGACAAGATCGTCTACATCTTCCCGCTCGGGAAGGTGAGCGCGCTCAACTTCGCGCTCGGTCTGACCCTGGGCACCGCCCTCTTCTGCATCGGCGCCGGCGCGGTCCACTGGGCCCGCACGCTGATGTCCGACGTCGAGGTCGCCGACGACCGCCACCCGATCGCGGCCCCGGCCGAGGTCAAGGCGAAGGTCATGTCGGACTTCGCCGCCGGTGCCGAGGAGTCGGCCATCGGCCGCCGTCCGCTGATCCGCAACACCCTGCTGGGCGCGCTGGCCATGGTGCCGCTGTCCGGCCTGGTCCTGCTGCGCGACCTGGGCCCGCTGCCCGAGGAGAAGCTCCGCAAGACCGTCTGGGCCAAGGGCAAGCTGCTCATCAACCAGAACACGGGTGAGCCGCTGCGTCCCGAGGACGTCCAGGTCGGCTCGCTGACCTTCGTCCAGCCCGAGGGGCTCGAAGAGGGCTCGCACGAGTTCCTGACCGAGATCGCCAAGGCCGCCGTGATGATCGTCCGCATCCAGCCGGAGGACATCAAGGACAAGCGCGAGCTCGAGTGGTCCCACGACGGAATCGTGGCCTACTCGAAGATCTGCACCCACGTCGGCTGCCCGATCAGCCTGTACGAGCAGCAGACGCACCACGTGCTCTGCCCGTGCCACCAGTCCACTTTCGACCTCTCCGACGGCGCGCGTGTCATCTTCGGCCCCGCCGGCCACGCGCTTCCGCAGCTGCGGATCGGCGTGAACGGCGAAGGCTTCCTCGAAGCGCTCGGCGACTTCGAGGAGCCCGTCGGTCCTGCATTCTGGGAGCGCGGATGAGTACCGCCACTGACAAGCGGAAGGCGCCCGCCGGCGAGCGCGTAGCCGACTGGGCGGACGGCCGCCTGGGCATCTACAGCCTCGCCAAGGCGAACATGCGCAAGATCTTCCCGGACCACTGGTCCTTCATGCTGGGTGAGATCTGCCTCTACAGCTTCATCATCATCATCCTCACGGGTGTGTACCTGACGCTGTTCTTCCACCCGAGCATGAACGAGGTGGAGTACCACGGCTCGTACGTCCCGATGCAGGGCGTCATGATGTCCGAGGCCTTCGCCTCGACGCTTGACATCAGCTTCGACGTCCGCGGCGGTCTGCTCATCCGGCAGATCCACCACTGGGCCGCGCTGATCTTCGTCGCCGCGATGATCGTGCACATGATGCGCGTCTTCTTCACCGGCGCGTTCCGCAAGCCCCGCGAGATCAACTGGGTCTTCGGCTTCCTGCTGCTGGTCCTCGGCATGTTCACCGGTTTCACCGGCTACTCGCTGCCGGACGACCTGCTCTCGGGCACCGGTGTCCGCTTCATGCAGGGTGCGATCCTGTCCGTGCCGGTCGTCGGCACGTACCTGTCGTTCTTCCTCTTCGGCGGCGAGTTCCCCGGCGGCGACTTCGTGGCCCGGTTCTACTCGATCCACATCCTGCTGCTGCCCGGCATCATGATGGGCCTGCTCGTGGCCCACCTGATCCTGGTCTTCTACCACAAGCACACCCAGTTCCCCGGCCCCGGCCGGACGAACAACAACGTCGTCGGCATGCCGCTGCTGCCGGTCTACATGGCCAAGGCCGGAGGCTTCTTCTTCCTGGTCTTCGGTGTCATCGCGGCCATCGCGGCGATCGCCACGATCAACCCGATCTGGAACCTCGGCCCGTACCGGCCGGACCACGTGTCCACCGGTGCGCAGCCCGACTGGTACATGGGCATGCCGGAAGGCCTGATCCGCGCCATGCCGGGCTGGGAGATCAACCTGTGGGGCCACACGCTCGTCCTGGGCGTGTTCATCCCGCTGATCCTCTTCCCGCTGGTCCTCGGCTCCATCGCGGTGTGGCCGTTCATCGAGTCCTGGATCACCGGTGACAAGCGCGAGCACCACCTGCTCGACCGCCCGCGCAACGCCCCGACCCGCACGGCCGTCGGCGTCGCGTGGATCTCGGAGTACATCGTCCTGCTGATCGGCGGTGGAAACGACATGTTCGCGCAGTACTTCCACCTGTCGATCAACGCGATCACGTGGTTCGTCCGGATCGGCTTCTTCGCCGTCCCGGTCCTGGCCTTCATCATCACCAAGCGCATCTGCCTCGGCCTGCAGCGCCGGGACAACGACAAGGTGCTGCACGGTCGCGAGACCGGCGTCATCAAGCGTCTGCCGCACGGTGAGTTCGTCGAGGTCCACGAGCCGCTGTCGCAGGACAAGCTGCACACGCTCACCTCGCACCACCAGTACACGCCCGCCGAGATCGGCCCGACGGTCGACGAGAACGGCGTGGAGCGCAAGGTCGGTGCCATGGAGAAGCTGCGCGTCAAGCTCAGCAAGGGCATGTACGGCGAGGGCAACCAGATTCCGAAGCCCACGGTGGAGGAGTACAAGGAGATCCAGAGCGGCCACGGCCACCACTGATCCCGAGCGGGGCTGATCTCCGATCGCCCCCGCGTCGCCACGGCGAGAGCCCCGTCCAGGGTCTGGACGGGGCTCTTTGCCGTCCCCGCGGCTGGATAGGCTGAACCCCTTCCCATCCACCGTGGACCACCAGGAGCGGACCATGAACGTTGTGACCCCGGCAGGCGGCGACAGCGTGGCGGCCCGCGGCTGGCCGGCCGTCCTCGACGCCCTGCTCTCCGGCCGCGACCTGCACTCCGACGACACGGCGTGGGCCATGGACCGGATCATGCGGGGCGAGGCCAGCGACGCCCAGATCGCCGGCTTCATGGTGGCCCTGCGGGCCAAGGGGGAGACCGTCGAGGAGATCAACGGCCTCGTGCGGACCATGTACGCACACGCCAACCTGATCGAGGTGCCGGGCCGGACGGTGGACATCGTCGGCACCGGCGGCGACGGCGCGAAGACCGTCAACATCTCGACGATGTCGTCGGTGGTGGTGGCCGGCACCGGCGCCAAGGTCGTCAAGCACGGCAACCGGGCCGCGTCCTCCGCGAGCGGCGCCTCAGACGTCCTGGAGAAGCTCGGCGTCAACCTGGACCTGACCCCCGCCCGGGTGGTCGAGGTCGCCGAGGAGGCCGGGATCACCTTCTGCTTCGCGGTGAAGTTCCACCCGGCGCTGCGGCACGTCGCCGCCGCCCGCCGGGAGCTCGGGATCCGCACCACCTTCAACTTCCTCGGCCCGCTCACCAACCCGGCGCGGGTGCGGGCCCAGGCGACCGGAGTGGCCGACGCCCGGGTCGCGCCCATCGTGGCGGGCGTCCTCGCCGAGCGGGGCTCGTCGGCGCTGGTCTTCCGCGGCGACGACGGCCTGGACGAGCTGACGACGACGGCGACCTCCCGCGTGTGGTGGGTCCGCGACGGCCGGGTGCAGGAGCAGGCCTTCGACCCGCGCGACGTCGGCATCGGCCTGGTCGACGTGGCGGAGCTGCGGGGCGCGGACGCCTCGTACAACGCCGACGTCGCCCGGCGGCTGCTGGCCGGCGAGACCGGTCCCGTGCGCGACGCCGTCCTGCTGAACTCCGCGGCCGCGCTGGTCGCCCTGGAGCCGGGCGCGGGCACCCTGGAGGAGCAGATCGGGGCGGGCATCGCGCGTGCGGCCGAGTCCATCGACTCCGGGGCCGCGCGGGCCGTGCTGGAGCGGTGGGTGGCTGCCACCAACGCCTGACGGTTCCCGGCCCCTCGGGGCGTGTTTCCGGCCGGGCCCCGGTCCGCATGGCGGACCGGGGCCTTGTGCCTGCCCGATCTTGTGGCAGGATGGCTGACCAGGTCACGAGTGACAGCGTCTTGGCCCCGGCCTGCTGTCCGGCAACCCTCCTTCCGTGGCGGGGTGCCCCGGGTGATGACCAGGCCGTGGGCAGCGAGGTCCGCGGCAAGCGCGGATCCCTCGACACCAGGGGTCCTGGTCTCTCGAGGAGCGTTTTTCCGTGAGCAAGCGAATGCGATAGGGCGTACCGCCCCTTCTTCACCCCTCGGACCGGCCTCTTCCGCGTACCCGTGCGTGTGCGCCCAGGCCGTCCCCCGAGGCCTTCCCCGTACCCCGGACGGCGCAGCGCCGTACCCGCGTACGGGTGGTTTCGAAGCCATTCAGCCCTGCAGCCGGGAGATACCGCCATGTCCGCAACCCTGCACACCGCCGTCGCCGACGCCTCCGCCGCCTGCGGCGCCGCCTGTGACGGGCCGCTGCCCGTCCTCGGCCGCGACGTCACCGTCCCGCTCGTCACCGGCGGCGAGACCGTCTACGCGGCCCTCGACTACGCCGCCAGCGCCCCCGCCCTCCAGCGCGTCTGGGACGACGTCGCCGCCTACGCCCCCTACTACGGCAGCGTGCACCGCGGCGCCGGCTACCTCTCCCAGCTGTCCACCGACCTCTTCGAGCAGAGCAGGGCCGCCGTGGCCGCGTTCCTCGACTGCCGCCCCGCCGACCAGGTCGTCTTCACCCGCTCCACGACCGACTCGCTGAACCTCCTCGCCGCCGCCCTCCCCGCCGGCTGCCGCGTCTTCGTCTTCGAGACCGAGCACCACGCCTCGCTGCTGCCCTGGGGCGACGAGCAGGTCACGTACCTCGACGCGCCCCGCACCCCCGCCGAGGCCGTCGCCACCCTGGAGCGGGCGCTCGCCGACCGCGGCCCCTCCCCGAGCTCCCGGCTCCGTTCGGGCGCGGGAGGCCCCAACGGCCCGGCCCTCGTCTGCGTCACCGGCGCCTCCAACGTCACCGGCGAGCTGTGGCCCGTGAAGGAGCTCGCGGCCGCCGCCCACGCCCACGGCGCCCGGATCGTCCTCGACGCCGCCCAGCTGGCCCCGCACCACCCGGTCTCCGTGCGCGGCCTCGACGTCGACTGGGTCGCCTTCTCCGGGCACAAGCTGTACGCGCCGTTCGGCTCCGGCGTGCTGGCCGGCCGGGCGGACTGGCTGCAGCAGGCCCGCCCCTACCTGGCCGGCGGCGGCGCCTCCCGCAGCGTGGCCCGCCGGGAGGACGGCGGCGTCGACGTCGCCTGGCACACGGGGGCCGCCCGGCACGAGGCCGGCTCGCCCAACGTCATCGGCGCCTACGCGATCGCGTCCGCCTGCCGCGCCCTGGCCGAGGCCGGCTTCGACACCCTCGTCGCCCGCGAGCGCCGGCTCGTCGCCCGGATCCGCGAGGGCCTCGCCGCCGTCCCCGGGGTGCGGGTGCTGTCCCTCTTCGGGGACGACGCCCCGCGCGTCGGCGTCATCTCCTTCGTGGTGGAGGGCTGGAACAGCTCCCACTTCGCCGCCGCGCTGTCCGCCGAGTACGGCATCGGCGTCCGCGACGGCCTCTTCTGCGCCCACCCGCTGGTGCGCACCCTGCTGGGCGGCGCCCCCCAGGAGCCCGGCGCCTGCGACGCCCCCGCGGCACGCCGGCCGGGGGAGCGGCCGCTGAACGCGATCCGCGTCAGCTTCGGCGCGGGCACGCCCGACGAGCACGTCGAGCGCTTCCTGCGGGCCGTGCGGGAACTCGTCGCCGACGGGGCGAAGTGGCAGTACCGCACGGAGGACGGCCGCTGCGTCCCGGCGGTCTGACGCGCCCGGCTGCCGCGCCCGGCTGCCGCGCCCGGCGGCGGCCTCAGGCGTCGAGGCCGATGGCGAAGGCGGCTTCCAGGTCGTGCTGGGAGTAGGTGCGGAACGCCACGTGCGTGTCCGTCGCCTCGACGCCGGGGATCTTGCTGATGCGGCCCGGGATGATGTCCGCGAGGTCGTCGTGGCGGGCCACGCGGACCAGCGCGATCAGGTCGTACGTCCCGGTGACGGAGTAGACCTCGCTGACGTTCTCCAGCGCCGCGATCGACTCGGCGATCTCGGGGATGCGGTCCACGCTGGTCTTGATGAGCACGATCGCGGTGATCACGGCTGGCTGTCTCCCTCGGTGGCCGTCGCTGATCGCCTCACTCTAGCCGTCCTGCCGTAGCGCACCCACGCGAGGAGGAAGCCCAGGGAGAAGCCCACCAGGTGCGCCAGGTACGCCACCCCCGGCCCGCTGCCCGCCCGGTGCGCGGCCACCCACTGCAGGGCGAACCAGAACAGCAGCACGAGCCACGCGGGCAGCCGCAGCGGCAGGAAGTACAGGAACGGGAACAGGCTGGTCACCCGGGCCCGCGGGAAGAGGAACAGGAACGCCCCCAGGACCGCCGAGATGGCCCCCGAGGCGCCGACCAGCGTCTGCTCCGAGGAGGCGTTGGCGGCCGCGTACCCGGCGAGGGCGAGGTAGCCGGTGCACACGTAGAAGCACAGGAACGCCGGCCGCCCCATCCGCTCCTCGGCCATCGCGCCGAAGACGCGCAGGAACAGCATGTTGCCGAGCAGGTGCAGCCAGCTGCCGTGCAGGAACAGCGCGGTCAGCGGGGTCAGCAGCGCCCGCGGCGAGCCCTGGGAGAGCTCGGCCGGGACGACGCCCCACCGCCGGAAGTAGGCGGTGCCCGCCTCCAGCAGCCGCTCGCCGGTGCCGTAGGCCGGATTGAGCCCCGAAGCCGGGCCCAGCAGGAACACCGCGCAGCAGCCCGCGATCAGGGCGTGCGTGGCCACGGGGCCCCCGGCCGCCGCCCGAACGGCCCGCACGGCCCGCCACTTTGCGATCATGCGGTCGAGCATGGCCCGACCGGCCCTCCCCGCCGCACCGGCAGGCCGTAGGGTTACGTGCTGCGGGCCGCCGATTCGCGCGGACGGCGGCTTTGACCCGAGAGAGCTATGAAGGAGAGTGCGGCCTGATGACGGTGCCCCTGCCGACCGCGACCACCCGGTGGCGCTGCACGCTGTGCGGCAACCTGACGCGCTTCGACGTCACCCGTTCGTCGAAGGTCGTCGAGTACGTCCACCTGGACCTTGCCGGGGAGCCCAAGGTCGAGGAGCGCGAGGTGGTCAGTGAGACCATCGAGTCGGTCCGCTGCCGCTGGTGCAACGCGGTGGACCAGATCGAACTCGTGGACAGGCCGGGCGCGGACTCCTGAGGGAGCCGCGCCCCTCCGGGATGGACGGTAGGGGTGACGGATTGTGGAGCCAGCAAGCGGCGCTGAGCCGGCCGATGCGGCCGGCGACGCCGCCGAGGTGCTCGACCGCCCGCTGCCGGAGGGCGTGCGGCGCCGGGTCGTCGCGCTCGTCTCGGACGCCTTCGGGGCGCTGACGGTCGCGGACCTTCCGGCGCAGCTGCGCCAGTACGCCCGGTTCACCCCGACCCGGCGGGCCAAGTTCGCGGGCAACGCCATGGCCGCGGCCGTCGAGAGCGACCCCGTCTTCCGGGGGCGCGTCGCGGAGAAGGTGCGCGAGGCGCAGGCGGAGCTGGCCGCGGCGCTGGACTCCGGCACCGCGCCGGCCGCCGCCGACCCGCTCGACGTGGCCGCGGCGGCGTACGTCCTGCGGCCCGCGGGCTGGGTGAAGCTGGTCGCCGCCGCGGGGGAGGAGGCGCAGCGCGCCGACGCCGAGCGGGCGGACGAGGAGACCCGGCGCGAACTCGACCGGCTGCGCGAGGAGCTGGCCCACGTACGGGAGGCCCAGCGGGCCGGCGGCGAGCAGGTGCGCGGCGAGCTGGAGGCGGCGCGGAAGGAAGCCGAATCGCTTCAGCGCAAACTGCGCAGCGCCCTCAGCGACGTCAAGCGCGGGGAGGCGGCCCTGCGGAAGGCGACCGCCGAGATGGAGGCGGTCCGCGCCGAGGCGGCCGCCCAGACGGCCGCAGCCGAGAGCGAGACCCGCCGGCTCAAGTCGCGGCTGGCCGAGGCGGAGGCGGCGCTGGAGACCTCGCGCCGCGCCACCCGCGAGGGGCGCAGCATCGAGGACATGCGCCTGCGGCTGCTGCTGGACACGGTGTTGGACGCCGCCCAGGGGCTGCGGCGGGAGCTGGCGCTGCCGCCGGTCTCGACGCGGCCGGCCGACCTGGCGGACGCGGTGGAGCCGGGCCGGATGTCGCCGAAGGACATCGCGGCGCGGGCGCTGTCGGAGACCGATCCGGCACTGCTCGACCAGCTGCTGGCGCTGCCGCAGGCACATCTGGTCGTGGACGGCTACAACGTCACCAAGACCGGTTACCCGACGATGCCGCTGGAGAAGCAGCGGCTGCGGCTGCTGGGCGGGCTGTCGATGCTGGCCGCGCAGACGGGCGCCGAGATGACCTGCGTCTTCGACGGGGCCGAGCTGGCCGCGCCGGTGCTGCTCGCGCCGCCGCGCGGGGTGCGGGTGCTGTTCTCCAAGCCGGGGGTCACGGCGGACGAGCTGATCCGGCAGCTGGTGCGGGCGGAGCCGCCCGGCCGGCCGGTGGTCGTGGTCTCCACCGACCGCGAGGTGGCCGACGGGGTGGCGAAGGCGGGGGCGCGGCCCGTGACGTCCGCTTTGCTGCTGAAGCGCCTTTCGCGGGTTTCGTAACTCCTTCCCGGAATGCCTGATTTGACGGCGCCGTTGCGGGACGGACCGTCAAGTCCCCGGCACTCAGCGTGTCCTGCGGTGAAGAACCTGGCCGCAGGAGCGGAATTTTTCCTTCAGGGGTTTGAAGTGATCACAGCGGGCTCACTAGGGTCTGCTCAAACCTTCGTGCGGTAGATCACTCATTCGGGGTGTCGGCGGAGGTTCCGCCGTGGTGCGCCGACCAACCCGGCCCCGGCGGGCCCCAAGAAGAAGGAGCTCGGCTTCGTGGCGTCCCACCGTCGTCCCAAGCAGCCGAACCGCGCGCGCGTCACCGTGCTGACCGCCACGGCCGCCGCAGCCGTCGCCCTCTCCGCGCACAGCGCGTCCGCCGCCCCCGCCCAGCCGAACAAGGACGAGGTCAAGGCCAAGGTCGACGCCCTCTACGAGGAGGCGGAACAGGCCACCGAGAAGTTCAACGGGGCCAAGGAGCGCCAGGAGAAGCTCGAAAAGGAGGTCGGGCGGATCCAGGACCAGGTCGCCCGCGGCCAGGAGGAGCTCAACCAGCTCCGCGCCACCCTCGGTTCCATGGCCAGCGCCCAGTACCGCAACGGCGGCCTGGACCAGTCCGTCGCCCTGTTCCTCTCCGGCGACCCCGACACCTACCTCGACAAGGCCTCCACCCTGCAGCAGTTGACGGGCCGCCAGCTCGACGCCGTCCAGAAGATCCAGGCCAAGCAGCGCAGCCTCGCCCAGCAGCGCCAGGAGGCCGCCGGCAAGCTCGCCGACCTCGACGCCACCCGCAAGGAGCTCGGCGCGAAGAAGAAGGCCTCCCAGGACAAGCTCGCCGAGGCCCAGGCCCTCCTCAACACCCTCACCGCACAGCAGCGCGCCCAGCTCAAGGACGAGGAGGCCCGCGCGAGCCGCGCCGACAGCGACCGCGCCGACCTCGGCAGCGTCAAGGCCTCCGGCCGCGCCGGAGCCGCCCTCGCCGCCGCCAAGACCAAACTGGGCAGCGCCTACGTCTCCGGAGCCACCGGCCCCAGTGCCTTCGACTGCTCCGGGCTGACGCAGTGGGCGTACAAGCAGGCCGGCGTCAGCATCACCCGCACCACCTGGACCCAGGCCAACGACGGCACCCGCATCGGCCGCAGCGCCCTCCAACCCGGCGACCTGGTGTTCTTCTACTCCGACCTGCACCACGTCGGCCTGTACGCCGGGAACGGCATGGTGCTGCACGCCTCCAACCCGCGCGGCGGCGTCAAGTACGAGTCCATCAACAACATGCCCTTCCAGTTCGGCGTCCGCATCTGACGGCAGCAGCCCGCACCGCCCATCCGGGCGAATTCCGCGCCGCCGCCCCGGACCCCGCGCCCCGCCGATGACCTGCGTCTGAAGCGGGGCGCAGCCCTGTGCGGCCCCGCCCCGGCCGTTGGCCGCCCCGCGGCCGCGCGGCTACTGTCTGCCCGCGCGGAGCCCGGAACACGGCCGTCCACCCGGGGCGGACCCGGTCCCGCACTGCGGAAAGGGAGCGGTTGCACGTGGCGTCCCCTCGCCGGGCCGGGCTCGTCAGCCCCGACCGGAACACCAGGATCACCGCCTTCACCGCCGCAGCAGCCGCGGCCACGGCAGCCGCCGCCCTCACGGCGGCACCCGCCGCCGCCGCCCCCGGCCACCCCCGGGAGCCCGCGGCAAGCGCCCGCGCCCAGGTCGACCGCCTCTTCCAGGAAGCCGAGCAGGCCACCGAGCGCTACAACCGGGCCGGCGAGCGCGCCGACGCCCTCCGCGCCGACATCGGCCGCGCCCAGGACCAGCTCGCCCGCGGCCAGGACCGCATCAACACCATGCGCGGCGTCCTCGGCGCCTTCGCCGGAGCCCAGTACCGCTCCGGCGGCATCGACCCCGCCGTCGAACTCATGCTCTCCGAGGACCCCGTCGAATACCTCGACAGGGCCGCCACCCTGGAGCAGCTGACCGACCGCCAGACCCGCCAACTCGACGACCTGCGCAAGGAGCAGCGCAGACTGGTCCAGCAGCGCCGCGAAGCCTCCCTCAAACTCGCCGAACTCGACGCGGCCCGCGCCGACGTCGCCCGCCAGAAGCGCATCGTCACCGCCAAACTCGCCGCCGCCCGGCGCCTGCTGAACGAGATGCCCGCGCCCGAGCGCGCCGACTACGAGCGGACCTCCCGCTCCGGCGGCCGCGACGACCCCGCCGCCGACCTGCCCCCCGCCCCGGCCGGGGTCTCCGGCCGCGCCGCGGCCGCCGTACGGGCCGCCCGCTCCGCGCTCGGCCGCCCGTACATCTGGGGCTCCACCGGCCCCACCGGCTTCGACTGCTCCGGACTGATGGTGTGGTCCTACCGCCAGGCCGGCGTCTCCCTCCCGCGCACCTCCCAGGCCCAGCGGCACGCCGGCCGCAAGGTCCCCCTCTCCCAGGCGCAGCCCGGCGACCTCGTCACCTACCGCTCGGACGCCAGCCACGTCGGCATGTACGTCGGCAACGGCCAGGTCATCCACGCCCCCTACCCGGGCGCCCGCGTCCGCTACGACCCCGTCGGGATGATGCCCGTCGCGTCCGTGACGCGGCCCTGACACCGCGGGCCCGGCGCCCCTCCGGCGCCAGGGCCTAGGATCGGCGGATGCCCTCCGTCCGCCGCGCCGCCGCACCGCTCGCCCTGTGCGTGCTCGCCGCCGGCTGCGCCGCGGCCCCCGCGCCCGACGCCGCCGACCGGGACGTCCGCACCGCCGTCGCCGCCTGGTCCCGGCAGCCCTCCGCCCGCCCGGCCGGACTCCCGCTCGCGCAGTGGGCGTACGAGGTCACCGGTGTGCGGAGGGACGGCCCCCGCGCCACCGCCACCGCCGAGCTGCGCTACCGCATCGACGGCTACGACACCGCCCCCGCCGGATCCGCCCGCGAGGTCCGGCTCACCCTGGACGGCGGGCGCTGGACCGTCACCGGGGACGCCGCCGCGCCCGGTGCGCCGCCGCAGCCCTGGGACCAGGGCCCCCTCGACGTCGTCCGCGGCGCCCACGCCCTCGTCCTGCGCGCCGGCCGCGGCGGCCCCGACCCGGCGGACGTCGCCGCCGACGCCGACCGCGCCGTCCCCGCCGCGGCGGCCGCCTGGCCGCGGCCCTGGGCCGGGCGGGTCGTCGTCCTCGTCCCCCCGACGCAGGAAGCGATGGCCGCGCTGCTCGGCCGGCCCCCCGCCGCCTACACCGGCATGGCCGCCGTCACCACCGGCAGCACCGGCGGCGCAGCCGCCCCCGCCGACCGCATCGTCGTCAACCCCGCCGCGTACGCCCAGCTCAGCGCCGCCGGGCGGAACGTCGTCCTCACGCACGAAGCCGCCCACGTCGCCACCCGCCCCGCCACCACCGACCGCACCCCGCTCTGGCTCTCCGAAGGCCTCGCCGACTGGGCTGCCTACCGCGGCACCCGCACCGCCCCCGCCGACGCGGCACCCGCCCTCGCCCGCGCCGTACGCCGCGGCGACCTCCCGGCCCGGCTCCCCGCCGACGGGGACTTCGCCTTCGGCACCGACCCCGACGCGCTGGCCCGCGCCTACGAGGGCGCCTGGCTCGCCTGCCGGCTCATCGCCGACCGGTGGGGGGACGGCGCCCTCGTCCGGCTCTACGAGCGGGCCGGGCGGGAACCGCTGGACGCCGCCCTGGGCGAGGAGCTCGGGCTCGGCGGGGCGGAACTCGCACGGGCCTGGCGCGAGCGGCTGCGCACCGAGCTCGCGGCGGCGCCCTGAGAGCCCGGCGGGTCGTCCGGTACTGTCGGCAGGCAATGCACAAGACGCTGATCGTGACCAACGACTTCCCGCCGCGCCCCGGCGGCATCCAGGCCTTCCTGCACAACATGGCGCTGCGGCTCGACCCCGACCGGATCGTCGTCTACGCCTCCACCTGGAAGCACGGCGCCGAAGGCCGCGAAGCCACCGCCGCCTTCGACGCCGAGCAGCCGTTCCGCGTCGTCCGCGACCGCACCACCATGCTGCTGCCGACGCCGCGCGCCACCCGGCGGGCCGTGGAACTGCTGCGCGAACACGGCTGCGAATCCGTGTGGTTCGGGGCCGCCGCACCGCTCGGGCTGATGGCGCCCGCCCTGCGGCGGGCCGGCGCCCGCCGGATCGTCGCCACCACCCACGGGCACGAAGCAGGCTGGGCGCAGCTCCCCGCGGCACGGCAGCTGCTGCGGCGGATCGGCGAGGGCACCGACACCCTCACCCACCTCGGCGAGTACACCCGCTCCCGGATCGCCTCCGCGCTGACGCCGCAGGCCGCCGCCCGCATGGTGCAACTGCCGCCCGGCGTCGACGAGAAGTCCTTCCACCCCGGAAGCGGCGGCGACGAGATCCGGGCCAGGCTCGGGCTGACCGACCGGCCCGTCGTCGTGTGCGTCTCGCGGCTCGTCCCCCGCAAGGGGCAGGACACGCTGATCCAGGCCATGCCGCGGATCCTCGCCGCCCAGCCGGACGCGGTGCTGCTCGTCGTCGGCGGCGGGCCCTACGAAGCGGAGCTGCGGGCGCTCGCGGCCTCCACCGGGGTCGCCCGGTCGGTGGTGTTCACCGGGGCCGTGCCGTGGGGGGAGCTGCCCGCCCACTACGGGGCCGGGGACGTCTTCGCCATGCCGTGCCGGACACGGCGGGGCGGGCTCGACGTCGAAGGCCTCGGCATCGTGTACCTGGAGGCCTCCGCCACGGGGCTGCCGGTCGTGGCCGGGGACTCCGGGGGAGCGCCGGACGCCGTGCTCGACGGGGAGACCGGGTGGGTCGTGCGCGGCGGCGACCCCGCGGACGCCGCAGAGCGCATCGTGGCCCTCCTGGAGGATCCGGAGCTGCGGCGCCGCATGGGCGACCGGGGCCGGGCCTGGGTCGAGGAGAAGTGGCGCTGGGACCACCTGGCCACCCGCCTCCGCGCCCTCCTCTGACCGGGAGCCTAGGTTAGCGGGGCCGGGTCGCCAGGCCGCGGGTCGGCAGCAGTCTGCCGCCCCGCCTTCCTAACGGGCGCGGGCATGGAGCCGAAGACGTACACGACGATCGACCTCCGCAAGCAGATGGGCGAGATCCTCGACCGCACCCGGATCGCCGGCGAGCCGGCCGCGATCACCCGCAAGGGCAAGACCCCTGCCTACCTGGTCCCCGCCGAATGGTTCGAGCAGTACATGGCAGAGCGTCCCTCAAGCGCCGACGCCGAGCAGAGCGCCGCCTGACCGGACCGCAGGTACACCAGGAGCCCTCCACCATGACAGCCCAGCCCCTCCATTTCGACGGACCCGGCGGCGACCGGCCCCGTCGTGTGCCGCCGATGCCCGAGCGCACCCCCCAGGCCCTCCGCCTGGCCATCCAGGAACACGCCCCCCACCTGCTGCCGGACTTCGAAGCCCACTGGCGTCGGGCGATCGCCGACACGTTCAATCTCACCCCGGTACCGGCCTTCATGCGTCTGTGGTGGACGCAGTACGCCATCGCCCGCGACCCCTGCCTCGAAGCCCACCTGCGCGACCTCGAAGCCCGGGCGGCGAAATCCGAGGACCCGAAGGAATCCGCAGCCCTCCTGGCCGAGTACAGCCGACTGCGCCACCGGGCAGCAGGCGCGGAGCCCGGCCGGTGACGGATGACTGCCCACGCCCGCCCTGGAAGATGGACTGGACAGTCGAGGCGCTCCAGGAATTCGAGAGCATGCCCGACGACGGCGTGCCGGCAGCCCGCGCCGAGTTGATCACTGCCTTGGATCCCTACTACCGGGGGATCGACGCAGATCCGTCCCTACCGCACTGGATCACCGTCCGCCCGCTGGCCTCGACCAGCCCGGGAGGCCCCCACATCGCCGACCTCGCCGGCGGACGAGGCTGGCTCGTCTTCACTTTCATCCGCCGCCACGCCGACCCCCAGATCACCGTCACCGACGCGTTCTGGGCCTGAAGCGCAGGAAGCGCCGGCACCGCCCTGCTGCGAGGAGCGTGTGCGCATTCCGCATTCCCCCTGCTTCACGATTCGGGGGCTCCGCCAGGGGCGCGGGGGACTGTGCGGCAGGCCACCGGCGGGCTGTACGACGGCTCGGCACGGGCCCCGGGGAACGCGGAACCCCGCGCCCCCTCGGCTCGGGAGCCGGGGATCAGGGGCGCGGGGAACTGCGCAAGGCGGTTACGCGCGGTACAGCGCGTCGATCTCGTCGGCGAAGTCCTTCGCCACGACGTTCCGCTTCAGCTTCAGCGACGGCGTGATGTGGCCCGACTCCTCCGTGAACTGCGACGGCAGGATGCGGAACTTCCGGACCGACTCCGCCTTCGACACGGCCGCGTTGCCGTCGTCGACCGCCTTCTGGACGGCGGCGATCAGGTCCGCGTCCTCGCGCAGGTCGGCCGCCGTGCATCCGGCCGGCTTGCCGTTCTCCGCCGCCCAGCGGGCGAGGAACTCCTCGTCGATGGTGACCAGCGCGGCCACGAACGGCCGGGCGTCGCCGACGACCATGCACTCGGCTACCAGCGCGTGCGCCCGGATGCGGTCCTCGATCACCGCGGGGGCGACGTTCTTGCCGCCGGCCGTGACGATCAGCTCCTTCTTCCGGCCGGTGATCGCGAGGAAGCCGTCCTCGTCGAGGGTTCCGACGTCCCCGGTGTGGAACCAGCCGTCGGTCAGCGCCTCGGCGGTCGCCGCCTCGTTCTGCCAGTAGCCGGAGAAGACGTGCTCGCCGTGCAGCAGCACCTCGCCGTCGTCGGCGATGCGCACCACCGAGCCGGGCAGCGGCTGCCCGACCGTGCCGATCTTCTGGCGGTCCCACGGGTTGAAGGCGGTCGCCGCGCAGGATTCCGTCAGGCCGTAGCCCTCCAGGACCGTGAAGCCGATGCCGCGGAAGAAGTGGCCGAGGCGCTCGCCGAGCGGAGCGCCGCCGGAGATCGCGTACTCGCCGCGTCCGCCGAGCACCGCGTGCAGCTTGCTGTAGACCAGCTTCGAGAAGACCTTGTGCTTGAGCTTCAGGCCGAAGGACGGGCCCTTCGGGGTGTCCAGCGCGCGGCTGTACGCGATGGCCGCCTCCGCGGCGGCGTCGAAGATCTTCCCCTTGCCGTCGGCCTGCGCCTTGGCGCGCGCCGAGTTGTAGACCTTCTCGAAGACGCGCGGCACGCCGAGGATCAGCGTCGGCCGGAACGACTGGAGTTCGTCGGTCAGGTTCTTGATGTCCGGTACGCAGCCCAGGCGGATCGGCGCCAGTACGGCCGCCACCTCCACCAGGCGGCCGAAGACGTGCGCCGCCGGCAGGAAGAGCAGCACCGAGCACTCGCCGGTGCGGAACAGCGGCCGCAGCCGCTCCACCACGTTCCCGCACTCGGCGAAGAAGTTCCGGTGGGTGAGCACGCAGCCCTTGGGGCGGCCGGTGGTGCCCGAGGTGTAGACGATGGTGGCGGGGTCGTCCGCGTTGGCGACCGAGCTGCGCTCGTCGACCTCCGCGTCCGTGATCCCCGCGCCGAGCGCGGTGAGCGCCTCCACGGCGCCCTGCTCGATCTGCCAGACCTCGCGCAGCTCGGGCAGCCGGTCGCGCAGCGACGCGACGGCCTCGGCGTGCCCGGGGCCCTCCACGATCGCCGCGACGGCGCCGGAGTCGCCGAGGATCCACTGGATCTGCTCGGGCGAGCTGGTCTCGTACACGGGGACCGTGACACCGCCCGCGGACCAGATCGCGAAGTCGGCCAGCACCCACTCGTAGCGGGTGCGGGAGATCAGCGCGACGCGGTCGCCGGGCCGGACGCCGGCCGCGATGAGGCCCTTGGCCGCGGCCCGGACCTCGGCGAGGAACTCCCGCGCGGTCACGTCCTGCCACCGGCCGCCGGCCTTGCGGCCCATGACGGCGGTGTCCGGATGCTGCGCGGCATTGCGGCGGATGAGATCCGTGAGGTTCCCGTCCGACGGGACCTCGTACAGGGCCGGAAGGCTGAACTCGCGCAAGACTGCTGCTCCTCTGGGCGCCATCGCCACCGTGTGGACCGACCGGACGTTACCCACCGGTAGTGGGTTCCGGATAGAGGGAACCGGCCAGATGTTCCGTGCGTCACATGGCGCGGCACTGCCCGGCCGACCTTAGTCGACCCAAGCAACGACTAGGAAGTAACCGCAGGTAGGACCCCTGCCGCCAGGGCCTCTACCCGCGTCGCGCCGACCCCCCTAGGGTGGGCCCATGACGGGCAGCACGGGTGGCAGGAAAAGCAGCACGCGGGTCCACGTCGTCAGCGACGTACACGGCAACGCCGAGGCGCTCGCCAGGGCCGGGGACGGCGCCGACGCGCTGATCTGCCTCGGCGACCTGGTGCTCTTCCTCGACTACGCCGACCACTCCCGCGGCATCCTCCCCGACCTCTTCGGCACCGAGAACGCCCGCCGCATCGTCGAGCTGCGCACCGCGCGCCGCTTCGAGGAGGCCCGCGCGCTCGGGCGCCGGCTGTGGGCAGGCCTGGACCGCGAACGGCTGATCGAGGAGGCCGTGCGCCGCCAGTACGCCGACCTGTTCGCCGCGTTCCCCCACCCCACGTACGCCACCTACGGCAACGTCGACATCCCTGCCCTGTGGCCCGAGTACGCCGGCCCCTCCACCACCGTCCTCGACGGGCAGCGCGTCGAGATCGCCGGCCGCGTCTTCGGCTTCGTCGGCGGCGGCCTGCCCTCCCCGATGCGCACTCCCTACGAGGTCGCCGAGGAGGACTACGCCGCCAAGGTCGAGGCGCTCGGCGAGGTCGACGTGCTGTGCTCGCACATCCCGCCGGAGGTCCCCGAGCTCTGCTACGACACGGTCGCCCGCCGTTTCGAGCGCGGCAGCGAGGCCCTCCTGGCCGCGATCCGGCGGACCCGCCCCCGCTACGCCCTCTTCGGGCACGTCCACCAGCCGCTGGTCCGCCGGATGCGCATCGGGTCCACGGAGTGCGTGAACGTGGGCCACTTCGCCTCCACCGGAACGCCCTGGGCCCTGGAGTGGTGACCTCCGCACGCACGGTAGCCTGCACGCGGCGGCCGCAGGCCGCACACATCCTCGAACACTCCACGTCAGGAGCGACCGCGATGGCGGAACACACCAGCTCGAGCATCACGATCGATGCGGCGCCGGCCGACGTCATGGCCGTGATCGCCGACTTCGCCCGCTACCCCGAGTGGACCGGTGAGGTCAAGGAGGCCGAGGTGCTCGCCGCCGACGCCCAGGGCCGCGCGCAGAAGGTCCGCCTCCTGCTCGACGCCGGCGCGATCCGCGACGACCACACCCTCGCCTACACCTGGAACGGCACCGACGAGGTCAGCTGGACCCTCGACAAGTCCCAGATGCTCCGCCAGCTCGACGGCTCCTACCGGCTGGCCCCCCTCGACGGCGGCAAGCGCACCGAGGTCACCTACCAGCTCACCGTCGACGTCAAGATCCCCATGCTCGGCATGATCAAGAGGAAGGCCGAGAAGGTCATCATCGACCGCGCCCTCGCCGGCCTGAAGAAGCGCGTCGAGACGACCGCGGCCTGACCGGCGTGCACATCCTGCTCGTCACCGGCCCCGGCGGGGCCGGGCGGACCACCGTCGCCGCGGCCGCCGCAGCCGCCGCGGCCCGCACCGGGCAGCGCGTCCTGCTGCTCCGCGCGGACGCGGCGGCCCTCGCCGGCCCGGCGGACCCGGTCCGCGCCCTCCTCGGCGAGCCCGCCGCAGGGCCCGTCGAGGCGGCCCCCGGCCTGGCCGCCGAGACCGCCGCAGGGGTGCTCACGGCACGCGTCGACTCCGGCGCCGAGTTCCGCGCCGAGCTCGCCGCCCTCCAGGAGCGCGGATCCGCCCTGCTCGGCATGGTCGGCTCCCGCCCCCTGGGCGCCGAGGAGCTCACCGACCTCCCCGGCGCCGAGCAGTTCGCCCTCCTGCGGGCCCTGCGCCGGGCCGCCTCCGCCCCCGGCACCGACCTCGTCGTCGCCGACATGCCGCCGCTGCCGCAGACCCTCGCCGTCCTCGCGCTCCCCGCCCAGCTGCGCCGCTACCTGGCCCGGCTGCTGCCCGCCGAGCGGCAGGCCGCCCGCGCCCTGCGGCCCGTACTGGCCCAGCTCGCCGGCGTGCCCATGCCCGCGCAGTGGCTGTACGAGACCGCCGCCCGCTGGGACGGCGAGCTGGCCGCCGCCCAGCAGGCCGTCGAGGCCGACACCACCTCCCTGCTGCTCGTCGCCGAGCCCGGCCCGGCCGCCGACGCCGCCCTGCGCAGCGGCCTGCTCGGCGCCTCCCTCATGGAGCTGGGCGTCACCGGGATCGCCGCCAACCGCATGGTCCCGCAGGACTCGCCCGACCCCTGGCTCGCCGGACTCGCCGCCGAGCAGGAGCGGTACGCCGCCCGCTGGGCCGCCCGCACGCCCGTCACCGCCCTGCCCCACCTCGGCCGCACCCCCCGCGGGCCCCAGGACCTGGACCGGCTCGCCGCCGCGGCCGCCCGGCTGCTCCCGCACGGCCCCGCCGCCCGCCGCCCCTGGACCGTCGAGGACCGGCTCGCCGAGGACGGCGTCCTCGTCTGGGCCGTGCCGCTGCCCGGCGCCGACAAGCGCGACCTCGACCTCGTACGCCGCGGCGACGAGCTGATTGTCGCGGCCGGACCGCACCGGCGGATCGTCCCCCTGCCCGCGGCCCTGCGCCGCTGCACCGTCTCCGGCGCCGCCCTCGCCGGCGGCGAGCTCCGCATCCGCTTCACCCCCGACCCCGCGCTGTGGCCGCGCACGCCCTGAACCGCGTACCCCCGTTCGGGTAACGTCGAAGGCAGCACGCACACCCCGAAGCCGCCCAGGAGAGTCCGCCATGAGCGAGGCCACCGACCGTCCCGACGACGACGCCTGGGCCGAGGCCTGCGCCGAGGACCTCGCCGCGGAGAAGGAGCGCCGCCGCTCCTCGCACGGCGGCCCGGCCGGCCCCGGAGGGCAGGCCGGCACCGCCGCCGACGAGCTCCTCAAGCTGTTCGAGGCCGTCGCCGACAAAGTGACCGCCCTGAACAACCCGCTGCTCGGCGCCGCCGCCCAGGGCGCCGTCCGGCAGCTCGTCGACCAGGCCAGGGCCGCCGCCCGGCCCGTCGTCGAGCGCAACCCCGAGGTCTTCGACCACCTCGCCGCCGCCGGCTCCGAGCTGCTCGCCGCCTACCGCTCCGCCGTCGGGGGCCACGAGCGCCGCTGGACCCGCGGCACCGCCGACCCCGCGCCCGGCACCGACGGCAAGCCCTCCGGCGACGGCTCCGACCCCCGCGACGACGGCGGCCCCGGACCTGCCCAGCACATCGACCTCGACTGAGACTCCGCCACCCTCGGGTACCTTTGGCCGTGGCGGGGTTTGACCGGAAACCGAGGGACTAATGGGACTCACCATCGGCGTCGACATCGGCGGCACGAAGATCGCGGCCGGCGTGGTCGACGAAGAGGGCACCATCCTTGAGACGTACAAGGTGCCCACCCCGCCGAGCGCGGACGGCGTGACGGACGCGATCTGCTCCGCCGTCTCCGCGGTAAGCAGCCACCACACCATCGAGGCCGTCGGCATCGGCGCCGCCGGATACGTGGACGACAAGCGCGCGACCGTCCTGTTCGCGCCCAACATCAACTGGCGGCACGAGCCGCTCAAGGACAAGGTCGAGCAGCGCATCGGCCTGCCCGTCGTCGTCGAGAACGACGCCAACTGCGCCGCCTGGGGCGAGTACCGCTTCGGCGCCGGCCAGGGCCACGAGGACGTCATCTGCATCACCCTCGGCACCGGCCTCGGCGGCGGCATCATCATCGGCAACAAGCTGCGCCGCGGCCGCTTCGGCGTGGCCGCCGAGTTCGGCCACATCCGCGTCGTCCCCGACGGCCTGCTGTGCGGCTGCGGCAGCCAGGGCTGCTGGGAGCAGTACGCCTCCGGCCGCGCCCTGGTCCGCTACGCCAGGCAGCGCGCCAAGGCCACCCCCGAGAACGCGGCCCTGCTCCTCGCCCTGGGCGACGGCACCCCCGAGGGCATCGAGGGCAAGCACATCAGCGAGGCCGCCCGCCAGGGCGACCCGGTGGCCGTGGACTCCTTCCGCGAGCTGGCCCGCTGGGCCGGTGCCGGCCTCGCCGACCTGGCCTCGCTGTTCGACCCGTCGGCGTTCATCGTCGGCGGCGGCGTCTCCGACGAGGGCGACCTCGTCCTCGACCCGATCCGCAAGTCCTTCAAGCGCTGGCTGATCGGCGGCGCCTGGCGCCCGCACGCCCAGGTGCTGGCCGCCCGGCTCGGCGGCAAGGCCGGCCTGGTCGGCGCGGCCGACCTCGCCCGCCAGGGCTGAGCCCGCCCGCCGGTGACCCCGCACCCCACCGCCCGCCGTGCCCCCTGTGGCACGGCGGGCGGTGTGGCTATGTTGCCGGTATGGACCTGACCTCGCGCCTGCCCGCGCTGCCGCAGTCCCGCACGGAGGCCGACGGCTCCGCCGTCGTCCGCGCCCTCAGCTACAACGTCCGCTCGCTGCGCGACGACGAGGACGCCCTGGCCCGCGTCATCCGCGCCTGCGCCCCCGACCTGCTCTTCGTCCAGGAGGCGCCGCGCTTCTTCCGCTGGCGCAAGCACGCCGCCCGCCTCGCCGCCAAGTGCGGCCTCGTCGTGCTCTCCGGCGGGGCGACCGCCGCCGGGCCGCTCCTGATGTGCTCCCTGCGCGTAACCGTCGAGCGCACCGAGGACGTCCTGCTCCCGCTGACGCCCGGCCTGCACCGGCGGGGCTTCGCCACCGCCGTCGTCCGCTTCGGGGCCGCCCGCACCGCCGTGTTCAGCGCGCACCTGTCGCTGGACCCGGCGGAGCGCCGCGCCCAGGCCGCGGAGCTGCTGTCCCGCATCGGACGGGCCGGGACCCCGTACGCGATCGCCGCCGGGGACATCAACGAGACGCCCGACGGCCCCGCCTTCCGGATGCTGGCCGGCGCCCTCCAGGACTGCCGTACGGCCGCCCCGTGGGGCGGAGAGCACACCTTCACCCGCTCCGGGCGGCCGCGGCGCATCGACGCGGTCTTCGCCGGCCGCGGGGTGGAGGTCCTCGGCTGCGGCGTGCCCGAGGGCCTCGACGGCGTCAGCGGCGCGGACCTCGCCGCGGCCACCGACCACCTCCCGGTCCTCGCCGCGCTGCGCCTCCCCGCGCCCGGCTGAGCCGCCGGTCCGCCGGTCCGCCGGTCCGCCGGTCAGACGACGGCGCCGCGGCCCGGGTCGTCGTCCTCGTCGTCGCCGTGCGCCATACGGGCCACCAGGGTGGCGAAGCCGCCCAGGAAGCCGCCGATGCCCAGAGTGGTCAGCCACCACGTCATGTCCCACCGGAACAGCACCGCGAGCAGCAGCAGCACCGGCCCGCCCACCACCGCCAGCCACGCGAACTTCGCCGTGGTGTCGGCCTCCGGCAGCTCCGGCTCCGGCGGGACGAAATGCCCCTCGTCCCCGTCGTCCGGGTCGGCCGGCGCGTAGTCCCGCGGCCCGCTCCCGGCCCCGGCCACCCCGACGCCCGGGGCGAACACCACCGAGCTGCCCAGCGGCTTCGCCGGGCCGGCCCCGTCCTGCGCGGGCTCCTCCCCGGATTCCTCCCGCGACGGCGGCTCCGCGGACCCGGGCGCGCCCGGCCCGCCGCCGGAGGGCCGCCCCGGCTCCGGCGGCTTGACGTCCTCCTCGGGCAGCATCAGGTTCTCGATCGGCCGGAACGGCCGCGACCCCGGCGGGTCCGGGGGCTCCTGCCCGTACCCGGCGACGATCGCCGCCCACGCCGCTTCCTCGTCCAGCGGGGGCACGCCCCCCGCAGGCTCCTCGTGTTCAGCCACCGCTGGCCGCCTCCTTGCTGCCGACGCCCTCCGCGAGCCGCGCGACGAACGCGTGGCTGTCCTCGAAGATCCGCTCCGCATCGTGGTCCAACGTCGCGACGTGGTAGCTGTGTTCCAGCAGGGTCTCGGTGACGTCGGTCGAGGAGATCCGCGCCAGGATCCGCGCCGAGTCCACCGGCGGGACCACGTGGTCCTGCGGGCTGTGCAGCAGCAGCACCGGCTGCGTCACCTGCGGGAGGTCGCCGTCCACCAGCCGCAGGAAGTCCCGCAGCGACTGCGCGGCCCGCGTCGGCACCCGGTCGTAGCCGATCTCCGACGCACCCGGCTTCGCGATGTCGCTCGCGATGCCCGGCGTCGACCGGATGAAGTGCTTGGCCACCGGAAGGGCGAACGCCCGCGGGTCGTGCAGCTTGTTGGCCGGGTTCACGAGGACGATGCCGCTGATGGCATCACCGTGCTTCGCCGCCAGCCGCAGGGTCAGCGCCCCGCCCATCGACAGGCCGAAGACGAACACCCGGGCGCACCGGTCGAGCAGCTCGCGCAGCGCCCGGTCGACCTCCGCGTACCAGTCCTGCCAGCCCGTGAGCTGCATGTCCTCCCAGCGCGTACCGTGCCCCGGAAGCAGCGGCACCGACACCGTCAGGCCCTGCGCGGCGAGGTACTCGGCCCACGGGCGCATCGACTGCGGCGTGCTCGTGAAGCCGTGGCACAGGAGGACGCCGACCTCCCCGCCCTCGTGGCGGAACGGCTCGGCTCCAGGGAGGACGGGCACCGGGTTCTCCTTTGTGACAGGGGGTGTGGGCGGGTGCGTAGCGCTGTGTGACTTCACCGTACGCGACCGGCACGGCACCGACCAGGGCCGTCGGGGCACCTCGGTGCGGGGCAGGGGTTAAGGTCTGTTCGACAGGACACAGGAAGGCTTTCGAGTTGATCTACGGCGCAATGAAGTTCTCCATCGGGGGTTCCCTGAAGCTCGCCTTCAGGCCGTGGGTGGAGGGCCTCGAGAACATCCCCGCCGAGGGGCCGGCGATCCTGGCGAGCAACCACCTGTCCTTCTCGGACTCGTTCTTCCTGCCGGCCGTGCTCGACCGGAAGGTCACCTTCATCGCCAAGGCCGAGTACTTCACCTCCCCGGGCGTGAAGGGCAAGCTCACCGCCGCGTTCTTCAAGGGCGTCGGCCAGCTCCCGGTGGACCGCTCCGGCGCGCGCGGCGCCGGCGAGGCCGCCATCAAGAGCGGCATCGAGGTCATCGAGCGCGGGGAGCTGTTCGGTATCTACCCCGAGGGGACGCGTTCACCCGACGGCCGGCTCTACCGCGGCAAGCCCGGCGGCCTGGCCCGCGTGGCGCTCGCCACCGGCGCCCCCGTCATCCCCGTCGCCATGATCGACACCGAGAAGATCCAGCCGCCCGGCAAGGTCGTCCCGAAGCTGATGCGGCCGGGCATCCGGATCGGCAAGCCGCTCGACTTCAGCCGCTACCAGGGCATGGACGGCGACCGCTTCATCCTCCGCTCGGTGACCGACGAGGTCATGTACGAGATCATGAAGCTGTCCGGCCAGGAGTACGTCGACATCTACGCGACGGCCGCCAAGCGGCAGATCGCGGACGCCGAGAAGGCGGAGAAGGCCGCCAAGGCCGCCGGGAAGGCCGCGGACAAGGCGGCCGAGAAGGCGGAGAAGGCGGCGGAGGCCGAGAAGGCCGAGAAGGCGGCGGAAGCCGGCAAGACCGCCGAATAGGCGCGGCAGCAGGGCGGTACCGCCCGCAAGGGGTGGGGCAATGGCGAAACGCGAACGTGTCGTGCGCATGTCGGTCGAGCAGCCGCTGTGGCGGGCGCTGACCGCCTACCGGCTGATCACCATGGTCTACGCGGTGGGCCTGTTCGCCTCCGCCTACCGGTACTTCGACCGGCCGTGGATCGCCTTCTGGTACCTCGTGTTCCTCGCGGTGTGGACGCTGGCCACCCTCCGCAAGGTCGCGAACGCGGCCAGCTGCACCAAGCGCTTCCTCGTCGCGGACCTCACGGTCGCCCTCGCGGGCATCCTGCTGACCCCGCTCGCCGACACCCACGAGCGGATCACCGCCGGCGGCCCCACCCTGCCCACGATCTGGACGGCCGGCTCGGTCCTCGCCTTCGCCATCAAGGGCGGCTGGCGCTGGGCCTGCGTCGCCTCCAGCCTCGTCGCCGCCGCCAACATCGTCCAGCGCGGCGAGCCCACCCGGGACACCGTCCACAACGTCCTGCTGGTGTGGGTGGCGTCCGTCGCCATCGGGTACGTCGTCGAGGTCGCCCGCGCCAGCGAGGCCACCCTCGCCCGCGCCCTGGAGATCGAGGCCGCCACCCGCGAGCGGGAGCGCCTCGCCCGCGACATCCACGACGGCGTCCTCCAGGTCCTCGCCATGGTCCAGCGCCGCGGCACCGAGCTGGGCGGCGAGGCCGCGGAACTCGGGCGGCTGGCCGGAGAGCAGGAGGTCGCGCTGCGGACCCTCGTCTCCAGCGGGCTCGTCCGCCCCTCCCGGGTCTCCCGCGACGGGACGCGGGGCGCGCTGGTGGACGCGTACGACGAGGACGACGGCGAGGACGGGGCGGGGGCGGACGGCGCCGGCGGCGAGGTGGACCTGCGGTCGCTGCTCGCCCCGCACGCCGGGTCGCGGGTGAGCTTCGCCGAACCGGGCACCCCGGTCCCGCTGCCCTCGCCCGCCGCCCGCGAGCTGGCGGCCGCCGTCGGCGCGGCCCTGGACAACGTGCGCAGGCACGCCGGGGAGGACGCCCGCGCCTGGATCCTCGTGGAGGACTGGGGCGACGAGGTGGTCGTCACCGTCCGCGACGACGGCCCCGGAATCCCGGCGGGCCGCCTGGACCAGGCCGAGGGCGAGGGCCGCATGGGCGTCGCCCTGTCCATCCGCGGCAGGCTGCGCGACCTCGGCGGAACCGCCGAGCTGGTGTCCGTCCCCGGGCAGGGCACCGAAGTGGAACTGAAAGTACCCAGGGGGAGGACCCAGTGACCGAGCCGAACGAGCCGAACGAGCAGACCGCGCAGACCGCGCAGGCGACCGGGCAGGGCGCCGGTGCGCTCGGCGCGGTCAGGGTGATGGTCGTCGACGACCACCCGATGTGGCGCGACGCGGTGGCCCGCGACCTCGCCGAGGCCGGCTTCGACGTCGTCGCGACCGCCGGCGACGGACCCGAGGCGGTGCGCCGGGCCCGCGCCGTCTCCCCGCACGTGCTGGTCCTCGACCTCAACCTGCCCGGCATGCCCGGTGTCCAGGTCTGCAAGGAGCTCGTCGGCGCCGACCCCGCCCTGCGCGTCCTCGTACTGTCGGCCAGCGGCGAGCACGCCGACGTCCTGGAGGCCGTCAAGTCCGGTGCCACCGGCTACCTGATGAAGTCCGCCGGCGCCCGGGAGCTGATCGACGCGGTGCGCCGCACGGCCGCCGGCGACGCCGTGTTCACCCCGGGCCTCGCCGGGCTCGTCCTCGGTGAGTACCGCAGGCTGGCCTCGGACCCGGCGCCGGCCGCACCCGACGAGCCGACGGCGCCGCAGCTGACCGACCGGGAGACGGAGGTGCTGCGGCTCGTCGCCAAGGGTCTGTCGTACAAGCAGATCGCGGAGCGGCTCGTCATCTCCCACCGCACCGTCCAGAACCACGTCCAGAACACCCTCGGCAAGCTCCAGCTGCACAACCGGGTGGAGCTCGTCCGGTACGCGATAGAGCGCGGCCTCGACGGGGTCTGACCTGGCGTACGTCGTACTTACGTCCCCATCCGAGTGAACGGGCGTACCCAACGCCGCGCAATTCCACCGGAATTGCCTCTTCCGCTGCCGCTGGTGTGACCTGGGTCACCACTAGCGTGGCCGTCATGCGGGCCCGAGCGGCCCAGTGGCGAAAGGGAGATCCCATGAAGGTCGGAGTGCTGACCGGCGGCGGCGACTGCCCCGGGCTCAACGCGGTCATCCGGGGCGTCGTCCGCAAGGGCGTCCAGGAGTACGGCTACGAGTTCACCGGCTTCAAGGACGGCTGGCGCGGCGCCGTCGAGGGCGACGCCGTCCCCCTCGGCATCCCCGCCGTCCGCGGCATCCTGCCGCGCGGCGGGACCATCCTCGGCTCCTCGCGCACCAACCCGTTCACGCTGGACGACGGCGTACGGCAGATCAGGGACACCCTCGCCAAGCACGAGGTCGACGCGCTGATCGCGATCGGCGGCGAGGACACCCTCGGCGTGGCCGCCCGCCTCCACGCGGAATACGGCATCCCCTGCGTCGGCGTCCCCAAGACCATCGACAACGACCTGTCCGCCACCGACTACACCTTCGGCTTCGACACCGCCGTCGGCATCGCCACCGAGGCCATCGACCGGCTCCACACCACCGCCGAGTCCCACATGCGGGTCCTCGTCGTCGAGGTGATGGGCCGCCACGCCGGCTGGATCGCCCTGCACTCCGGCCTCGCCGGCGGCGCCAACGCCATCCTCATCCCCGAGCAGCGCTTCGACCTGGACCAGGTGTGCGCCTGGGTCACCTCCCGGTTCAAGGCTAGCTACGCGCCGATCGTCGTCGTCGCCGAGGGCGCCGTGCCCAAGGACGGCGACATGGTCCTCAAGGACGCCACCACCGACTCCTTCGGACACGTCCGGCTGTCGGGCGTCGGCGAGTGGCTGGCCAAGGAGATCGAGGCCCGCACCGGCAAGGAGGCCCGCACCACCGTCCTCGGCCACGTCCAGCGCGGCGGCACCCCCAGCGCCTTCGACCGCTGGCTCGCGACCCGCTTCGGGCTGCACGCCGTCGACGCCGTCCGCGACGGCGCCTTCGGGACGATGGTCGCGCTCCGCGGCACCGACATCGTGCGGGTCCCCCTCGCCGAGGCGACGGCCAGGCTGAAGACCGTCGACCCGGCGCTCTACCGGGAGGCCGGGGTCTTCTTCGGCTGAGCCCCGCCCCCGCCCGGGCGCCCCGGCCCTACGCCGGGGCGCCCGTGCGCACGTCCGCCAGCAGGCCGTGCAGCAGGTCCGCGCCGCGCAGGGTGAGGACGGACTCGGGATGGAACTGGACGCCGGCGAAGCCGCCGGCGGCGGACCGCAGGGCGTGGACCTCGCCCGTCGCCGGGTCCCGCGCCACCTCGACGCCCCGCGCGGCCAGCCGGGCCGCGGCCGCGCCGTCGCAGGCGGCCGTGAACGTGTTGTAGAAGCCGACCACCTCGGGCCGGCCGAACAGCTCGACCTCCAGCTGCGCCCCCTGCGCCGGCTCGGCCTTGCGGACCAGCGGCAGCCCCAGCTCGGCGGCGATCAGCTCGTGCCCCAGGCACACCCCGAGCAGTCCGCCCGCATGCCCGGCCAGCAGCTCCCGGGCCAGGCCGCGCAGCAGCCGCATCTTCGGGTCCGCCGGGTCGGACGGGTCGCCGGGCCCCGGACCGAGCACGACCGGGCCCGTGTGCGCGAGGGCCGCCTCCCGCAGCCCCGGCTCGTCATAGCGGCGTACCGACACCGACAGCCCGCCGGCCCGCAGCACGTGCGCCAGCATCGCGGTGAAGGTGTCCTCGCCGTCCACCACCAGGCAGTCCCCGGCCGCGGCCGGCGGCCGCTCCTGCATCCGCAGCCAGAACGGCGCCAGGTCCCTCCGCCGTGCGGCCAGTGCCCGCACCACCCGCGGGTCCCGGCCCGGCCGGACTCCCCCGAAGGCCGGCCGCGGCGCCTCCGGGCGGACTCCCAGCGCGGCCAGCACCCCGGCCGCCTTCGCGTGCGTCTCGGCGACCTCGCCCGCCGGGTCGGAGTGGCGCACCAGGGTCGCCCCCACCGGCACGCGCAGGGACCCGTCCGCGCCGATGTCCGCGGTGCGGATCAGGATGGGGGAGTCCAGCGTCTGCCCGCCCGCGGCGTCCACGCCCAGCAGGGCCAGCGCGCCCGCGTAGTACCCGCGGCCCACCCCGTCCGGGCCGACCGGCTCGTGCCGCGCGATCACCCGGCAGGCGTTCTCCACCGGCGAGCCCGTCACCGTCGCCGCGAACATCGTCTCCCGCAGCACCTCCCGCACGTCCAGCGAGGAACGGCCCCGCAGCTCGTACTCGGTGTGCGCCAGGTGCGCCATCTCCTTCAGCCGCGGCCCGACCACCACACCGCCGCGGTCGCCGACCGTGCACATCATCTTGAGCTCCTCGTCGACCACCATCGACAGCTCCTCGGTCTCCTTGCGGTCGCCCAGGAACGCCAGCAGCGACTCGGCGGTCGGCCCCCCGGCCGGATACCGGTACGTCCCGCTGATCGGGTTCATCACGACGGTCCCGCCGGACATCCGCACATGGACCTCCGGACTCGCCCCGACCAGCGTCCGCGCACCCGTGTGGACCACGTACGTCCAGTACGCGCCCCGCTCGCCCAGCAGCAGCCGCCGGAACAGCGCCAGCGCGTCCGCCCGCCCGAAGCCGTCGATCCGGCCCCGGTACGTGCGCCGGATGACGAAGTTCGCGCCCTCGCCCCGGCCGATCTCCTCCTCCACGACCCGGCGGACGGTCCGCGCGTATTCCTCGTCGGGGACGTCGAAGCCGCCGCCCTCCACCCGCACCGGGTGCGCCGGCAGCACCGCCAGCGCCTCCGCGAGCGGGACCTCGTACGCCTCCTCCGCGGCCAGCACGCTCAGCGGCGTGCCGTCGTCGGGGACCTCGAACCCGCGTTCGTGGATCTGCCGGAACGGCACCAGGGCGAGCGTCGGCAGCTCGCGGACGGGCAGGTCGGCGAGGCGCTCCGCCTCGTGGACGGGCCCCACGAGCACCTCGACGGTGTCGTGGGCCCGGCCGGGGGTGCGCCGGCGCAGCAGTGCGAACGGGCGGCGGTCGTCGCCGAGCAGGCCGAGCAGTCGGCTTGTCGTGGTCTCCATGCGGGGGCGGTCGTCCTTCCGGGTGGGAGGAGCGGCCGGCCGCAGCGCATACGCGGAAGGCCGCCCCTCGGGGCGGCCTTCGCGTCGGTCGTGTCAGTGGGTACGCGCGAGGAGTGGGCCGCCGGGAGCGGTCCACCACCAGGAGCGGCAGGAGTGCGCGTACATGCGGACCACCCTAGCCCACCGGGAAGGACGGCGTGCGGGGGGAAACAGGGTGAGAGACGTCCGTCTCAACTGATGGGCAACCGGCAGGGCACGAGGTGGGACGCCTTAATGTGTAGGGGTGACCGTGAACGCTGAAACCCACGCCCCCGCCGCCAAGGCGACCTGGCGAGACCTGCCCGCGGCGCAGCAGCCTTCGTACCCCGATGCCGAGGCCCTGCGCGCAGTCGTCGCGGACCTCGAGTCGTATCCTCCGCTCGTTTTCGCGGGCGAGTGCGACCAGCTGCGCGCCCGTCTGGGAGCCGTCGCCCGGGGTGAGGCGTTCCTCCTCCAGGGCGGCGACTGCGCCGAGGCCTTCGACGCCGTGTCCGCCGAGCACATCCGCGCCAAGCTGAAGACGCTGCTCCAGATGAGCGCCGTCCTGACGTACGCGGCCTCCGTGCCCGTCGTGAAGGTCGGGCGCATCGCCGGCCAGTACAGCAAGCCCCGCTCCAAGGACACCGAGACCCGCGACGGGGTGACCCTGCCGACCTACCGCGGCGACTCCGTCAACGGCTTCGAGTTCACCCCCGAGGCCCGCGTCCCGGACCCCGAGCGGCTCAAGCGCATGTACCACGCCTCCGCGTCGACCCTGAACCTGGTGCGCGCCTTCACCACCGGCGGCTACGCCGACCTGCGGCAGGTGCACGCCTGGAACCAGGACTTCGTGAAGTCGTCCCCCTCCGGCCAGCGCTACGAGCAGCTCGCCCGCGAGATCGACAACGCCCTGAGCTTCATGAAGGCCTGCGGCACCGACCCGGCCGAGTTCAAGGCGGTGGAGTTCTACTCCTCGCACGAGGCGCTGCTCCTCGACTACGAGGGCGCCCTCACCCGTACGGACTCCCGGACCGGGAAGCTGTACGACACCTCCGGCCACATGGTGTGGATCGGCGAGCGCACGAGGCAGCTGGACCACGCGCACATCGAGTTCTGCTCGCAGATCGCCAACCCGATCGGCATCAAGCTCGGCCCCACGACCAGCGTGGACGAGGCGCTGACCTACATCGACCGGCTCGACCCCGAGCGAGACCCGGGCCGGCTCACCTTCGTCGTCCGCATGGGCGCCGACAAGGTCCGCGACAAGCTGCCCGAGCTCGTCGAGAAGGTCACCGCCTCCGGCGCGGTCGTCGGCTGGGTCACCGACCCGATGCACGGCAACACCTTCGAGGCCGCCTCCGGCCACAAGACGCGCCGCTTCGACGACGTCCTCGACGAGGTCAAGGGCTTCTTCGAGGTCCACAAGGCGCTCGGCACCCACCCGGGCGGCATCCACGTCGAGCTCACCGGCCACGACGTCACCGAGTGCGTGGGCGGCGGCGACGAGATCTTCGTTGACGACCTGCACCAGCGCTACGAGACGGCCTGCGACCCGCGGCTGAACCGCAGCCAGTCCCTCGACCTGGCGTTCCTCGTCGCGGAGATGTACCGCGACCAGTAGCGGCGTGCGGCCGGCCGGCCGCCGTGACAGCCCGATGACAGTGGGGCGCGGATCCGTGTGATCCGCGCCCCACTGGCGTACGGGGGCTTTCCGGCCACCCGCACTTTGGGTACGGTTAGGTAAGCCTCACCGAACAGGGGTGGCTGCAAGACCGCCCAGGGAGGTGAACCGCGTGTACGTCTGCTCTTGCTTCGGCATCACCGACAAGCAGGTCAGGGAACACGCGGCGGCCGGGGCCTGCACCCCCCGCCAGATAGCCTCCGTGACCAAGGCCGGCACCGACTGCGGCTCCTGCGTCCGCACCATCCAGGGCCTCCTCGGCCGGGGGGCGTGCCCGCGCCGGGAGCTGCTGGAGAAGGGCCGCGCCGCTGCCGACGCGCTCGCCGCGGACACCGCCGACGCCACCGCGGAGAGGGAGCTCGCCGGGGCGGCCTGAGTCAGCTGTCCGGCTGCTCGATCTGCTGGGCGAGGTACAGCGGCTCCCCGAGCGCCTCGATCAGCTCCAGCTGCGTGTCCAGGTAGTCGATGTGGTGCTCCTCGTCCTCCAGGATGTCCTCGAAGAGCCGCGCCGACGTGGTGTCGCCCTTGCCGCGCATGACCTCGATGCCGCGCTTCAGCCGGTCGATCGCCTCGACCTCCACCTGGCGGTCCGCCTGGAACATCTCCGTCAGCGTCTGGCCCACCCGCACGTGGAAGAGGCGCTGGTAGTTCGGCAGCCCGTCGAGCATCAGGATGCGCTCGGTGATCTTGTCCGCGTGCTTCATCTCGTCGATGGACTCGGCGCGGGTGTAGTTCGCGAGCTTGGTCCAACCCTTGTTGTCCTGGATCCGGTAGTGGAGCCAGTACTGGTTGATCGCCGTGAGCTCGCCGGTCAGCTGCTCGTTCAGAAACTCAAGGACCTCGGGGTCGCCCTGCATCGCAGAGGCTCCTTCCAGGCAATGTCCGCTAGTGACGGGTCTGTGCGCGCATCCTTGCACCGCGACCATGAACCGTCCAGTAAGTGCCTCCTTAGTGGGAGTTGCCATGACATGCCCGAATCGGTTCCCGCCTGGTCATGACCACCCCGCCACGTCTGTCACCATGGAGACATGGGTCAGCCGGACAGCCGGGAATCTCCGGGAGCAGAGCAGCTGGAGCTTCCCCCGGGACAGCGGCTCCAGCGGGGCTGGCCCGTCACCCACTACGGGCCCGTACCCCGGTTCAAGCCCGACCGGTGGGAGTTCCGCGTCTTCGGCGCCACCGCCGACGGGCAGAAGCACTGCTGGAACCACGAGCAGTTCACCGCCCTGCCCTTCGAGACCGTCGTCGCCGACCTGCACTGCGTGACCAAGTTCAGCATGGTCGGCGCCGAGTGGGGCGGAGTCCTCGCCCGCGAGATCCTCGCCCTGGCACCGCCGTCGCCGCAGGCCACCCATGTGATGGTGTGGGCCGAGTACGGCTTCAGCTCCAACCTGCGGATGGCCGACTTCGCCTCCGGGCGGACCGTCTTCGCCACCCACCAGGGCGGCGAGCCCCTCACCGCCGAACACGGCTTCCCGCTGCGGCTCGTCGTGCCCCACCTGTACGCCTGGAAGGGCCCGAAATGGGTCCGCGGCATCGAGTACATGACCGCCGACCGGCGCGGCTTCTGGGAAGAACGCGGCTACCACAACATCGGCGACCCCTGGCGGGAACAGCGCTACTCCTACCAGGAGGAACCGGGCGACGGGCCCGAGCTGTAGGGCCTGTCCCGCGGATCAGGGCCGCAGCGGGGAGCTCAGTGCAGGCCCCGCAGCTCCTTCAAGAGAGCCACGTCCGCCGCGTGCCCCTCCTTGCCGCCCGGCGTCTCGATCACCAGCGGCACCCCCTCCATCGCGGGATGCGAGAACAGCTCCGCGAACGCCTCCCGGCCGATGCGGCCCTGCCCGATGTTCGCGTGCCGGTCCCGGTGCGCGCCCACACCCTCCTTCGAGTCGTTGGCGTGCACCAGCTTCAGCCGCCCCTCGCCCACCGTGTCCACCAGCAGGTCCAGCGCCGCCTTCACACCGCCCGGCTCCGCCAGATCGTGCCCGGCGGCGAACACGTGGCAGGTGTCCACACAGACACCCAGCTTCGGATGGTGGTCCAGCGCCTCGAAGTACGGGCCGAAATCCTCCATCAGCGAGCACAGCGACGAACCCTGCCCGGCCGTCGACTCCAGCAGCAGGAACGGGTCGTCGTCATGGACCAGCTCATCCAGCAGCGGCAGCGCATACTCCCTGACCTGCGCCAACGCCACCTCGCGCGGACGCCCGCCCGTCGCCGAGCCCGTGTGGACGACCACCCCGCCCGCCCCGATCCGCCGGCCGCGGCGCAGCGAATGCCGCAGCGACTCCACCGAGCGCTCCACCGTGGCCGCCGTGTGCGAACCGAAGTTGATCAGATACGGGGCGTGCACGAACGCCGGGATCCCGGCCTCCGCGCAGCCCGCGCGGAACAGCTCGTCCTGCGCGGGACTGCCCGCCGGAGTCGCCCAGCCGCGCGGGTTCGCCACGAAGACCTGCACCGCCTCCGCGGCCAGCTCCCGCGCATACGACAACCCCACCGAAGCAAGCCCGCCCGCCACGGGAACATGCCCGCCGACCGGATTCCGCGCGCGCCGCCCGGCCGCGGGAAGAACGCCGTCCGCCTCCGACTCCGGCACCGCTACAGCCCCTTGATCCGCAGGACGACCGTGCTGCCCTCCGGGGCGCTCTGGCCGCCCGGCACCGACTGCGCGTCCACCGTGTTCGAGAAGGAGATCAGCGGCTTCTCCACCCGCACCTTGAACCCGGCCGCCTCCAGCGTCCGGCGCGCCGCATCCGCATCCAGCCCCGTCACGTTCGGCACCGCGACCAGGCGCGGGCCCTTCGACACCGTCAGCACCACCGTGTCACCGGCCGCCGCCTGCGCACCGGCACTCAGCGACTGGTTCGCCACCGTGCCCGCCGGCACCGGGGAGTTGACCTGCTCCGCAGCCACCTCCACCTTCAGGCCCAGGTCCTGCAGCGCCGTACGGGCCTGCTCCACCGGCCGCGCCGCCACGTTCGGCACCTGCACGGGCCGGCCCTTGCTCACCGTGATCGCAACCGCCGTGTCCGGCGCGCGCTTCTGCCCGCCCACCGGGTCCGTGCTGATCACCGAACCCCTGGCCACGTCCTGGCTGAACGCCTCGTTCACGATCCCCGGCGCCAGGCCGCTCTTCGTCAGCTCCGCCTTCGCATCGTCCAGCGGCCGGCCCGTGACGTCCGGGACCACCACCACCTGCGGGCCCCGCGAAACGGTCAGCACCACCGCGCCGTTGCCGCGGATCCGCTTGCCGCCCCCCGGGTCCGAGGCCATCACCGTGCCCCGCTCGAAAGCCTCGCTGAACTTCCGCTCCACGCGCTTCACACCCAGGCCGGCCGCCGACAGCTCCGAACGGGCCTCGGCCTCCGACTTGCCCAGCAGGTTCGGGACCTTCGTGAACTGGCCCGCGCTGATGTACCACACGCCCGTACCCAGCCCCAGCGCCAGCAGCACCGCCGCCACCACCAGCAGCGGACCCCGCCGCACCCGGCCCGCCCGGCGCGGACTCGCGCCCGGACCCGCCGGATCCGGCAGCGGGGGGACCGGCGCCGACGCCAGTACCGACGTGTGCTCCACACCGTCGCCGCCGCCCTGCCGCGCCCCGACCGGGCGCGGGATCACACTCGTACGGTCCTCCGCCGCCGACCGCTCGCCGGACAGCGCCCGCGGCGGGACCGCATCCAGCTCCGCGTCCGACAGCTCCGCCCGCACAGCGAGCACCAGGCCCAGCAGCGCCGCCGCGTCGGACGGACGCAGCTCCGGCGCCCGGGCCGCCGCCTGCGCCACGATCCCGTCCAGCGAAGCCGGCAGGCCCGGCACCGCCGCCGACGGAGGCGGCACGTCCTCGTGCAGGTGCTGGTACAGCACCTGCGCCGGCGTACCCCCCGCATGCGGCTTCCCGCCCGTCAGCATCTCGTACAGGACGACCCCGCACGCGTACACGTCCACACGGGTGTCCGCGACACCGCTCTCGATCTGCTCCGGAGCCAGGTACGACACCGTGCCGAGCACGGCGCCCGTCGTACTCGTCACCGAGTCCACCGACCGCACCAAGCCGAAATCGGCCACCTTCACCCGGCCGTCGTCGCCGATCAGCACGTTCTCCGGCTTCATGTCCCGGTGCACGAAACCCGCCCGGTGGGCCGCCCCCAGCGCCGCCAGCACCGGCTCCAGGATGTCCAGCGCCGCCCGCGGCTGCAGCGCGCCGCGCTCGCGCAGCACATCCCGCAGCGTGCAGCCGGAGACGTACTCCATCGCCAGATACGTGTACGGGCCGTCCGTACCCTGGTCGAACACCGCGACCACGTTCGGATGCGCCAGCCGCGCCACGGACTTCGCCTCGCGGATGAAACGGTCCACGAACGCGCCGTCCGCGGCCAGCGCCGGGTGCATCACCTTCAGCGCGAGAACCCGGTCCAGGCGCGTGTCCAGGGCCCGGTAGACCGTGGCCATGCCGCCGGCCGCGATACGGGCGTCGATGCGGTAGCGGCCGTCGAGCGTCTGCCCGACGAGGGGGTCATCCAGGGTCGTGTCCACCCGGTGATTCTACGAGCGGCACCTGTGGGCTCCGCCGGGAGAGGCAGGCTGGTGCGCAGTTGTGACGCGGCGCACGCGCCGCCGGCCCGCCGCGCGCAGCCGTCCCCGCCGGCCCGGGCCGGCGGGGACGGGCAGGGGGCCGGCCGGGAGGGGGCCCCTGACGGCCCCCGGGTCAGAACGCCGGGCGTTCCGGGTCCAGGGCGGCCAGGCCCTCCGCGGGGGAGGACGCCGCGGCGAAGCGGCGCTGGGGGATACGGCCGGCGCGGTATGCCAGCCGCCCCGCGGACACCGCGTCCCGCATCGCGGCGGCCATCAGCACCGGCGCCTGCGCCCGTGTCACCGCCGAGGCCAGCATCACGCCCGCGCACCCCAGCTCCATCGCCAGGGCGGCGTCGGAGGCCGTGCCGGCCCCCGCGTCCAGGATCACCGGTACGCCGGCCCGCTCCACGATCAGCTCGAAGTTGTGCGGGTTGCGGATGCCCATCCCCGACCCGATCGGAGAGCCCAGCGGCATGACCGCCGCGCACCCGGCATCCTCCAGCTTGCGGGCGAGGACAGGGTCGTCGCTCGTGTACGGCAGGACCGTGAAGCCGTCGTCCACCAGGGTTTCGGCGGCCTGGAGCAGCTCCTCCCCGTCCGGGAGCAGCGTCCGCTCGTCCGCGACGACCTCCAGCTTGATCCAGTCGGTGCCGAGCGCCTCCCGCGCGAGCCGCGCGGTGAGGACGGCCTCGCCGGCGGTGTAGCAGCCCGCCGTGTTCGGGAGGACCGCGATCCCGAGCCGGTCGAGGACGGAGAGGACCGAGCCCTGCACGGTGGGGTCGAGGCGGCGCATCGCCACGGTCGTCAGCTCGGTGCCGGAGGCCACCAGGGCCCGCTCCAGCACGTCGAGGCTGGGCGCCCCGCCCGTCCCCATGATCAGGCGGGAGGCGAAGGTGCGCCCGCCGAGGGTGAACACGTCGTCGGCCATCGCGCTCAGCCTCCCTGGACGGCGGTGAGGACCTCGATCCGGTCGCCGTCGCCGACCGGGGTCCGCGGCCACTGGCCGCGCGGTACGACCGCCTCGTTGAGGGCGGCCGCGACGCCCGACGGCGCCGCGGTGAGGGTGGCGACCACCGCGTCGAGGGTGGTGCCGGCCGCGACCTCGCGCGGCTCGCCGTTGACGGAGATGGTCATGCGTACGCCTCCTGGCGTGCGGCGGAGAAGCGGCTCGGGCTGAAGGGCAGCGCGATGTCCGGCAGCGTGCCGGTCGACAGCAGGTCGGCCATCGCGTCGCCGGTGAGCGGGGTCAGCAGGACCCCGTTGCGGTAGTGCCCGGTGGCCAGGTGCAGGCCGGGCAGGGCGGTCGGGCCGAGCAGCGGGGCGTTGTCGGGGGAGCCGGGCCGCAGCCCGGCCAGGGTCTCGGTCAGCGGGAGTTCGGTGATGCCGGGAACCAACTCGTGTGCGTCGCGCAGGAGTTCGTAGACACCGCCGGCGGTGACCGTGGTGTCCCAGCCGAGTTCCTCGCTGGTGGCGCCCACGACGAGCTCGCCGTTCTCCCGCGGCACCAGGTAGACGTGGCTGCCGCGCACGACCGCCCGGACCGTCCGCGACAGGAACGGCCCGTACGCCGCCGGCACGGCGAGCCGCAGCACCTGCCCCTTGACGGGCCGCACCGGCGGCAGGACCTCCTGCGGTACGCCGGCGAGGCGGCCGCTGAGCGATCCGGCGGCCAGGACGACCTGCCCGGCGCGCAGCTCGGTGCCGTCGTCCAGGGCGGCGCCGACCGCCCGGTCTGCGCAGACCAGGAGGCGCTCGGCGTGCGCCCGGCGCATCTCCACCCCCGCGCGTTCGCAGGCGGCGAGCAGGGCCGCCGCGAGCCGGCGCGGGTCCACCTGGTGGTCGCCGTCCACGCGCAGGCCGCCGCGGACGCCGGGGGCCAGCATCGGCTCCAGGCGGCGGCACTCGCGGCCGGTGAGCCACTCCGACTCCAGGCCGCAGCGGCGCTGGAGGGCGTGCAGTTCCCGCAGGTGGAGCCGGTCGTCGGCGTCGAGCGCGACGGCGAGGGTGCCGCAGGCCCGGTAGCCGATGTCCATGCCGCCGCTGGCCTCGGCCAGCTCGGCGGCGAACTCCGGGTAGCGGGCGGCGGAGGCGAGGTTGAGGCCCAGCAGGGTCTCCTCGCCGTAGTGGAGCTCCGTGACCGCGGCGAGCATGCCGGCCGCGACCCGGGCCGCGCCGCCGCCGGGCGCGGGGTCGGCGAGCGCGGTGCGCAGCCCGCGGCGGGCGGCCCGCCAGGCGGTGGCCAGGCCGATGATCCCGCCCCCGATGACGAGGACGTCGGATCCCTTCCGAGATGAGTGCATGGGCGTCCAGCCCCTCCCTTCGCCGGCATGACCCGGATCAGGTTCGTACGGTCGGAGGCCGCTTCAGCCTCCCTCTCAGCCCGGTGCGCCCGGACTCCCGCGACAGGTACGGTGGCCACAGTAGCCGTTCCCCTACCGGGAGCGGGAGGAGGCCGGAGGGCCGCCCCGCCGGACCCCCCGCGCGCACCTCGCTGACTGATCGTCAGGTCGCTAGGGTGGTCGCGTGAGCGAGCAGACGGAACAGAACGAGAACGGCAGCGTCGTCATCGCCGGCGCCGGGATGGCCGGGGTCCAGACCGCGGTGGCCCTGCGCGAGCAGGGCTGGACCGGCCCCGTCACCCTGCTGGGCGCCGAGCCCCACCAGCCGTACGACCGGCCCCCGCTGTCCAAGGCGGTGCTGCTCGGCAAGGCCGAGGACTCCGCCTTCGACGTCGACTTCGAGGGCCTCGGGATCACCCTCCGGCTCGGCGTCGAGGTGACCGGGCTGCGGCCCGCCGACCGCGAGCTGGACACCGAGGCAGGGCCGGTCCCGTACGGGGTCCTGGTGCTGGCGACCGGCGCCGAGCCGCTGACCCTGCCGGGCGCCGAGGGCGTGCCCGGCGTCCACCTGCTGCGCACCCTCGACGACGCGGCCCGGCTGCGGCCGGTCATCGCGCGCGCCCCGGCGACCGTCGTCGTCGGCGCCGGCTGGATCGGCGCCGAGTTCGCGACCGCCGCCCGCGAGGCCGGCTGCGCGGTCACCGTCGTCGAGGCCGCGGACCGGGTGCTGGCCGGGGCGCTGCCCGCCGAGGTCGCCGCCGCGATGGGCCGCTGGTACGGGGAGATCGGCGCCGACCTGCTCACCTCCGCCCGGGTGGCGTCCGTCGAGGCCGGGCGGGTCCTGCTGGCCGACGGCCGCGAGCTGCCCGCCGGCGCGGTCGTCGTCGGTATCGGGGCCCGGCCCGCCACCCGCTGGCTCGCCGGCTCGGGCGTCGAGCTCGGCCCCGACGGCTCGGTCACCGCCGACGCCCACCTGCGGACCTCCGTCCCCGGCGTGTACGCGGTCGGCGACTGCGCCTCCTTCCCCTCGGCCCGGTACGGGGCCCGGCTGCTGGTGCACCACTGGGACAACGCCCTCCAGGGGCCGCGGGTCGTCGCCGCGAACATCCTGGCGGGGGAGCCCGTGGAGACGTACGACCCGGTGCCGTACTTCTGGTCGGAGCAGTTCGGCCGGTTCGTCCAGTACGCCGGCCACCATGCGGACGCCGACACCCTGCTGTGGCGCGGCGACCCCGCAGGGCAGGCCTGGTCGGTGTGCTGGCTGCGCGCCGGGGCCATGGTCGCGATCCTCGCGGTGGGCCGCCCCCGCGACCTCGCCCAGGGCCGCCGGCTCATCGAGGCGGGCAGCACCGTCGACCCGGCCCGCGTCGCGGACCCGGAGACCCCCCTCAAGGCGGCGGCTGCGTAGCAGCCGCCCGGCCGGGCGGCCGGGCAGCCCCGGACGGGTCGGCTCGGGTACCGGCGGCCCGCGGGAGGTGGCAGGCTTGTGCCGTGACCGAGATTGACGCAAAGATCGATGCCCTTGTCCCCGCCTGGCTCCACCTCCCCGACATCGCCGAGATGATGGACGTCGAAGTGACCCGGGTCCGCCAGCTGGTCAAGGAAGGTCAGCTGATCGCGGTGCGCCGCGGGGAGAACCGCGCCCTCCAGGTCCCCGCCGACTTCATCGACGGCGACAAGCTGGTCAAGGGCCTCACCGGCCTGCTGACCGTCCTGAAGGACGACGGCTTCTCCGACGAGGAGATGCTGGAGTGGCTCTTCACCGCCGACCCGACCCTGCCCGGCACCCCCGTGCAGGCGCTGCGCGAGAATCGCGGCACGGAGGTCAAGCGCCGCGCCCAGGCGCTCGCCCTCTGAGCCGAGCCCGACAGATCCGACCTGGCGGGCGGGCCCCCGCCGTGTGCGGCGGGGGCCCGCCCGCCGCACCACCCAGGGGGGTACCCATGTCCGCGAACGTGCGGCAGCAGCTGTCCGACGCCCGGCTCTACCTGTGCACGGACGCCCGCAGGCGGCAGGGGGACCTCCCCGAGTTCCTCGACGCGGTCCTCGCCGGCGGCGTGGACATCGTCCAGCTCCGGGACAAGGGCATGGAGGCCGGCGAGGAACTGGAGCACCTGGCGGTCTTCGCCGAGGCGGCCCGCCGCCACGGCAAGCTCCTCGCCGTCAACGACCGCGCCGACGTCGCGCACGCCATCGGCTCCGACGTCCTCCACCTCGGCCAGGGCGACATCCCCGTCCCGGCCGCCCGGGCGATCCTCGGCGACGGGGTCCTGATCGGCCGCTCCTGCCACGCCGAGGACGAGGTCGCCGCTGCCGCCGCCGAACCCGGCGTGGACTACTTCTGCACCGGCCCCTGCTGGCCCACCCCCACCAAGCCCGGCCGGCACGCCCCCGGCCTCGGCCTCGTCCGGTACGCGGCCTCCCTGCGCCAGGACCGCCCCTGGTTCGCCATAGGCGGGATCGACGCCGGCAACCTCGACGAGGTCCTCGACGCCGGCGCCACCCGGGTCGTCGTCGTCCGCGCCCTCACGGAGGCCTCCGACCCCGGGGCCGAGGCCGCCGGGCTGGCCGCCCGCCTCCGGGCCCGCACCGCCTGAGGTGTCCAAAAAGCTGTCCACCACGTGGACACGGCTTCGGAGTCCGCGAACGCCCGTCTAACCTGCCGGTATGGCCCTTGGAACAGCTTCCACCCGAACGGACCGCGCCCGCACGGTCCGCGACCTGCTGGCGTCCGGGGACCCCTCGTACTCCTTCGAGTTCTGGGCGCCCAAGACGGAGAAGGGCGAACGCAACCTCTGGGACGCGCTGCGCCGCATCGAGGCGGTGGCCCCCAGCTTCGTCTCCGTCACCTACGGCGCCGGCGGGTCCACCCGCGGCGGCACCGTCAAGGCGACCCAGCAGATCGCCTCCGACACCACCCTGACCCCCGTCGCGCACCTCACTGCGGTCGACCACTCGATCGCCGAGCTGCGCAACGTCATCGGGCAGTTCGCGGACGCGGGCATCCGCAACATGCTGGCCGTGCGCGGCGATCCGCCGGGCGACCCCATGGGCCCGTGGGTGGCGCACCCCGAGGGCGTCCACTACGCCGCCGACCTCGTCCGGCTGCTGAAGGAGTCCGGCGACTTCTGCGTGGGCGTCGCCGCGTTCCCCGAGATGCACCCGCGGTCCACCGACTGGGATACGGACATCCGGCACTTCGTGGACAAGTGCCGTGCGGGCGCCGACTATGCGATCACCCAGATGTTCTTCGATCCGGAGAATTATCTGCGGCTCCGCGACAGCGCCGAGAAGGCGGGCTGCGAGACCCCTATCATCCCTGAGGTCATGCCTGTTGTGGCCGTCAGGCAGCTCGACCGGCTGCCCCAGCTCAGCAACGCGGTCTTCCCCGGCGCCGTGAAAGAGCGCATGCTCGCCGTCAAGGACGATCCGGCCGCTGTACGCTCCATGGGGATCGAGTTCGCCACGGAGTTCTGCGCGCGGCTGCTGTCCGAGGGTGTCCCGGGGCTGCACTTCATCACGCTGAACAACTCCACGGCGACCCTCGAGATCTACGAGAACCTGGGCCTGCACAAGCGGGCCTGATCGGCCGTTCCCAGGGCGGCCGTACCGAGGGGTGCCACGCATGGGAATGACGGTCCTCTACATCGCGTTCGGCTTCGTCGCGCTGTGGCTGCTCGCCGAGGTCCTGATGCAGTACAAGGCCCGGCTGCGCTGGCGGCTGCTCGCGTTCGCCGGGTTCCTCGGCGTCGTCGCCGGGGTGGTCCTGCCGTCGGTCCTCGTCATCGCCGTCGGCGCGGCCGCGTTCGCCGTGGGCCAGACACTGGTGACGCTGTCCTTCCGCAAGGGCTTCGAGGCCGGATGGGCGCTGCGCCGCGGCAAGGCCGCCCCCGCGCCCGGCCGGCCCGGCCGGCGGCGCCGCGGCGGCGCCGCACGCACCGAGCCCGCGCTGGAGGTGACCTCGCTGGAGTACGGCTCCGAAGGGGCCGGCACGGCGGCCGGGAGCGGCGGCGCGGACGGCGGCGCGGAGCCCGCGGAGCAGGAGCCCCGCCCGCGCTTCCGGGCGGCGACCGAGGACTTCTACAGCCCGGAGCCGCTGCCCGACGAGACCGGCACGTACGGGATACAGAGCTTCGCCGCCGGCGCGCCCGAGCAGGACGCGCACGGCTACGCCGCCTACCAGGACGCGCAGTCCCAGGGCGGCGGCTTCGACTACTCCGGCGGCTACCCGGACGACAGCGGCCGGGAGGTGTACGCCGCCTACTCGGACCCGTACATCGGCACCGGCGGCGGCGTCATCCCGCAGCAGCCGTACGACTACACCCCGTACGCGGGCCAGGTACCGGACCCGTACGGCGCGGGCGCCGCGCAGGACCCGTACGCGATGGACACGCCGCCCGGCGGGGTGTGGGTGCCGCAGCAGCGGGACGTCGCGCAGCCGTACCCGGAGGACGACCAGGCGGGCGGGCCGTACCAGCAGCCGCAGCAGTACCCGCAGCAGGGCACCGGGGAGTACGGGCAGTACCGCTACTGAGGCCACCCCGGCCGCCCCGGCCGGGCCGGGCTCACCGGGAGCCGCGGAAGCCGGCGCCCTCCACGACCAGCCCGGCCACCAGGGCCCCGGTCATCCCGGCGTGCGGCAGCCCGCCGCCCGGGTGCGCCCACCCGCCGGCCAGGTACAGGCCGGGCAGGCCGGTCGTGTTGGCCGGGTACAGCAGCCGGCCGTCCGCTCCGGCGAGCGCGGGCGGGGGCACCGCACCGCCCGCCGCCCCGGTGGCGGCCGCGATGTCGGCGGGCGCGTACACCTCGTGCCACAGCAGCCGCTCGCGCAGCCCGGGCACGGCCCGCGCGGCCCGCTCCAGCAGGGCCTCCGGATCGGGCGCGGGGCCCGATCCGGCGGCGGGGCAGACGGCCGTCACGGTGACCGCCTCGTGGCCCGCGTCGGGGACGACGGCCGGGTCGTCGGGGCGCAGGACGGTGACCGGCGCGCCGGGGGAGTGGACGAGGGTGCGGTGCACGGTGCCGGCCGGCCGCTCGCCGCGCAGCGCGAGGAAGAGCGTGAGCCGGCTCGCCGTGCCGGGGCCGCGGGCGGGCACCCCGCCGGGCGGCAGCGGCACCCCGCGGAGGCCGCGCGGGTCGGCCGCGCACACCACGGAGTCGGCGGCGGCCTCCGCCCCGTCGCCCAGCAGCAGCCCGGCGGCCCGGCCGTCGCGGGCGAGCACCTCCCGGACCGGGGCGTCGAAGACGAAGGAGACCTTCCGCTCCAGGCAGCGCTCGTACAGGGCGGTGGCCAGCGCCCGCATGCCGCCGCGCACGTACCAGCTGCCGAAGGTCTGCTCCATGTACGGCAGCACGGCCGCGGAGGCGGGCACCGAGGCCGGATCGAGCCCGTACGCCCCCACCCGGGCCGCCAGCAGCTCGCCGGCGGGCCCGCCGAGCTCGCGGGCGGCGGTCTCGGCGAGGGTGGGCGGGCGGCGGCGCAGCAGCCCGCTCTTGCGGACGGCCGGGTACGGGTCGCGGCCCAGCACCTGCCAGTCGGGGCGCAGGGGCTCCTCCAGCAGGGGGCGGCGCGTGGCGTCCCAGGCGTCGCGGGCCCGGTTCAGGACGTCGTTCCAGCGGTCCCCCGTGCCTGCGCCGAAGGCCCCGTCGAGGGCGGCCGCGGCGCCGCCGCGGGAGACGGCCGGGAGGACGGCCTCGGTGCCGTCGGCGAGGACGTGCCGGACGGCGGGGTCGACCTGCACCATGTCGACGCAGTCCTCGAGGGGGCGCTTGCCGGTCTTGACGAACAGGTCGCGGTAGACGGCGGGCAGGTGCAGCAGCCCCGGCCCCGTGTCGAAGGCGAAGCCCTCACGGGTGCGGCGGCCGACGGCGCCGCCGTACGTCGGACCCTGCTCGTAGACCGTCACCTGGTGCCCTGCGACGGCCAGCCGGGCCGCCGTGGCCATCGCGCCCATGCCGGCGCCGATCACCGCAATTCGTGCCATGCGCCCGACCCTATCGAGCGGCGGCCCGAGTCAGCGGGGCGGGCCCGCGGTGGGGGCGGAGGGCTCCCGGGCGCGGCCGGCCGGCCGCTTCTCCTCGCGGCGCTGCGCCCGGCGGCGCAGGAAGCGGCGGATCCGGGTCCACAGGAGGACGAGGACGGCCAGGCCGAGGGCGAGGAGGACGGCCGCGGCGACGGCGGCGGCGACGGGATGGAAGACGGCGAAGGCGACGATGCCGGCGACGCCGATGTCCTCGGCGGTGCTCAGCGCGATGTTGCTGACCGGCTCGGGGGAGGTGTTGACGGCCATGCGGGTGCCGGCCTTGACGGCATGGCTGGCCAGCGCGGTGGTGCCGCCGATCGCGCCGGCGGCGAGATCGGAGAGGGAGCCGCTCTGTCCGGCCAGCAGGGCCCCGACGACGGCCCCGGCGACGGGCCGGACGACGGTGTGGACAGCGTCCCAGGCGGAGTCCACGTACGGGATCTTGTCGGCGACGGCCTCACACAGGAAGAGGACGCCGGCGGCGATCAGGACGTCCGTGCGCTGGAGGGCCGGGGGGACGTCGTCGCTGAGGCCGGTCGCGCCGAAGACGCCCAGCAGGAGGACCACGGCGTACGCGTTGACGCCGCTGGCCCAGCCGCTGGTGAAGACCAGGGGGAGGACGCTCACCGCATCACCGCATCACCGCGTCATCGCGCCGCAGCGCGCGGCGTCCGGCAGGCGCGGTCCGGGGCCGGACGCGCGCGGGTGCGGCGGCGGTGGGCCGCCGTCCCCGTCATCGCGCGCGGCCGGGGGCGTCAGTGCCCCTGCTCGTCGCGGCGGCGCTGCCACCGTTCCTCGATGCGGTTCATCATCGACCGACGCTGCCGGTTCCGGCCATGGGCCGAACCGCCTGCACTGCCGGAGACGGGCTGCTCGCCAGGCTTGGGCGCCTTGCGCCAACCGGTGACCGCGAGGAGCGTACAGCCGAGCATGACGAGGAAACCCACCACGCTGACCCAGAGTACGTTCGGGACGATCACACCGGTCATGAGGAGCGCGATACCCACCACAATGCCTGCGACTGCCTGGTAGACCCGTCGCCGGGTGTACGTGCGCAGTCCGCTTCCCTCAAGCGCTGTCGCGAACTTGGGGTCTTCGGCGTACAGCGCTCGCTCCATCTGCTCGAGCATTCGCTGCTCGTGCTCCGAGAGCGGCACGGGAGTCCTCCTCATCCTTCGGTCGCGGGGGGTAGCGACCAGGGTCCCCTTCAGGATAGGCGGGGAATCGCCCCCGTGACACCCGCCCTCCGCGCCGGGTTGGAAAAATGCACCGCCCGGAAAGGCACTGCCCATCGCCGGTACGGCGCGGGGCCGTACGGCCGGGGGCCGGGCAGTGAGGTCGTTATTCCCCGCTGATCCGCCCGCCATGCCGGGTGGTGCCCCGATCATACGGCGCGCCCGCCCGGAGCGGAGGGAGTCCGCGGAACCGCCGGGGCCGGCCGGCGGCGCCTCCCGGCCGGGAGGCGGCCGGGGGTCAGGCGGGCTTCTCGCCGAGGACGTGCAGCTGGGTGGCGATGGCGTGGAAGGCGGGCAGCTCGGCTGCGGCCTCCTCCAGGCGCATCAGGGCCTCCACGGCGCCGGGCTCGGTGTCCACGAGGACGCCGGGGACGAGGTCGGCGAAGACGCGGACGCCGTGGACCGCGCCGACCTCCAGCCCGGCGCCGGCCACGAGGTCGGCGAGCTGGTCGGCGGTGAAGCGCCGGGGCACCGGGTCGCCCGCGCCCCAGCGGCCGGCCGGGTCGCCGAGGGCCGCGCGGGCCTCGGTGAAGTGGCCGGCCAGGGCGCGGGCCAGGACGGCGCCGCCGAGGCCGGCGGCGAGCAGGCTGAGCGTCCCGCCGGGGCGCAGGGCGGCGACGGCGTTGGCGGCGCCCTCGGCCGCGTCGTCGACGTATTCCAGGACGCCGTGGCAGACGACCACGTCGTAGGACTCCCGCTCGACGACGTCGAGCAGGCCCTGGGCGTCGCCCTGGACGCCGCGGACCCGGTCGGCGACGCCGGCCTCGGCGACCCGGCGCTCCAGCCCGAACAGCGCGTTCGGGCTGGGGTCGACCACGGTGACGCGGTGGCCGAGGCGGGCGATCGGGACCGCGAACATGCCGGTGCCGCCGCCGGTGTCCAGCACGTCGAGCACGTCCCGCCCGGTCGCCTTCACCCGGCGGTCGAGGGCCTCCTTGAGGACCTCCCACACCACGGCGGTGCGGAGGGAGGCGCGGGGGCGGGAAGTGTCCGACACGGCTGATGACTCCTCGGCGCGGAAGGGGCGGGCAAAGCGTGCAATGCGTGCCCCACCCTATTGCCTCCGGCAGCGGTGCAGCTCATCCCGCGTCCGGACGCTCCGGGCGCGGCTCGGGGCGGGGCTGGGGCAGCGCCTGCTGCGGCAGCGGCCGCGCCGCCGGCTGGAGGGCGAGCATCCGCTCGACCAGCCGCAGGAACATCTCCGTGGCGCGCAGCAGGTACGCGGCGTCCTCCTCGCTCGCGGCGTCCGGTATGCCGGCCTCGGCGCGGGCCCGGCGGGCCGCTCCGGAGGCGAAGAGCGCGCTCCACTCGGCCAGCTCCGGCGCGAGCTCCGGGAGCACCTCCCAGGCGCTGCGTATGCGGGGGCGGCGCCGCGGGTGGGCGGGCTCGGGCCGGGCCCGGGCCGCGAGGACGGCGGCCGCGGTGCGCAGTGCGGCGAGGTGGGCGGTGGCGTAGCGCTCGTTGGGGCGGCTCAGGGCGGATGCCTCGGCCAGGCCGCTGCGGGCCTTGGCGAGCAGGTCGAGCGCGGCCGGCGGAGCGGCCGACCTGCGCGGGACGGGGTGGACAGGGGACGGGGACGGTGTGGCCATGACGAACCTCCTGTCGTTGCGTACTGCTCTTCGCGGCGCCTGGTGATGCCGTCCCCCATCGTCGCGGGCACCACTGACAATCGCGCCGACCTGCGGTTTTCCCGCCCACATCGGGGCAATCGGCCCCCTGTGCACGCGGAGGGGCGGCAAGGGTGCTAGTTTTTGAACTGACTGGTCAGTTCAAAAGGGAGGGGGCGGAGTGGACAGCCCGCACGGCGCGGCCGTCAAAGCCGAGGACTTCGGACTCAGGGGCCCGCGCGGCTGGGCGTTCCGGGGAGTGGACGTCGATGCCGCACCCGGCACGCTCATCGCGATCGAAGGCCCGTCGGGCAGCGGCCGCACCTGCCTGCTGCTCGCCCTCACCGGGCGCATGAAGCCCACCGCCGGCCGCGCCGAGGTGGCCGGCCTGCCGCTGCCCAAGCGGATGGGCGCGGTCCGCCGCATTGCCGGCCTCGGCCCGGTGCCCGGGGTCAACGACCTCGACCAGGCCCTGACCGTCGGCGAGCAGCTGCGCGAGGGGGCCCTGCTCCAGCGCCGCTACGAGGGCCCCCTGCGCGCGCTCCTGCGCCCGCCCGGCAGCCGAGGCAAGGAGGCCGCCGCCCGGATCGACGCGGCGCTGGCCTCCGCCGGCCTCGACCCGGAGGCCCTGCCCAAGGGGCTGCGGACCTCCGTCCGGGACCTGGACCGCCTGGAGGCGGTACGGCTCTCCCTGGCCCTCGCCCTGCTGGGCTCGCCCCGGCTGCTGGCCCTCGACGACGCCGACCTCAAGCTCTCCGACACCGAGCGCGAGGAGGTCTGGGAGCTGCTCCGCTCGATCGCCGCCGCCGGGACCACCGTCCTCGCGGTGTGCAGCCAGGCCCCCGAGGGCGTCCGGGTCGTGCGCACGGCCCCGGGCGCGGAGCCCGCCGACACCGCCGACACCGCCGGCCCGGCCGGCGCCGAAGACCGCACCGACGACGACACGAAGGGGGCCGACGATGCGCTCGCCGAAGCTGGCCGCGCTTGAGCTGAAGCGGTTCGGGCGGGGGAAGCTGCCGCGGGCCGCCCTGGTCGCACTGCTCCTGCTGCCGCTGCTCTACGGGGCCCTGTACCTGTGGTCCTTCTGGGACCCCTACAGCCGCCTCGACAAGGTGCCCGTCGCCCTCGTCAACGCCGACAAGGGCGCCACCGTCGAAGGCGAGCGCATCGCCGCCGGCGACGAGATCACCGGGAAGCTGCGCGACAGCAAGACCTTCGAGTGGCACGAGGTCAGCGCGGAGCAGGCCGCCAAGGGCCTGGAGAACGGTACGTACTACCTGTCCCTGACCATGCCGGCCGACTTCAGCGAGAAGATCGCCTCCAGCTCCGGCGACGACCCGGCGACCGGCGCGCTCCAGGTCCGCACCAACGACGCGAACAACTACATCGTCGGCTCGATCTCCCGCACCGTCTTCGCCGAGGTCCGCTCCGCCGCCTCGACCAACGCCTCACGGAAGTTCCTCGACAAGATCTTCGTCTCCTTCTCCGACCTGCACGGCAAGACCGCCGAGGCCGCAGACGGCGCCGACAGGCTCAAGGACGGCGCGACCAAGGCCAAGGAGGGCGCCAAAGAGATCGCCGAGGGCCTCGACACCGTCGAGGAGAAGAACGGCGAGCTGACCGGCGGGCTGAAGAAGCTCGACACGGCCGCCGGCAAGCTGGAGACCGGCACCAGGGACATCGCCGGCGGCACCCGCAAGCTCGCCGACAAGTTCAACGGCATCGCCTCCCAGGCCCGCCCCCACCTGGACGACCCGAAGCAGGTGGCCGACGCCGCGACCCTCGTCGCCGACACAGCGAAGGTCGTGGGCAACCACCTGGACACCTTCTCCAAGAAGGCGCCGGCCGCCGCCCGCGTCAGCAAGCAGGCGGCCGCCCTGGCCACCGACACGTACACGCGCACCTGCACCGGCAGCGCGCCCAAGCCGCTGCCCGCCGCCTGCGCCGACATGAAGAAGCTGAAGGAGGTCACCGCCGAGGCCGCCCTCCTCACCGGAGACGTCGACGCCCTGGTCAAGGACTCGAACGGCGACCTGGCCACCCTGCGCAAGCAGCTCGCCGACCTGGAGAAGAAGGCCCGCAAGCTCGCCGCGGACGCCCCCGGCCTGACCTCCCGCCTCGACGCGGCCGCCGCCGACATCAACGCCCTGAACAACGGCGCACAGAAGGTCGCCACCGGCATGGCCCAGCTCCACGCGGGCATCGGCAAGGCCACCCAGGGGTCCGCCGCGATCGGCAACGGCGTCGGCAGGATCGGCGACGGCGCGCACAGCCTCGACGGCGGCCTGTTCAAGCTCGTCGACGGCAACACCGACCTCGCCGACGGCCTGCACGAGGGCGCGGGCAAGATCCCGAACTACGACCAGCAGCAGCGCGACGCGCGCACCGAGGTCATGGCCGACCCGGTCAAGCTCGCCAACGAGTCCCTGCACAAGGCGCCCAACTACGGCACCGGCTTCGCCCCGTACTTCATCCCGCTCTCCCTCTGGGTCGGCGCGATGGTCGCCTACATGCTGATCGCCCCCATGAACAAGCGGGCCCTCGCCGCCGGCGCCTCGCCCTGGCGGATCGCCCTCGCCGGGTGGATGCCCGTGGCCGGGCTCGGCGCCCTCCAGGTCGCCATGCTGATGTCCGTGCTGCACTGGGGCCTCGGCCTGGAGCTCGCCCGCCCCGCCCTGGCCGTCGGCTTCCTCGTCCTGGTCACCGGCTGCTTCGCGGCCATCGTGCAGTGGCTGAACGCCAAGTTCGGCGCGGCCGGGCGCATCCTGGTCCTCGCGGTGCTGATGCTCCAGCTGACCTCGGCCGGCGGCACCTACCCCGTCCAGACCAGCCCCGGGTTCTTCAACGCCGTCCACCCGTACCTGCCGATGTCGTACGTCGTGGAGAGCCTGCGCCGCCTCATCACCGGCGGCGGCCTCGGCCCCGTCTGGCAGGGCTGCGCCGTCCTGGCCGCCTTCACCGCCGGCGCCCTCGCCCTGACCGCGCTCGCCGCCCGCGGCAAGCAGGTGTGGACGATGGACCGGCTCCACCCCGAACTGAGCCTGTAAGGAGCCGGTGACCTGTGAGAATCAGCGCCATGGAAAGCAGCAGCACCGGCGCGTCCGCCGGCGGCGGACGCCGGCAGGCGACACGCCAGAAGCTCTACGAAGCGGCCGTCACGCTCATCGCCGAGCAGGGGTTCTCCGCGACCACAGTCGACGAGATCGCCGAACGGGCCGGCGTCGCCAAGGGCACGGTCTACTACAACTTCGCGAGCAAGAACGACCTCTTCGAGGAGCTGCTGCGGCACGGCGTCGGCCTGCTCACCGCCTCCCTGCGCGAGGCCGCCGAGTCCACGGAGGCGCGCGGCGGCAGCCGCGTCGAGGCGCTGGACGCGATGATCCGCGCCGGCCTCGTCTTCATCGACCGCTACCCGGCCTTCACCCAGCTGTACGTCGCCGAGCTGTGGCGCACCAACCGGACGTGGCAGTCCACGCTGATGGTGGTGCGGCAGGAGGCGGTGGCCGTGGTCGAGACGGTCCTCGCCGAGGGCGTGGAGCGCGGCGAGCTCAGCCCGGAGATCGACGTCCCGCTGACGGCCGCCGCCCTCGTCGGGATGGTGCTGGTGGCCGCGCTGGACTGGCAGTCCTTCCAGCGGGAGCGGTCCCTGGACGACGTGCACTCCGCGCTGTCGCTGCTGCTGCGGGGACGGGTCAGCGGCAACCGCTGACGGGCGGGACCCCCGATCGGCGGTGCCGCCGGCGGGGCCCCGCCGCGTACAACTGGTGGGACCCGCCCCGGTCCGCCGCCGCGCCTGAGTACCCGTACCCAGGAGCGGAATGAGTACGTGCGCGGATGGGCTCCCCCCTGCGCGGACGCCAGACTTGGGGCATCGGACGGGGAACCGGTCCGGACCGCCGACACGGGGCGGCCGGTGCGGACCGGGACCCTGCCACCACCGGGACGGATCCTGACGGCCTGCGCCCGGTGCACGCGGACGCCGGTGCGGCCCGGCTCGGGGGGATCGAGCCATGCCGCACCGGCGTCCTTCTTCCTCGTTCCTGCTGTGGCCCGCGCCGCGCGCCCGGCGTCAGCCGCGGCCGCGCAGCGGCAGCCGCACCCGGGCCCGCAGCGCCGCCGCCCGCCGGCCGGCCCAGGCCGCCGCCGCGTCGCGCCGCGCCTGCACCGCCCACCGCACGCGCGCCGCCGAGCGCGGCAGCAGCAGCGCCCGCAGCCGCCCCCGCCGGCCGGCGCCGGCCAGCAGCGCGGCCCGGACCGCCGACACGTCCTGCGCCGCCTCCGCCCGCGGCTCCGCCTCCGGCGCGCCGGGCGGGGCGTACAGCGCCCGCTCCACCGCCTCGGACAGCCGGCGGACCGCCGCCGCGGCCTCCCCGTCGAGCCGGCCCGCCTCGACGAGCCGCTCCGCGGCCGCCCGCGGGGACAGCGCCCGGTCCGGGACGATGCCGACGTCCCAGGCCGCGTCGTGCAGCTCCTCCCAGGCCGGCAGGACGCCGCCCCCGGCCAGCCGGCGCCCGCGCAGCCGGGACCGCCACAGCAGCGGCAGCAGCGGCACGCCGACGACGACCGCCGCCGCGGCCGCCCAGCCGAGGACCGCACCCGCGGACGGCCCGCCGCCCTGCCCGCCGGCGGCCTCCTGCGGTGCGGCGCCGCCGCACTCGCCGAGCCGCCGCAGCTCCGGCGGGCAGGCGTCGGCCTGCGACGGGGCCGCCGACGGCTGCGCCGCGCTCTGCGAGGGCAGCGGCGCCGGCGCCGACGGCTGGGCCGCCGGATCCTCGGACCGCGCGTAGTCCGGCAGGGTGAGCCCCTGCCGCGGGGTCGGCTCGAACCGGGTCCAGCCGACGCCCTCGAAGTACAGCTCCGGCCAGGCGTGGGCGTCCCGCATCGAGACGTTCACGCTGCCGTCGGCCTGCTTCTCACCGGGCGTGAACCCGACCGCCACCCGGGCCGGGATGCCGAGCGAGCGCGACATCGCGGCCATCGAGAAGGCGAAGTGGATGCAGAAGCCCTCCTTGTCCGCCAGGAACCGGGCGATGGCCAGCGGGCCCGTGCCGGACGCCACCTTCGTGTCGTAGCGGAAGCCGCCGTTCACGGCGAAGTGGTCCTGCAGCCGCACCGCGCGCGTGTAGTCGTCCTTCGCGCCCTTCGTGACCTGCCGGGCCGTCTCCGCCACCACCGGCGGCAGGTTGTCGGGCAGCCTCGTGTACTCGGCGCGGATCGCCGGGTCGGGCTCGGGAGCCGACTGCAGCTGGGCCGCCGTCGGCCGCAGCAGCAGGCTCCGCACCGTGTACATCGCGCCCTGCACGTTCTGGTAGCGGTCCTTGGCCAGCTGGTCGCCGACCAGCGTCCGGCCGACCGGCTCGAACCGCCACCGGCCGGGGATGTCCACGCCCGTCGCCGGGTACGGCATCGGCAGGTAGCGCTGCGCGTACGTGTCCGCCGCCGAGATGCTCGTACGGACCTCCGCCGCGCCCTGGCGGACCCGCTCGCCCAGCCCCGGAGGGCTCGGCAGCCGCTCCGGGACGTCGGTCAGGGCCCGGCCGGACGCCTCCCACTTCACGCCGTTGAACTCGTCCAGCGCCAGGATCCGCAGGTAGTGGTCGCCGAGCGCCGGCGTGTCGGTCCGGTACTTCAGCACCACCCGGTTGTCCTGCGCGTTCAGGCTGCTCTGCAGGGACACCAGCGGGTTGACCGCGGAGATCGTCCCGCCGACCCCGCTGCCGCCGCCGTCGGCCTCGGTGCGGCCGCCGAGGACGCCGCCGCCCAGCGAGGGCAGCGCCGCCGGCGCCACCAGCGCGAGGCCGAGGGCGGCTGCGCCGATCCGCCGGCCGGTGCGCACGGGGGAGAGCGGCCGCCCGGAGCCCGCCCCGCCCGACCCGTACCCGGAGGCCGCGGTCACCCGGCCGGACGGGGTGCCGCCGAAGACGCGGCCCCACTGGGCCAGCCGGTCGCGGCCCTCGGCCAGGAGCAGCAGCAGGTAGCCGGCGCCGGCCAGCAGGAAGGAGAACCAGGGCGCGCCGGCGCCGCCGGACAGCCCCGCCGCCACCGAGTACAGGGCGAGCAGCGGCAGTCCGGCCGCGGCAGCGCTGCGCAGGGTCACCGCCAGCAGGTCCACCAGCAGGCCGATCACCAGGACCCCGGTCAGCAGCAGCAGCCGGATGCCGTCGGTCAGCGGGGCCGGTATCGCGAACTCGGCCACGTCCTGCACGCCGCGGCGGAACAGGGCGCCGATGTCCGTCACCAGGTAGGCCATCGGCCCGGTCCCGGTCGACTCGCCCTTCCCCGCGAAGAGGAAGACCACCACCAGGGAGGAGACCAGCACCTGCGAGGCAGCGGTCAGGGGCCGCGCCAGCGGCGCCCGGCGGGCCGCGGCGCCCACCCCGCTCTGCAGGCACAGCAGCGCCGCGGCCTGGAGCAGCCAGCCCGAGGACTCCACCAGCGAGGCCAGCGACCAGGAGGCCAGCAGCGTCGCCAGGACCGCGAACACCGTCAGCCGTGCACGCCCGCTCATGACCAGCCCCCCGGGGAGTCCGTGCCGAGCGGCGTGCTTCCGGCCTGCCGCCACAGGTCGCCGTACGCGGCGCCCGGCGGGACGGCCAGCGCCGTCCAGCCCGTCTCGCGCAGCCGGTCCAGCCGCTCCTGGACGCGCGAGGGCCGCCCGGCCCACTGCGCCGGGTCCAGCAGGAAGGCCACCGCGGCGCCGCAGCGGCCGCGCATCTTCGCCGCCAGCTCCGTCTGCGCGTCGTCCAGCTCGCCGAGGAAGGCGACGAGCAGGCCGTCGCCGCCCGACCCGCCGAAGCCGGCGCCGTCCCCGGCGCGCAGGGCGTCGTACGCGCGGGACAGCCCGGCCCCGTCGGAGTGCCCGACGACGGCCAGCATGTCCATGATCACCCCGGCGGCCTCGGCGGACTCCTGGCCGCTCTGCGAGAAGCCCGCCCCCTCGCCGGCCAGGGCGCTGCCCCCGTCGGTCAGCAGCCGCACCGAATAGCCCCGCTCCAGCAGGTGGACCAGGGTCGAGGCGGCCCCCGACACGGCCCACTCGAACGCCGAGTCCGGCCCGGCGCCCTCGTACGCGATGCCGCGGGTGTCCAGCAGCACCGTGGCGCGGCTGCGCTGCGGCTGCTCCTCCCGGCGCACCATCAGCTCGCCGTAGCGGGCCGTCGAGCGCCAGTGCACGCGGCGCAGGTCGTCGCCGCGCCGGTAGCCGCGCGGGATCACGTCGTCCTCGCCGGCCAGGGCCAGCGCGCGGCCGCTGCCGTCGCCGTAGCCGGAACTCTGCCCGCCCAGCCGGACCGGGGCCAGCTCCTCGGTGCGGGGGACCACGGTGAGGACGTCGTACGTGCTGAACGAGCGGGTCAGCTCGACCAGCCCGAACGGGTCGGTCAGCCGCAGCTGGAGCGGGCCCAGCGGGTAGCGGCCGCGCAGGTCGGAGCGGACCCGGTAGGACACCTCGCGGCGGCCGCCCGGCTCCAGCCGGTCCAGCACGAACCGCGGCCGCGGCCCGAGGACGTACGGCACCCGGTCCTGGAGCATCAGCGTCCCCGTCGGCACCCGGGAGACGTTCTCGACGCGCAGCTGCACCCGCGCCTCGTCCCCGGCGGGCACCCGCTGCGGGCTCAGCCGGCGGCTGCCGGCGACCCGGTGGCGGGTGCGGTGCAGAACGGCGACGCACAGCAGCGGCAGGAAGGCCAGCAGCAGCCCGACGCGCAGCAGCTCGGCCTGGCCGAGCACGTACGAGCAGAGGGCCGCCGCGACGCCCGCGGCCAGGAAGGACCGGCCCCGGGTGGTCAGGCCGGCCAGCGACGTGCGCAGCCCGCCGGAGCTCCGGCCCCCGCCGCCGGCGCCGCGCGGGGCACCGGCGCCCATCAGAAGCCCCGGACGCCGGCGCCGGGCACCTCGCCGCGCTGGTGCGCGCTCGGGACGGGGGTGCGCTGCACGATGTCCTGGACGACCTGCTCGGCGGTCCGGCGGTTCAGGGAGGCCTGCGCCGTCGGCAGCAGGCGGTGCGCCAGAACGGGCCCGGCCAGGGTCTGCGCGTCGTCCGGCAGGACGAAGTCGCGGCCGGCCATGGCGGCCGCGGCCTTCGCCGCGCGCAGCAGGTGCAGGGTGGCGCGGGGCGAGGCGCCCAGGCGCAGGTCCGGGTGGCTGCGGGTGGCGGAGACCAGGTCGACGACGTAGCGGCGGACCGGCTCGGCGACGTACACGTCCCGGACGGCCTCCACCAGCTTGACGATGTCGTGGGCGTGCGCGACGGCCTGGAGGTCGTCCAGCGGCGACGGGCCGCCGTGGACGTCGAGCATCCGCAGCTCGGCGTCCGGGCTCGGGTAGCCGACGGAGACCCGGGCCATGAAGCGGTCGCGCTGCGCCTCGGGGAGGGGGTAGGTGCCCTCCATCTCGACCGGGTTCTGCGTGGCGACCACCATGAACGGGCTGGGCAGCGCGTACGTGGTCCCGTCGATGGTGACCTGGCGCTCCTCCATCGACTCCAGCAGCGCGGACTGGGTCTTCGGGGAGGCGCGGTTGATCTCGTCGCCGATGACGATCTGCGCGAAGATCGCGCCGGGCTTGAACTCGAACTCGCGGCGCTGCTGGTCGTAGATGCTGACACCGGTGATGTCGGAGGGCAGCAGGTCCGGGGTGAACTGGATGCGCTGCACCGAGCAGTCGATCGACTTCGCGAGGGTCTTCGCCAGCATCGTCTTGCCGACGCCGGGGACGTCCTCGATCAGCAGGTGGCCCTCGGCCAGGAGCACGGTCAGGGCGATGCGCACGACCTCGGGCTTGCCCTCGATCACGCTCTCGACGGACCGGCGCACACGCTCGGCCGTACTCGTCAGATCCGCGAGACCCGCTCTGTCGTCATAGGTCGTCACCTGTGTACTCCTCGGCCCTTTCCGGTGGGGCCGGCGTCCCTTGCGCACGGCCGGCCCATCCCGACACGGACGCCGGACCCGGAGGGTTCCGGGCGGCGTCGTCCCCGCATTGTTGACGGCTCCACGGGGTTGTGTCACTCACGAGTCGGGATCGATCTCCCGCAGGAGCCCGGTGTGCACGTCGAAGACGAAGCCTCGCACATCGCCGCGGTGGGGGAGGAAGGGGCTGGTCCGCACGCGCTGCATGGACTGGCGCACGTCCTGGTCGACGTCCCGGAACGCCTCGACGGCCCACGGCGGGCGCTGGCCCACCTCGTCCTCCAGCTCGTGCCGGAAGTCCTCCGTGAGGTTCTCCAGGCCGCAGCCGGTGTGGTGGATGAGGATGACGGACCGGGTGCCGAGGGCGCGCTGGCTGATGGTGAGCGAGCGGATGGCGTCGTCGGTCACGACGCCGCCGGCGTTGCGGATGGTGTGGCAGTCGCCGAGCTCCAGGCCGAGCGCGGCGTGCAGGTCGAGGCGGGCGTCCATGCAGGCCACGACCGCCACCCGGAGGACGGGGCGGGCGTCCATGCCGGGGTCGCGGAAGCCGGCGGCGTACCTGCGGTTGGCCTCGACCAGCCGGTCGGTGACGGAGCCGCCGGACGGGCTTCCGGGCGGGCCGGGGGCTGCGGCGGCGGATCCGGCGGGCGGGGGAGCGGGAGTCGTCATGCCTCCGACGGTAGTGGCCGCCTTCGGGCCCGGCTCGGGACGCCGTGGGAGGAAACGGGTCAACGCAGGCCGGTGTGAGCTGACCCACAGGGGTGGGGAGGGGGCCGCCATCCGGGTGGTTCGCGCCTTTTGCGGGTTCCGGACGAGGCGGGCGCACGGCGCGCGGGCCGGTTCGTTGACCCGGCGTGCCGTTGCACTAAAGTGACGCGAACCGGCCGGAGCCCGGCCCTGACCGGCTGCCCGGCCCCTGGTAACACTCCGCGTGCGCGGCGCGGCGTATGCCTGCCGCGCCGTTATCTGAGAGGGCGCTTTGACCAGCGAGTCCCGACACGTCCCGGTGATGCTCCAGCGGTGCCTGGACCTGTTGGCCCCGGCCCTCCACGAGCCGGGGGCCGTCGTCGTCGACTGCACCCTCGGCCTCGGAGGCCACAGCGAGGCCCTGCTGACCCGATTCCCCGAGGCCCGCCTGATCGGCCTCGACCGCGACAAGGAGGCCCTGAGGCTCTCCGGCGAGCGCCTCGCCCGCTTCGGCGACCGCGCCACCCTCGTCCACGCCGTCTACGACGAGCTCCCCGAGGTGCTCGACCGCCTCGGCACCCCCACCGTCCAGGGCATCCTGTTCGACCTCGGCGTCTCCTCCATGCAGCTCGACGAGGCCGACCGCGGGTTCGCGTACGCCCAGGACGCCCCCCTCGACATGCGCATGGACCAGACGACCGGGGTCAGCGCGGCCGAGGTGCTCAACACCTACCCGGCCGGCGAGCTCGTCCGCATCCTGCGCCAGTACGGCGAGGAGAAGCAGGCGAAGCGGATCGTCTCCGCGATCGTCCGCGAGCGGGAGAAGGAGCCCTTCTCCCACAGCGCCCGGCTCGTCGAGCTGATCCGCGAGTCCCTGCCGCAGGCGGCGAAGCGGACCGGCGGCAACCCGGCCAAGCGGACCTTCCAGGCCCTGCGGATCGAGGTCAACGGCGAGCTGTCGGTCCTGGAGCGGGCCATCCCGGCCGCCGTGGACCGCATCGCGGTCGGCGGCCGCATCGCCGTCCTCTCCTACCACTCCCTGGAGGACCGCCTCGTCAAGCAGGTCTTCGCCGCCGGGGCCGCCTCCACGGCCCCGCCGGGGCTGCCCGTGGTCCCCGAGAAGTACCAGCCCCGGCTGAAGCTCCTCACGCGCGGCGCCGAGCTGCCCACCGAGGAGGAGATCGCCGAGAACCGGCGGGCCGCACCGGCCCGATTCCGCGGCGTCGAGCGCATCCGGGAGGCGAACCGGTGACCAAGGGCGGCGGAGGCGGGGCCGGGCAGCGCGGCCCCGCCGGGCAGGCGGCGCGCACACCGTTCGTCCTCCTGGTGGTCGCCCTGCTCGCCGGCGGCCTGATCAGCCTGCTGCTGCTGAACTCCGCCCTCAACGAGGGCTCCTTCCGGCTGGCCAAGCTGAAGAAGGAGACCACCGCGCTGACCGACGAGGAGCAGGCCCTCCAGCGCGACGTCGACGCCTACTCGGCCCCCGACGCCCTCCGGCGCCGGGCCGTCGAACTCGGCATGGTCCCCGGCGGCAGCCCCGCCTTCATCGACGGGGACGGCAAGGTCACCGGCACCGCCGCCGCCGCGGAGGCGCCCCCGCCGTCCCCCTCCCCCTCCCCGTCCGCGGCGGCGCCCGGGGCAGCCCCGGCCGCGCCGCCGCCGGGCGCCGCCTCCCCGGGCCCGGCCGCACCGCCGGCCGCGGCCACCGCCCAGCCGTCCGCGCCCGCCCCGGCACCGGCGCCCGCCGGCGGCGCCGCGGACCAGGCACCCGGCGCCGGCCGGCCCAGCCCCACCCCCGGAAGGTGACGTCGTGAAACGGATCCCCGCGGGGCGCCCGACCGCCCCGTCCCCCCGCCGTTTCCCGGGGCCCCGCCCCGGCCGCCCCCGCCGAACCCCCGCCGACCGGCCCCGCGGGGTGGCCGGGTGAGCCCGCAGGACACCCCCCGGCGCCGGGTCCCCGGACCCGGCAGGCCCCGCCCCGCCGCCGACCGGCCCCGCGTCAACCCCCGGCCCGCGGCCCGCAGGCCCGCCGCAGGCGCCCCCCGCGCCCTCCGGCTCGGCAGCCCCCGGCCCCGGCTGCGCCTGGTCGGCATCGGCCTCACCCTGGTGATGCTCGCCTTCACCGTGCGCCTGCTGCAGGTGCAGGCCGTCGACGCCTCGACGTACTCGGCGAAAGCCTCCGCGAACCGCTTCACCACCGTCACCCTCGCCGCGGAGCGCGGCGAGATCACCGACCGCAAGGGCGTCGCCCTCGCCATCAGCGTCGACGCCCACGACATCACCGCCGACCCGCAGATGTTCACCCCGCAGGAGAGCAAGGCGCCCGACGCCCCCGAGCAGGCCGCGGCCCTCCTCGCCCCCATCCTCGGAGCCGACGCCGGGGAGCTCGCCGCCAAGCTGAAGACGAAGAAGAGCCGGTACGTCGTCCTCGCCCGCCGCCAGACCCCCCAGGTCCTGCACCAGATCAAGGACCTCAAGCGGGTCTTCGCCGACAAGGCCGCCGCCGACCGGCGCAACAACGGCCCCGGCGCCAACGTCCTCGCCGGCGTGTTCAGCGAGGACAGCAGCAAGCGCGTCTACCCGAACGGCGACCTCGCCGCCGGGATACTGGGCTACGTCAACGCCGAGGGCCGCGGCGGCGGCGGCCTGGAGTCCTCCCTCGACCGCAAGCTCGCCGGCCGGGACGGCACCATCACCTACGCCCAGTCCGGCGGCCGGCGCGTCCCCACCGCCGGGTCCAACGAGAAGCCCGCCGTGCCCGGCGAGGACATCGAGCTGACCATCGACCGCGACATCCAGTGGGCCGCGCAGAGCGCCATCGCCGAACAGGTCCGCGCGTCCGAGGCCGACCGCGGCTACGTCATCGTCCAGGACACCCGCACCGGCGAGGTCCTGGCCATGGCCAACGCCCCCGGCTTCGACCCCAACGACCTCTCCCGCGCCAGCTCGGCCGCCATGGGCAACGCCGCCCTCCAGGACGTGTACGAGCCCGGCTCCACCGCCAAGGTCATCTCCATGGCGGCCGTGCTGGAGGAGAAGAAGGCCACCCCCGAGACGCGCGTCGAGGTCCCCAACCGGCTCCACCGCGGCGACCGGCTCTTCAAGGACGACATCGACCACCCGACCTGGTACCTCACCCTCAACGGGGTCCTCGCCAAGTCCTCCAACATCGGCACGATCCTCGCCACCGGCCAGCTCGGACCCACCCAGCCCGACGCCAACCGCGTCCTGCACTCCTACCTCGACAAGTTCGGCATCGGCCGGCCCACCGGCCTGGACTACCCCGGCGAGTCCCGCGGCATCCTCGCCCGCCCCGAGGCCTGGTCGACCTCCCAGCAGTACACGATCCCCTTCGGCCAGGGCCTCTCCGTCAACGCCATGCAGGCCGCCTCCGTCTACTCCACCATCGCCAACGGCGGCGTACGCATCGAGCCCACCCTCGTCCGCGGCACCAAGGGCCCCGACGGCCGCTTCACCCCGGCCCCCGCCCCCGAGCAGACCCGCGTCATCAGCGAGGAGACCGCCAGGACCCTCGCGCAGATGCTGGAGTCCGTCGTCGACGACCAGGAGGGCACCGGCACCAAGGCCCGCATCCCCGGCTACCGCGTCGGCGGCAAGACCGGCACGTCCAACCGGGTGGATCCGGCCACCGGCCGCTACAAGGGCTACACCGCCTCCTTCGCCGGCTTCGCCCCCGCCGACGACCCCCGCATCACCGTCTACTGCGCCATCCAGAACCCCACCAAGGGCAGCTACTTCGGCGGCCAGATCTGCGGCCCCATCTACAAGAAGGTCATGGAGTTCGCCCTCAAGACCCTCCGGGTCGCCCCCACCGGCACCGCACCCGCAGGCCTGCCGGTCACCTACGAGCCCGGCCCGCCGGCCGCCCCCCAGACCGCCCCCCGACCCGGCACGACGCCCGGCCGGTGACCCCCGGGCCGCCCCGCCGGCCCCCCAGGAACCGTGAGGCACCACCAGTGACCACGATCACCCCCGAACCCGGGAACCAGCCGGCCGGGGCCGCCCCCGGCGGGCCCTCGCTTCGCGGGCGGCCCGCCGCGCCCGGTACGCTCACCGCCGTGTCCCACGCTGATCAGCCCAGAACCACCCCGCAGGACGCCCCGGCAACGCCGCCGGGCGCGCCCCGGCCCGCGTCCGTACGCCCGACTGCGCTCGGTGCGCTCGCGCACCTGCTGGACCCCGGCGCCCCCGCGGAGCCCTCGGGCCCGCAGATCACCGGGATCACGCACGACTCCCGTGCGGTGCGCCCCGGCGACCTGTACGCGGCCCTGCCCGGCGCCCGGATGCACGGCGCCGACTTCGCTGCCCAGGCGGCGGCCCTCGGCGCCGCGGCGATCCTGACCGATCCCGCGGGAGCGGAGCGCGCGGCCGCCACCGGCCTGCCCGTGCTCACCGCCGACGACCCGCGCGGCCGCATGGGCGCCCTCGCCGCCGAGATCTACGGCCGCCCCGGCGAGGGGCTGCTCCGCATCGGCATCACCGGCACCTCCGGCAAGACCACGACGGCGTACCTCGTCGACGGCGGCCTGCGCGGCGCCGGCCGCACCACCGGGCTCATCGGCACCGTCGAGATGCGCATCGGCGAAGAGCGCATCAAGTCCGAGCGGACCACCCCCGAGGCCACCGACCTCCAGGCCCTGTTCGCCGTCATGCGCGAACGCGGCGTCGAGGCCGTCGCCATGGAGGTCTCCAGCCACGCCCTGGTGCTCGGGCGGGTCGACGGCTGCGTCTTCGACGTCGCCGTCTTCAACAACCTGAGCCCGGAGCACATGGAGTTCCACTCCGACATGGAGGACTACTTCCAGGCCAAGGCGCAGCTCTTCACCGAGCGCCGCGCCCGCCTCGGCGTGGTCAACACCGACGACGAGTACGGCCGGCGCCTCGCCAAGGAGTCGCCGATCCCCGTCACCACCTTCTCCGCCCAGGGCGACCCGGCCGCCGACTGGCGCGCCGAGGACGTCGTCTTCGGGCACATGGACTCCACCCTCACCGTGGTCGGCCCGGACGGGCAGCGCATCGCCGCCCGGGCCCCGCTGCCCGGCCCGTTCAACGTCGCCAACACCGTCGCCGCGATCGCCGCGCTCGCCGCCGCAGGCATCGACCCGCAGACCGCCGCCGACGGCGTCGCCGCCGTCCCCGGCGTCCCCGGCCGCCTGGAGCGGGTGGACGCGGGCCAGCCCTACCTCGCCGTCGTCGACTACGCGCACAAGACCGACGCCGTCGAGTCCGTCCTCCGCGCCCTGCGCGAGGTCACCGCCGGCCGGCTGCACATCGTGCTCGGCTGCGGCGGCGACCGCGACTCCACCAAGCGCGGCCCGATGGGCGCGGCCGCCGCCCGGTTCGCCGACACCGCGGTGCTGACCTCCGACAACCCGCGCTCCGAGGACCCGCTGAAGATCCTCGCCGCGATGTTCGAGGGGGCGGTCTCCGTGCCCGCCGCCGAGCGCGGCGCGGTCCTCGTCGACGCGGACCGGGCCGCGGCCATCGCCGCCGCCGTCGCGCGCGCCGAGCCCGGCGACACCGTGCTGGTGGCCGGCAAGGGCCACGAGCAGGGCCAGGACACCGCAGGTGTCGTACGCCCCTTCGACGACCGCGCGGTGCTCCGCGCCGCGATCGAGGCACAGGCCGCGCACACCGTGCGGCCGCACGAACCGAACGTCCACGAGGCCGAGGTGAACCAGTGATCGCCCTTTCCCTCGCCGAGATCGCCGACATCACCGGCGGGCGGCCCCACGACATACCGGACCCCCTGGTGACGGTCACCGGGCCCGTCGTCATCGACTCCCGCCAGGTCGAGGCCGGCAGCCTGTTCGCCGCGTTCGCCGGCGAGCGCGTCGACGGGCACGAGTTCGCCGCCGGCGCCGTCGCCGCAGGCGCCGCAGCCGTGCTCGCCACGCGTCCCGTCGGCGTGCCCGCGATCGTCGTCGACGACGTCGAAAGGGCCCTCGGCGCACTCGCACGCGCCGTCGTCCAGCGCCTCGGCACCGACGTGGTGGCCCTGACCGGCTCCGCCGGCAAGACCTCCACCAAGGACCTCATCGCGCAGGTGCTCCAGGCCCACGCCCCCACCGTGTGGACGCCCGGCTCCCTCAACAACGAGATCGGCCTGCCGCTCACCGCGCTGCGCGCCACCGAGGAGACCCGGCACCTCGTCCTGGAGATGGGCGCCCGCGGCATCGGCCACATCGCCTACCTCGCCGGCCTGACCCCGCCCCGCATCGGCGTCGTCCTGAACGTCGGCACCGCCCACATCGGCGAGTTCGGCGGCCGCGAGCAGATCGCCGTCGCCAAGGGCGAGCTCGTCGAGGCCCTGCCCGCGGCGGCCGACGGCGGCATCGCCGTCCTCAACGCCGACGACCCCCTCGTGCGCGCCATGTCCGCCCGCACCAAGGCCCGTACGCTGCTCTTCGGCGAGGCCGACGACGCCGACGTCCGGGCCGCCGATGTCCGGATGACGCCGGCCGGACAGCCCTCCTTCACACTTCACACACCCACCGGGTGCGGCGAAGTGACCTTGCGCCTGTACGGTGAGCACCACGTGTCGAACGCGCTCGCCGCGGCCGCCGTCGCCCACGCGCTGGGCATGTCCGCCATGGAGACCGCCACCGCGCTCTCCGGGGCGGGCACGCTGTCCCGGTGGCGGATGGAGGTCACCGAGCGGGCGGACGGCGTCACGGTCGTCAACGACGCCTACAACGCGAACCCCGAGTCCATGCGGGCCGCACTGCGCGCGCTGGCCGCGATGGGCGGCGCCGCCAGGGCGAACGGGGGGCGCACGTGGGCGGTGCTCGGTCCCATGGCCGAGCTCGGTGACGCCTCGCTGGCCGAGCACGACGCGGTGGGACGGCTTGCCGTCCGGCTCAACGTGAGCAAGCTCGTCGCGGTCGGGGGCATCGAAGCGTCCTGGCTGCAACTGGGCGCCTACAACGAGGGTTCGTGGGGTGAGGAGTCGGTGCTCGTGTCCGACGCGCAGGCGGCGGTCGACCTGTTGCGCAGTGAACTGCGCCCGGGTGACGTCGTGCTGGTGAAGGCTTCCAGGTCGATCGGGCTGGAGCGGGTGGCAGAGGCGCTGCTGGCCGGCGAGGGCGAGGTCGCCGGCCGATGAGGCAGATCCTGTTCGCCGGTGTCATCGGCATGTTCCTCACCGTCATCGGCACCCCGCTCCTGATCAAGCTGCTGGCCCGCAAGGGCTACGGCCAGTTCATCCGCGACGACGGACCGCGCGGCCACGCCGGGAAGAAGGGCACGCCCACCATGGGCGGCATCTCCTTCATCCTGGCCACGCTCATCGCGTACGCCCTGACGAAGGTGATCACCGGCCAGTCGCCGTCGCTGTCCGGTGTGCTGGTGCTGTTCCTGATGGCCGGCATGGGCCTCGTCGGCTACCTCGACGACTACATCAAGATCGTCAAGCGGCGGTCGCTCGGCCTGCGGGCCAAGGCCAAGATGGCCGGCCAGCTGATCGTCGGCGTCGCCTTCGCCGTGCTCGCGCTCCAGTTCAAGGACGCGCGCGGACTGGCCCCGGCCTCGACCAAGCTGTCGTTCGTCACCGACTTCGGCTGGTCGATCGGCCCCGTCCTGTTCGTGGTCTGGGCACTGTTCATGATCCTGGCCATGTCCAACGGCGTGAACCTGACGGACGGTCTGGACGGCCTGGCCACCGGGGCCGCCGTGATGGTCTTCGGCGCCTACACCTTCATCGGGGTCTGGCAGTTCCAGGAGTCCTGCGCCAACGCGCAGACCCTGACCAACCCCAACGCCTGCTTCGAGGTGCGCGATCCGCTCGACCTCGCGGTCGTCGCCTCCGCCCTGATGGGCGCCTGCTTCGGCTTCCTGTGGTGGAACACCTCGCCGGCCAAGATCTTCATGGGCGACACCGGCTCGCTGGCCCTCGGCGGCGCGCTCGCCGGCCTCGCGATCTGCTCCCGCACGGAGTTCCTGATCGCCCTCCTCGGCGGCCTGTTCGTCCTCATCACGCTGTCGGTCGTCATCCAGGTCGGCTCCTTCCGGCTCACCGGGAAGCGCGTCTTCCGCATGGCGCCGCTCCAGCACCACTTCGAACTCAAGGGCTGGTCCGAGGTCCTCGTCGTGGTCCGCTTCTGGATCATCCAGGGCATGTGCGTCATCGTCGGCCTCGGCATCTTCTACGCGGGATGGGCAGCGGACAAGTGACCTCCTGGCAGGGCAAGAACATCACCGTCGCCGGCCTCGGCGTGAGCGGCATCAGCGCCGCCCGCGCCCTGGCCGGCCTCGGCGCCTCCGTCACCGTCGTGGACGGCGGGGACTCCGAGGGCCACCGCGCGAAGGCCGCCGAACTCGCCGGACTCGGCGTCTCCGTACGCCTCGGCGACGCCGCGACCCTCCCCGAGGGCACCGGCCTGGTCGTCACCTCGCCCGGCTGGAAGCCCGACAGCCCGCTGTTCCGGGCGGCCGCGGAGGCCGGCGTCGACGTCGTCGGCGACGTGGAGATCGCCTGGCTGCTGCGCGACTCCCGCCCGGACCGCAAGGCCGCCCCCTGGCTCGCCGTCACCGGCACCAACGGCAAGACCACCACGACCCAGATGCTCGCCTCGATCCTGCGGGCCGCGGGCCTGCGGACCGCGGCCGTCGGGAACATCGGAACCCCGATCATCGACGTGGTGCTGGGCGACGAGGAGTACGACGTCCTCGCCGTGGAGCTCTCCAGCTACCAGCTGCACTGGGCGCCCTCGGTGCGCGCCCACTCGGCCGCCGTGCTGAACCTGGCGCCCGACCACCTCGACTGGCACGGCTCCATGGAGGCGTACGCCGCAGACAAGGGCCGCATCTACGAGGGCAACACGGTCGCCTGCGTCTACAACGTCGCCGACCCCGCCACCGAGCGCCTCGTGGAGGAGGCCGACGTCGAGGAGGGCTGCCGCGCCATCGGCTTCACCCTCGGCGCCCCCGGCCCCTCCATGCTCGGCGTCGTCGACGGCATCCTCGTCGACCGGGCGTTCGTCGAGAACCGGCAGCGCAACGCGCAGGAGCTGGCCGAGGTCGCGGACGTCAACCCGCCCGCCCCGCACAACATCGCCAACGCCCTCGCCGCGGCCGCCCTGGCCCGCGCCTTCGGCGTCCCGCCGCGCGCCGTCCGCGACGGCCTGCGCGACTTCCGCCCCGACGCCCACCGCGTCGCCCGCGTGGACGAGGTCGACGGCGTCGTGTACGTCGACGACTCCAAGGCCACCAACACGCATGCGGCGGAGGCCTCGCTGGCCGCGTTCGAGCCCGTCGTGTGGATTGCGGGCGGCCTCGCCAAGGGCGCGACCTTCGACGAGCTCGTGCAGAAGTCCGGCAAGCGGCTGCGCGGCGCGGTGCTGATCGGCGCCGACCGGGCGCTCATCGCCGAGGCGCTGGCGCGACACGCCCCCGAGGTCCCGGTCGTCGACCTCGACCGGACCGACACTGGGGCGATGCTCGCAGCGGTGCGGGAAGCGGCCCGGCTCGCCGAGCCCGGCGACACGGTCCTGCTGGCGCCCGCCTGCGCATCGATGGACATGTTCGCGAACTACAACGAGCGCGGGGACGCGTTCGCGGACGCGGTGCGCGAACTGGCCGCCGGGAGCGCCTAGACCGGGCAGGAAGGTCCGCCCCGACCGGCCGCCCGCCCCGTACGAGTGGAGGGGAAGGTCACGAGATGCCGGCCAGACAGGTGCTGCCCGGGCGGCGGACGCCCGCCGCGAAACCGGCGCGGTCCCCGCGGGGCGCCGCAGCCCTCAGACCGCAGGGCCGCCGCCGCCCGTCGGGCCTGCGGCGCCCCGCGGGCGGCGGGCCGCTGACCCGGATCAGGCGCACCCAGCAGCAGCTGCGCCGGGCCTGGGACCGGCCGCTGACCGCCTATTACCTCATCTTCGGCAGCTCGCTGCTGATCACCGTGCTCGGCCTGGTGATGGTCTACTCGGCCTCGATGATCAAGGCGCTCCAGCTGGGGCTGGGGGACGCGTACTTCTTCAAGAAGCAGTTCCTCGCGGCCCTGATCGGCGCGCTGCTGCTGTTCGCCGCCTCGCGCATGCCCGTGAAGCTGCACCGGGCGCTGTCCTATCCCGTGCTGGCCGGGACGCTCTTCCTGATGGTCCTGGTGCAGGTCCCCGGGATAGGGGTCGCGGTCAACGGCAACCAGAACTGGATCTCGCTCGGCGGCCCGTTCATGCTCCAGCCCAGCGAGTTCGGCAAGCTCGCGCTGATCCTGTGGGGCGCCGACCTGCTGGCCCGCAAGGGCGACCGGGAGCTGCTGGGGCAGTGGAAGCACCTGCTGGTGCCGCTGGTGCCGGTGGCGTTCCTGCTGCTCGGCCTGATCATGCTCGGCGGGGACATGGGCACCGCGATGATCCTCGGGGCCATCCTGCTCGGACTGCTCTGGCTGGCCGGGGCGCCGACGCGGCTGTTCGCGGGCGTCCTCGCCTTCGCGGGTGTGATCATCGCACTGCTGATCAAGACCAGCCCGCACCGGATGTCCCGGCTGTCCTGCATCGCCGCGACGGAACCGGGCAAAGACGACCTGTGCTGGCAGGCCGTCCACGGGATCTACGCCCTCGCCTCGGGCGGATGGTTCGGTTCCGGACTGGGTGCCAGTGTGGAAAAATGGGGACAACTGCCCGAAGCCCACACCGACTTCATCTTCGCCATCACCGGGGAGGAACTGGGACTGGCGGGGACGCTGTCGGTACTCGCCCTGTTCGCGGCTCTAGGCTATGCGGGTATCCGCGTGGCCGGACGCACGGAGGACTCCTTCGTACGGTATGCCGCGGGAGGCGTGACCACCTGGATCACGGCCCAGGCCGTGATCAACATCGGTGCGGTGCTCGGCCTGTTGCCGATCGCCGGGGTCCCGCTCCCGCTGTTCTCGTACGGCGGTTCCGCTCTGCTGCCGACCATGTTCGCGGTCGGACTGCTCATCGCCTTCGCGCGGGAGGAGCCCGCCGCACGCGCGGCGCTCGCGATGCGCCGGCCGAAGAACGGCCGGCTGCGGACCGGGCAGAGATGGAAGACGATGAGACGGCGCGTCACGAGGCGTCCGTCCGGAGAGCGGTGAAATTCGGTGCATGTCGTACTCGCCGGTGGGGGGACCGCCGGCCACATCGAGCCGGCGCTCGCCCTCGCGGACGCCCTGCGCAGGCAGGACCCTTCCGTGGGCATCACCGCGCTCGGCACGGAGCGCGGGCTCGAAACCCGCCTGGTGCCCGAGCGCGGCTACGAGCTGGGCCTGATCCCGGCCGTCCCGCTGCCCCGCAAGCCCACCCCCGAGCTGATCACCGTCCCGGGACGGCTCCGCGGCACCATCAAGGCGGCCGAGGAGATCCTGGAGCGGACCAAGGCGGACGTCGTCGTCGGCTTCGGCGGCTACGTGGCCCTGCCCGGCTACCTCGCGGCCAAGCGGCTCGGCGTGCCGATCATCGTCCACGAGGCCAACGCCAGGCCCGGCCTCGCCAACAAGATCGGCTCCCGGTACGCGCACGCCGTCGCGGTCTCCACCCCCGACAGCAAGCTCCGCGGCGCCCGCTACGTCGGCATCCCGCTGCGCCGGACCATCTCCACCCTGGACCGCGCCGCGGTCCGCCCCGAGGCGCGTGCGGCCTTCGGCCTGGACCCCAACCTGCCGACCCTGCTGGTCTCGGGCGGCTCCCAGGGCGCCCGCCGCCTCAACGAGACGATGCAGCAGGTCGCCCCGACCCTCCAGCGCTCCGGGATCCAGATCCTGCACGCGGTCGGTCCGAAGAACGAACTGCCGCACGTCGACAACATGCCCGGGATGCCGCCCTATGTCCCGGTACCGTACGTGGACCGGATGGACCTCGCGTACGCCGCCGCCGACATGATGCTGTGCCGCGCGGGCGCGATGACCGTCGCCGAACTCTCCGCCGTCGGGCTTCCCGCCGCCTACGTCCCGCTGCCGATCGGCAACGGCGAACAGCGGCTCAACGCCCAGCCGGTGGTCAAGGCCGGCGGCGGCCTGCTCGTCGACGACGCGGAGCTGACGCCCGACTGGGTGCTCGGCAACGTCCTGCCGGTGCTGTCCGACCCGCACCGCCTGTACGAGATGTCCCGCGCCGCCTCCGAGTTCGGCCGCCGGGACGCCGACGAGCTGCTGGTCGCGATGGTGTACGAGGCGGTCGCAGCCCACAGGAACCGCTGAGGCGGGACAGCGCAGACGCAGGAGGCACAGCAGTGGCCGGAGCCAGGAGCACGCAGGGCGGGACGCCGTTCCCCGACCGGTCCGACCGGTCGGCCCGCAAGGGCCCCGGCTCCGGCCCGGGTTCCGGCCCCTCCGGGGCGGCCGAGGCGCCCGGGCGGCCCGTGCGGCCGAAGGTGCCGAAGGCGTCCGAGCAGTCGGCGCAGTCCGCCCGGCCGAAGCAGCCGAAGCCGCCCGGGTCCGCGAAGCCCCCGAAGGCCGCCAAGACCGCCCCGAAGGCATCCAAGGCCCCCAAGGCCGGGAAGTCCTCCGGGCCGTCGGGCCGGCCGAAGCCGGCGGGGGCGGGCGGCGGACCGGCCGCCCCCGGTCCCCGGGTGCGGCGCCTGGTCCGGCGGCTGCGCGGCCGGGGCCGGCTGCCGGCCCTCGCCCTCGCGGCGGTGCTGCTCTCCGGCGGCGCCTGCTGGGTGCTGTACGGCTCCTCGTGGTTCCGCGTCGAGGAGGTCACCGCCGCCGGCACCCGGGTGCTGACGGCCGAGCAGGTCCTGGCCGCGGCGGCCGTGCCCGTCGGCGCCCCGCTCGCGGGCGTGGACACGGACGAGATCGAACGCCGCGTACGGGCCCGGCTGCCCCGTGTCGATTCGGTCGAAGTGGAGCGGTCGTGGCCGCGCGGAATCGGTCTGGAAGTGACAGAGCGCAAACCCGTCCTGCTCATCAAAAAGGACGCCAACTTCGTGGAAGTGGACGCTTCGGGTGTGCGCTTCGACACGGTTGCGAAAGCACCGGCCGGCGTCCCCCTCCTGGCCCTCGACGCCTCCCGCTCGCCGAGCGGCCGCCGCTTCGACGAGGAGCGGCTGCTGCGCGAGGCGGTGGGGGTCGCCGGGGGCCTGCCGGCGCCCGTGGCCAAGGAGACCGTGCAGGTCAGGGTCGCCTCGTACGACTCGGTGGTGCTGGAGCTGACGGGCGGGCGGAAGGTCGTGTGGGGGAGCGGCGAGCAGGGGGCGGCGAAGGGCCGTGCGCTGACCGCCCTCCTCAAGGCCGCACCCGGGGCTGGGCACTTCGACGTCAGCGTCCCCACCGCCCCTGCCGTGTCCGGGAGTTGACGCCCGGTCGAACAGCGGCGCACCCTGGTTGGCCACCGATACGGGTGATCACATAGGGTGAAAAGAAAAACGGGAGGTTCGGCGTGTTCGTTGAACACGCGCTACTTGTCGACTTAGTGTCCTGTTCGGAAGAGTCCAGGGAACAGGCACATACTTAACCCTAAACTTCAGGGTTAGGGTTCGGGTCGGCGCGTTCGGACCGTCCCACATTTCGGCATCAGTCGTCGCACCGCAGGCCTGCGAGGCGGCGACACGTAACTCGAGGCGAGAGGCCTTCGACGTGGCAGCACCGCAGAACTACCTCGCAGTCATCAAGGTCATCGGTGTCGGCGGCGGTGGTGTCAATGCCATCAACCGAATGATCGAGGTCGGTCTCAAGGGCGTCGAGTTCATCGCCATCAACACGGACGCACAGGCCCTGTTGATGAGCGACGCCGACGTCAAGCTCGACGTCGGCCGCGAACTCACCCGGGGGCTCGGCGCCGGAGCCAACCCGGCAGTCGGTCGCAAGGCGGCAGAGGACCACCGCGAGGAGATCGAGGAGGTCCTCAAGGGGGCCGACATGGTCTTCGTCACCGCCGGCGAGGGCGGCGGCACCGGCACCGGCGGCGCCCCCGTCGTCGCCAACATCGCGCGCTCGCTCGGCGCCCTGACGATCGGCGTCGTCACCCGCCCGTTCACCTTCGAGGGGCGGCGCCGCGCGAACCAGGCGGAGGACGGCATCGCCGAGCTCCGCGAAGAGGTCGACACCCTCATCGTCATCCCCAACGACCGGCTGCTGTCCATCTCGGACCGCCAGGTCTCGGTGCTCGACGCCTTCAAGTCGGCCGACCAGGTCCTGCTCTCGGGTGTCCAGGGCATCACCGACCTCATCACCACCCCCGGCCTCATCAACCTCGACTTCGCCGACGTCAAGTCCGTGATGTCCGAGGCCGGCTCCGCCCTCATGGGCATCGGCTCGGCCCGCGGCGACGACCGCGCCGTGGCCGCCGCCGAGATGGCGATCTCCTCCCCGCTGCTGGAGGCGTCCATCGACGGCGCCCGCGGCGTCCTGCTGTCCATCTCCGGCGGCTCGGACCTCGGCCTCTTCGAGATCAACGAGGCCGCCCAGCTGGTCAGCGAGGCCGCCCACCCCGAGGCGAACATCATCTTCGGCGCCGTCATCGACGACGCCCTCGGCGACGAGGTGCGCGTCACCGTCATCGCCGCCGGCTTCGACGGCGGCCAGCCGCCGGCCCGCCGCGACAACGTCATCGGCGCCGCGTCCACCAAGCGCGAGGAGCCCGCGCCGGTCCCCGTCCGCGCCCCCGAGCCGGTCCGCCCGGCCTTCGGCGGACTCGGCACGGTCACCCCGCGCGAGGAGCCCCCGGCCCCGGCCGAGCCGGCCCCCGCGCCCGAGCCGCCGGCCCCCGCACCGCAGGTCCCGACGGCCCGCCCCTACCAGGACAGCCCGGCCGAGGAGCTGGACGTCCCGGACTTCTTGAAGTGACACCGGGGCAGCACACCGAGAACGGCGCCCACTTCGCCTTCACCGACCGGTGGGGCGGGGTGAGCGCCGTTCCGTACGAGGAGCTCAATCTCGGCGGCGCGGTCGGAGACGACCCGGCCGCCGTTCTCGCGAACCGGGCACGCGCGGCGAAGTCCCTCGGCCTCGCACCGGAGGCCGTGGTCTGGATGAACCAGGTCCACGGCCGGGACGTGGCCACCGTCACCGGCCCCTGGGCCGCCGGCGCCGAGGTCCCGCAGGTCGACGCCGTGGCCACCGGCCGCCGCGGCCTCGCCCTCGCGGTGCTGACCGCGGACTGCACCCCCGTCCTGCTCGCCGACCCCGTCGCGGGGGTCGCGGCCGCCGCCCACGCCGGGCGCCCCGGCCTGGTCGCCGGGGTGGTCCCCGCGGCGCTGGAGGCGATGGCCGCGCTGGGCGCGGAGCCCGGCCGGATCATCGCCCGCACGGGCCCCGCGGTGTGCGGCCGCTGCTACGAGGTGCCGGCCGCGATGCGGGACGAGGTCGCGGCCGCGGTCCCGGCCGCCCGGTCCGAGACGAGCTGGGGCACTCCCGCCGTCGACGTGGCTGCCGGCGTGCACGCCCAGCTCGCGGAGGCGGGGGTGGTGAACCGCCACCGCTCCCCGGTCTGCACACTGGAGTCGCGGGACCACTTCTCGTACCGCCGCGACCGGGTGACCGGGCGGCTTGCCGGATATGTCTGGTTGGACTAGGTGATGACGGATCGTAAGGCGGAACTCGCGGCGAACCTCGCGCGCGTGGAGGAGCGGATCTCCTCCGCGTGCGCGGCCGCGGGCCGCGACCGCGGGGAGGTGACCCTGATCGTGGTCACCAAGACGTACCCCGCGAGCGACGTACGACTGCTGGCGGAGCTCGGGGTCCGCCACGTGGCGGAGAACCGGGACCAGGATGCCGCGCCCAAGGCGGCGGCCTGTGCGGATCTGCCGCTCACCTGGCACTTCGTGGGCCAGTTGCAGACGAACAAGGTCCGTTCCGTTGCCGGTTACGCCCATGTCGTGCAGTCGGTGGACCGTCCGAAGCTGGTGACGGCGCTGTCGGCGGCGGCCGGACAGGCCGGCCGGGAGCTCGGCTGCCTCGTCCAGATCGCCCTCGACGCGGAGTCCGGCGAGCGCGGCGGCCGGGGCGGCGCCGCCCCGGAGCAGCTCGGCGAACTGGCGGACCTCGTGGCCGCGGCGCCCGGGCTGCGGCTCGACGGCCTGATGACCGTCGCCCCGCTGGCGGGGCCCTACGCGGGACGCGAACGCGCCGCGTTCGAGCGGCTGGTGGAATTGTCATCCCGCCTGCGCGCGGACCATCCGGCTGCCACGATGGTGTCGGCCGGGATGAGCGCGGACCTGGAAGAGGCCGTGGCGGCCGGTGCGACACATGTACGCGTCGGCACCGCGGTACTCGGCGCGAGACCCCGGCTCGGGTAACGTCGCGAAGAAAGTCGGACCACAGCAGAAAATATGGTCATTCCCGCTGGTGAGCGGGCAGGCCACGTGGATCGCGGGCAGTTGGTGACCTTGGTGACACGACGACACACCTGCGACAGGGCGATCCACCACAGAGCGGAGGACTCGGAGAATGGCCGGCGCGATGCGCAAGATGGCGGTCTACCTCGGCCTCGTGGAGGACGACCGGTACGACAACCCGGGGTACGACCCCGATGACGAGTTCGAACCCGAGCCGGAACCGGAGCGGGACCGCCGGCGCCAGCAGCCCGCGCACCAAACGCCCGTAACGGACGAACCGGTACGAGCCGTACAGCCTCCGGCGCAACGGGAACCCGTCCCGTCCCCGGTGGAAAGCGGACGTCCTGCGCGAATCGCCCCCGTGGCATCCATCACACCTGAACGCACGAACCTGGAGAAGAACGCCCCCGTGATCATGCCCAAGGTCGTCTCCGAGCGGGAGCCGTACCGCATCACGACGCTGCACCCCCGGACCTACAACGAGGCCCGTACCATCGGGGAACACTTCCGTGAGGGCACTCCGGTGATCATGAACCTCACGGAGATGGACGACACCGACGCGAAGCGACTTGTCGACTTTGCCGCCGGTCTCGTGTTCGGATTGCACGGCAGCATTGAACGAGTGACGCAGAAGGTGTTCCTGCTCTCGCCTGCTAACGTCGATGTCACGGCGGAGGACAAGGCCCGCATCGCGGAGGGCGGGTTCTTCAACCAAAGCTAGACCGATCCGTCAGACACGGGGCCGGGAGCAGGGCGAGAGCAGGGGAGAGGGAAGCACGGGATGGGTGTCGCACTACAGGTGGTCTACATCGCGCTGATGTGCTTCCTCATCGTGCTGATCTTCCGACTGGTGATGGACTACGTCTTCCAGTTCGCACGTTCATGGACACCCGGCAAGGCGATGGTGGTCGTCCTGGAGGCGACCTACACTGTGACCGATCCGCCGCTCAAGCTTCTCCGGCGGTTCATTCCGCCGTTGCGTCTCGGGGGCGTGGCACTGGACCTGTCCTTCTTCGTTCTGATGATCATCGTTTACATCCTCATCAGCTTCGTGAGCACCGCTGCGAGAAGCGTGTGAACGATGAGCTTTCCCGCGAGCGCGGGGACAGTCCCGATACGGTCCTGCCGACTGCCGACGACTACGTAGAGGTGAAGAAGACATGCCGCTGACTCCCGAGGACGTGCGGAACAAGCAGTTCACGACCGTCCGCCTCCGAGAAGGCTATGACGAGGACGAGGTCGATGCCTTCCTCGACGAGGTCGAAGCCGAGCTGACGCGCCTGCTGCGCGAGAACGAGGACCTGCGCGCCAAGCTGGCCGCGGCCACGCGCGCCGCCGCGCAGAACCAGCAGCAGCAGGGCATGCGCAAGCCGGAGCCCCAGGACCAGCGCGGACCCGGCGCCCCGGTGCCCGCCGCCATATCCGGCCCGCCGGCCCAGCAGGGCCCGCCGCAGATGGGCCCGCCGCAGCTCCCGGGCGGCCAGCCGCAGCTTCCCGCCGGTCCCGGCGGCCCCGGCCCGCAGGGCCCCGGCGGCCCCGGCCCGATGGGCGGCCCCATGCAGCCGATGGGCCAGCCGATGCAGCAGATGGGCCAGCAGTCGATGGGCGGCCAGAACCCGCTCGGCCAGCAGATGCAGCCCATGGGCCAGCAGATGCAGCCGATGGGTCAGCCCATGCAGCCGATGGGCCAGCAGATGCAGCCCATGGGCCAGCAGCCGCAGCTCCCGCAGCAGGGCCCCGGCGGCGACAGCGCCGCCCGCGTCCTGTCGCTGGCGCAGCAGACCGCCGACCAGGCCATCGCCGAGGCCCGCTCCGAGGCCAACAAGATCGTCGGCGAGGCGCGCAGCCGTGCCGAGGGCCTGGAGCGCGACGCCCGCGCCAAGGCCGACGCGCTGGAGCGGGACGCCCAGGAGAAGCACCGCGTCGCGATGGGCTCCCTGGAGTCCGCCCGCGCCACGCTGGAGCGCAAGGTCGAGGACCTGCGGGGCTTCGAGCGCGAGTACCGCACGCGCCTGAAGTCCTACCTGGAGTCCCAGCTGCGCCAGCTGGAGACCCAGGCCGACGACTCCCTGGCCCCGCCGCGGAACCCCGCGGGCCCCGCGCTGCCGGCGTCGCCCTCCCCGTCGATGGCCCCGGCCGGTGCCATGGGCATGGGCGGACCGTCCCCGATGGGCGGCCCCTCCCCGATGGGCGGCCCGTCGTACGGCGGACAGCAGCAGATGTCCCCCGCCATGACGCAGCCGATGGCTCCGGTGCGGCCGGCAGGGCCCTCGCCCATGCAGGCGCCGTCCCCGATGCGCGGCTTCCTCATCGACGAGGACGACAACTGACGTAGGCCCGCCGCCCAGCGGCCGGCAGGCAGTCAGCACGGGCCGGGCCCGGGTTCCCCACGGAACCCGGGCCCGGCCCGTTCCGCGCGCCCGCCCGCCGCTACAGTGGGCCGCGCGCAGCGGCGCGGTAGCGCAGAGGTCGTCGCGCCTTCTCGGCAAGAGGGAGGACGCCGGTTCGAATCCGGTCCGCCCCGCTGCGTGCCTCGAACGAAAGAACGGCGCCCTCCCCGATCGGGGAGGGCGCCGCTGCCTGCTTCCGGTGCCGTTACGCCTTGCGGAGGCGGAAGGAGAGCGTCAGCGACTCGTCGGTGAACGCCTCCCCGTACGTGCCGTCGGCCTCGCCCTCGGCGAAGTCCGTGGCCAGGACCTCCTCCGCGATGAGGTCCGCGTGGCCGGTCAGCGCGGTCACGACCTCCGGGTCGGCCGCGGTCCAGCGGAGCGCGATCCGGTCCGCGACGTCCAGGCCGGAGTTCTTGCGGGCCTCCTGGATCAGGCGGATCGCGTCACGGGCCAGGCCCGCGAGCCGCAGCTCCGGGGTGATCTCCAGGTCCAGGGCGACCGTCGCGCCCGAGTCCGAGGCGACCGACCAGCCCTCGCGCGGGGTCTCCGTGATGATGACCTCCTCCGGGGTGAGGACGACCGTCTCGCCGTTCACCTCGACCGCGGCCTCGCCGGAGCGGAGCGCCAGCGACAGCGCGGCCGCGTCCGCCGCGGCGACCGCCTTGGCCACGTCCTGGACGCCCTTGCCGAAACGCTTGCCGAGCGCCCGGAAGTTGGCCTTCGCCGTGGTGTCGACCAGGGAGCCGCCGACCTCGGACAGCGAGGCGAGGGAGGAGACGTTCAGCTCCTCCGTGATCTGCGCCTGGAGTTCGGGCGACAGCGCGTCGAAGCCCGCCGCGGCCACCAGGGCCCGCGAGAGCGGCTGGCGGGTCTTGACGCCCGACTCGGCGCGCGTGGCGCGGCCCAGCTCGACCAGGCGGCGCACCAGCTGCATCTGCCGCGACAGCACCGGGTCGATCGCGGACGTGTCGGCGACCGGCCAGGTCGACAGGTGGACGGACTCCGGGGCGTCCGGGGCGACCGGGACGACCATGTCCTGCCAGACCCGCTCCGTGATGAACGGCGTCAGCGGGGCCATCAGGCGCGTGACCGTCTCGACGACCTCGTGGAGGGTGCGCAGCGCCGCCGCGTCGCCCTGCCAGAACCGGCGGCGCGAGCGGCGCACGTACCAGTTCGACAGGTCGTCCACGAAGGCCGACAGCAGCTTGCCCGCCCGCTGCGTGTCGTACGCCTCCATCGCCTCGGTGGTCTCGGCCACCAGCGTGTTCAGCTCGGACAGCAGCCAGCGGTCCAGGACCGTGCGGTCGGCCGGCGCCGGGTCGGCCGCGGAGGGCGCCCAGTTGGAGGTGCGGGCGTACAGGGCCTGGAAGGCGACGGTGTTCCAGTACGTCAGGAGCGTCTTGCGGACGACCTCCTGGATCGTGCCGTGGCCGACGCGGCGGGCCGCCCACGGGGAGCCGCCGGCCGCCATGAACCAGCGCACCGCGTCGGCGCCGTGCTGGTCCATGAGCGGGATCGGCTGGAGGATGTTGCCCAGGTGCTTGGACATCTTCCGGCCGTCCTCGGCGAGGATGTGGCCGAGGCAGACCACGTTCTCGTACGAGGACTTGTCGAAGACCAGGGTGCCGACCGCCATCAGCGTGTAGAACCAGCCGCGGGTCTGGTCGATGGCCTCCGAGATGAACTGCGCCGGGTAGCGCTTCTCGAAGACCTCCTTGTTCTTGTACGGGTAGCCCCACTGCGCGAACGGCATCGAGCCCGAGTCGTACCAGGCGTCGATCACCTCCGGCACGCGGACCGCGGTGTGCGCGCAGCCCTCGGCGGTGCAGGGGAAGGTGACGTCGTCGATGTACGGGCGGTGCGGGTCCAGGCCGGAGTGGTCGGCGCCCGACAGCTCGGACAGCTCGGCACGCGAGCCGACGCACGTCAGGTGGCCGTCCTCGCAGCGCCAGATCGGCAGCGGGGTGCCCCAGTAGCGGTTGCGGGACAGCGCCCAGTCGATGTTGTTGTTCAGCCAGTCGCCGAAGCGGCCCTGCTTGACCGACTCGGGGAACCAGTTGGTCCTCCCGTTCTCCCGCAGCATCGCGTCCTTGACGGCGGTGGTGCGGATGTACCAGGACGGCTGCGCGTAGTACAGCAGCGCGGTGTGGCAGCGCCAGCAGTGCGGGTAGCTGTGCTCGTAGGCGATGTGCCGGAAGAGCAGGCCGCGGGCGTCGAGGTCGGCGGTCAGCTTCTCGTCGGCCTTCTTGAAGAAGACGCCGCCGACCAGCGGGACGTCCTCCTCGAAGGTGCCGTCGGGGCGGACCGGGTTCACGACGGGCAGGCCGTACGCGCGGCAGACCGCGAGGTCGTCGGCGCCGAAGGCGGGGGACTGGTGGACCAGGCCCGTGCCGTCCTCGGTCGTGACGTACTCGGCGTTGACGACGTAGTGCGCCGGCTCGGGGAACTCCACGAGGGAGAAGGGGCGCTCGTAGCCCCAGCGCTCCATCTCGCGGCCGGTGAAGGACTGCCCGGTCGCCTCCCAGCCCTCGCCGAGGGCCTTCTCCAGCAGCGGGCGGGCGACGACCAGCTTCTCGGTGCCGTCGGTCGCGACGACGTACTCCACGTCCGGGTGGGCGGCCACCGCGGTGTTGGACACCAGGGTCCAGGGGGTCGTCGTCCACACGAGGAGGGAGGCCTCGCCGGCGAGGGGGCCGGAAGTCAGCGGGAAGCGGACGAAGACGGAGGGGTCGACGACCGTCTCGTAGCCCTGGGCCAGCTCGTGGTCGGACAGGCCGGTGCCGCAGCGCGGGCACCAGGGGGCGACGCGGTGGTCCTGGACCAGCAGCCCCTTCTTGAAGATCTCCTTCAGCGACCACCACACGGACTCCACGTACTCGGGGTCCATGGTCCGGTACGCCTCGTCCAGGTCGACCCAGTAGCCCATGCGGGTCGTCAGCTCGGCGAACGCGTCGGTGTGCCGGGTCACGGACTCGCGGCACTTCGCGTTGAACTCGGCGATGCCGTACGCCTCGATGTCCTGCTTGCCGTTGAAGCCGAGCTCCTTCTCGACGGCGAGCTCGACGGGCAGGCCGTGGCAGTCCCAGCCCGCCTTGCGGGCGACGTGGTAGCCGCGCATGGTGCGGAAGCGGGGGAAGACGTCCTTGAAGACGCGGGCCTCGATGTGGTGGGCGCCGGGCATGCCGTTCGCGGTGGGCGGGCCCTCGTAGAAGACCCATTCCGGGCGGCCCTCGGACTGCTCCAGGGTCTTGGCGAAGGTCTTGTTCTCGCGCCAGAAGTCGAGAACGGCGTGTTCGAGGGCGGGCAGGTCGACCTGGGCGGGTACCGGGCGGTACTGGGGCGGTGTCGTCATGGGGCTGGGCTCTTCCTCCGGCGGTCTGCACTTCCGTCCGGAGGGACGAGAGCCTGCCGCCCCCGCGGCGGGGACGTGCTCCCGCGGTACCACCCTCCTTGGCCTCCGGACGGGTCCGGCGGCCCCCTCATTGAGGTGCGAAGCCGGTTCTACTTGCCGTACGGGACTCCGCGCGCGGAGCCGTGGCGGCTTTCTTCCGGCGGCTCAGGGGTGATCCTTCACGTCGCGCTCGCCCCCGGGCTCTCACCGTCCCCGGGTCGCTCACGGCTGCGTCCGACGCTACTCGTCCCCGTCCATGCCTTTCGCTGGGGCCAGTGTACGGGGCGGGGCGCCGCGGGGCGGACCGGTTTTGCGGTGTCCGCGCGGCCCGGCCGGCCCGGCAGGGCGCGTGACCCGAACGGCCCGGTGCGCCGGCGCGGGCGGCGGCGGGCCGGGCGGGGCGGATTACCGGGCTCCCGGCTGGGCACAACGGATGCAGGTCGGCTCGGCGGGCGCGTGCCCCGTTGCCGCGCGACGGGAGCCGACTTATCGTTCCGGCACGATGCGCGAGCAAGGTCACAGTATGTGAAGGGGCCGCGGCCATGGTGGCGAAGAAGACCGCCGGGAGTCCTCCCGAGCAGGTTGTCGGCAAGGCCGCCCGCAAGCCGGCCGCGGCCCGCAGGACGGCCGCGGCCGCGAGGAAGGCCGCGGCCGCCTCGGCCGGGGCCGAGGCGGCGGCCCAGGCCGCGCGACAGACGGGAGCCCGGAAAGTGGTTGCCAAGAAGAGCACCGGCACAGCCAGGAAGACCGCCGACGCCGTCGTCGGCGGCGGGATGCCGGCGGGTGCCACCGCGGCCCCCGCCGCCCCCGGCGAGCTCGCCGTACGGCCGGGCGAGGACCCGTGGACACCGGCCGAGGTCGCCGAGGCCCGCACCGGGCTGACCGACGAGGCCGTACGGCTGCGCGACGAGCTGCACGCCTCGGACGAGGCGATCACCGGCCTGATGCGGGACTCCGGCGACGGCGCCGGCGACGACCAGGCCGACACCGGCACCAAGAACATCACCCGCGAGTCGGAGATGGCGCTCGCCGCCAACGCCCGCGAGATGCTGGAGCAGACCGAGCGCGCCCTGGAGCGCCTCGACGCCGGCACCTACGGCCTGTGCGAGAGCTGCGGCAAGCCCATCGGCAAGGCCCGCATGCAGGCCTTCCCCCGCGCCACCCTCTGCGTGGACTGCAAGCAGAAGCAGGAGCGGCGGCACTAGTGCCGGACGCACCACCGGAGAGCCCCTCCCGCACCCGGGGAGCCGTCCCGGGCGGCGCGGGCGGCGGACCCTGACGTACCCTCGTGTCTCGTCAGGGTCCCCGGAACCTGGCGGGAACCGGTTCGAGCTAGTTCGAGGGACTCACGTGGCAGAGGCGGAGCGCATCATCGGTACGCCGGAGGTCGGGGACGAAGCCCAGCCCGAGCCCGAGGCGCCCAGGGGGCGCCGGAGGATCGCGGCGCTGCTCGTCGTCGCGGCCATCGCCTACCTGCTCGACCTGGGCACCAAGATGGTCGTCGTGGCGGAGCTGGAGCACCAGCCGCCCATCCGGATCATCGGCGACCTGCTGCGGTTCGAGGCCGTCCGCAACCCGGGCGCGGCCTTCGGCTTCGGCGAGGCCTTCACGATCCTCTTCACGGTGATCGCCGCCTCGGTGATCGTCGTGATCGTCCGGCTGGCCCGCAAGCTGTACAGCCTGCCGTGGGCGATCGCGCTCGGCCTGCTCCTCGGCGGGGCGCTGGGCAACCTCACCGACCGGATCTTCCGCTCGCCGGGCGTGTTCCGCGGCGCCGTCGTCGACTTCATCGCGCCCGCCCACTTCGCCGTCTTCAACCTCGCCGACACGGCGATCGTCTGCGGCGGCATCCTGATCGTCCTGCTGTCCTTCCGGGGACTCGACCCGGACGGTACGGTCCACAAGGACTGACGGGGCCGGGACCGGGGCCCCGCCGAGTCCGGCATACTCGACGGGTGAGCACGATTCCCGAGATCCGCACCCTGCCCGTACCCGACGGCCTCGAAGGCGAGCGCGTCGACGCCGCCATCTCCCGTATGTTCGGCTTCTCCCGGACGAAGGCCGCCGAGCTCGCCGCCGCGGGGAAGGTCTCGGTCGACGGCAGCGTCGTCGGGAAGTCCGAGCGCGTCCACGGCGGCGCCTGGCTCGAGGTCGAGATGCCCGCCCCGCCGCGCCCCGTCGAGGTCGTCGCCGAGCCCGTCCCCGGCATGGAGATCATCCACGACGACGACGACATCGTGGTCATCATGAAGCCGGTCGGCGTCGCCGCCCACCCGAGCCCCGGCTGGACCGGCACCACCGTCATCGGCGGCCTCGCCGCCGCCGGCTACCGCATCTCCACCTCCGGCGCCGCCGAGCGCCAGGGCATCGTGCACCGCCTCGACGTCGGCACCTCCGGCCTCATGGCCGTCGCCAAGTCCGAGCGCGCCTACACCTCGCTGAAGAACCAGTTCCGCGAGCGCGTCGTCGACAAGCGCTACCACGCCCTCGTCCAGGGCCACCCCGACCCGATGAGCGGCACCATCGACGCCCCGATCGGCCGGCACCCCAGCGCCGACTACAAGTGGGCCGTGACCCAGGACGGCAAGCCGTCGGTCACCCACTACGACCTGATCGAGGCCTTCCGCGCCGCCTCCCTGCTCGACATCAAGCTGGAGACCGGGCGCACCCACCAGATCCGCGTCCACATGTCCGCCCACCGGCACCCCTGCGTCGGCGACCTCACCTACGGGGCCGACCCGACCATCGCCAAGCGGCTGAAGCTGACCCGCCAGTGGCTGCACGCCGTGCGCCTCGGCTTCGAGCACCCCGCCGACGGGCAGTGGGTCGAGTTCGAGAGCGGCTACCCGGCGGACCTCCAGCACGCCCTGGACGTGATCCGCGCCGAGAGCGAGTGACGGACGTGCCGGACCCCGCCGCGGCGCCCGCCCCGTTCACGGTCCGGCGCGCCGCCTCGCCGGAGGACCTGGAGGCCTGCTTCGCGCTGCGCACGGAGGTGTTCGTCGTCGAGCAGTCCGTACCGGAGTCCGTCGAGTACGACGCCTACGACGCGGCCGCGGTCCACGTCCTGGCCGTCGCGGCCGACGGGACCCCGCTCGGCACCGGCCGGCTGCTGCACGGCCCGGCAGCCCTCGGCAAGACCGGCGACCCGGCAGCCGGCTCGCTCGGCCGCCTCGCCGTCGCCGCGCCCGCCCGCGGCCTCGGCGTCGGGGCGGCGCTGGTCCGGGCGATCGAGGCGGAGGCCGCCCGGCTCGGGCTGACCGCGGTCACTCTCGGCGCACAGGTCCACGCCCTCGGCTTCTACGAGCGGCTCGGCTACGAGCCGTACGGCCCCGCGTACGAGGAGGCGGGCATCGCCCACTGCGCGATGCGGCGCACGCTGGACGCCCGCGGCGCCAGGCCCTGAATCCCCGGCCCCCGGCCCCCCGGCCGCGGGCCGGCAGGGTGGGGGAGTGGATCAGCTTGCCCTGCTGTTCGTGCTGCTGCTCGGGGCGGTCGTCTCGGTGCCCCTCGGGGACCGGCTGGGGCTCCCGGCGCCCGTCCTGATGACGCTGGCCGGGGCCGTGCTCGCCCTCGTGCCCGCCGTCCCGAACGTCGACATCCCGCCCGAGTACATCCTGCCGCTGGTGCTGCCGCCCCTGCTGTACGCCTCCGCGCAGCGCACCTCCTGGCGGCAGTTCGCCGCGAACGTCCGGCCGATCCTGCTGCTCGCGGTGGCGCTGGTCTTCGTGACCACCGCCGCCGGGCGGGAGATGCTGTCCGCCGCCCGGCACGAGGTGCTGGCGGCGCGCAGCGAGCCCGGCGCGGACCCGGAGGTCGTCGACCGGGTGCTGCTCCACCTCGACGTCCGCAGCCTGCGGGCGCCGTAGCGGGCCGGGGGCCGGCCGGGGTCAGGCGCGGGCGCCGGCGGTGGCGCCCTCCGCGGCCGCGCCGCCGCCGGTCCGGTCGGCGGGCGGCGGGACGGCGGCGGTGGTCGCGATGCGGGGCAGGGCGTACGGGTGGTGCTCCACCAGCCAGGCCAGCATGCGCTCGCGGACCGCGCAGCGGGCCGTCCACACGTCGGAGGCGTCCTTCGCCGTGAGCACGGCGCGGACCTCGATCGTGTGCGGTGTGGTGTCGGTCACGGCGAGGTCGGACGCCCGGCCGTCCCATGCGGGGACTTCGGCGAGGATCCGGCGGAGCTGGCGGCGCATGGCGTCGACGGGGGCGCTGTGGTCCAGGTGCCAGAAGACGGTGCCGGTCATCTCGGCGCCGCCGCGGGACCAGTTCTCGTACGGCTTGGCCGTGAAGTACGACACGGGCATGGTGATGCGCCGCTCGTCCCAGGTGCGGACCACCAGGAAGGTGAGGGTGATCTCCTCGACGGTGCCCCACTCGCGGTCCACGACGACGGTGTCGCCGATGCGGACGGTGTCGCCGAAGGCGATCTGGAGGCCGGCGAACAGGTTGCCCAGCGAGGACTGGGCGGCGATGCCGGCGACGATGCCGATGAGGCCCGCGGAGGCCAGGACGGAGGTGCCGACGGCCCGCATGGCCGGGAAGGTCAGCAGCATGGCGGCCGCGGCGACCACCACGACGGCGGCCGTCACCACCCGCTGGATCAGCGTGACCTGTGTGCGGACCCGGCGGACCCGGGCCTGGTCGGAGGTGCGGCCGGCGTAGCGGGCGTACGCGGCGTCCACGACGGCGGTGGCGATGCCGGTGAGCAGCCAGGCCGTCGAGGCGATCAGTACGAGGGTCAGGGTGCGGCCCACGGCGGGGGAGTGGTCGGGCAGGATCCCGGCCTGCCGGTAGGTGCCGCGCAGCAGGAGCGCGCACAGCGCGAGGCGGAACGGCCGGCGGCAGCGGCGCAGCATCACCCACAGCGGGGTGTCGCCGGGCCGGGCGGCGGCGCGGCGCAGCAGCACGTCGAGCAGCCACCCGGCGGCCAGGGTGGCGGCGAGTGCGCCGCAGGCGTACAGGAGGGGCCGGAGAAGGGTGTCCGTGTCCATGGCCTTCCGGGTAACCGGAACACGCGCTCGGAAACTGGCACGATGGGAGACATGGACATCATGCTCTTCCATTCGACGTACGGGCTGCGGCCCGCGGTGCACGAGGCGGCCGGGCGGCTGCGCGCTGCCGGCCACGAGGTGCAGGTGCCGGACCTGTTCGAGGGGCGCACCTTCGAGACCGTCGAGGAGGGCGTGGCGCACCGGGACGAGCTGGGCCGGGACGAGCTGCTGCGGCGCGCGGTGGCGGCGGCCGCCCCGTACTCCGACCGCGGGCTGGTCTATGCGGGCTTCTCCTTCGGCGGGTCGGTCGCCCAGCACCTGGCACTGGCCGACGAGAAGGCGCGCGGGCTGCTGCTCCTGCACGGCACGGCCGACCTGGGGGAGGACGCGTCCGTGGACGGGCTGCCGGTGCAGCTGCACGTGGCCGACCCCGATCCGTTCGAGCCGCACGACTGGCTGACGGCCTGGTACCTGCGGATGCAGCGGGCCGGCGCGGACGTCGAGGTGCACCGCTACCCGGGCGCCGGGCACCTGTTCACCGACCCGGGACTGGAGGACTACGACGCGGAGGCCGCGGAGCAGGCGTGGAAGGCGGCGGCCGGCTTCCTGGACAGCCTGTAGGGGCGGGGGAGGCGGCGAGGGGCGGGGCACCGGGGGAACCGGTGCCCCGCCCCTCGCGCGCGGTCGGACGGGTCAGGCGCGGTATGCGGTCCACATGCTGTTCATGCGGGCCACCTGGCCGGCGGTGAACTGGTACATGCAGGAGTCGTACGTGTAGTCCATGAAGTTGTGGATCGGGTCGGCGCCGGCCTTCCTGGCGCAGCTGTCGCGGCCGGTCGGGCACTCGTACGCGGCGCTCTTCTCGGCCGGGGTGTCGGCCACGGAGTCACCGCTTCCGTTGCAGCCGCCCTGGAAGGTGTGGTACAGGCCCATCCAGTGGCCGACCTCGTGGGTCGCGGTGTCGCCCTCGTTGTAGTTCGCGGCGGAGCCGCCCGGCAGCGAGGAGTTGAGCAGGACGACGCCGTCCATCTTCGGCTGCGAGGCGTAGGAGCTCGGGAAGGTCGCCCAGCCGAGCAGGCCGCCGCCGAGGTCGGCGGTGTAGACGTTGAGCGCGTTCGAGCCGCCCTTGCGCAGGGCGTTCTTCATGTCCTTCTCGGCCTGCGAGCCGTGGGAGACGCCGTACCAGGCGGCGTTGTCGGTGTAGTCGGTGGAGACCAGCTGGAACTGGTAGCCGGCGTTGACGTTCCCGGTGCCCTGGCCGCCGAAGGCGGCGTTGAGGACGGCGAGCTGGTTGCTGATGTCCGCGGCGGACAGCTTGCCCTGGGTGCCGTTGTGGATGACGTGGAAGTAGACCGGGACGGTCGTGGCGGCGGTCGCCTCGGCGGCGCGCATCTGGCGCTGCGGGCCCGTCTGGGAGAGCTTCTTGGCCAGGTCGGCGTCCATGGCCTTGACCTGGGCCTCCGTCACCTCGTTGGGTTCGTCGGCGTGCTTGTCGTGCGGCCGGGCGACGCGGGCGCCGGCGGGGGCGCCGGCGCCCTCCTCGGCACACTGCTCGGCGCCGGTGGGGGCGGCGGCCAGCGTGGCGGGGGCGGAGACGGGGGAGAACGCCAGGGCTCCGGCCAGGGCGGCCGGAACGAGCAGGCGGCGGCGGAGCTTGGGGGATATGCGGGCAGAGGCGCGCACGTGTACTCCTCGCGAGCGTGGTGGGGGGTGAGGGACTTCCTCACGCTGGCGCGAAGCTTATGTGTCCATGTCATGCCTGTGACAAGGCCTGTGTGTAAAAGATTTGTTGCTTGTGGGCCGTGAGGGGCGCCTGGTCTGAACCAAGCACCCCCCTCGCGCCGTAGAATTGACGGTTTGTCAGCGAATGATCAGTGCACCGGGCTCCATGCCCGCTCCACCTTCTGCGAGCCGCTCCGGGTCCGGTACGAGCGGGTCCAGGACGCCCGCGCGTCCTGCCGGCGCTTGTCGGACACGACGTAGTAGTCCATCTGCGAGCGCTCGGCCGTCACGTCCAGCACGCCGTACCCGTGCGAGTCCATGTCCAGCCACTTGACGTGCCAGTTCGCCGCCCGGATGGCGGTCTCCGCCGCCAGTGAGGCCGTGTGCGCGGGCACGTGCAGCAGGTCGTCGATGTTGTCCGAGGTCACCGAGGTGACGACGAACTCGGTGGCAGCCGTCCCCGAGCCGGGGTACGTCGCCATGTTCACCGGGACGTCGTTGGCGAAGGCCATGTGGATGTCGCCCGTCAGGAACACCGTGTTCCGGATGTTCCGGTCCCTCAGGTGCGCCAGCAGCTCCTTGCGGTCGTCGGTGTACCCGTCCCACTGGTCCGTGCTGATCGCGATCCCGCCCTGCGGCAGGCCGAGGAGCTTGGCCAGCGGCGCGAGCAGGTGCGCCGGCAGCGAGCCGAACGCCAGCGGCGAGATCATGACCGAGGTGCCGACGAGCTTCCAGGCGGCGTCCGACGATGCAAGGCCCGCCTTCAGCCAGTCCAGCTGCGCCCGCCCCGTGATGGTGCGCTCGGGGTCGTCCACCGCCCCGCTGCCCACCTTGACCGGCTGCGAGCGGAAGCTGCGCAGGTCGAGCAGGTGCAGGTCGGCGAGGGAGCCGAAGCGCAGGCGCCGGTAGACGGTGCCCGCGGTGGAGGGGCGCACCGGCATCCACTCGAAGTACGCCTGCTTGGCGGCGGCCGCGCGGGCGGCCCAGTCCCCCTCGGTGCCCGGCGTGTGGTTCTCCGCGCCGCCCGCCCAGGCGTCGTTGGCGATCTCGTGGTCGTCCCAGATCGCGATGACCGGATGCGCCGCGTGCAGGGCCTGGAGGTCGGCGTCCGTCTTGTACCGGCCGTGCCGGATCCGGTAGTCGGCGAGCGTGGTGGTCTCGTGCCGCGGCTCGTGGGGGCGGACGGTGTACTTGGCCTCGGGGTAGGCGCCGCTCCCGTACTCGTAGACGTAGTCCCCCAGGTGCAGGACCGCGTGCAGGTCGGCGCGGGCGGCCAGGTGGCGGTAGGCGGAGAAGTACCCGGACTCCCAGTTGGAGCAGGAGGCCACGCCGAAGCGGACCCGGTCCGTGCGGGCGTCGTGGCGGGGGGCGGTCAGGGTGCGCCCGACCGCGGAGACCGCGGAGCCGGCCGTGAACCGGTAGAAGTAGGCCGTCTGCGGGGCGAGTCCGCGGACGTCTGCCTTGACGGTGTGGTCGGCGGCGGCCGTCGCGGTGACGGTGCCGCTCGCCACGACGCGGGCGAACGCCCTGTCCTCGGCGACCTCCCAGGCCACCGGGACGGCCGGGCCGAGGCCGGAGCCGGGCACCGCCTCGGGGACGGGGGTGACGCGGGTCCACAGCAGGACGCCGTCGGGGAGGGGGTCGCCGGAGGCGACGCCGTGGAGGAAGGCGGGGCCGGCGGACGCGGCCGAGGCGGGCGTGGCGCCCAGGGCCGCCGCGAGCGGCGTGAGTGCGGCCGTGGCCGCCGCCGCCTTGACGACCGTACGGCGGCGGGGAGTTGCCGCAGCGGTGTGGGAGGTGAGATGACTGGTCACGGATCATCATATTACTGACGGGTATCACCGCGAGTACACACCTCGGACGGCAACGGGCGGGCGAACTCCAGGAGTCCGCCCGCCCGTTGGGAGGGGAGGGTGGGCGTCCGCGCCGCGGCGCGGACGCCCGGGGATCAGCCGGCGATGGCCTTGTCCACGGCGGCCGTGAACTCCTCCGCCGTCATCTTCAGGCCGATCTCCTTGCCGTCCATCTTCAGCGCGGGGGTGCCCTTCACGCCGGCCTTGTCGAACTCCTTGGACAGCTCGACCGCCCAGCGGTTGAAGGTGCCCTCCTCGACGGCCTTCTTGAACTCGGCGTTCCCCTTGAGTGCCGGGACCTGGTCGGCGATCTTCAGCAGGTAGGCGTCGTCGCTGAACTTGTCGTCCCGCTCCTCGGGGTGGTTCTCCTTGGCGTAGAGGGCGGTCTTGTACTCCAGGAACGCTTCCGGGCCGACGTTCAGGGCGGCGCCGAGCGCGCTCAGCGCGTTCTTCGAGCCGCTGCCGCCCAGGCCCTTGTCCAGGAAGGTCGCGCCGACGAACTGCAGCTTGTACTTGCCGGCGTCCAGGTCCTTCTTTATCTGCGGGCCGACGCCCTGCTCGAACTGCGAGCAGACCGGGCAGCGGGCGTCCTCGAACAGCTCCAGCGTCTTCTTCGCGTCGGCCTTGCCGAGGACGACGGTCGTGCCGTTGTCGCCCGAGGTGTTCTTCGGGGCGGTCAGCGGCGCCGTCGCCGCCTTCTCCCACTCGTCGGGCTGGTTGGCCTGGACGACCGCGTAGCCGATGCCGCCGGCCAGCGCGAGGGCGGCGACGACGGCGCCGGCGACCGTCACCTGGCGGCGGACCTTCGCCTTCTTCGCCTGCTTCTCGCGCTCGGCGCGCAGCCGCTCGCGGGCCGCCGCCTTGTTCGCTTGGCTGTTGCGTGCGCTCATGGTGTTCTCCGTGGGTGTGGTGCTGACGTGGAAACGGGGACGTGCCGTACGGGTCAGGCGCGCGTGAGCGCGCCGCGTACGGGAGGCCCCCTGAGCCCCACGGAGTGGACGGGGAAGCGGGTACGGGCGCCCCGGTCCGCCCGGTCGGGCCGCGGCCCGCGCCCGGGGCGGCCGGCCCGCACCGCCGCCGAGGCCGCGGCCAGCAGCAGCGGCCGGAACGCCGAGGCGGCCGCCGCCCTCAGCAGCTGGGCCAGGGCCCGCTCGCCGTGCCGCAGCCAGACCGCGGCCAGCAGGCCGACGCAGACGTGCGCGCCGAGCAGCAGCCACGGGGTCCACGGGCCGGGCGAGGCCAGCAGCGCGGCGGGGTCGCCGGCGGCGTCGGTGACCTCGGCCAGCGGTCCGCCGAGCGGCTCGCCGCCGCACAGCCCGTGCAGGCCGAGCGCGCGCAGCGGGCCGGACACCGGTCCGCCGGCGGGCCCGTAGCAGACGTGCTGGCCGGCGGTGAAGACGGTGTCGGCAGCCAGCTCCAGCGGGACGAGCAGGGCGGCGATCGGGCCGAGGCCCCGCTCGCGGCCCGCCAGCGGCCAGGCGATCACGAAGACGGCCGCGAAGGCCCCGGCCGCGAGGACCGGCGGCAGCGGCACCCGGGACATCAGGACGTGCGAGCCGGCCGAGAGCAGCACGACGAGCGCGCTGAACAGCGCGACGCGCAGCGCCCTCGGTCCTGCCCCTGACATCTCCATCGCGGCGAGTCTGCCACGACTCCCTGTGAATCCGTGCCCCGGGCTTCGCGCCGGGGGAGCCGCTACGGCCGGATCCGGCCGTTGCGGAAGAGGTCGACGAAGATCTGGTGGTCGGCCCGGGCCCGGGCCCCGTAGGCGTGCGCGAAGTCCACGAGCAGCTCCGGGAAGCCCTCCTCGTCGGCGGTGATCGCGCTGTCGATGGCCCGCTCCGTGGAGAACGGCACGAGGGTGTGGCCGCTGCCCGCCTCGTCCGCCGCGGCGTGCATGGTCGCCGTCGCGCGTCCCAGGTCGGCGACGACGGCCGTGATCTCCTCCGGGTCGTCCAGGCCGGACCAGTCCAGGTCCACCGCGTACGGGGAGACCTCGGCCACCAGCTGCCCGGTCCCGTCCAGCTCGGTCCAGCCCAGCCACGGGTCGGCGTGCGCCTGGAGGGCCCGCTGGGAGATCACCGTGCGGTGGCCCTCGTGCCGGAAGGAGTCCCGGACCGCCCGGTCCGTGACGTGCCGCGAGACGGCCGGGGTCTGCGCCTGCTTGAGGTAGATCACGACGTCGTTCTCCAGGGCGTCGCTGTGCCCCTCCAGCAGGATGTTGTACGAGGGCAGCCCGGCCGAGCCGATGCCCACGCCCCGCCGGCCCACGACGTCCTTCACGCGGTAGGAGTCCGGGCGGACCAGCGATTCGTCGGGCAGGGTCTCCAGGTAGGCGTCGAACGCGGACAGCACCTTGTACCGGGTCGCCGCGTCCAGCTCGACGGTGCCGCCGCCGGGCGCGAAGCGCCGCTCGTGGTCGCGGATCTCCGTCATCGACTCCAGCAGGCCGAAGCGGGTCCGGGAGCGGGCCGCGCGCAGGGCATCCAGCAGCGGGCCCCGCGAGGTGTCCAGGGTGAAGGAGGGGGCCTCGCCGTCGGCGGGGCCGGCGGCCAGGACGCCGATCCGCTCCCGGTAGGCGGCCGCGTACACCCGGACCAGGTCGCTGATCTGGGTGTCGCTGAGGGCCTTGGTGTAGCCGATCAGGGCGACGGAGGCCGCGAACCGCTTCAGGTCCCAGGTGAAGGGGCCGACGTAGGCCTCGTCGAAGTCGTTGACGTTGAAGACCAGGCGGCCGCCCGCGTCCATGTACGTGCCGAAGTTCTCGGCGTGCAGGTCGCCGTGGATCCAGACGCGGCCGGTCCGGTCGTCGAGGTAGGGGCGCCGGCCCCCGCCGGCCCGCCCGGCCCACTCGTGCTCCAGGTCGGCGTAGAAGAGGCAGGCCGTGCCGCGGTAGAAGGCGAAGGCGGAGGCGGCCATCCTGCGGAACTTGACCTGGAAGGCCGCGGGGTCCGCCGCGAGGAGCTCGCCGAAGGCGGTGCCGAAGACGTCGAGTATCTGCTCGGCGCGCTGTTCGTTCGTCGTCTCGGGGACCGCCATGGCGGGTTCCTCCTGGTGCACGGGCTGGTACGGGTTCCGACCGGGTGGACGCGGGAGCGGAGCCCCTGGTTCTGCAACGCCCGACCGTACCGCCCGCCGCCCGGAATGTGTCCCCCGCGCGACGTAGGATTCGAAGCTGCCCCCCCTGTCCCGAGCCCCAGCCCCCAGGAGTACAGCGCCGTGGCCAAGACGCCGTTCACGCACCTGCACGTCCACACCCAGTACTCGCTGCTGGACGGTGCCGCGCGGCTCAAGGACATGTTCAACGCCTGCAATGAAATGGGCATGACGCACATCGCCATGTCCGACCACGGCAACCTGCACGGCGCCTACGACTTCTTCCACTCCGCGCAGAAGGCCGGGATCACCCCGATCATCGGCATCGAGGCGTACGTCGCCCCCGAGTCCCGGCGCAACAAGCGCCGCATCACCTGGGGCCAGCCCCACCAGAAGCGGGACGACGTCTCCGGCTCCGGCGGCTACACGCACAAGACGATCTGGGCGGCGAACAGCACCGGCCTGCACAACCTCTTCCGGCTCTCCTCCGACGCCTACGCCGAGGGCTGGCTGACCAAGTGGCCCCGCATGGACAAGGAGACCATCTCCCAGTGGTCCGAGGGCCTGATCGCCTCCACCGGCTGCCCCTCGGGCGAGGTGCAGACCCGGCTCCGCCTCGGCCAGTTCGACGAGGCGCTCAAGGCCGCGTCCGACTACAAGGACATCTTCGGCGAGGGCCGCTACTTCCTGGAGCTGATGGACCACGGCATCGAGATCGAGCGCCGGGTCCGCGACGGCCTGCTGGAGATCGGCCGGAAGCTCGGCATCCCGCCGCTGGTGACGAACGACTCCCACTACACGTACGCGCACGAGGCCGGCGCCCACGACGCCCTGCTCTGCATCCAGACCGGCAAGAACCTCTCCGACCCCGACCGCTTCAAGTTCGACGGCACCGGCTACTACCTGAAGTCCACCGACGAGATGTACGCCATCGACTCCTCGGACGCCTGGCAGGAGGGCTGCGCCAACACGCTGCTGGTCGCCGAGCAGGTCGACACCGAGGGCATGTTCCAGTTCCGGAACCTCATGCCCAAGTTCGACATCCCGGAGGGCTACACCGAGGTCACCTGGTTCCGCGAGGAGACCATGCGCGGGATGCACCGCCGCTTCCCCGGCGGCATCCCCGAGGACCGCATGAAGCAGGTCGAGTACGAGATGGACACGATCATCTCGATGGGCTTCCCCGGCTACTTCCTCGTGGTCGCCGACTTCATCATGTGGGCCAAGAACCAGGGCATCGCGGTCGGCCCCGGCCGCGGCTCCGCGGCCGGCTCGATCGTCGCCTACGCGCTCGGCATCACCGACCTCGACCCGATCCCGCACGGCCTGATCTTCGAGCGCTTCCTCAACCCCGAGCGCATCTCCATGCCCGACGTCGACATCGACTTCGACGAGCGCAGGCGCGTCGAGGTGATCAGGTACGTCACCGAGAAGTACGGCCAGGACAAGGTCGCCATGATCGGCACCTACGGCACCATCAAGGCCAAGAACGCGATCAAGGACTCCGCGCGCGTCCTCGGCTACCCCTACGCCATGGGCGACCGGATCACCAAGGCCATGCCCGCCGACGTCCTCGGCAAGGGCATCCCGCTCTCCGGCATCACCGACCCCGCCCACCCCCGGTACTCCGAGGCCGGCGAGGTCCGCGCGATGTACGAGAACGAGCCGGACGTGAAGAAGGTCATCGACACCGCCCGCGGCGTCGAGGGCCTGGTCCGCCAGATGGGCGTGCACGCCGCCGGCGTGATCATGTCCAGCGAGCGGATCACCGACCACGTGCCCGTCTGGGTGCGGCACACGGACGGCGTCACCATCACCCAGTGGGACTACCCGAGCTGCGAGGCGCTCGGCCTGCTGAAGATGGACTTCCTCGGCCTGCGCAACCTCACGATCATGGACGACGCCGTCAAGATGGTGAAGGCCAACAAGGGGATCGACATCGACCTCCTGGCCCTCCCGCTCGACGACCCCAAGACCTTCGAGCTCCTCCAGCGCGGCGACACCCTCGGCGTCTTCCAGTTCGACGGCGGCCCCATGCGCTCGCTGCTGCGCCTGATGAAGCCCGACAACTTCGAAGACATTTCCGCCGTGTCCGCGCTCTACCGCCCGGGCCCGATGGGCATGAACTCGCACACCAACTACGCCCTGCGCAAGAACGGCCAGCAGGAGATCACCCCGATCCACCCCGAGCTGGAGAAGCCGCTCGAAGAGGTCCTCGCGGTCACCTACGGCCTGATCGTCTACCAGGAGCAGGTGCAGAAGGCCGCGCAGATCATCGCCGGCTACTCGCTCGGCGAGGCCGACATCCTCCGCCGCGTCATGGGCAAGAAGAAGCCCGAGGAACTGGCCAAGAACTTCACGATCTTCCAGGCCGGCGCCCGGAAGAACGGCTACAGCGACGAGGCCATCCAGGCCCTCTGGGACGTCCTGGTCCCCTTCGCCGGCTACGCCTTCAACAAGGCCCACTCCGCCGCGTACGGCCTCGTCTCCTACTGGACCGCCTACCTCAAGGCCAACCACCCGGCCGAGTACATGGCGGGCCTGCTCACCTCGGTCAAGGACGACAAGGACAAGTCGGCCGTCTACCTGAACGAGTGCCGCCGCATGGGCATCAAGGTGCTGCCGCCGAACGTGAACGAGTCCGAGTCGAACTTCGCCGCCCAGGGCGACGACGTGATCCTCTTCGGCCTCACCGCCGTCCGCAACGTCGGCCAGAACGTCGTCGACTCGATCATCAAGACCCGCAAGTCGAAGGGGAAGTTCTCCTCCTTCCCCGACTTCCTCGACAAGGTCGAGGCCGTCGTCTGCAACAAGCGGACCGTCGAGTCGCTGATCAAGGCCGGCGCCTTCGACGAGATGGGCCACACCCGCAAGGGCCTCGTCGCCCAGCACGAACCCATGATCGACAACGTGGTGGCGGTCAAGCGCAAGGAGGCCGAGGGCCAGTTCGACCTCTTCGGCGGCATGGGCGACGAGGACAGCGGCCAGCCCGGCTTCGGCCTCGACGTCGAGTTCTCCGACGTCGAGTGGGAGAAGTCCTACCTGCTCGCCCAGGAGCGCGAGATGCTCGGCCTCTACGTCTCCGACCACCCGCTCTTCGGCCTGGAGCACGTCCTGTCCGACAAGACGGACGCCGGCATCTCCCAGCTGACCGGCGGCGAGCACGCCGACGGCGCCGTCGTCACCATCGGCGGCATCATCTCGGGCCTCCAGCGCAAGATGACCAAGCAGGGCAACGCCTGGGCCATCGCCACCGTCGAGGACCTGGCCGGCTCCATCGAGTGCATGTTCTTCCCCGCCACCTACCAGCTGGTCTCCACCCAGCTCGTCGAGGACGCCGTCGTCTTCGTCAAGGGCCGCCTCGACAAGCGGGAGGACGTCCCCCGCCTCGTCGCCATGGAGCTGATGGTCCCCGACCTGTCCTCCGCCGGCACCAACGCCCCCGTCGTCCTGACCATCCCCACCGTCAAGGTCACCCCTCCGATGGTCACCCGGCTGGGCGAGATCCTCCGGCACCACAAGGGCAACACCGAGGTGCGGATCAAGCTCCAGGGCCCCCGCAGCACCACCGTGCTGCGCCTGGACCGGCACCGGGTCCAGCCCGACCCGGCCCTCTTCGGCGACCTGAAGGTCCTCCTCGGACCCTCCTGCCTCGCCGGATGACCCCACGGGGCCCGAACGCCGCGAAGGGCGCGCCCGGAGGTCCGGGCGCGCCCTTCGCGCGTACGCGTCGCAGCGCGGCGTCAGTTGTGGCCGAAGCGCCTCTGCTTGCCCTTGCGCGCCATGTCCATCGGACTCGGCGCGGAGGAGTGCGCCTCGGCCGGCGAATCCGCCGTGCTGCGCGAGGCCTCCGGACCGGACGATCGCGACTGCTGCTTGGCGGGGGTCTTCTGGTTCTTGTTCTTGGCCATGGTGGAACCTCCGTGAGGGTCTAGGGGCCAGGACCGCATTCACACTCACACAGCGCCACAGACCGCGCATTTTGGATCTTTCGTCGCAGAACCGTACAGACGCACCGGATCCGCCACGCCGATGATCGAGTTCCGGCCGTCAAGCCCCATGCCGTCGGGCAGACTCGGGTAAAACCCGAGGACCCCCACGGAAGAGGTGGAACGCGTGGACCGCTGCGTCGTCCTGGTGGACGCCGGCTATCTGCTGGGCGCCGCCGCCAGCCTTCTCGCGGGCGAGCCCTCCCGCTCCCGCATCACCGTCGACCACGCCGCCCTCATCCAGGCCCTGCGCGAACGCGCCGAGGCCGACACCCGGCAGCCCCTGCTGCGCATCTACTGGTTCGACGGCGCACCCGACCGGGTGCCGCAGCCCGAGCACCGGCGGCTGCGCGTCATGCCCCGCGTCACCGTCCGCCTGGGCGCCCTGACCCGCAGCGACGGCCGCTGGGCCCAGAAGGGCGTCGACGCCGCCATGCACGCGGAGCTCACCGAACTCGCCCGCAACCGGGCCTGCTCCGACATCGTCCTCGTCACCGGCGACGGCGACCTGCTGCCCGGCCTGATGTCCGCCAAGGAGCACGGCGTCGCCGTCCACCTGTGGGCCGTCCAGGCCGCCGACGGCGACTACAACCAGTCCGAGGACCTCGTCGCCGAGGCCGACGAGCGCCGCGTCCTCGACCGGGCCTGGATCACCCGGGCCGTCCGCGCCAAGGACCTCGCCGGGCTGTGCTCCCCGCCGCCCGCCCCCCGGCCCGAGATCGCCGCCATCCTCTCCGCCCCGCTCCCCGAGGCCGCCCTCGCCGAGGCGGCCCGCAGCTCCGGTACCGGGCCCGCCGGCACCGCCCAGGCCCCCGCCGAACCCCAGGGCGCCGCCGCCCCCGTACCCGCGCCCGCCGCCGGCGGGAAGCCCGTACCCACCCCGAAGGACCTCGCCGGCGCCCTGCGCGCACCCGGCCACCAGCAGGGCTCCCCGTCCGCCGCCCCCTCCCCGGCCAGCGCCCTGCGCTGGTCCTCCGACCGGGGCTGGATCGACCGGGCCGGACCGCTCGGCGAGCCCGCCGAGACCGCCTCCCTGCCCACCCTCGCCCAGCTCACCAGCGCCGAGCAGCGCTGGGCCGACCGGGAGGAGGACATCACCACCGTCGGCGGCGACCCCTTCGAGGTCGGACAGGTCTTCGCCCGGCGCTGGATGGAGCGCCTCCCCGAGGCCGCCCACCTCCACAGGCTCGCCACCATGTACCCGCGGATCCCGCACCGCATCGACGGCGAGCTCCTGCGCTACGCCGCCCGCTTCGGCCTGCTCGCCCACAAGGACGACCAGATCGACGAACACGACCGCTACGCCATCCGCGCGGGCTTCTGGAGGGAGATCGACGTGCGCGCCGCGGCCGACCGCGTCGCCGCCCCGCCGGCCGCCGTGCCGGGCGCCCCGGCGACCCCGGCGCCCGAGTAGGGCCCGGAGCCGCGTAGGCTGCTCCCTCGTGAGTACGGGCACAGCACCAGCGAGACCGCAGGGCGGCAGCGGCACGGCAGCGGCCGACGGCGTGGTCTGCGCGGTGCGTGACCTGGTCAAGACGTACCCCGCGGTCCGCGGCCGGCGCGGCGCACCCGCCCTGCCCGAGACCCGCGCCACCGACGGCATCTGCCTCGACGTGCGGCGCGGAGAGGTCTTCGGGCTCCTCGGCCCCAACGGCGCCGGCAAGTCCACCCTGGTCCGCCAGCTCACCGGGCTGCTGCGGCCGGACTCCGGCTCCGTCACCCTGCTCGGACACGACATCGTCCGCCGCCCCGAACTCGCCTCCCGCCTCCTCGCCTACCTCGGCCAGGAGTCCACCGCCCTCGACGAGCTCACCGTCTCCCTGGCCGCCGAGACCACCGCCCGGCTGCGCGGCCTCGACCTGCGCGCCGCCCGCGCCGCCCGCGACGCCGTCCTGGAGGAGCTCGGGCTGACCCCGATCGCCGGGCGCCCCCTGAAGAAGCTCTCCGGCGGCCAGCGGCGGCTCGCCTGCTTCGCCGCCGCCCTCGTCGGCGAGCGCCCGGTGCTCGTCCTGGACGAGCCCACCACCGGCATGGACCCCGTCGCCCGGCGCGCCGTCTGGGCCGCCGTGGACCGGCGGCGCGCCGAGCACGGCGCCACCGTCGTCCTGGTCACCCACAACGTCATCGAGGCCGAGACCGTCCTCGACCGGGTCGCCGTCATCGACCAGGGCAGGGTCATCGCCTGCGACACGCCCGCCGCGCTGAAGGCCCGCGTCTCCGACGAGGTCCGCCTCGAACTCGTGTGGCGCACCGCGCCGCCCCTCGGCATCCCCGCGATCAGCGCCCTGGCCGGCGCCGCCGCCGAGTCCGGCCGCCGGTGGGTGCTGCGGCTCACCCCGGACGAGGCGCGCGCCGCGGTCGCGGCCGTCACCGGCGGGCCCGCGTTCGCCGCCCTCGACGACTTCACGCTGGCGACCCCGAGCCTGGAGGACGTCTACCTCGCGCTGGGCGGGCGTACCGCGAAGGGCCTGGTGAAGTCGTGAGCGCCGCCGCCTCCGTCCCCCTCGGCACGCCCGCCCCGCGGGCCCGGCTCCTGCCGTCGCTGGCCGCCGTGTACCGGGCGCAGCTGTCGCGGGCCCGCGTCGCGCGCATCCCGCTGCTGTTCGTCGCCACCTTCCAGTCAGTCGGCATCATGGTCCTGATGCGGGGCGTCGTCGACGGCGGCTCGGAGGCGCGGGCCGTCGTGGCCGGCTCGTCCGTCCTGGTCGTCGCGTTCGTCGCGCTCAACCTGCTGGCCCAGTACTTCGGCCAGCTGCGGGCCGGCGGCGGGCTCGACCACTACGCCACGCTGCCCGTCCCGCCCGCCTCGGTGGTGCTGGGCGCGGCCGCCGCGTACGCCTCCTTCACCCTCCCCGGCACGCTCGTGACCGCCGTCATCGGCTGCCTGCTGTTCGGGCTGCCCATGAGCGGGCTGTGGATCCTCGCCGCGGTCGTCCCGCTGGCCGGGGCGGCGCTCGCCGGACTCGGCGCGGCCCTCGGCCTGCTCGCCCCGCGCCAGGAGCTCGCCACGCTGGCCGGGCAGCTCGGCATGTCGGCGGCGCTGCTGCTGGGGGTGCTGCCGCCGGAACGGATGCCCGAGGTGATCGTGTGGGCGCGCGACCTGCTGCCGTCCACGTACGGGGTGGAGGCGTTCGCCCGGACGTTCTCCCCGGACCCGGACTGGGCGGCCGTCTGCCTCGACCTCGGCGTGTGCGCGGCCGTGGGCGTCCTGTCGCTGTCCGCCGCGACGTGGGCGTACCGGCGGGCCGCCGTCCGCTGACTCCGGTTCCGCCTCGGGCCGCCGCACCTGGCACGATGTGGAGGTGACCGAAGCCGTGACCACACCGCCCCCCGCCGAACCGCCGTCGCCGCCCGGCACGCCGGGCGGATCCGCTGCGGGCACCGCCCTCGCGGACGTCCGGGACGCGGCCGCCATCACCCTGGCCACCGGTGCGGCCGGCGCCCTCCTCGGAGTGCTGTGGGCCTGGCTCGCGCCGCGGACGCAGTACGTCTCCAACGGCGAGGCCGTGTTCCTGCGGAACACCGAGAGCGAAGCCCGCGTGGGCGCCGACGGCACCTTCCTGCTGCTCGGCGTCGGACTCGGCGTGCTGAGCGCGGTCCTGGTCTTCCTGTGGCGGCGCCGCGGCGGCGTCGCCCAGGCCATCGGCCTCGGAATCGGCTCCTGCTTCGCCTCCCTGCTCGGCTGGCGGGCGGGGCTCCGGCTGGGACCCCCGGCCGACATCGCCGCCTCCGCCGCGGCGGCCGGCAAGGGCGTCCCCTTCGACGCGCCGCTCCAGCTCCTCGCCCACGGGGCGCTGCTGGCCTGGCCGATGGCCGCGCTCGCCGCCTACCTGGGGCTCATCGCCGTATGGGGGCCGCAGGACCCGGACCCGCACGAGGCGGGCGCCGAGCCCGCCGGGGCGGCCGTGTACCCGCCGCCGTACGCCCACGCCGAACCGCAGGGCGGCCAGGCGCCCCGCACCCGCGAGGACCGCGGCGGGCCGCAGCCGCCGGCCGGGCCCGCCGCCGCGGGGCCCCCGCACGCCTGACCGGCGGCCGGGCCGGTCAGGCGCGGGCGATCGGCGCCAGGACGGCCTGCGTCAGCCCGGCCAGCGTGCCGGGCGCCAGCTCGACCTCCAGGCCGCGCCGGCCCGCCGACACGCAGACCGTGGAGTGCGCGTCCGCCGAGGCGTCCACCACCGTCCGCAGCCGCCTGCGCTGCCCCAGCGGCGAGATGCCGCCGAGCACGTAGCCGGTCGTCCGCTCCGCCAGCGCAGGGTCCGCCATCGCCGCCCGCTTGCCGCCGACCGCCGCGGCCAGCGCCTTGAGGTCCAGGCTCCCGGACACCGGGACCACCGCCACGGTCAGGACGCCGTCCACGTCCGCCACGAGCGTCTTGAACACCCGGTCCGGGCTCACGCCCATCGCCTCGGCGGCCTCCTGCCCGTACGAGGGGTGCGCCGGGTCGTGCTCGTAGGCGTGCACGGTGAAGGGCGCGCCCGCCGCCGCCAGGGCGGCGATCGCCGGTGTCGCCGCGGCCGCGGCCTTCTTCTTCGCCATCGGAAGGACTCCCCCGGTCGTCAGGTCGCGCCGCAGGGCGGCGGCGCGGTCAGTTCTGGCTGGTCGGCGCGCGGGTCAGGTCCACCGCCGGCAGCGACGGCAGGTGCCGGATGAGCGCCGACTCCGCGCGCAGCAGCCGCAGCTCCTCCGCCAGGCGCGTCGCCGTGTCCGGGGCCTGGAGCAGCCGCTGCTTCGTCGGCACGTCCAGCACGGCCGCCGCGGCCACCAGGTACGACACCACCGACGGCTCGTCCGGCAGCTCCGCCGCGGTCGCCAGGCTCCGCTCCCGCGCCCCCGCCAGCCGCTTCTGGTAGGTCCGGAACGCCCGCAGCACCCCGTCCGCCAGCGCGCCCGCGCCGTCGCCCTGGTCCTCCGCGAGCTCCTCCAGCTCCGCCACCAGGAACGGCCCGGAGGAGTCCACCGACAGCAGGCGGACCCGGGTCGTGCCGGTCGCGAGGACTTCGAAGCCGCCGTCCTCCCGCTCCCGGACCGTCGCCGCGTCCGCGATGCAGCCCACCCGGTGGAACGCCTGGAGCGGGTCCGGGCCGAAGCCCGCGGACGGGCCGCGCTCGGGCAGCGACGTCGGGTCCGGCAGGCCCGGAGCGGCCGGCGCGACCTCGCGGCCGTCGCGGATCGCGACGACGGCGAAACGGCGCGGCTCGTCCTCGCCCGTCTTCAGGAGCTCCCGCATCATGGCGCGATAACGCTCCTCGAAGACGTTCAGCGGAAGCACCAGTCCGGGGAACAGCACCGTGTTCAGGGGGAAGAGGGGGAGGCGAACGGTGGTCACGACGGACAAGGGTAGTGGGGGCGGGGCGGGGCCTGTCACCTCGGTTGTTCGGGGCCGGGCGGCGGGCCGGGGCGGCCCGGCCCGCCCCGGCCGCCTCCCGCCCCGCCCGCCCGCCGTCAGCCGCGCCGCAGCAGCCGCGACGCCCCCGCCGCCACCGTCGTCGCCAGGATCCAGCCCAGCAGGACCATCGCCGCCGACCCCCACTGCCAGGCCCCGGCCATCCTCCAGTGGCCCTCCTGGCCCAGGTCGATGACCGGCAGCAGCAGGTCCAGGGCGTACAGGGCGGGGTTCCACTCCGGGTGCTCGTCCGCCTTGACCGCCCGCGGGGTGTGCCCCGCGAAGAGCACCGTCCCCGCCGCCCACAGCAGCGCCATCCACAGCGCCGCCCGGCCCGGCCGGTACCCGTACGCCACCGTCCAGTCCTGGAGGTGCCCCCACGCCCGCACCGCGGGCGGCAGCGTCGCCCGCCGCCTGCGCTGCTTGGCCAGCAGCACCTCCCGCGCGTCCGCGTCCTCGCCGCTCGCCCGCAGCACCGCCGCCAGCCGCTCGTACGGCTCCGGCGAGTACTCCGGGGTCGCCGCCGCCAGCCACTCCAGCCGGCGCGCCAGCGGGAAGTGCCCGCGCGGCGCCAGCGCCTCGTACGCGAACCCCTCGACCGCCACCCCGCCCCCGCCCGGCCAGCTGGTCCAGGCGTCCACCAGCTTCACCACCTTCGCCCCCGACAGCACCACCCGCCCCCGCTCCGGCCGCTCGCCCACGAACCGCAGCTCCGGCGTCTGGATCCGGCGCAGCGACACCTCCTGGCCCGCCTCCGGCGCGAACCGCGCCCCGTAGAAGTCCACCGCGTCCCCGAACCGGCCGTCGTCCAGGCGCAGCCCGCCCCGGCACTCGAAGGGCCGGGAGCGCTGCCCCCGCGCCGGCGTCTGCCCCAGGCCGTACGGGGGAGTGGAGGACCCCGGCCCGCCCGGCACCCAGCCCAGCGCGATCGAGGTCAGGTACAGCGTCCGCTCCACCGTCAGCTGCGGCGCGTTCAGCGCCCACCGCCCGTACGGGTTGGCCAGCAGCGCCCCGCGCAGGTTCATCGACACCCCGACCTTCGCCCCGCGCAGGCTCACCTCCCCGTACGCCTCCAGCAGCTCGCCCTGGAAGTCCTGCCCGACCGACAGCCCGTCCGCCGCGAAGGCCCGCCCGCGCCCGTCGCGCTGGACGACGGCCTGGCTGACCAGCAGGTCCGTGCCGATCTGCGCGTCGGTCAGCCGGATCCCGCGCGCCACCCGGCAGCGCGGCAGGTGCAGGTCGCCCTCGGTGTGCAGGCGGGAGGCGTCCAGGCGGGGGACCGCGCAGTCCACCAGCCGCAGCGTCCCGAACCGGGTCTCCGACAGCTGCACCTCCCCGTCGAACCGGCACCGGCGCAGCTCCACGTACGGCTCGACCGTCCCGCCCGACAGGTCCAGGCGGCCCGTGACCCGCGCGCCGCGCAGCTTCAGCGACGCCACCCGGCCCGGCTCCGGCGGCGGCCCGTGGAGCAGCAGCAGCGCCACCACCTCGGCGCGGACGCTGCGCTCCGGCCCCCACGCCAGGTCCCCGTGCGGGTCGTCCCCGCCGGCCGCGCCGGCGCTCAGGTCGCATGTCCCGCCCGTCCGGAAGGCATGCCACATCCGGCGCTCGGGCTCCGTGAGGTCCGCAGGCTCCCCGCCCGCGGACTGCGCATCGGTCATGGCGGCCCCCTCCGCTGATCGTGCACTCTCCGCCGAACGCTAAGGGCAGCCGGTGACAGCCGGGACACGTATCAGCCAGTGATACGGGCGGACGGTCGAGTGAAGCCGTCTGAGAGAATTGGGGGGTGATCTCTCGTATCGACCTGCGCGGCGACGCCCTCCCCGAGGGCGCGGCCCTGCGCGACCTGCTGCCCCGTGCCGAGTTCGACGTGGAAGCCGCCCTGGAGAAGGTGCGGCCCATCTGCGAGGACGTCCATCATCGCGGCACGGCGGCGCTGATCGAGTACGCGCAGAAGTTCGACGGAGTCCGGCTGGAACAGGTCAGGGTCCCCGCCGAGGCGCTCACCGAGGCGCTCGCGGGCCTCGACCCGAAGGTCCGCGCCGCGCTGGAGGAGTCGATCCGCCGCGCCCGGACCGTGCACCGCAGCCAGCGGCGCAGCGCGCACACCACGCAGGTCGTCCCCGGCGGCACCGTGACCGAGAAGTGGGTTCCCGTCGAGCGCGTCGGCCTGTACGCGCCGGGCGGCCGCTCGGTGTACCCGTCGTCCGTCGTCATGAACGTCGTCCCCGCGCAGGAGGCCGGCGTCGGCTCGATCGCGCTGGCCTCGCCCCCGCAGGCGGAGTTCGGCGGCCTGCCCCACCCGACCATCCTCGCCGCCTGCGCCCTGCTCGGCGTGGACGAGGTGTACGCGGCCGGCGGCGCGGTCGCCGTCGCGATGTTCGCGTACGGCACCGAGGACTGCCTGCCGGTCAACATGGTCACCGGCCCCGGCAACATCTGGGTCGCCGCCGCCAAGCGCTACTTCACCGGGAAGATCGGCATCGACACCGAGGCCGGCCCGACGGAGATCGCCGTCCTCGCCGACGCCACCGCCGACCCGGTGCACGTCGCCGCCGACCTGATCAGCCAGGCCGAGCACGACCCGCTGGCCGCCGCCGTCCTCGTCACCGACTCCGAGGACCTCGCGGCCGCCGTCGAGAAGGAGCTCGAACCGCAGGTCGCCGCCACCAAGCACATCGAGGACCGGATCCGCCCGGCCCTCGCCGGCAGGCAGTCCGCGATCGTCCTCGTGGACAGCCTGGAGGACGGCCTGAAGGTCGTCGACGCGTACGGCGCCGAGCACCTGGAGATCCAGACCGCCGACGCCGCGGCCTGGGCGGACCGCGTCCGCAACGCAGGCGCGATCTTCGTCGGGCCCTGGGCGCCGGTCTCCCTCGGCGACTACTGCGCCGGATCCAACCACGTCCTGCCCACCGGCGGCTGCGCCTGCCACTCCTCCGGCCTGTCCGTGCAGTCCTTCCTGCGCGGCATCCACATCGTCGACTACACCCGCGACGCCCTCGCCGAGGTCGCCCACCACGTGGTCACCCTCGCCGAGGCCGAGGACCTGCCCGCGCACGGCGCCGCCCTCAAGGCCCGCTTCGGATGGAAGGTGCCCGGCCAGTGACCGACAGAGCCCTCGGCATCGACGACCTGCCCATCCGGGACGAGCTGCGCGGCAAGAGCCCCTACGGGGCGCCCCAGCTGGACGTCCCGGTGCAGCTCAACACCAACGAGAACCCGTACGAGCTCCCCGAGGAGCTGGTGCGGCGCATCGCCGAACGCGTCGCCGACGCGGCCCGCACCCTCAACCGCTACCCCGACCGGGACGCCGTCGAGCTGCGGACCGCCCTGGCCGCCTACCTCACCCGTACGGGCGGCCACCCGGTCGGCCGCGAGAACGTGTGGGCCGCCAACGGCTCCAACGAGGTCATCCAGCAGCTCCTGCAGACCTTCGGCGGGCCCGGCCGCACCGCGATCGGCTTCGAGCCCTCGTACTCCATGCACGCCCTGATCGCCCGCGGCACCGGGACCGGCTGGATCTCCGGACCGCGCCGGGACGACTTCACCATCGACCCGGACGCCGCCGCCCGGGCCATCGCGGAGAACGCCCCCGACGTCGTCTTCATCACCTCGCCCAACAACCCCACCGGCACCGCGGTCGAGGCGGAGACCGTCCTCGCCCTCCACGACGCCGCCCAGGCCGCCAAGCCGTCGCTGGTCGTCGTCGACGAGGCGTACGTCGAGTTCAGCCACCGGCCCTCCCTGCTGCCGCTGATCGAGGGCCGCCCCCACCTGGTGGTCTCCCGGACCATGTCCAAGGCGTTCGGCGCCGCCGGACTGCGCCTGGGCTACCTCGCCGCGCACCCGGCCGTGGTCGACGCCGTCCAGCTGGTGCGCCTGCCGTACCACCTGTCGGCCGTCACCCAGGCCACCGCGCTGGCGGCCCTGGAGCACACCGACACCCTGCTCGGCTACGTCGAGCAGCTCAAGGCCGAGCGGGACCGGCTGGTCGCCGAACTGCGGGCGATCGGCTGCGAGGTCACCGAGTCCGACGCGAACTTCATCCAGTTCGGCAGGTTCGAGGACTCCCACACCGCCTGGCAGCAGATCCTCGACCGGGGCGTCCTGGTCCGGGACAACGGCGTACCGGGATGGCTGCGGGTCACCGCGGGCACCCCGGCCGAGAACGACGCGTTCCTGGAAGCGGTTCGCGCACTGAAGAAGGAGCAGCACGCATGAGCCGCATCGGACGGGTCGAGCGCACCACGAAGGAGACCTCCGTCGTCGTCGAGATAAACCTCGACGGGACCGGCCAGGTCGACGTGTCCACCGGCGTCGGCTTCTACGACCACATGCTCGACCAGCTCGGCCGCCACGGCATGTTCGACCTCACGGTCAAGACCGACGGCGACCTGCACATCGACAGCCACCACACCATCGAGGACACCGCCCTCGCCCTCGGCGCCGCCTTCAGGCAGGCCCTCGGCGACAAGGTCGGCATCTACCGCTTCGGCAACTGCACCGTCCCCCTGGACGAGTCCCTCGCACAGGTGACCGTGGACCTGTCGGGCCGCCCCTACCTCGTGCACACCGAGCCCGAGAACATGGCCCCCATGATCGGCGCGTACGACACGACGATGACCCGGCACATCCTGGAGTCCTTCGTCGCGCAGGCCCAGATCGCCCTGCACGTCCACGTCCCGTACGGCCGCAACGCCCACCACATCGTCGAGTGCCAGTTCAAGGCGCTCGCCCGGGCCCTGCGGTACGCCTGCGAGCTCGACCCCCGCGCGGCCGCCGCCGGCATCCTGCCCTCGACGAAGGGCGCCCTCTAGCCGTGACCGGCCTCAGCACCGTACTGATCGTCGTCGGCCTGTTCCTGGCCGGCGGCGTGTACTCCTTCCAGAAGCAGCAGATGCCCAGGTCGGTCGTCCTGCTGCTCGCCATCGGCTCCGCGATGTGCCTCGCCGCCGGAGTCCTGCGGATCCAAGGAATCTGGGAATGAGCGCTGCCCGACCCACCAAGACCGTCGCCGTCCTCGACTACGGCTTCGGCAACGTCCGCTCCGCCGAGCGCGCCCTCGCGCGCGTCGGCGCGGACGTCGAGATCACCCGCGACTACGACAAGGCCATGGACGCCGACGGCCTGCTCGTCCCCGGCGTCGGCGCCTTCTCCGCCTGCATGCAGGGCCTGAAGTCCGTCCGCGGCGACTGGATCATCGGACGCCGCCTCTCCGGCGGCCGCCCCGTCATGGGCATCTGCGTCGGCATGCAGATCCTCTTCGAGCGCGGCATCGAGCACGGCGTGGAGACCGAGGGCCTCGACGAGTGGCCCGGCACCGTCGGCCCGCTCCGCGCCCCGGTCGTCCCCCACATGGGCTGGAACACCGTCGAGGCCCCCGCCGACAGCCGGGCCTTCGCCGGGCTCGACGCGGACGCCCGCTTCTACTTCGTCCACTCCTACGCGGCCCACGACTGGAGCCTGGAGGTCACCAACCCGGCGATCCGGGCCCCCAAGGTCACCTGGGCCACCCACGGCGAGCGCTTCGTCGCGGCGGTCGAGAACGGCGCCCTGTGGGCCACCCAGTTCCACCCCGAGAAGTCCGGCGACGCCGGAGCCCAGCTCCTCACCAACTGGATCGAGACCCTGTGATGACCGAGCCCCGCGCGACGCTGGAACTCCTCCCCGCCGTCGACGTCCGCGACGGCCAGGCCGTACGCCTGGTGCACGGCGTGTCCGGCACCGAGACCTCCTACGGCTCCCCGCTGGAGGCGGCCCTCGCCTGGCAGGCCGCCGGCGCCGAGTGGCTCCACCTCGTCGACCTCGACGCCGCCTTCGGCACCGGCGACAACCGCGCCCTCGTCGCCGAGATCACCGGCGCCCTCGACATCAAGGTCGAGCTGTCCGGCGGCATCCGCGACGACGCCACCCTCGCCGCCGCGCTCGCCACCGGCTGCACCCGCGTCAACCTCGGCACCGCCGCCCTCGAAGCCCCCGAGTGGACCGCCAAGGCCATCGCCGGGCACGGCGACCGCATCGCGGTCGGCCTCGACGTCCGCGGCACCACCCTCAAGGGACGCGGCTGGACCAGCGAGGGCGGCGACCTGTACGAGACCCTCGCCCGCCTGGACTCCGAGGGCTGCGCCCGCTACGTCGTCACCGACATCGGCAAGGACGGCACGCTGACCGGCCCCAACCTGGAGCTCCTGCGGAACGTGTGCGCCGCCACCGACCGGCCGGTCGTCGCCTCCGGCGGCATCGCCGGCCTGGACGACCTGCGGGCGCTCGCCGAGCTGGTGCCGCTGGGCGTCGAGGGCGCGATCGTCGGCAAGGCCCTCTACGCCAAGGCCTTCACCCTCCAGGAGGCGCTGCGGGTGGTGGCCGGCGCATGACCGCCACCGGCGGCGTCCGCCGCATCTCCTCGGGCGGCCCCTGGGAGGAGGCCGTGGGCTACTCCCGGGCCGTCGAGCTGCCCAACGGGCTCGTGCTCGTCTCCGGCTGCACCTCCGTCGTCGACGGCAAGGTCGTCGCCGGCGGGCCGTACGAGCAGACGGTCAACGCCTTCCGCGTCGCCTTCGACGCGCTCGCCCAGGCCGGCCTGGGCGTGGAGCACGTCGTCCGCACCCGCATGTACCTCACCCACGCGCGGGACGTCGACGAGGTGGGCCGGGCCCACAAGGAGCTCTTCGACTCCGTCCGCCCCGCCGCCTCCATGATCATCGTTTCCGGCTTCATCGACCCGAGCCTGGTCGTCGAGGTCGAGGTCGAAGCCTACCGAGGGGAGTCCTGATGTCACTCGCCGTACGGGTGATCCCCTGCCTGGACGTGGACAGCGGCCGCGTCGTCAAGGGCGTCAACTTCCAGAACCTGCGGGACGCCGGCGACCCCGTCGAGATGGCCAGGCTGTACGACGCCGAAGGCGCCGACGAGCTGACCTTCCTCGACATCACCGCCTCGTCCGGCAACCGCGAGACCACCTACGACGTGGTCCGCCGCACCGCCGAGCAGGTCTTCATCCCGCTCACCGTCGGCGGCGGCGTCCGCACCGCCGACGACGTGGACAGACTGCTGCGGGCCGGCGCCGACAAGGTGGGCGTCAACACCGCCGCCATCGAGCGGCCCGACCTGATCCGCGAGATCGCCGAGCGGTTCGGCCGGCAGGTCCTCGTCCTGTCCGTCGACGCCCGCCGCACCGACACCGGATCCTTCGAGGTCACCACCCACGGCGGCCGCCGCGGCACCGGCATCGACGCCGTCGAGTGGGCCCACCGGGCCGCCGAGCTGGGCGCCGGCGAGATCCTGCTGAACTCGATGGACGCCGACGGCACCAAGGACGGCTACGACACCGAGATGATCGCCGCCGTCCGCAAGCACGTCACCGTCCCGGTGATCGCCTCCGGCGGCGCCGGCCGCCTGGAGCACTTCCCGCCGGCCATCGAGGCCGGCGCCGACGCGGTCCTCGCCGCCTCGGTGTTCCACTTCGGCGACCTGCGGATCTCCCAGGTCAAGGACGCACTCCGCGCGGCGGGCCACCCGGTCCGCTGACCCGCGGCAGCGCCCGGAAGCCCCGGCCCCGCTCCGGCAGGGCCGGGGGCTTGCGGTTCAGATGCCCAGACGGGCCGCCGTCAGGCGGGCGACCGCCTGCTCGTCGCCGTCCAGCTCCACGGACGCCGACGCCTGCCGCCCGAAGCAGAACAGCACCAGCTCGCCCGGCTCGCCCGTCACCGTCACCACCGGCGTCCCCTTGTGCGCCACCACCGTGCGGCCGTCCGGCCGCCGCAGCACCAGCCCCACCGGCGAGCGGCGCCCCGTCAGCCGCGCCAGCTTCTCCAGCCGGAACCACAGCGCGTCGGAGAACACCGGGTCCGGCTGCCGCGGCGTCCAGTCGGGCTGCGCCCGCCGCACGTCCTCCGCGTGCACGTAGAACTCCACCGCGTTCGCCGCCTCGTCGACCTGCTTCAGCGAGTACACCGACAGCTTCGGCGGGCCCGTCCGGATCAGCTGCAGCAGCTCCTCGTACGGCTTCGCCGCGTACTCGGCCATCGCCTTGTCCAGCCGGTCCTTCAACACGTTCAGCAGCAGGCCGCCCGCCGCGTCCGGGCGGCGCTCCCGCACGACCAGGTGCGCCGCGAGGTCCCGGGTCAGCCAGCCCTCGCACAGCGTCGGCGCGTGCGGGCCCGCCGACTCCAACAGGTCCGCCAGGAGCAGGCGTTCACGCTTCGCATGGGTAGACATGCGGGCAAGCCTACGGCGGCTGCGCGCCGCGTGCCCGCCCATCAGGCGGACAGTGATCCGCCACCGCCCGCCCCGCGCGGCACAATGGCCCGCATGACCAGCTCCTCCCTCGACCCCGCCATCGCGGCCCGGCTCAAGCGTTCCGCGGACGGCCTCGTCCCGGCCATCGCCCAGCAGTACGACACCGGCGAGGTGCTCATGCTCGGCTGGATGGACGACGAGGCGCTCCACCGCACCCTGACCACCGGCCGCTGCACCTACTGGTCCCGCAGCCGCCGGGAGTACTGGGTCAAGGGGGACACCTCCGGGCACGTCCAGCACGTGAAGTCCGTCGCCCTCGACTGCGACGCCGACACCCTCCTGGTCAAGGTCGACCAGGTCGGCGCCGCCTGCCACACCGGGGCCCGCACGTGCTTCGACGCCGACGTCCTCCCGCTCGACGCCGACCAGGCAGGTTAGGTAACCCACGCATGGACCTCGAACAGTTCCGCAAGCTCGCCGCCGACCGCCGTGTCATCCCGGTGAGCCGCAAGCTGCTCGCCGACGGCGACACGCCCGTCGGCCTCTACCGCAAGCTGGCCGCCGAGCGCCCGGGCACCTTCCTGCTGGAGTCCGCCGAGAACGGCCGCTCCTGGTCCCGCTACTCCTTCGTCGGCGTCCGCAGCCACGCCACCCTCACCGTCCGCGACGGCGAGGCCCACTGGATCGGCACCCCGCCCGTCGGCGTCCCCACCGGCGGCGACCCGCTGCAGGCCCTGCGCGCCACCGTGGAGGCCCTGCACACCCCCCGCGACCTCGCCGCCGGAATGCCGCCCTTCACCGGCGGCATGGTCGGCTACCTCGGCTACGACATCGTCCGCCGCCTGGAACGCATCGGCGACCACGGCACCGACGACCTCCGGCTGCCCGAGCTGACCATGCTGCTCACCTCCGACCTCGCGGTCCTCGACCACTGGGACGGCAGCGTCCAGCTCATCGCCAACGCCATCAACCACAACGACCTCGACACCGGCGTCGACGAGGCCCACGCGGACGCCGTCGCCCGCCTCGACGCCATGGAGGCCGACCTCGCACGGCCCGCCCCCTACACGCCCGCCCCGCTGCCCTCCGCCGAGCTGCCCGCCTTCTCCGCCCTGTGGGGCGGCGCCGACTACCAGGCCGCCGTCGAGGACGTCAAGGAGCGGATCCGGGCCGGCGAGGCCTTCCAGGTCGTGCCCTCGCAGCGGTTCGAGACGCCCTGCCACGCCTCCGCCCTGGACGTCTACCGGGTGCTGCGCGCCACCAACCCGTCCCCGTACATGTACCTCTTCCGCTTCGAGAACGGCTTCGACGTCGTCGGCTCTAGCCCCGAGGCCCTCGTCAAGGTCGAGGACGGGCGGGCCATGGTCCACCCCATCGCGGGCACCCGCCACCGCGGCGCCACCCCGCAGCGCGACCACGAGCTGGCCGAGGAGCTGCTCGCCGACCCCAAGGAGCGCGCCGAGCACCTGATGCTCGTCGACCTGGGCCGCAACGACCTGGGCCGGGTGTGCGAGCCCGGCTCCGTCGAGGTCGTCGACTTCATGAGCATCGAGCGGTACTCGCACGTCATGCACATCGTCTCCACCGTCACCGGCCGCGTCGCCGAGGGCAGGACCGCCTTCGACGTGCTCACCGCCTGCTTCCCCGCCGGCACGCTCTCGGGGGCGCCCAAGCCGCGCGCCATGCAGATCATCGAGGAGCTGGAGCCCACCCGCCGCGGCCTGTACGGCGGCTGCGTCGGCTACCTCGACTTCGCCGGCGACTCCGACACCGCCATCGCCATCCGCACCGCCCTGCTCCGCGACGGGACCGCGTACGTGCAGGCCGGCGCGGGCGTGGTCGCCGACTCGGTGCCCGAGCTGGAGGACCTGGAGTGCCGCAACAAGGCCTCCGCGGTGCTCCGCGCGGTCGCCGCGGCGAACCGCATGGCCGACGCCGCGGGGCGGTAGGGGATAGTGGGGGGCGTGAGTGCCGCACCCCCCTCCCCCAACGACACCGGCAGCCGCCGCAGCGTGGCCGCCGCCCTGCTGCTCGGCGCGCTCGGCGCCTGCGTGGTCCTCCTCGGCTCCGGCCGGGTGTGGGCCCGCGGCACCGCGGCCGTCGGCGGCGGCACGGTCCCCCTGACCGCGGACGGGGGCGACGTCACCGGGCTGCCCGCCGCGCTGGCCGTCGTCGGCCTCGCCGCGCTCGTCGCCGTCTTCGCCGTACGCGGCCGGGGCCGGCAGCTGGTCGCGGCGCTGCTGGCGCTCAGCGGCCTCGGCGCGGCCCTCGCCGCGCTCCTCGCCGGAGACGGCCGCCGGGCCCTGGACGAGCAGGCCGCGCGGACGGCCGCGGACTCCGCCGCGCACGTCGCGACGGCCGCACAGACCGCCTGGCCGTACGCCACGGCCGCCGGCGCCGCCCTGATCCTGGCCGCCGGGCTGCTCGCCCTGCGGTTCGGCGGCGCCTGGCCGGCCATGGGCGGCCGCTACGAGCGCGGCGGCGGCCCGCAGGCCGCCCGGCCCCCCGCCGCGGACCCCGACCGGCCCGAGGACCTGTGGAAGGCCCTGGACCGCGGCGAGGACCCCACCCGCTGAGCACGGCCCGCCGACCGTGCGGGACAATGGCAACCGAGCGTGCGGCACCGCACGCGCGACAGAGCAAAACGAGGAGCAACTCATGGCGGGCAGCAGCCACGGTCACACCCCGGCCGCCTGGACCGGTGTCATCATCGCCTTCATCGGTTTCTGCATCTCCGGCGCCTTCATGGTGCTGGCGAACCCGGTCGGGTTCTGGGCGGGCCTCGCCGTCGTCGCACTCGGAGGCGTCGTGGGCCTCGGCATGAGGGCCGCCGGCATGGGCGCGCCCAAGCCCGCCCACGATGACCTCGCCAAGGCCATCGCCGCGGCCAAGGCCTGACCGCCGGACGCCGACGGCAGAAGGCGCGGCCCGGTCGGGCTGCGCCTTCTGCCGTCACCGGAGAGAATCAGCGCGTGGACGCCTCCCGCACCCCCCGGCCCCCGGCCGGACAGGCCCCGCCGCCCGCCGCGGCGGCCGGCCCCGCCGACCTGCCCGCCCCGGCCGGGCCGGGCGCTCCCGGGGCCCCGGGAGCCGCGCCGGCCCCACGGGCCCGCAGGCTCGCCGCCCCGGCCCTCACGGTGCTCGCGGCGGCCGCCGCATTTGCGTACGTGGGCGCCGTGGACCCCAATGAGCCCGGCCACTATCCGGTCTGCCCGCTTTTCCGGCTGAGCGGAATCCTGTGTCCGGGATGCGGCGGACTGCGCAGCGCCCACGCGTTCGCCCACGGCGATCTCGCCGCCGCATTCGGGGCGAATGCGATGGCCGTGATCGGCTACTTCGCCTTCGCCGGATTCGCCGCCCTGTGGCTGCTGCGGGCCTGGCGGGGCGCTCCGACCCCGCGTTTCGCCCTCAGCGGCCCGTACTGGTGGGCCCTCGGCGGGGCGGCCCTGGTCTTCTCCGTCGTCCGGAATCTGCCCTTCGGCGCCGCACTGGCCCCGTGAGGCCTTATGAATGCCGTATTCCGAATGTCCAGCCAATGGGACGCCCCCAGCCGCGTGCGGAGCGGTGCGCCGTGGCCGGATACCATTTGATTGCCGACCTTGCAGTCGTACGTGACTGCTCGGCGGCCGACCGTCATCGACCCGGAAGGGGGCCGCTCGCGTGAGTGTGCTCGACGAGATCATCGAAGGGGTCCGCGAAGACCTTGCCGAACGGCAGGCCCGCGTGAGCCTCGACGAGCTCAAGGAGCGTGCCGCCAAGGCGCCCCAGGCGAAGGACGGCGTCGCGGCCCTGCGCGGCGACGGCGTCAAGGTGATCTGCGAGGTCAAGCGGTCCAGCCCGTCCAAGGGCGCGCTGGCCGCGATCGCCGACCCGGCCGGACTCGCCGCCGACTACGAGGCGGGCGGTGCGGCGGTCATCTCCGTCCTCACCGAGCAGCGCCGCTTCGGCGGCTCGCTGGCCGACCTGGAGGCCGTCCGCGCCCGCGTGGACATCCCGATCCTCCGCAAGGACTTCATCGTCACGGCGTACCAGCTGTGGGAGGCCCGCGCCTACGGCGCCGACCTCGTCCTGCTGATCGTCGCGGCCCTGGAGCAGGAGGCCCTCGTCTCCCTCATCGAGCGGGCCGAGTCCATCGGCCTCACCCCGCTCGTCGAGGTCCACGACGAGGAGGAGATCGAGCGCGCGGTCGCGGCCGGCGCGAAGATCATCGGTGTGAACGCGCGCAACCTCAAGGACCTCAGCGTCGACCGCTCCACCTTCGAGCGCGTCGTCGGCGAGATCCCGGCGCACATCGTCAAGGTCGCCGAGTCCGGCATCCGCGGACCGCACGACCTCATCGCCTACGCCAACGAGGGCGCCGACGCCGTCCTCGTGGGGGAGTCCCTGGTGACCGGACGCGACCCGAAGTCGGCCGTGGCCGACCTCGTCGCCGCCGGAGCCCACCCCGCCCTGCGCCACGGGCGGAGCTGACCGCAGCCGTGACCCCCGACCGCACCCCCGTCAGCACCCGCCCGGGCCGCCGCCCGGCCGCGGGCGTGCCGACGGCCCACGCGCCCCTGGCGCGCGGCTGCCGCCCCCGCGGCTGCCGCGCCCCGGCCCGGCGCGTCCACGGGCGGCGGGTGCGGTACGTCATCGGCTCGGAGCCCGGACAGGTCAACGGCATGCGATGGCGCCGCGGGGAAGCGCCGTAGGACGGACGGGACGACCCGTGCGGCAACCGCCGCACGGACCCCCTCCGCACACCCCTGCGCCCCGGCGGCCCCGACGGCCCTCCGCGCGCACGGGACCCGCACCGCACGCACCCGCACCCCCGAAGGGTGTGGTGTGCCCGTCGCGGGCGGGCGGCGCCATACGGTGACAACCATCCGCCGCACCGCACACCCCAGGAGTTGCCGGCATGTCCAGCGCCACTGACTTCTTCATCCCGGACCCGGAAGGCCGCGTCCCCGACGCCGAGGGCTACTTCGGCGACTTCGGCGGCAAGTTCATCCCGGAGGCCCTCGTCGCCGCCGTGGACGAGGTCGCCGTCGAGTACGAGAAGGCCAAGAACGACCCCGCCTTCGCGGCCGAGCTCAACGACCTCATGGTCAACTACACCGGCCGCCCCAGCGCGCTGACCGAGGTGCCGCGCTTCGCCGGGCACGCCGGCGGCGCCCGCATCTTCCTCAAGCGCGAGGACCTCAACCACACCGGCTCGCACAAGATCAACAACGTGCTGGGCCAGGCCCTCCTCACCAAGCGCATGGGCAAGACCCGCGTCATCGCCGAGACCGGCGCCGGCCAGCACGGCGTGGCCACCGCCACCGCCTGCGCCCTCTTCGGCCTCGACTGCACCATCTACATGGGCGAGATCGACACCCAGCGGCAGGCCCTGAACGTCGCCCGCATGCGGATGCTGGGCGCCGAGGTCATCGCCGTCAAGTCCGGCTCCCGCACCCTCAAGGACGCCATCAACGAGGCGTTCCGCGACTGGGTCGCCAACGTCGACCGCACCCACTACCTCTTCGGCACCGTCGCCGGCCCGCACCCCTTCCCCGCCATGGTCCGCGACTTCCACCGCGTCATCGGCGTCGAGGCCCGCCGCCAGATCCTGGAGCGCACCGGCCGCCTGCCCGACGCCGTCGCCGCCTGCGTCGGCGGCGGCTCCAACGCCATCGGCCTCTTCCACGCCTTCCTGCCCGACACCGGCGTCCGCCTCGTCGGGTTCGAGCCCGCCGGCCACGGCGTCGAGACCGGCGAGCACGCCGCCACCCTCACCGCCGGCGAGCCCGGCATCCTGCACGGCTCCCGCTCCTACGTCCTCCAGGACGACGAGGGCCAGATCACCGAGCCGTACTCGATCTCCGCCGGCCTGGACTACCCCGGCATCGGCCCGGAGCACTCCTTCCTCAAGGACACCGGCCGCGGCGAGTACCGCGCGGTCACCGACGACGCCGCCATGCAGGCCCTGCGCCTGCTCTCCCGCACCGAGGGCATCATCCCGGCCATCGAGTCGGCCCACGCCCTCGCCGGCGCCCTCGACCTCGGCCGCGAGCTCGGCCCCGACGGGCTCGTCGTGGTCAACCTGTCCGGCCGCGGCGACAAGGACATGGACACCGCCGCCCGCTACTTCGGGCTGTACGACGCCGAAGGGGAGTCGAAGTGAGCAAGGGCAACATCCGGCTGCTGGGCGACACCCTCGCCAAGGCCAGGGCCGAGGACCGCGCCGCCCTGGTCGCCTACCTCCCGGCCGGCTTCCCGACCGTCGACGGCGGCATCGAGGCCGTCAAGGCCGTCATCGCCGGCGGCGCCGACATCGTCGAGGTCGGCCTCCCGCACAGCGACCCCGTCCTCGACGGCGCCGTCATCCAGACCGCCGACGACATCGCGCTGCGCGGCGGCGTCCGGATCGCCGACGTGCTGCGCACGGTCCGCGAGGCGCACGAGGCGACCGGCGCGCCGGTGCTGGTGATGACGTACTGGAACCCGATCGACCGCTACGGCCCGGAGCGGTTCGCCGCCGAGCTGGCCGAGGCCGGCGGCGCCGGCTGCATCCTGCCCGACCTGCCCGTCCAGGAGTCCGCCCTGTGGCGGGAGCACGCCGACAAGCACGGCCTCGCGACCGTCTTCGTCGTCGCCCCCAGCAGCAGGGACGCCCGCCTCGCCACGATCACCGCGGCCGGCTCGGGCTTCGTCTACGCCGCCTCCCTCATGGGCGTCACCGGGACCCGGGAGTCCGTCGGCAACCAGGCGCAGGAGCTGGTCCGCCGCACCCGCGCCACCACGGAGCTGCCGGTCTGCGTCGGGCTCGGCGTCTCCAACGCCGTGCAGGCGAAGGAGGTCGCCGGCTTCGCCGACGGGGTGATCGTCGGCTCGGCGTTCGTGAAGCTGCTGCTGGACGCGCCGGACCTGCCGGCCGGGCTCGCGGCCGTGCGGGAGCTGGCGGGCGAACTTGCGGAAGGCGTACGCAGGAGCTGACGCGGAGCGCGTCCGAAAAGGGTTCTGTAGCCCGATCGGGTGGATCTGGGAGCAGGGGGGCGCGGGAGTGCCTCCCTGCTTCGTTTGCCCGACCGTGAGCGAGATGAACGACGGCGCGAACCGCCAAGCGAAGAACCGATCGGCCCGCGAGCGCCTCCAGGCCGAGCGCGAGCGGCAGAAGAAGAAGGACAAGCGCCGGCGGACGCTCGTCGTGGCGGCGGCCGTCGTCGGCGTCCTCGGCCTGGCGGCCGTCGTCGGCCTGATCGCGGCCAACACCGGCAAGAACAGCGCGGGCGGCGGCCCCGTCATCGCGCCCTCCGGGGCCACCGGCGAGGACTCCCTCGCGATCCGGACGGGCAGCGCCGAGGCCCCGTCCACGCTGGTCGTGTGGGAGGACTTCCGCTGCCCGGCCTGCAAGAACTTCGAGACCATGTACAAGGACACGGTCCACGAGCTGGAGGCCAAGGGCCTGCTCAAGACCGACTACCACCTGGTCACCCTGATCGACGGGAACATGGGCGGCAGCGGCTCGCTCAAGAGCGCCAACGCGGCCGCCTGCGCCCAGGACGCCGGGAAGTTCACCGAGTACCACGACGTGCTGTTCGAGAACCAGCCGCCCGAGCCGGACGACGCCTACGGCAGCAACGCGAGGCTGCTGGAGCTGGCGGGCAAGGTGCCCGGCCTCGACACCGCCGAGTTCCGCCGGTGCGTGGAGGACGGGACGCACGAGAGCTGGGTCGGCAAGTCCTTCGAGGCCTTCCGGGCCGGGGACTTCCGCGGCACTCCGACGGTGCTGCTGAACGGCAAGGACGTGCTGGCCGGGCAGATCACCCCGCAGAAGATGAAGGAGATCGTCGAGGCCGCGGCGAAGGGCGGCGGCACCGCGAGCGCCTCCCCGGCCGCCTCGGGATCGCCGTCCGCGGCGGGGGCGCCGGCTTCGCCGGCCTCCAAGGCGAAGGGCTCCCCGTCCGCCTCGCGTACGGCGTCGCCCTCGGCGTCGGCCCGCGGCACGGGCGAGCAGGGGGCCGCCCGGGAGTGACGCCGCCCGGCGGACACGAGGTGTCGATTTGGCGGCGGGAACGCCGGGCGGGTTGCCGTGCGCACCGCCCGGCAGGGTAGCGTCGGACCTGCCATGGAACTTGCCTACATTCCCAGTCCGTCGACCGGTGTGGTCCACCTCGGGCCGATCCCGCTGCGCGGCTACGCGTTCTGCATCATCATCGGCGTCTTCGCCGCCGTCTGGCTCGGCAACAAGCGCTGGATCGCGCGCGGAGGAAAGCCGGGAACCGTCGCGGACATCGCCGTATGGGCGGTTCCGTTCGGCCTGGTCGGCGGCCGCCTCTACCACGTGATCACCGACTACCAGCTCTACTTCGGCGAAGGCCGCAACTGGGTCGACGCCTTCAAGATCTGGGAGGGCGGCCTCGGCATCTGGGGCGCCATCGCGTTCGGCGCGGTCGGCGCCTGGATCGGCTGCCGCCTGCGGGGCATCCCGCTGCCCGCCTGGGCCGACGCCCTCGCCCCCGGCATCGCCATCGCCCAGGCGGCCGGCCGCTGGGGCAACTGGTTCAACCAGGAGCTGTACGGGCGCGCCACCGACCTGCCGTGGGCCGTCGAGATCAGCGACGGCCCGAACCGGGTCGGCGGCACCTACCACCCGACGTTCCTGTACGAGTCGCTGTGGTGCCTCGGGGTCGCCGCACTCGTGATCTGGGCCGACCGGCGCTTCAGGCTGGGCCACGGCCGGGCCTTCGCCCTGTACGTCGCCGCGTACTGCGCGGGCCGCGCCTGGATCGAGTACATGCGGGTCGACGAGGCCCACCACATCCTCGGCCTGCGGCTGAACGTCTGGACCGCGATCACCGTGTTCGTCCTCGCCGTCGTCTACCTCGCGGTCTCCGCGAAGCTGCGGCCGGGCCGCGAGGAGGTCGTCGAGCCGGACCGCGGTCCCGCGGCCACCGACCCGGCGGCCGCCACGAAGCCGGCAGACGCGAAGGACGCCGCGAAGGACGCCGCGAAGGACGCCGCGGAGGCAGCCGACGCGAAGGCCGGTGCGAAGCCCGGCGAGGCGGAGGACGCGGGCGCCGCGGCTCCTGCCGCCGAGCCGGCGGCGGCGCCGAAGGCGGACCTCGCCAAGCCGGCCGCGGCGGAGAAGGCCCCCGCCCAGGCCGGCGGCGCCGCCGACGCGCCCGGGGCCGACAAGCTCTGATCCCGGCACCGGCAGGAGCCGCCCGCAGGGGCGCCGCGCAGGCCGCGCGGCGCCCCTGCGGCGTTCCCGCCGCCCGCCGCGCTGCCGCTCAGGACGGCAGGCGCACCGGGGTCTCGCGGCGCGACAGCGCCACGACCCGCTCCGCGACCGCCAGCACCGCCGCGTCCACGAACCGCCCGTCGGGCAGGACCGCCGCCCCCGGGTTGCGGCGGGCCGCGGTCACGACCTCCTGCGCGGCGCCGACCTCCTCCGGGCCCGGCAGGTAGGCCCGCTCGATCACCGGGAGCTGGCGCGGGTGGATCGCCGCCCGGCCGAGGAAGCCCAGCGTCCGCCCGCGGGCGCAGGAGGCGGCGAGCGCCTCCAGGTCCCGGATGTCGGGGAAGGGCGACTGGGCGGGCGGCGCCAGCCCGGCCGCCCGCGCGGCGACCACCACCCGCGACCGCGGCCAGTCCAGTCCCTCCTCGGTCCCGCACCCCAGATCGGCGCACAGATCGGCCTCGCCCAGGGCGAGCCCGCGCAGGGCGGGGTGCGCGCGGGCGATCTCGTACGCCCGCTCCACGCCCAGCGCCGACTCCAGCAGCGCGTACAGGGCCACCCCGCCCGTCCGCTCGGCGGCCTGGACGACCTGCTCCGGCGCGGTGACCTTAGGCAGCCGCACCCCGGCGAGGCCCCGCAGCCCGGCCAGGGCGGCCAGGTCCGCGCCCGCCCAGGGGGAGTCGGGGGCGTTGACGCGTACGTACACCGGTACCGGCGGCCGCTCCGCGAGCAGCTCCGCCGTGGCCGCGCGGGCGTACTCCTTGCGGGAGGCCGGTACGGCGTCCTCCAGGTCGACGATGACGGCGTCGGCGCCGCAGTGCAGCGCCTTGGCCACGGTGTCCTGGTGGTCGCCGGGTGCGTAGAGCCAGGTCAGGATCACAGGGCCGCCTCCTTCCGGAGCGTGCGGTTCTCGGCCTCGGTCGGGCCGGTTCGGTCAGGGGCTCACGGCCGCGGTCCGGCGGCGAAGGCCGAGAAGGCGGCGTCGGCCTCGGCGCGGTCCGGCATGGCGTCCTGCGCGCCCGGCCGCTGCACGGACAGCGCCGCGGCCGCCGCCGCCCAGGCCATCGCCTCCCGCATCGGGCGCCCCTCGCCCAGGGCCACCGCCAGCGCCCCGGCGAAGGTGTCCCCGGCGGCCGTGGTGTCCACCGCCCTCACGCGCGGCGCGGGCACCGCGTACGGCTCCTGCCCGCGCGCGGCGTGCAGGGCGCCCGCCGCGCCGAGGGTGACGACCACCTCGGGGAACCGGTCCAGCAGCGCGGCCGCCGCCTGGCGGGGGTCCGTCAGCCCGGTCAGGGCGGCCGCCTCGTGCTCGTTGGGGACCAGCAGGTCGACCCCGTCCGGCAGGTCCGGGGGCAGCGGCTGCACCGGCGCCGGCGTCAGCACCGTCCGCACCCCGTGCGCCCGCGCCGCGCGGGCCGCGGCCGCCACCGCGGACAGCGGCACCTCCAGCTGGAGCAGCAGCGTCCCGGACGCGGCGATCCGCTCCTCGTCGCCGGACTCCAGCCCCGTGACGAGCCCGTTCGCGCCGGGGACGACGATGATGCTGTTGCCGCCCTCGTCGTCCACGGTGATGTGCGCCGTCCCGCTGGCGCCCTCCACGGTGCGCAGGCCGCAGGTGTCGACACCGGCCGCGGTGAGCGCGGAGCGCAGCCGTACGCCGAACGCGTCCGCGCCGACCGCGCCGACCATCGCCACGCTCGCCCCGAGGCGGGCCGCGGCGACGGCCTGGTTGGCGCCCTTGCCGCCGGGGACGGTGCGGAACTCCCGGCCGGTGACGGTCTCCCCGAGCCGGGGGGCCTTGGAGACGTAGGCGACGAGGTCCATGTTCGTGCTGCCGAGAACGGTGATGGCCGTCATGGGCGTGCTGCCTCCTGTGCGGTGAGCCGGGCGGGGGTGTCGGAGCCGGTCCCGTCACGGTGGCAGCGACCGTACCGGGCGTGCAGCCGGTCCGCGAAGCGGTCGAGGAGGACCTGCGGCGGGCGTGCAGCAGCCGGCTCCACGGCGTGCCTCTCCACTTGAGGGGGCCGTCGCGAACCCCTAGGGGATTTGTGCCATGAAGAGAGGTATGCCGGTTGTCGCGAAACACCCCGCCGGCAGGGGCGTCACCCGGTCGCCGACCCTCAAATGCCCAGGTAAGTACGGCCTTCCTTGCTGGCGGGCGGCCAGAATCGTGCGTAGTTTCGAGATGTTCGGGGGGAGCGGACCGTCTCACGGCCCCCATGGGTACAAAAGGGGAGAAGAGTCGCATGTCCATCATCGACACCGAAGCGCCGCTGCACACCGCGCACCGCGACAACCACACCCACCGGGACGTCAACGGCGGATGGCTGCGCCCGGCCGTGTTCGGCGCGATGGACGGCCTCGTCTCCAACCTCGCACTGATGACCGGAGTGGCCGGCGGCGCCGCCGCCCCCGCAGGCATCGTGATCGCCGGACTGGCCGGGCTCGCCGCCGGCGCGTTCTCCATGGCCGCCGGCGAGTACACCTCCGTCGCCTCGCAGCGCGAACTCGTCCTCGCCGAACTCGACGTCGAGCGGCAGCAGTTGCGAAAGCACCCGGTCGACGAGATGGAGGAGCTCGCCGAGCTGTACGTCTCCCGCGGAGTCGAGCCGGCCCTCGCCCGCGAGGTCGCGATGCAGCTCTCCCGCGACCCCGAGCAGGCGCTGGAGATCCACGCCCGCGAGGAGCTCGGCATCGACCCCGACGACCTGCCCTCGCCGCTGGTCGCCGCCGCCTCCTCCTTCGGCTCGTTCGCGCTCGGCGCCCTGCTGCCGGTCCTGCCCTACCTGCTCGGCGCGACGGCCCTGTGGCCCGCCGTCCTGCTGGCCCTGGCCGGGCTCTTCGCCTGCGGCGCAGTCGTCTCCAAGGTCACCACCCGCTCCTGGTGGTACAGCGGCCTGCGGCAGCTGCTCCTGGGTGGCGCGGCCGCCGGTGTGACGTACATCCTGGGAACCTGGATCGGCGGGGCCATAGGCTGAACGCCCTCGCGATGAGACACTATGCAGCGCACCACATAAGTAGTTCATTACCCGGTGGTTTCGATTCCGTGTCCGCCGGGCATCACACCGGGGCGCGCCGGGCAACGATGCCCGTTTCCGCGCCGGGGCCCCCGCCCCCGCCGGCACCCTTCCACACGCCTCGCAGCAGCGCGGGGAGCCCCGTATCCCGCCTCGTGCAGTGTCCGCATGGTGAAACGCCGTATCCGGTTCGCAAGATTGCGGTCATCATGTAACCTGCACGAAATTTCGCAGAGGGCCAACGTCGTCCCTCGGCCATGCACAATGCCACGACGACGACGGGAGAGCCGATGCGTTCCGCATCCACGCACTCCGCGACCGGCCCCAGCAGCACCGCCTGGTCGCCCATGGACGGTCGCCCTGCCCCCCAGGGCATGTACGACCCGCGCAACGAGAAGGACGCCTGCGGCGTCGGTTTCGTGGCGAACCTCACCGGTGAGGCCACCCACGCGCTGGTCGAGCAGGCGCTGACCGTACTGCGGAACCTCGAGCACCGCGGCGCCACCGGCTCCGAGCCCGACTCCGGCGACGGCGCCGGCATCCTCAGCCAGGTCCCCGACGCGTTCCTGCGCGAGGTGGCCGGCTTCCGGCTCCCCGAGGCCGGCGCGTACGCCGTCGGCATCGCCTTCCTCCCCGCCGACGGCACCGCACAGGCCGCCGCCGCGGAGCAGATCGAGGCCATCGCCGCCGAGGAGGGCCTGACCGTCCTCGGCTGGCGCGAGGTCCCCGTCACCCCCGACCTCCTCGGCAACGGCGCCCGCGCCACCATGCCGGCCTTCTCCCAGCTCTTCGTCGCCGACGGCAGCAGCACCGGCATCGCCCTGGACCGCAAGGCCTTCGTGCTGCGCAAGCGCGCCGAGCGCGAGGCGGGCACCTACTTCCCGTCGCTGTCCGCCCGGACCATCGTCTACAAGGGCATGCTCACCACGGGCCAGCTGGAGCCGTTCTTCCCGGACCTCTCCGACCGCCGCTTCGCCTCGGCGCTCGCCCTGGTCCACTCCCGGTTCTCCACCAACACCTTCCCGTCGTGGCCGCTGGCCCACCCGTACCGGTTCGTCGCCCACAACGGCGAGATCAACACCGTCAAGGGCAACCGGAACTGGATGCGCGCCCGCGAGTCCCAGCTCGCCACCGACGCCTTCGGCCAGGGCGCCCTCGACCGGATCTTCCCGATCTGCACCCCGGACGCCTCCGACTCGGCGTCCTTCGACGAGGTCCTGGAACTCCTCCACCTCGGCGGCCGCTCCCTGCCCCACGCGGTCCTGATGATGATCCCGGAGGCATGGGAGAACCACGCCTCCATGGACCCGGCCCGCCGCGCCTTCTACCAGTACCACTCCACGATGATGGAGCCCTGGGACGGCCCGGCCTGCGTCACCTTCACCGACGGCACCCAGGTCGGCGCCGTCCTCGACCGCAACGGCCTGCGCCCCGGCCGCTACTGGGTCACCGACGACGGCCTCGTCGTGCTCTCCTCCGAGGTCGGCGTCCTCGACATCGACCCCGCGAAGGTCGTCCGCAAGGGCCGCCTCCAGCCGGGCAGGATGTTCCTCGTCGACACCGCCCAGAACCGGATCATCGAGGACGACGAGATCAAGGCCGGCCTGGCCGCCGCCGCCCCCTACGCGGAGTGGCTGGAGTCCGGCGAGATCGAGCTCACCGACCTCCCCGAGCGCGAGCACATCGTCCACACCCACGCCTCGGTCACCCGCCGCCAGCAGACCTTCGGCTACACCGAGGAAGAGCTGCGCGTCATCCTCGCCCCGATGGCCCGCACCGGCGCCGAGCCGATCGGCTCCATGGGCACCGACTCGCCGATCGCCGCGCTCTCCGAGCGGCCCCGGCTGCTCTTCGACTACTTCACCCAGCTGTTCGCCCAGGTCACCAACCCGCCGCTGGACGCCATCCGCGAGGAGCTCGTCACCTCGCTGCTGTCCTCGCTGGGCCCGCAGGGCAACCTGCTGGAGCCGACCGCCGCGTCCTGCCGCAGCGTCACCCTGCCCTTCCCGGTCATCGACAACGACGAGCTGGCCAAGCTCATCCACATCAACGCCGACGGCGACATGCCCGGCATGAAGGCGGCCACCCTCTCCGGCCTCTACCGGGTCTCCGGCGGCGCCGACGCGCTCGCCGCCCGCATCGCCGAGATCCGCTCCGAGGCCGACGCGGCCATCGCGAACGGCGCCCGCCTGATCGTCCTGTCGGACCGCCACTCGGACGCCGAGCACGCGCCGATCCCGTCGCTGCTGCTGACCGCCGCCGTCCACCACCACCTCATCGCCACCAAGCAGCGCACCCAGGTCGGCCTGCTCGTCGAGGCCGGCGACGTCCGCGAGGTCCACCACGTCGCCCTGCTCATCGGCTACGGCGCCGCCGCCGTCAACCCGTACCTCGCCATGGAGTCCGTCGAGGACCTGCTGCGCGCCGGCACGTTCATCGACGGCATCGAGCCCGAGCAGGCCATCCGGAACCTGATCTACGCCCTCGGCAAGGGCGTTCTGAAGGTCATGTCCAAGATGGGCATCTCCACCGTCGCCTCCTACCGCGGCGCCCAGGTCTTCGAGGCCGTCGGCCTCGACGAGGAGTTCGTCGCGACGTACTTCCAGGGCACCGCCACCAAGATCGGCGGGGCCGGCCTCGACGTCATCGCCAAGGAGGTCGCCGCCCGCCACGCCAAGGCCTACCCGGCCTCCGGCACCGCGCCCGCGCACCGCGCGCTGGACATCGGCGGCGAGTACCAGTGGCGCCGCGAGGGCGAGCCGCACCTGTTCGACCCGGAGACCGTCTTCCGGCTCCAGCACGCCACCCGCAACCGCCGGTACGACATCTTCAAGCAGTACACGGACCGGGTGAACGAGCAGTCTGAGCGCCTCATGACGCTCCGCGGCCTCTTCGGCTTCAAGAGCGACCGCCCCTCCGTCCCGCTGGACGAGGTCGAGCCGGTCTCCGAGATCGTCAAGCGGTTCTCCACCGGCGCCATGTCGTACGGCTCCATCTCCAAGGAGGCGCACGAGACCCTCGCCATCGCCATGAACCAGCTCGGCGGCAAGTCCAACACCGGCGAGGGCGGCGAGGACCCCGAGCGCCTGTACGACCCGGCGCGCCGCTCGGCGATCAAGCAGGTCGCCTCCGGCCGCTTCGGCGTCACCTCCGAGTACCTCGTCAACGCCGACGACATCCAGATCAAGATGGCGCAGGGCGCCAAGCCCGGCGAGGGCGGCCAGCTGCCCGGCCACAAGGTGTACCCGTGGGTCGCCAAGACCCGCCACTCCACCCCGGGCGTCGGCCTGATCTCCCCGCCGCCGCACCACGACATCTACTCCATCGAGGACCTCGCCCAGCTCATCCACGACCTGAAGAACGCCAACCCGGCAGCCCGCATCCACGTGAAGCTGGTCTCCGAGGTCGGCGTCGGCACGGTCGCCGCGGGCGTCTCCAAGGCCCACGCGGACGTCGTCCTCATCTCCGGACATGACGGCGGCACCGGCGCCTCGCCGCTGACCTCCCTCAAGCACGCGGGCGGCCCCTGGGAGCTCGGCCTCGCCGAGACCCAGCAGACGCTGCTGCTCAACGGGCTGCGCGACCGGATCGTCGTCCAGACCGACGGCCAGCTCAAGACCGGCCGCGACGTCGTCATCGCCGCGCTGCTCGGCGCCGAGGAGTTCGGCTTCGCGACCGCGCCGCTCGTCGTCTCCGGCTGCGTCATGATGCGCGTCTGCCACCTGGACACCTGCCCCGTCGGCATCGCCACCCAGAACCCGGTGCTGCGCGACCGCTTCTCCGGCAAGGCCGAGTTTGTCGTCAACTTCTTCGAGTTCATCGCCGAAGAAGTCCGCGAGCTCCTCGCCGAGCTGGGCTTCCGCTCGATCGAGGAGGCCGTCGGCCACGCCGAGCTCCTCGACACCGACCAGGCCGTCACCCACTGGAAGGCGCAGGGCCTCGACCTCGCCCCGCTCTTCCACGTGCCCGACCTGCCCGACGGCGCGGTCCGCCACGCCCTCATCGCGCAGGACCACGGCCTGGAGAAGGCCCTCGACAACGAGCTGATCGAGCTCGCCGCCGACGCCCTGAACGCGGCGACGGCCGAGGAGGCCCAGCCGGTCCGCGCCCAGGTCGCCATCCGCAACATCAACCGGACCGTCGGCACCATGCTCGGCCACGAGGTCACGAAGAAGTTCGGCGGTGCGGGCCTGCCCGACGACACCATCGACCTGACCTTCACCGGCTCTGCCGGCCAGTCCTTCGGCGCGTTCCTCCCCAAGGGCGTCACGCTCCGCCTGGAGGGCGACGCCAACGACTACGTCGGCAAGGGCCTCTCCGGCGGCCGCATCGTGGTCCGCCCCGACCGCGGCGCCGACCACCTCGCCGAGTACTCGACCATCGCCGGCAACACCATCGGCTACGGCGCCACCGGCGGCGAGATGTTCCTGCGCGGCCGCACCGGCGAGCGGTTCTGCGTCCGCAACTCCGGCGCCCTCGTCGTCTCCGAGGGCGTGGGCGACCACGGCTGCGAGTACATGACCGGCGGCACGGCCGTCGTCCTCGGCGAGACCGGCCGCAACTTCGCGGCCGGCATGTCCGGCGGCGTCGCCTACGTCGTCGACCTCGACCGGGACAACGTCAACGCCGGCAACCTGGGCGCCGTCGAGACCCTCACGGACGAGGACCGGCAGTGGCTGCACGATGTGGTGCGCCGCCACCAGGAGGAGACCGGCTCGACGGTGGCCGCAAAGCTCCTCGCCGACTGGTCCGCCGCCGCGGACCGCTTCAGCAAGATCATCCCGACCACGTACAAGGCAGTGCTCGCCGCCAAGGACGCCGCTGAGCGGGCCGGACTCTCCGAGTCCGAGACCACCGAGAAGATGATGGAGGCGGCGACCCATGGCTGACCCGAAGGGCTTCCTCACCACCGAGCGCAAGACCGCCTGCTCCCGTCCCGTCGCCGAGCGCGTCAAGGACTGGAACGAGGTCTACGTCCCCGGCTCGCTCCTGCCGATCATCAGCAAGCAGGCCGGCCGCTGCATGGACTGCGGCATCCCGTTCTGCCACAACGGCTGCCCGCTCGGGAACCTGATCCCCGAGTGGAACGACTACGCCTACCGCGAGGACTGGTCGGCGGCGTCGGAGCGGCTGCACGCCACGAACAACTTCCCGGAGTTCACCGGCCGCCTCTGCCCGGCCCCCTGCGAGTCGGCGTGCGTCCTCGGTATCAACCAGCCGGCCGTCACCATCAAGAACGTCGAGGTCTCGATCATCGACAAGGCGTGGGACAACGGCGGCGTCTCCCCGCAGGTCCCCGAGCGCCTCTCCGGCAAGACCGCAGCCGTCATCGGCTCCGGGCCCGCCGGCCTGGCCGCCGCCCAGCAGCTGACCCGGGCCGGCCACACCGTCGTCGTCTACGAGCGCGCCGACCGCATCGGCGGCCTCCTGCGCTACGGCATCCCCGAGTTCAAGATGGAGAAGGTGCACATCAACCGCCGCATCGAGCAGATGCGCGCGGAAGGCACCAAGTTCCGCACCGGCGTCGAGGTCGGCCGCGACATCACCGCCGGCGACCTGCGCAAGCGGTTCGACGCCGTCGTCATCGCCGCCGGCGCGACCGTCTCCCGCGACCTGCCGGTCCCCGGCCGCGAGCTGGGCGGCATCCACTTCGCGATGGAGTACCTGCCGCTCGCGAACAAGGTGCAGGAGGGCGACTTCGTCGCCCCGCCCATCACCGCCGAGGGCAAGCACGTCGTCGTGATCGGCGGCGGCGACACCGGCGCGGACTGCGTGGGCACCGCCCACCGCCAGGGCGCGCTGTCCGTCACCCAGCTGGAGATCATGCCGCGGCCCGGCGAGGAGCGGAACGCCAACCAGCCCTGGCCGACCTTCCCGATGCTGTACAAGGTCACCTCCGCCCACGAGGAGGGCGGCGAGCGGGTCTACTCCGTCTCCACCACCCGCTTCGAGGGCGATGAGGACGGCAACGTCAAGGCGCTCCACCTCGTCGAGGTCGAGTTCACGGGCGGCAAGCTGGTCCAGAAGCCCGGAACCGAGCGGTCCATCCCGGCCCAGCTGGTCACCCTCGCGATGGGCTTCACCGGCACCGACCGGGCCAACGGCCTGGTCGAGCAGTTCGGCCTGGACCTGGACGAGCGCGGCAACATCGCCCGCGACGCCTCCTACGCCACCAACGTCGACGGCGTCTTCGTCGCCGGCGACGCCGGCCGCGGCCAGTCCCTGATCGTGTGGGCCATCGCGGAGGGCCGCTCGGCCGCCCGCGGCGTCGACCGCTACCTGACCGGCAGCAGCACCCTCCCGTACCCGGTCAAGCCGACCGACCGCGCCCTGGCGGTCTGACCCCGCCGCCCGGCCCGGGGCACGCCCCGGGCCGGGAGCGCACCACCGCGCGGCACCGCGCACACCCCTCCCGGTGCGGAGGACCCCTCATACGGCCCGTACAACGGCGTACGGAAACCCGGCACGGCGCCCGCCATGTCCTCGACCAAGGATGGCGGGCGCCGTGGTGCGCGCGGCCCGGCGGCCGCGGACTGCCCTACTCGGGCTGGACCACTGTCGCGCCCCACCGTATGGACGCGGACGAGGCCGTCACGGCCGCCCCGAAGCCGCCGTGCAGGCCGGTCCCCAGCGGAACCGCCACGCGGGCCGGGCTGCCGGCCGGGCAGTCCAGGGTGAAGGGGGCCGGACTGCGGTCGGGGTGCTCGTCGAGCCGGAAGGCCACCTCGATGCTGCCGCCGCCCTCGCAGGCGAACGTGGTGTACGTGTCCAGCCCGGCGTACAGGCCGCCCGAGACGAAGCCGCCGGACCCCCACTGCTCCGGCACCCAGATCAGCCCGTCCGGGCCGGGGTGGCCGATCAGTTCCTCCTGCGCCGAGGCCTGGCCCGCTCCGACAGTCAGGGCCAGTGCTCCCGCCACCGCCGCCACCGCAACGGCCCTGCGGCCCCTCACCATGCGCTTCATCGCTCCCCCTTCGATTCGCGGGCCGGTCAGGCCCCACCCGTTCGAGGCTAGACGCCGCCACTGACAACCACGGGGCACGAGGCGCCGCACAGGCGGGGGCGGCGCTTCCTATGCCGGGTCCTCGCGCGGCGGTTCGTCGTCGTCGCCGCGGCGGAGGGTGTGGAGGCCGCCCTGCGGGGTCCACGTGCGGATCACCAGCTCGTCGCCCTCGACGCGGACGTGGACCACCTCCGCCAGGTCCGCGTGGAACAGGTCGAAGGGGTGCGGGTTCTCCGTCTCCTCCGCGAACCGGTGCAGCTCCGGCGGGTCCACCAGTTCGATCGCGCGTCCCGAGATCCGCGCGTCCCCGTCCGGCATCGCCTCGTCCGGGCCCGGGTTGCTGTGCAGCGCGAACCGCGGATCGCGCCGCAGGTCCCGCGCCTTCCGCGAGCCCTGCATCATGCCGAGCCACAGCTCGCCACCGCGGATCTCGACGTTCAGACCGGTCAGCCGCGGGGAGCCGTCGCTGCGGAGCGTGGCCAGGACATGGTGGGGGTACTGGGCGAAGCGGGCCCGGACGGTCGACGCGAACTCCGGCTCCCGCGCCTCGAACGCCGCCCAATTGTTCGTGGTCATACGCCCATCAAACCGCCCGCCCCCGCCCGCCCCGCGTCAGGCGCGCACGATGCCCGCCGCACGCGCCGCCGCCAGCCAGGACGGGAACTCCCCGAGCAGCCGGTCGTACAGCACCCGGTCCGGGACGGCCCGCGGGTCCGCACCGGCGTGGAAGTAGCCGGCGTTGTCGACGACCCGGCGGGACGGCACGGGCAGGTCGTCCAGGCGGCGCAGGAAGTCGAACTGGCTGCTGTGCGTGTCGCCGAAGCCGATGAACTGCCAGAACAGCGGCAGCCTCGCCGCCTTGCACAGGTACGCCTCCGCGGCCCGCTTGTCGATCGGCCCGCCGTCCGTCTGGAAGACGACGAGCGCCGGCCGGCGCGTGCCCGCCTCCAGGTAGTGGTCGATGACCGCGTCCATCGCCGCGTGGTACGACGTCTTGCCCATGTGCCCGAGGCGGGAGGCGATCTCGGCGACCCGCCCGGCGTGCCCGGCGAGCGGTATCTCCTCGATCGCGTCGACGTCGGTGGAGAAGAACACCACCGGGACGCGGCCGTCGTCGTCCAGGTGCGCCGACAGGCCCAGCACCCGGTCGGCGAGCGCCTGCACGGTGCCGTCCCGGTAGTACGGGCGCATCGAGCCCGAGTAGTCGAGGACCAGGTAGACCGCGGCGCGCCCGCCCTGAAGCCCGTGCCCGCGGAGCGACTCCCCTGCGCTCTTGTACAGGTTCACCAGCGCCGGAGCGGTCCGTTCCATCTTGCGGAGGTCGATCGCACTGCCCGTCATGCGGCGAGGGTACGCGGCCCGGCGCCGCCCGTCCGGAGTACCCCCGGGTAGGCAGGCGCGGCCCCCTCAGGTCGCGGGCGTGCCCCGGCGGGCGTGCGGCCAGGACCCCGCCACCACCGCCCGGCACTCCCGGGGTGTGCCCCAGGCGTCCCGCAGCGGACGGGCCTTGCGCAGCCACAGCGAGAGGTCCAGCTCCTCGGTGTAGCCGATCGCCCCGTGGACCTGCAGCGCCGTCAGGGCCGCCCCGTACGCGGCCCCGCCCGCGGCCAGTTTCGCCGCGGCGACCTCTGCCGCATCCAGCGACAGCGCCGCGGCCCACACCAGCGGCCGGGCGAACTCCAGCGCCAGCAGCGTGTCCGCCAGCCGGTGCTTCACCGCCTGGAAGGCGCCGATCGGCATCCCGAACTGGGTGCGCTGCCGCGCGTACCGCGCCGTCCGCTCCAGCAGCGCCTCCCCGACCCCCAGGCACTGGGCCGCCGTCAGCAGCCGCGCCCAGTCGCCCGCGGCGCGGGCGGCCGCGAGGACGCCCGGCCCGGCCGCCAGCACCTCGCCGCCGCCCGGTGCCAGGCGGGCCGGCCGGCGCGCCGGGTCCGCCGACCGCAGCACGGCCGCGACACCGGCCGGGTGCGGGCCCCCGTACGCGTGCAGCCGGCCCGCGGCGTCCACCGCGAAGCAGTGCTCCGCCGCGTCCGCGTCCAGGGCATACGGGCCGCCGCCCGGCAGCAGCAGCGAGGCAGCCTCCCCGCCCGCCACCAGCCGCGGCACGAACCGGGCCGCCGCCTCCCCGCCGGGGCCGCCCTCCAGCCGCGACAGCAGCACCGCCGCCGACGCGGTCTCCACCACCGGCCCCGGCATTCCCGCCCGCCCCACCTCCACCATGGCTGCGGCCAGCTCCACCGGCAGCGGCCCCGCCCCGCCGTACGCCTCCGGCGCGGCCGGCGCGAACAGGCCCGCCGCGGCCAGCCGCCTCCACACCGTCCGCCCCGGCGCGAAGTCCCCCGCCGACCAGGCCCGTACCGCCGCCGGCACGTCCGCGGCCGCCAGCAGGGCGCGTACCGCCCGCGCGAAGTCCGTCTGCTCCTCGGTCGGCAGGAAGCGCATCAGCGGCGGCCCTTCGGAAGGCCGAGCAGCCGCTCGGCGATGATGTCGCGCTGGATCTCGTTCGTCCCCGCGTAGATCGGACCGGCCAGCGAGAACAGCCACCCCTGCGCCCACTCCCCGTCGATCAGCTCGGCCTCTGCCCCGCCCAGCAGGTCCAGCGCCGTCTCGTGCAGGGCGAGGTCGTACTGCGACCAGAACACCTTGTTCAGGCTGGACTCGGCGCCCGCCTGCCCGCCCTCGGCGATCCGGGCCGCCGCCGCCCACGTGAACAGCTCGTAGGCGCGCGCCCCGACCAGCGCGTCCGCGACCCGGTCGCGCAGCGCGGTGTCCGCCGGGTCGGCCGCCGTCCGCCACAGCGCGTACAGCCGGTCGGCCGCGGCGAGGAACCGGCCCGGCGAGCGGAGGGCGAGGCCGCGCTCGCTGCCTGTCGCGGACATGGCAATCCGCCAGCCCTGTCCCGGCTCGCCGATGACGTCCCGGTCCGGTACGAACACCCCGTCCAGGAAGAGCTCCGCGAAGGCAGGCTTGCCGTCGAGCCGGCCGATCGGCCGCACCTCCACGCCCGGCGCCCGCAGGTCGAACACCAGGTACGTCAGCCCCTGGTGCGGTCCGGAGGCCGCCGCGCCGGTGCGGAACAGGCCGAAGGCCCGGTCGGCGAACGCCGCCCGCGAGGACCACGTCTTCTGCCCGTACAGCAGCCAGCCGTCCGCGGTGCGCTCGGCCCGCGCCCGCAGCGAGGCCAGGTCCGAGCCCGCCTCCGGCTCCGACCAGGCCTGCGCCCACACCTGCTCCCCGCGCGCCATCGGCGGCAGCAGCCGCTCCCGCTGCTCCGGCGTGCCGTGGTCGAAAAGGGTGGGGGCCAGCAGGCCGATGCCGTTCTGCGAGACGCGGGCCGGGGCGCCGGCCGCCCAGTACTCCTCCTCGAAGACCAGCCACCGCTCCAGGTCCGCGCCCCGGCCGCCGTACTCGCGCGGCCAGGACACCGCCGACCAGCGGCCGGCGTACAGGCGGGCCTCCCACTCCCGGTGCGCGGCGAAGCCCTCGGCGGTCTCCAGGGAGGGCAGCAGGGCCGCCGGGACGTTGCGCGCGAGCCAGTCGCGGGCCTCGGCGCGGAAGGCCTCCACCTCGGGCGGATGGGTCAGGTCCATCGGCTGCCGGCTCCTTCCGGGGGTGGGCGCCCCGGGGACGCACCGCGCTTCCCTAACAAGTGTTTGGTAGGTTAACGTACGGCCCCGACCGGAGTCGAGGAGGTACGTCGCCGTGCACGCCCCCGAACCCGCCCCCCCGGCCGCCCCCGCCGCCGCGGACGCCCCCGCGCCCGTTCCCGGGCACGGCCTCCTCGCCGGCCGCAGCGCCGTCGTCACCGCCGCCGCCGGCACCGGCATCGGCGGCGCCACCGCCCGCCGCTTCCTCGAAGAAGGAGCCCGCGTCGTCCTCGGCGACGCCCACGCCCGCCGCCTGAAGGAGACCGAGGAAGCCCTCGCCGCCGAGTTCGGCGCCGACCGCGTCACCTCCCTGGCCTGCGACGTCACCGACGAAACCCAGGTCCGGGCCCTCTTCGCCCACGCCGAGGCCGCCCACGGCCGCCTCGACACCGTCGTCAACAACGCCGGCCTCGGCGGCACCGCCGCCCTCGCCGACATGACCGACGACCAATGGCACCGCGTCCTCGACACCACCCTCGGCGGCACCTTCCGCTGCACCCGCGCCGCCCTCCGCTCCTTCCGCACCGCCGCCGCCGACCCGGCCCGCCGCGGCGGCGCCATCGTCAACAACGCCTCCGTCCTCGGCTGGCGCGCCCAGCCCGGCCAGGCCCACTACGCCGCCGCCAAGGCCGGAGTCATGGCCCTCACCCGGTGCGCCGCCCTGGAGGCCGCCCCGTTCGGCGTCCGCGTCAACGCCGTCGCCCCCAGCCTCGCCGCCCACCCCCACCTGGCGAAGACCACCACTCCCGAGCTGCTGGACGGGCTCGCCGCCCGCGAGGCCTTCGGCCGGGCCGCCCACCCCTGGGAGGTCGCCAACGTCATCGTCTTCCTGGCCAGCGGCTACTCGTCGTACATGACCGGCGAGACCGTCTCCGTCAGCAGCCAGCACCCCTGACGGGACTTCCCCGGATCGGACGGACAATGGGCGCGTGCCACAGAACAAGCCGCCGAAGAAGCCCGCCGGGACGGCCTCGCCCGACCGCCGCCGCGAACTCCTCGACACCGCCGCCCGGGTCTTCGCGGCCCAGGGCTACAACGCCACCACCGTCCGCAAGATCGCCGACGCAGCCGGCATGCTCGCCGGCAGCCTCTACTACCACTTCGATTCCAAGGAATCGATGCTCGACGAGATCCTCTCCACCTTCCTCGGCGAACTGTGGGAGGGCTACGACGCCGTCCTCGCGGCCGGCCTCGGCCCCCGCGAGACCATCGAGGCCCTCGTCACCGAGTCCTTCCGGGAGATCGACCGGCACCGCGACGCCGTCGCCATCTACCAGAGGGAATCCCGCCACCTCGCCCTGCAGCCCCGCTTCGGCTACCTCGCCGACTCCCGGCAGAAGTTCGAGAAGGCCTGGCTCGGCACCCTCGAACGCGGCGTCGCCGACCGGGTGTTCCGCGCCGACCTCGACATCCGCCTCACCTACCGCTACGTCCGCGACACCGTCTGGGTGGCCGCGTCCTGGTACCGGCCCCACGGACGGCACAGCCCCGAGGAGATCGCCCGCCAGTACCTCTCGATGGTCCTGGACGGGATCGCCGTACGCGACTGACCCCAGCGCGCCCCGACCAGAGGAGCCCCCGATGCCCGAGGCCTACATCGTCGACGCGGTCCGCACCCCCGTCGGGAGGCGCGGGGGAGGGCTCGCCGCCGTCCACCCCGCCGACCTCGGCGCCCACGTCCTGGCCGCCCTCGTCGACCGCACCGGCATCGACCCCGCCGCCGTCGACGACGTCGTCTTCGGCTGCCTCGACACCGTCGGCCCGCAGGCCGGCGACATCGCCCGCACCGCCTGGCTCGCGGCCGGACTGCCCCAGGAGGTGCCCGGCGTGACCGTGGACCGGCAGTGCGGCTCCTCCCAGCAGGCCGTCCACTTCGCCGCCCAGGCCGTCATGTCCGGCACCCAGGACCTCGTCGTTGCCGGCGGCACCCAGAACATGTCCATGGTCCCCATCGCCTACGCCTCCCGTCAGGCCGCCGAACCCCTCGGGCTCACCGACGGCCCCTACGCCGGCAGCACCGGCTGGCGCGCCCGGTACGGGGACGCACCCGTCAACCAGTTCCACGGTGCGGAACTCATCGCCCGCCAGTGGCGCATCGGCCGCACCGACATGGAGGAGTACGCGCTGCGCTCCCACCGGCGGGCCGTCCGCGCGCTCGACGAGGGCCGCTTCGACCGCGAGACCGCCCCCTGTGCCGGCGTCGCCGCCGACGAGGGCCCGCGCCGCGACACCACCCCGGAGAAGATGGCCGCCCTGAACCCCGTCGTCGCCGGCGGCACGATCACCGCCGCCGCCTCCTCCCAGGTCTCCGACGGCGCGGCCGCCCTGCTGATCGCCTCCGAGCGGGCCCTCGCCGACCACGGGCTGCGGCCCCGCGCCCGCATCCACCACCTCTCCGCCCGCGGCGAGGACCCCATCCGCATGCTGACCGCACCCATCCCCGCCACCGCCCACGCCCTGAAGAAGACCGGCATGACCCTCGACGACATCGACCTCGTCGAGATCAACGAGGCCTTCGCCCCCGTCGTCCTCGCCTGGCTGAAGGAGACCGGCGCCGACCCGGACCGCGTCAACCCCAACGGCGGCGCGATCGCCCTCGGCCACCCCCTCGGCGCGACCGGCGCCCGCCTCATGACGACCCTGCTCCACGAGCTGGAGCGCACCGGCGGCCGCTACGGCCTGCAGACCATGTGCGAAGGCGGAGGCCAGGCCAACGTCACCATCCTCGAACGCCTCTGAACCGCCCCGGCGGCCCCGCCCGCCCCCGCGGCGGCCGCCTGCCGGGTGCGGGCGGGCCGCACCCCCGCCAGGCCCCGCCCGCGCCCGGTGCTCCGCACGGACGGGCACCGGTGTGCTACGTTGATCCTTGCAGTTGTGGTACCCAGGAACATATGTGCGCCTGACGGGACATCGTCCGCAGGCGCTTTTTAATGTTTTGCACCGGATCCACCGGGTGGGGCCCTCACCGCCTCTTCAGGAGGGCCGTCCCGCATGACCAGCTCCAGCACCGCCCGCCCCGCCCGCCGACCCGCCCGCGGCCGGGGACCCGCCCAGGGACGGCAGAAGCCCGGCACCGGCCGGCAGAACGCCGCCCAGGCCCCTCGGCCGCAGGAGTTCACCATGCCCGACCCGGTGGTCCCGCCGCTCCCGCCGGCCGCCGCGTTCGAGGACATGGACCTCCCCGAGGCCCTCCTGAAGACCCTCGCCGCCCAGGGCGTCACCGAGCCCTTCCCCATCCAGGCCGCCACCCTCCCGAACTCCCTCGCCGGCCGCGACCTCCTCGGCCGCGGCCGCACCGGCTCCGGCAAGACCCTCGCCTTCGGCCTGGCCCTCCTCGCCCGCACCGCCGGCCGCCGAGCCCAGCCCAAGGCCCCGCTCGCCCTGGTCCTCGTACCGACCCGCGAACTGGCCCAGCAGGTCACCGACGCCCTCGCCCCCTACGCCACCGCGCTGAACCTGCGCACGACGACCGTCGTCGGCGGCATGTCGATCAACCGGCAGGCCGGCGCGCTGCGCCGCGGCGCCGAGGTGCTCGTCGCCACCCCGGGCCGCCTGAAGGACCTCATCGACCGCGGAGACGCCGTCCTCGACCAGGTCGCCATCACCGTCCTCGACGAGGCCGACCAGATGACCGACATGGGCTTCATGCCCCAGGTCACCGCCCTCCTGGATCAGGTCGAGCCCGGCGGCCAGCGCCTGCTGTTCTCCGCGACGCTCGACAAGAACATCGACAAGCTCGTCCGCAGGTTCCTCACCGACCCGGTCGGCCACTCCGTCGACCCGTCCGCCGGCGCGGTCACCACCATGGAGCACCACGTCCTGTACGTGATGGACGAGACCGACAAGAAGGCCGTCGCCACCCGCATCGCCGCCCGCGACGGCCGCGTCATCATGTTCGTCGACACCAAGCGCGGCGTCGACCGCATGGTCAAGCGCCTCCTCGCCCAGGGCGTACGCGCCTCCGGCCTGCACGGCGGCCGCTCCCAGCCGCAGCGCAACCGCACCCTCGACTGGTTCAAGACCGGCGAGGTCACCGCGCTGATCGCGACGAACGTCGCCGCCCGCGGCATCCACATCGACGACCTCGACCTCGTCGTCAACGTGGACCCGCCCACCGACCACAAGGACTACCTGCACCGCGGCGGCCGCACCGCCCGCGCCGGCGAGTCCGGCAGCGTCGTCACCCTCGTCCTGCCCGAGCAGAAGCGCGAGATGTCCCGCCTCATGGCCGACGCCGGGATCTCCCCGCGCACCGCGCAGGTCAAGTCCTCCGACGGTGAGCTGTCCCGGCTCACCGGCGCCCGGGAGCCCTCCGGCGTGCCCGTCGTCATCGAGGTGCCCCAGCCGGCGGCCCCGCCGAAGCAGCGCACCGGCCAGGGCGGCGGCGGACGGCGCCGCTCCGGGCGCGGCCAGGGCGGCGGCGGCCAGAACGGCGGCCAGGGCGGCGGACGCGGCGGCGCCGGACGCACCGAGGCCGGCGCGGGCACCGCGCAGGCCCCCGGCGACGGCCGGCCCCGCCGCAGCCGCGGCACGGCCCAGGGCGGCGCCCCGGCCGCGGCCCGCACCGGCGGCGCCCGCTCCGGCGGCTCCCGCTCCGGTTCCTCCGGCGGCCGCCGGCGCTCCGGCGGCGACCGCCAGCCCGCCGCCCGCGGCGGCGCCTGAGCAGCAGCGCGCCCTGCCGCTGCCGCGGCGGCCCGCCGGGGTCAGCCCGCGGGTCCGCCGCCCGAGGCCTCCAGCGCCTCCAGCCGGGCCAGTACCGCACGCGCCTCGGCCATGATCCGCTCCACCAGCTCCGCGCACGACGGAAGGTCGTCGATCACCCCGGCGACCTGCCCCGACGCCATGACCCCGACGTCGGTGCGGCCCTCGACCATCGACGCCCGCAGCAGCATCGGCGTGTTCGCGGCCAGCAGCACCTGGCTCCACGACAGCTCCCGCCCGTGCCGCATCGCCAGCCCGTCCCGCACCATCCGCGGCCACGACAGCCCCGACAGCCTCCGGAACCCCGCCGCGTGCCGGACCGCCCGCAGCAGCGCCCCCGCCCGCCCCGCCCGCTCCAGCGCGGCCACCAGGTCGGTGCGCAGCATCCGGTGCGGCATCCCGTCCACGGCCCGGGTCACCGTCACGTCCCCGACGCCGGCCGCCAGGTAGCGGGCCTTCACCGGGTCCGGCACCGTCGAGTCCGAGGTCAGCAGGAACCGCGTACCCATCGCCATCCCGGCTGCCCCGTACGACAGCGCCGCGACCAGCCCGCGCCCGTCGCGGAAGCCGCCCGCCGCCACCACCGGCACGTCCACCGCGTCCACCACCTGCGGCAGCAGCACCGTCGTGGCCACCTCCCCGGTGTGCCCGCCGCCCTCGCCGCCCTGTACGAGGACCGCGTCCGCCCCCCACGCCGCGACCTTCTCCGCATGCCGGCGCGCCCCGACCGACGGGATCACCACCACGCCCGCGTCCTTCAGCCGGGCGATCAGCTCCCGCGACGGGGCCAGCGCGAACGACGCCACCCGCACGCCCTCCTCGACGAGGATCCGGACCCGCTCGGCGGCATCCCCGGCGTCCGCCCGCAGGTTCACCCCGAACGGGGCGTCCGTACGCGACCGCACCTCCCGCACCGCCGCCCGCAGCCCGTCCGCCGTCATCGTCGCGGACGCGAGGATCCCCAGCGCGCCCGCGTTCGCCGCGGCCGACACCAGCCGCGGCCCCGCCACCCACCCCATGCCCGTCTGCACGATCGGATACCGCACCCCGACCAGCCGGGTCAGCGCCGTCTCCACCGCCTCAGCCCCGCACTTCCCGCTCGCGCAGCCCCGCCGGGTCGAGGACCTCGCGGAGCAGCCGCAGCTCCCCGGCGGTCGGCTCCCGCGTGTAAGGGACCTCCTCCGGCACGGCGAGCGCGAACCCGGTGGCCTCCCGCACCTCCTCCACCCCGACGCCCGGGTGCAGGGAGGCGAGCCGCATCGACCGGTCGGGCGTCGCGAAGTCGAACACGCCGAGGTCGCTGACCACCCGGCCCAGCCGGTGGAAGCGGCCCGCACCCCCTGCCGCCGCCCGGTCGTGGCCGACCCCGCACACCATGTCGACCCGCTCGACGAACACCCGCCGCGAATGCCGCGGCACCCAGTAGCCGACCGGGTGGTTGACCGTGTTGGCGGGGGCGCCCCGCACTCCGAGGAGCTGCCGGTCCGGCCGCTCCCAGTCGCCGATGCAGGAGATGTTCTGGTTGCCGTACCGGTCGATCTGGCTCGCGCCCATCATCACGTGCCGCCGCCCGCCCGCGACCAGGTCCAGGTGCCGCCGGTAGGGCAGCCAGCCCTCCACCTCGCCGTCCGGCCCCACGAGCAGCGCCTCGCCGTCGGTCAGCAGCAGGTCGGGGGAGAACGTCAGCCGCGCCAGCCGCGCCCCGAGCGAGGGGATCAGCCCCATCGGGCTCGCCAGGACCTCCCCCGCGCCCCGCCACTCCTCGGCGCACGCCACCACGCAGTACTCCGCCCGGCTCACCGCACCGCCCGGGCCCGCCGCCGCTCCCGCGTTCACTGCTGCCGCTCCCCGTGCCAGGCGCGGACGGCGCCGCGGTAGTCGTCCTCGCTGCGGCCTGCCAGGAAGCGCGCGGCGAACTCGGGCCAGGGGGTGGCCGCGTACAGCTTCTGGAAGGCCTCGTCCCGCCCGTGGTCGGGCGCGCAGGAGGTGAAGTGCGCGCCGCCCGGCGCCTCCACGACACCGGTGACGGTGTGCCGGCCGACCAGCAGCGACTGCGGCGGCCCGGCCTCGGCGAGGTCCGCGGTCTCCACGAGCTGCTCGCAGGAGAGGTAGGCGGCGTCGGCGGCCGCGCAGAACAGGTCGTCGAAGTACGGGTCCGGGCCCAGGTACTGGCCGTTGCCGTGCCGGTCCGCGCGGTTGACGTGGACCAGGGCCGCGTCCAGCCGCAGCGCGGGCACCGCGACGAGCTCCTCGCCGTCCCCGTACGGCGAGGCGACCGTACGCAGCCCGGGGTTGACGCGCAGGACGTCCGAGCCGAGCCCGGCGCGCACGGGCAGGAACGGCAGCCGGTTTGCGGCGGCCCGCAGCCCCCACAGGAACATCGCCTCGTCGTACTCGGTGAAGGCGAGCGCGCCGCGCTCGCGGGCGGCCCGGAAGTGCGGCTCCAGCGGGATCGAGTCGAGCGTGGCGAACGGCGCCACCAGCCGCCGGATCCGGCCGGCCGCGGCGAGCATGCCGACGTCCGGGCCGCCGTACGAGACCACGGTCAGGTCCGTGACCTGCGAGCGCAGCAGCGCCCGTACCAGCGCCATCGGCTTGCGCCGCGAACCCCAGCCGCCGATGCCGACGGTCATGCCGCTGCGCAGCCGCCCCGCGGCCTCGTCGGCCGTCATCAGCTTGCCGGTCACGGCGCCCCCGCCTTCCCGAAGGTGTCGCGGACCCGGTCGGCGATCCCGCCGAGGGCCGCCTCGAAGGTGAAGCCCTGCTCGAAGCGGTAGCTGCGGCGCACGTCGACCGGGTCGATGCCGTTGATGGCCGCCTTCGCCATGCGGATCAGGCTGCCGTCCTTGCGGGCGATCTCCGTGGCCAGCGCCAGCGCCGCGGCGCGGAGCCCGGCCCTCGGGACGACCTGCCAGACGGAGCCGTGGGCGTGCAGCTCGGCGGCGGTCACAGTCCGCGAGGTGTAGTACAGCGTCCGCATCAGGTGCTGCGGGACGAGCCGGGCCAGGTGCGTGGCGGCGCCGAGGGCGCCCCGGTCCAGCTCGGGCAGGCCGAACGCGGCGTCGTCGGAGGCGACGACCGCGTCCGCGTTGCCGACCAGGCCGATGCCGCCGCCGAGGCAGAAGCCGTGCACGGCGGCCACCACCGGCACCTCGCACTCGTACACCGCAGCGAAGGCCTCCTGGCAGCCGCGGTTGGCGCCGATCAGGCGGGCATGCCCGGTGTCGGACTGCAACTCCTTCAGGTCGACGCCCGCGTTGAAGCCGCGGCCCTCGGCGGCGAGGACGACGCACCGGACGTCCCGGTCGCGGCCGGCGGCGCGGACGGCGTCCGCCAGGTCGTACCAGCCCTGCACGGGGAGGGCGTTGACGGGTGGGAAGTCGACCGTGACGAGTGCGAGGCCCTTGCCGGGGCTTGAGGTGGAGACACCCATGGGCGCATCAGCTACCTTTCCACCAAACGTTTGTTAGGCGAGGAAGGTAGCAGCCCATGGAGCTCGGCGGGAGGGTCGTGGTGGTCACCGGCGGAACCCGCGGCGTCGGCGCGGGAATCGCCCGGTCGTTCCTCGCCGCCGGCGCGGACGTCGTCGTCTGCGCCCGCCGGCCGCCCGGACGGCCCGTCGCGGCCGGCGGCCGCACCGCCGCGTACGTGCCCGTCGACCTGCGCGACCCGGGCGGCGTGCAGCGCTTCTTCGACGACCTCGGCGGCCGGACGGGGGGCCGCCTCGACTGCCTGGTCAACAACGCCGGCGGAACCCCGTACCGGCCGCTCGGCGAGGGCGCCGCCGAACGGCACGCCCGCGTCGTCCACCTGAACCTGGTCGCCCCGATGACGGCCTCCCTGGCCGCCTACCCGCTGCTGCGGGAGGCCCGCGGGTCGGTGGTCATGGTCGGCAGCGTCAGCGGCTCCCGCCCCTCGCCGGGAACCGCCGCGTACGGTGCGGCCAAGGCGGGGCTGGAGCACCTGGCCCGCTCGATGGCCGTCGAATGGGCACCGCGGGTCCGCGTGAACACGCTGGTCCTCGGCATGGTCGCCACCGAGTCGGCGCACCTGCACTACGGCGACGCGGACGGCGTCGCCGCCGTCGCCGCGACGGTCCCCCTCGGCCGGCTCGCCGACCCCGCGGACGCGGGCGCGGCGGCCGTGTTCCTCGCCTCCGACCGCGCCGGATACATCAGCGGGGCCGCCCTGCTCGTGCACGGGGGAGGCGAGCGCCCGGCGTTCCTGGACGCGTCAACCGCCCACAAGGAGGCCTGAGATGAGCAGCAGCAGCGTCAGCGGTACGGATACGGATACGGATACGGGTGCGGGCGGCGGGATGGCCCGGGGGAGGGTCGTCGCCGTGACCGGCGCCGGGCGGGGCCTCGGCCGGGCGCACGCCCTGGCGTTCGCCGCGGAGGGCGCCCGCGTCGTCGTCAACGACCTCGGCACCGGACCTGACGGGCGCCCCGCCCCCGGCAGCCCGGCCGCCCGCGTCGTCGAGGAGATCCGGGCGCTCGGCGGCGAGGCCGTGGCGCACGCCGGCGACATCGCCACCGGGGCCGGCGCCGCCTCCCTCGTCGAGTGCGCCCTGGCGGCCTTCGGCAGGCTGGACACGCTCGTCAACAACGCGGGCTTCCTGCGCGACCGCATGCTCGTCAACCTCGGCGAGGACGACTGGGACGCGGTCGTCCGCGTCCACCTGAAGGGCCACTTCCTGCCGCTGAAGCACGCGGCCGCGCACTGGCGGGCGGAGGCCGCCGCCGGCCGCACCCCGGACGCCCGCGTCGTCAACACCTCCTCGGGGGCCGGGCTGGCCGGCTCGGTCGGGCAGGGCGCCTACAGCGCCGCCAAGGCAGGGATCCTCGGGCTGACGCTGGTCGCGGCGGCGGAGCTGGGCCGGTACGGGGTCCAGGTCAACGCGATCGCGCCGGCCGCCCGGACCCGGATGACCGAGGAGGTCTTCGCACAGGCGATGGCGGCGCCGGGGGAGGGGGAGTTCGACGCGATGGCCCCGGGGAACGTCTCGCCGCTGGTGGTCTGGCTGGGCAGCGGCGCTTCGGCCGGGGTCACCGGACGGGTCTTCGAGGCGGAGGGCGGCCGGATCACGGTCATGGAGGGCTGGCGGCGCGGCCCCACCGCCGACGCCGGCGCCCGCCGCACGCCCGCGGAGGCGGGCGAGGCCGCCGCGAAGCTCCTGGCCGCTGCCCGCACCCCGCAGCCCGTGTACGGCGCCCGCTGAGGTCCCGCCGGAGGGGGAGGCGGAGGGGCGGGCGAGGGCCGGGCCGGCGGGCAGGGCGTGCCCGCAGGGCCTGCGCAGGCGGCAGCCGGGTGGCCGGAGCGCGGCGGTGCGGGATCGTATGGCGCGGGTGCCGGAGGCGGAGGGGCGCGAATCGGCCCCGGCCCCCTGGCGAGGGGTCGGGACCGGTCCGGCACTCGTGCGATGGGGTATCACTACCCACACCGCACCCCTGCCGAACCGCCGCCGCCCGCAAAGTTGGGCCGTGCGGGCGTACGGGCCCGGCGGGGGAGGGGAGCCCCGTACGACCGGTTCCCGTCGTCCGGCGGCCGTCCGCGCGGAGGCAGCGGGCGCGCGGCCGGGACCGGGGCGCGGAAAGCCGTGTTCGAGCGGGCGGGGCCGGGCCCCGCGGCCGGCCGCCGGGCACCCGGCTCCGCAGAATGTCCGAAAACGGGTCCTTGATGTCCGCACACCGGCGGGTGTGACATGTACGTGTCATTAACCCGATGGCACGCACAGCCCAACCCCCCACGAAAGGCAGTGTGTTGACCGTGTCCCCCTTCGGCACGTTCCTCAAGCGCGCCCTCGCCGCCGGCGCCGTCGCCCTCGCCGCCGTCAGCCTCCAGCCCGCCGGAGCCCACGCGGCCCCCGCCCCCGTCGTCGGCGGCACCCGCGCCGCACAGGGCGAGTTCCCCTGGATGGTCCGCCTCTCCATGGGCTGCGGCGGCTCCCTGCTCACCCAGCAGATCGTCCTCACCGCCGCCCACTGCGTCGGCTCCAGCGGCAACAACACCTCCATCACCGCCACCGCCGGCGTCGTCGACCTCAACAGCTCCAGCGCGATCAAGGTCAGGTCCACCAAGGTCCTCCGCGCCCCCGGCTACAACGGCCAGGGCAAGGACTGGGCCCTGATCAAGCTCGCCAAGCCGATCAACCTGCCCACCCTCAACATCGCCGAGACCAAGCAGTACGACAACGGCACCTTCACCGTCGCCGGCTGGGGCGCCGCCCGCGAAGGCGGCAGCCAGCAGCGCTACCTGCTCAAGGCCAACGTCCCCTTCGTCTCCGACGCAGCCTGCCGGAGCGCCTACGGCAGCTCCCTCGTCCCGAGCGAGGAGATCTGCGCCGGCTACGACCAGGGCGGAGTCGACACCTGCCAGGGCGACTCCGGCGGCCCCATGTTCCGCCGCGACGCCGCCGGGGCCTGGATCCAGGTCGGCATCGTCAGCTGGGGCCGGGGCTGCGCCCGCGCCGGATACCCCGGCGTGTACACCGAGGTGTCCACCTTCGCCTCGCAGATCAAGACGGCGGCGGCCTCCCTCTGACCCCACGGCCCCGCCCTCCCGGCCCCTTCGGGCCCCCGGGACGGCGGGGCATCCTCGCGCCCGGGGGCCCCGTACACCGCCGCGCCCCGGGCCCGTACGCCGCCCCGGGCTGTCTCATCCAGCGGCTGCCCCGCGACCCGCCTGCACCCGCCACGTATTCTCGGGGACCATGAACAACAGCCCCGCCGAGGCGCCCGACGAGAACGTCACCGCCGAGCTGGCCCGCCTCCGCGACAGCATCGACAACATCGACGCCGCCGTCGTCCACATGCTCGCCGAACGCTTCAAGTGCACCCAGCAGGTCGGCCACCTCAAGGCCCGCCACCACCTGCCGCCCGCCGACCCCGCCCGCGAGGCCAGCCAGATCGCCCGCCTGCGCCAGCTCGCCGAGAACGCCAAGCTCGACCCCGCCTTCGCCGAGAAGCTCCTGAACTTCATCATCGCCGAGGTCATCCGCCACCACGAGACGATCGCCGCCCGCGAAGAGTAGGTCCTGCCGCCAAAGGGGCCGCGGGCCCGGCGCCCTCTGCCGGGCAGGGCCCACGGCCACCGCACGCGGCGTCCGCGGCCCGCCCGTCAGGCAGCATGGGCCCATGTCCGCACTCACCCGCAGCGAAGCCGAGGCCCGCGCCCGCCTCCTCGACGTCCACCACTACACCGTCACCCTCGACCTCACCGGCGACGGCGACACCTTCGACACCACCACCCTCATCCGCTTCACCGCCCGTGCGGCCGGCGACACCTTCGTCGAACTGAAACCGGACGAACTGCGCTCCGCCGAACTCGACGGCACCCCCCTCGACCCGGCCGGCCTCACCGACAACCGGCTCGCCCTCACCGCCCTCACCCCCGGCCCGCACGAACTCCGCCTCGACACCCGCATGCGCTACTCCCGCACCGGGGAGGGCCTGCACCGCTTCACCGACCCCGCCGACGGCGAGACGTACCTCTACACCCAGCTCTTCCTCGACGACGTCCAGCGCGTCTTCCCCGCCTTCGACCAGCCGGACCTCAAGGCGGTGTTCGAGTTCACCGTCACCGCCCCGGCCCACTGGACCGTCCTCGCCAACGGCACCACCGCCCGCACCGGCCACCGCGACACCGACGGCGCCGCCGTCTGGACCTCCGCCCCCACCCCCCGCATCTCCACCTACCTCGCCGCCGTCGCCGCGGGCCCCTGGCACAGCATCCGCACCGAACACGCCGGACTCCCCTTCGGCATCCACTGCCGCAAATCCCTCGCTCCCCACCTCGACGCCGACGCCGACGAAATCCTCGGCATCACCACCGCCTGCTACGACCGCTACCACGAGAAGTTCACGGAGCCGTACCCCTTCGACTCCTACGACCAGGCCTTCGTCCCCGAATTCAACGCGGGCGCCATGGAAAACCCCGGCCTCGTCACCTTCCGGGACGAATACGTCTTCCGCTCCGCCGTCACCGACTCCGAACGGCAGCGCCGCGCCAACACCATCGCCCACGAAATGGCCCACATGTGGTTCGGCGACCTCGTCACCCTCCGCTGGTGGGACGACATCTGGCTGAACGAGTCCTTCGCCGAGTACATGGGCTACCAGACCCTCACCGAAGCCACCCGCTTCACCGGCAGCTGGACCGAATTCGCCATGGAACGCAAGCCCTGGGGATACGACGCCGACCAGCGGCCCTCCACCCACCCCGTCGCCCCCGACCCCGACGCCGTCCCCGACACCGCCTCCGCCCTCCTCAACTTCGACGGCATCTCCTACGCCAAGGGCGCCTCGGCGCTGCGCCAACTCGTCGCCTGGATCGGCGAAAAGGACTTCCTCGCCGGCATCAACACCCACTTCGCCCGGCACAAGTTCGCCAACGCCTCCCTCGCCGACCTCATCGACTCCCTCGCCGCCCACACCGACCGCGACGTCCACACCTGGGCCGAGACCTGGCTGCGCACCACCGGAGCCGACACCCTCACCTCCCGCATCCAGGAAGGCCACGGCGGCTGGACCCTCACCGTCGACCGCAACGGCACCCGCCCCCACCACATCGCCGCCGGCCTCTACGACCGCGACCCCGGCGACGACCGCCTCCACCTCCGCGAACGCCTCACCCTCGACCTCCCCACCGACGAAGTCCTCTCCGCCGCCGGACCCCGCCCCGCCCTCCTCGTCCTCAACGACGGCGACCTCGGCTACGCCAAGGTCCGCCTCGACGAAACCTCCGTCGAGACCGCCCTGAGGGGCATCTCCGCCGTCCCGGACCCCCTCACCCGCGCCGTCGTCTGGAACTCCCTGCGCGACATGGTCCGCGACGGCGAACTCGCCCCCGGCGACTACCTCACCACCGCCGAAGCACACCTCTGCGACGAACCCGACCTCGCCGTCGTCCAAGGCGCGCTCACCTTCGCCCGCCACCACATCGCCGACCGCTACCTCACCCCCGACCGGCGCACCGAAGCCCTCGCCGCCCTCACCGGCATCGCGCGTGACCTGCTGCGCCGCACCGAGGACGGCTCCGACCCCGGACTGCGCCTGTCCGCCGTACGCCTCCTCATCGACAGCGCCACCCAGCCCCACACCCTCGCCGGCTGGCTCGACGACGGCACCGTCCCCGGCGGCCCCGAACTCGACCCCGAACTGCGCTGGCGCATCCTCGCCCGCCTCGCCGTCCTCGGCGCCGCCACCCCCGCCGACATCGACGCCGTCCTCGCCGACGACCCCAGCGCCACCGGCCGCGAAGGCGCCGCCCGCTGCCACGCCTCCCTCCCCGACCCCGAGGCGAAGGCCGCCGCCTGGGACCGGCTCTTCCACGACGACGACCTCTCCAACTACCTCTTCACCGCCACCGCCCGCGGCTTCTGGCAGCCCGAACAGGCCGACCTCGTCAGCCCGTACGTCCCCCGCTACTACACCGAAGCCACCGCGCTCGCCGCCCGCCGCGGCCCCGCCATCGCCGAAGCCGCAGCCCGCCACGCCTTCCCCGCCCACGCCGTCGACCCCGACCACCTCGCCACCGGCCGCGCCGCCCTCACCGACCCGGCCGTCACCCCCCGCCTCCGCCGCGGCCTCACGGACCAACTGGACGACCTGGCCCGCGCCCTCCACGTCCGCACCGCCAACTCCTGACCGGGACGGGGGCGTGCGGGTCCGGCGAGCGCACCAGGGGCGGTCGGCGCAGCCCCGCGGGCGGCCTGCCCGCGCCGCGGCACCGCTCCGGTGGCGGGGGCGCGGGGACGGGTGGTTACCCCGTTCCGGTCGGATCGTTGTATCGGCGGGTGCTCCGGACGCCACCGCTGCCGGGCGCGCCCCGATGCCAGGGGCCCCGCACAACAGGGCCGGCCGCCCCGTACCGCCCGCCCCCGTGAGGATCCCATGACCGCGCCGCCCGGACCGCCACTGCCCCCGCTCGCCGGGGGCCCCGACGGCCCCGACGCCCTGCGCCCCCTCCTCGACACCGTTCTCGACGCCCTCGCCGCCGGGGCACGCGCACGGTCCGGACCCCTTCCCGCCGGCGGTCCGGATGCCGTCGGCGCCGACGTCGCCGCCGCGCTCGGGGCGCTTCTGCCCGAGCGCGGCACCGGGCCCCACGAAGCCCTCCGCACGCTCGTGCACGTCCTGGCGCGCGGTGCCGCCGACCCCGCCCACCCGCTCTGCGCAGGGCACCTCCACGGACCGCCCCTCGCCGTCGCCGCCGCGGCCGACCTCGCCGCCGGCGCCCTCAACCCCTCACTGGACTCCTGGGACCAGGCCCCCGCCGCCTCCGTCCTCGAAGCCCTCCTCACCCGCACGCTCGCCGCCGAGCTCTACCCCACCGCGCAGCCCGACGCCCTGATCACCACCGGCGGCACCGAAGCCAACCAGCTCGCCCTCCTGCTCGCGCGGGAACGCCACGGCCCCGCCCTCACCGTCGTCCACGGAGCCAACGCCCACCACTCCGTCCCCCGCGCCGCCTGGCTCCTCGGACTGCCCCCCACCACCTCGCTCCCCACACCGACCGGCGTCCTCGACCCCCGCCACGTCCACGACACCCTCGCCCGCACCACCGGCCCCGCCCTCGTCACCGCCACCGCAGGCACCACCGACGCCGGGCTCATCGACCCCCTCGACGCCCTCGCCGACACCTGCGCCCGCCACGGAGCCGAACTCCACGTCGACGCCGCCTACGCCGGCCCCCTCGCCCTCAGCCCGCGGCACCGGCACCTCCTCACCGGCCTCCACCGCGCCGGGTCCATCTCCCTCGACCTGCACAAACTCGGCTGGCAGCCCGTCCCCGCCGGCCTCCTCGCCGTCCCCGACACCGCCCATCTGGCCCCGCTCGCCCACCAGGCCGACTACCTCAACGCCGCCGACGACACCGAAGCCGGCCTTCCCGATCTCCTCGGCCGCTCCCTCCGCACCACCCGACGCCCCGACGCCCTCAAGATCGCCGCCACGCTGCGCGCACTCGGCCGCGACGGCGTCGCCCGCCTCATCGACCACACCCTCGGCCTCGCCCGCCACCTCGCCGAACTCATCGACGCCCACCCCGCCTTCACCCTCCACGCAGCCCCCACCCTCACCACCGTCCTCTTCCGGCCCACCCACGCCACCGACACCGACGTCGCCGACCTCCGCCGCGCCCTCCTCCACCACGGCCGCGCGGTCCTCGGCCGGGCCAACGCCGACGGCCGCCTCTGGCTCAAAGCGACGCTCCTCAACCCCCACACCACCCCACAGGACCTCACCACCCTCCTCACCCTCCTGGAAGGCAGCACCCCCCGATGACCGCCCACCTCGATGCACCCCACGACCTCGTCGGAATCGGCATCGGTCCCTTCAACCTGTCCCTCGCCGCCCTCGCCGACGGCCTGCCCCGCCACGGAGCCGCCCCCCTCGCCACCGCCTTCTACGACGAACGCCCCCACTTCCGCTGGCACCCCGGACTCCTCATCGACGGCACCACCCTCCAAGTCCCGTACCTCGCGGACCTCGTCACCCTCGCCGACCCCACCAGCCCCTGGACCTTCCTCAACCACCTCAGGAACAGAGAGCGCCTCTACCCCTTCTACTTCGCCCAGCAGTTCCACATCCAGCGCACCGAATACGACGCCTACTGCCGCTGGGTCGCCGAGAACCTCCCCGGCCTCCACTTCGGCCACCAGGTCGACGCCGTCCGCTGGAACCCCGAACACGACCTGTTCGAGATCGACTACACCCGCCTCGGCGCGCACGGCGAAGCCGAAGCCCTCGGCCGCACGCACGCCCGCCACCTCGCCCTCGGCATCGGCACCGCCCCGCACGTCCCCGACCCGCTGCGCCCCCTCGCCGAAGCCCCCACCGTCCCCGTGATCCACTCCGCGGACTACCTCGACAACCGCACCCGCATCCTCGGCGCCGACCACATCACCGTCATCGGCTCAGGCCAGTCCGGCGCCGAGGTCTTCCTCGACCTCCTCCGCGCCCGCCCCGCCGGCCGCGAACGCCTCACCTGGCTCGCCCGCACCCCCTCCTTCGCACCCATGGAGTACAGCAAGCTCGGCCTCGAACACTTCACCCCCGACTACACGCACTACTTCCACGCCCTCCCCGAACCCGTCCGCGACCGCCTCCTCCCCGCCCAGTGGCAGCTCCACAAGGGCATCGACACCGCCACCATCGCCGCCATCCACCACGAGCTCTACAGCCGCAGCCTCCACGGCGGCTGGCCCGACGCCGTCCTCACCCCCGGCGTCACCGTCCGCACCGCGGGCCGCATCGCCACCACCAAGATCGAACTGCATCTGGAGCACGCCGACCAGGGCACCCGCTCCCGCCTCACCACCGACGCCGTCATCCTCGCCACCGGCTACCGCGAACGCCCCCTGCACCGCCTCCTCGCCGGCCTCGACCCCTACCTCCGCAAGGACTCCTCCGGCCGCCCCCGCATCGACCGCAGCCACCGGATGGTCCTCGACCCCGCCGTCACCGGCACCGTCTTCGTACAGAACGGCGAACGCCACACCCACGGCGTCGGCGCCCCCGACCTCGGCCTCGCCGCCTGGCGCAGCGCCACCATCCTCAACACCCTCACCGGCACCGACCCCTACCCCCAGCCCGCCCGGACCGCCTTCACCACCTTCGGCCTCGAACCCCGCCCCGAACCCCGACCGCAGCCCACCGTCGAACTCCGCCCCCTCGCCGACCACGCCTGAGCCGCACCCCGACGGCCGGGAGCCCCGCCCCTCAGGCCCCGGCCCGAAAACCATGCGAGCCCGCCAGGCGGCCGCACCTAGACTGACCAGCGGAAACACAACGGGGGGCAGCAGTCATGCAGACGGACGGACACGCGAGCGGTGCGGCGGAGGGCCCTCTGGCCGCCGCCGCCAGGGCGGGCGACATGCTCCGCGTGAAGCAGCTCCTGGAAGAACGCGAGGGCCGGCCCCACGGGGGCTCCGACGACGAGACCGCCGCCTTCGCCGCGGCCGTCCAGGCCCTCCACACCGACGTCGCCGACCTGCTGATCAGGCGCGGAGCAGTACCCGGCGAAGTCGCGCCGGACCGGTTGCCGTCCCTGCGCGAGGCGGTCGGCTTCGGCTCTCCCGCGCTCGTCGACGCCCTCACCGGCGGCAGCATCCGGCACAGGTACCCGACCTCCGAGCTGAAGGAGCTGAGGGACCTCGCACGCACCTGGCACGAGGCCGGAACCGAAGCCGAACTGCGGCGCCGCACCGGTTCCTCGGGCGATGTCGCGTACACCCGCGTGCAGGACGACGAGGGGTACTACAAGGTCGGCGAGCTGACGCTCGAAGGAGTGACCGTACGGGACGGACACGGCGCGATCCTCACGGAGTTGGAGGAACTGCTCGGCATCCGCACCTCCTGCGACGACCTCGTCACCCGTGCCCTGGAGCGCGACCCGGACCACACGGCGTGGGGCCGAGCCGCGATCATGCTCTCCCACCGGCGTGAGCCGGAGGCATGGGCCGTCGCCGAGACCCTGCGCGCCGACGCGGACCCGAGGCGCCGACTGTTCGGTGCCGAACTGACACGGCTGTTCGAACTCTTCGCCGATGCACACGAAGAGCAGTACTGCGTCCTCGCTGTGGCCGCCCTCACGGACTGGTCAGCCGAGGAGACGGACCCCGCCGTCCTCGCAACGGTCCTCCACGGCCTCTCCTCGTACCAGGGCCCGCGCGCCGAAGCCGCCCTCCTGGCGCACCTCGGCCACCACGACCCCGGCGTCCGGCGAGCGGTGGCCGCCGGCCTCGGCACGTCCAAGGACGGCGAGCACCTGTCCGGCAGGGCCCGCGAGGGAGTCCTGACGCTGATGAACGACCCGGACACCGATGTGGGGATCGCGGCCTGCCGCAGCGCCGGCGACATCGCGAACGGCGACCCCGTACTGAGTGACTCGCTGGCGGCGCTGCTTGACCACCCGGAGCGCCGCGTCCGGCTCGAAGCCGTCCAGAGTCTCGCACTCCACCGCGACGAGCGGTGCGTGGAAGCCGCGAAGCGCCTCGGTCCGCCACGGCCCGGCTACCGCGAGGAAGAGCTGTACTGCCTCGAAGCGGCATGGCGGTTCGAACGGCGCCGCGGGGACACGGCGAGGACCACAAGGCCCGGCATGCGGTCGAATGTGGCGTCAATCGCCCCAGAAGGAACCGCTCCGTGGCCACGAGATACGTAAGCTCGCCGTCCGCCACGGGGCGACCGTCCTCGTCGCGGCCATCAACGAGTGGCTGTGACCACACACGCGCACCGCCTTTTCGTCAATCCGTTGCCCAGGGGTCCGGCAGCTGGCCAGGCTCGCCCAGCCGCCCGCATCGGTGCAGGCCGGCGCTGTCGACCAGGAGGTGTGAAGCACATGCGCACGAGTGCCCAGGAGCTGAGCTCGCGTACCGGCCCATGCCACCTCCTCTCGACGGAGACACCTTGTCCCTTCGCATCACCCCACTGACCGACCCCGCCCACGGGCCGCACGGCCGGCGTCTTGCCTGGTTGGCGTCGGACGCGGAGTCCAACCCCGCCGGGACCGCCTTCCTGCGCCTGCTCGACGGCGGACAGGATCACCTCGCCGAGCTCGACCTCCGCGTTCATCCTGCGGAGCGCCGCAAGGGCGTCGGCTCCCGGCTCCTCGACACCGCCGTGGCCACCGCCCGCGACAACGCCCGGCGCCGCATCGTCGCGCAGGCAGAAGCCGGATCGCCCGGCGACCATTTCCTGGCAGCGCGCGGTTTCCGGAAGGTCCTCACCTTCAGGTACACCCGCCTGGCAATGGCCGGGGTGGACACCACCGTCCTCGCCGGAATCGTCGAGCGTCCTCATCCCGGCTACCGGCTGGCGTCATGGCGGGGAACCGTCCCCGACGACCTCGCCCGGACGTTCGCCGCCTCACGCCGCGCCATGGACGACATGCCCGTGGACGACGCTGAGTACGGCACCGTGGCCTGGGACGTGGACCGCGTGCGGGCCGCAGCGAAGGCCGTCGAGCAGCGTGGCGACCACCTGCACAGCGTCGTCGCCATCGACGCCTCCAACGGCTCGATCGCCGGGTTCACCGAACTCGTCATCCCCGGCAACGGCGCAGGTGACGGCCAGCACTACGGCACGGGCGTACTGCCCGAGCACCGTGGCCACGGCCTCGGCCGATGGATGAAGGCCGAGTCGATCCGACAAGCCCACAGGGACTATCCGGACCTCGCCGGCCTCCTGGCCGACACGGCCGACAGCAACGCGCACATGCGGCGGATCAACGACGGTCTCGGCTACACGCCCACGCACACGACACACCAGCACCAGCTCGACCTCTAGGGCCGGACGGACCGGACCGGGGCACCACCCCGCCCGGCCTGTCCGTGCTTCCGGCACACGCCCTAGAACACCGGCACGCCCGCCCGCGTCAGGCGCCACCCCACCGACGCGAAGCCCGCCGGATCGACCCTCCCCTTCGCCCTCACCCACGAGATGATCGTGTTCCGGATCTCATCCGAGTCCGCCCACACCTGCTTCGCCCCCGCCACGTGCGGGAACGCCCCGCCGCCCGACGCGCGGTAGTTGTTCACCGCCAGCACGAACCGCGCCTGCGGATCCACCGGCCTGCCCTCGAACGACAGCCCCGTGATCCGCGAACCGACCGGCTGCGCGATGTCCACGTCGTACACCAGCCCGTACACCGCGTCGTAGTTGTAGTCCGGTATCCCGTCCGCATTCGTCAGCTTCGACGGATCCACCACCGCATCGGGAGCCGTCCGCACGAAGTACCGGGCCGAGTACTCCAGGTAGTCCTTCACCTGCGCACCCGTCAGGACCCGGGCCTCCAGCGTGTTCTCGAACGGGTACAGGCCCGCCGCGTCCCGCAGCGTCACCTTCCCCTCCGGGATCACCGCCGTCCGCGAGAAGCAGGACGCCTGCGACAGCACCGGCAGCGCAGCCCACTCCGTGCCCGCGAGGGCGACCTTCACCGTCTCCGCCTGCACGTGGTTGATCAGGTCGATGATCGGGACGTCCTTCACGGGGCCCTCCGCCGACGACATCGCCTGCGTCGACGTACCGATCACCTGGTTGACGTACTCCACGACCTTCCGGTGCTCGTCCGAGAGCAGCCGCACGATCTTCGGGTCCTCCGGCACCGTGTTCGCGTTCAGCACCCGCGCCGACACCGAGGCCACCGACCAGCGGCCCCGCTGCCACGACAGCTCGAAGTCGAACAGCGTCAGCCGCTGGCCCCACTTCAGCGGCTCCGACAGCACCACGTCCCTGCCGGTCGCCTTGTTCCGCACCCGGTACTCCGGTATCTCCGTGTGCGCGTGCCCGACCAGGATCGCGTCGATCCCCGGCACCTGCTCCGCCACCAGGCCCGCAGCGTTCTCCACGTACGGCAGCTGGTCCCCGTACGACGACGTACCGCTCGAACCGGAATGCGCCGACACGATCACCACGTCGGCGCCCATCGACCGCAGCCGCGGCACGTACTTCGCGGCCTGCTCCTCCAGCCCCGGGAACGCCATCTTCCCCTGCACGTGCGCCTTGTCCCAGATCGCGATGCCCGGATTCGTCAGGCCCAGGACCGCCACCTTCACGTCCCGCCCGTGCGGAGTGCGCAGCCGGTGCATGCTGTACGGGGGGAACGCCGGCCGCAGCGACCGCGCATCCACCGCGTTCGCCCCGAGCAGCGGGAAGTCGCACTGCTCCTGGAACTTCCGCAGCACCGGAATCCCGTAGTTGAACTCGTGGTTCCCCAGCGCCGCCGCGTCATAGCCGATCGCGTTCATCGCCTGCGCCATCGGATGCACCGGGCCGCGGCGCGCGGTGATCGGGTCCACCTTGGCGTAGTAGTACGACAGCTGCGTCCCCTGGATCGTGTCACCGGCATCGATCAGCAGCGTGTTGCACCGCCCCTTCTCCGCCCGCACCTTCTCCACCAGCGTCGAGATCTTCGCCAGGCCCACGTCGTTGTGCGCCTTGTCGTCGAACTCGCGGTCCGTGAAGTAGTCCCAGTTGAAGACGTTCCCGTGCAGGTCCGTCGTCCCCATCACCGTGAACGCGTACGTCCGCCCCGGCCGCGGTCCCGGAGCCGGCGCAGCCGCGGCCGCCGGCACCGCAGCCGCCCCCGTCCATGCCACAGCCGCACCCGTCACTGCCGACGAGCCCAAGAACACCCTGCGGTCCAACCCCATACCGAACTCCCTGAAAAACGCACTGACCACACTGACAACGCGCGTAGATTCTGACCCATCGGCAACAACCGGCAACACCCCCTCCGCACCCCAACTCCCTGCCACCCGGCCCCCGCAGTGCCACAGTTGGACCCATGACCACCGACACCCCGCACCAGCCCTACGGAACCCCCGACACCCCCCGCATCGCCGTCCGCGGCGAGGCGCACCTCGAAGTCGACCCCGAAATCGCCCGTATCGGCATCACCGTCACCGCCCGCGGCACCGACCGCCGCACCGCACTGGAAGACCTCACCCGCCGCAACGCCGCCACCCTCGACCTCATCAAGAGCTACGGAGACGCCGTCGAAAAACTCGAAACCGGCGCCTTCTCCATCACCCCCGAACCCGCCCGCCACGGCCGCGGCGAACGCGTCCGCGCCTACCACGGCCGCGTCCACATCACCGCCGAACTCACCGACTTCACCGCCCTCGGCGAACTCGCCACCCGTCTAGCCGACCTCGAACTCACCCGCGTCGACGGCCCCTGGTGGGCGCTGCGCCCCACCTCGCCCGCCCATGCCGAAGCCCGCCGCCAGGCCGTCCTCGACGCCGTCCAACGCGCCCGCGAATACGCTGACGCGCTCGGGGCCCGCCTCGCCGCCCTCGTCGAACTCGCCGACCTCGGCGCCGAGAACGCCGCCCCGATCGCCATGGCCGCCCCCGCCGGCACCATGCGCGCCATGGCCTTCGGAGCCACCGAGGAAACCGCACCGCCCCTCGACCTGGAACCCCAGCGCCAAACCGTCTACGCCCAGGTGAACGCCCGCTTCACCATGACCCCGCCGCACCTCTGACGGACCCGCGGAAAACAGCCTGGAGAACCGCACGGAAACCCACCCCGGGGGTGCTCATCAGAGCACCCCCACGCACATTCAACAATTGTCAACAACCCTTCGCCCAGGCGTTGTTGGGCGGACACCGGAAGCCCACCGCCTACCGCCCGGTAGGGCATACGCTCACCTCATGCGCCGAGCAAAAATCGTATGTACCCTGGGACCCGCCACCGACTCATACGACCAGATCAAAGCCCTGGTCGAAGCCGGAATGGACATCGCCCGCCTCAACCTCAGCCACGGCACCTACGCCGAACACGAGGAGCGCTACGAGCGCGTGCGCAAGGCCGCAGACGAGACCGGCCGCAGCGTCGGCATCCTCGCCGACCTTCAAGGCCCGAAGATCCGCCTCGGACGCTTCACCGAAGGACCCGTACTCCTTGAACGCGGCGACACCTTCACCGTCACCGTCGAGGACACCCCCGGCGACCGCCACACCTGCGGCACCACCTACAAGGGCCTCGCCGCCGACGTCACCCCCGGCGAGCGCATCCTCGTCGACGACGGCCGTGTGACCCTCGAAGTCACCGCCGTCGACGGCCCCCGCGTCCACACCCGCGTCATCGAAGGCGGCATGGTCTCCGACCACAAGGGGCTCAACCTCCCCGGCGTCGCCGTCTCCGTCCCCGCCCTCTCCGACAAGGACATCGACGACCTCCGCTGGGCGCTGCGCACCGGCGCCGACGTCATCGCCCTGTCCTTCGTCCGCACCGGCCGCGACATCGACGACGTCCACCGCATCATGGACGAGGAAGGCCGCCGCCTCCCCGTCATCGCCAAAATCGAAAAGCCCCAGGCCGTCGAGAACATCGACGACATCGTGGCCGCCTTCGACGGCATCATGGTCGCGCGCGGCGACCTCGGCGTCGAGATGCCCCTGGAACAGGTCCCGATCGTCCAGAAGCGCGCCGTCAAGCTCGCCAAGCGCAACGCCAAGCCGGTCATCGTCGCCACGCAGATGCTCGACTCGATGATCGAAAACAGCCGGCCCACGCGAGCCGAGGCCTCCGACGTCGCCAACGCCGTCATCGACGGCACCGACGCCGTCATGCTCTCCGGCGAGACCAGCGTCGGCAAATACCCCGTCGACACCGTCAAGACCATGTCCCGCATCGTCGAAGCCGCCGAAGAGGACATCCTCGCCAAGGGCCTCCCGCCGCTCACCGAGCGCAGCAAGCCCCGCACCCAGGGCGGAGCCGTCGCCCGCGCGGCCGCCGAAATGGGCGACTTCCTCGGGGCCAAGTTCCTCGTCGCGTTCACCCAGAGCGGCGACACCGTCCGACGCCTCTCCCGCTACCGCTCTCCCATCCCCCTCCTCGCCTTCACCCCCGACGCCGCGACCCGCTCCCAGCTCAGCCTCACCTGGGGCGTCGAAACCTTCCTCGGCCCCCACGTCGACTCCACCGACGCGATGGTCGCCCAGGTCGAGGAAGAGCTCCTCCGCATCGGCCGCTGCGTCCCCGGCGACACCGTCGTCATCACCGCCGGCTCGCCTCCCGGCGTCACCGGCTCCACCAACCTCGTCCGCGTCCACCGCATCGGCCGCCCCGTCCGCTGACGCGTACACCCCAGGCACCCCGCACGCCCCCGCCACCACCTCCGGCGGGGGCGCCCGCACACCCGCCGGCAACGATCCGCCACCACTCCGCCGGAACCACTGCGTCACCGCCCCGGCACCCGGCACAATCCCCGCGACGACCACGGAACACCCGGCTCGACCCACCTCATGGAGAAGCCCGTGCCGCCGCAGGAGATCCCGATCACCCTCACGCCCGAACAAGCCGCCGCGGGCACCGTCCTCAACCTCCCCCTCCGCGACGGCGCCACCGCACGCCTCGCGCTCCCGCCCACCCGACACGGCGACCTCGTCCGCGGACGGATAGCGGGCCAGGAGGTCCTCTTCCGCATACAGGTGGCCGGCGCCCCGCCGCCGGCCCGGAAGGGCAACCCCCTCGGCTGCCTCCTCGCCGTCCTCGGCGCCGCCGCGCTCGTCGCCGGCATCGCCGCCCTCGCCGACGACGACACCGACACCACCGCCGACAAGCGCCCCGCCGCCGGCTCCTCCGCCCGCCCCTGGACCCCGGCGCCCCTCCCCACCCTCGACCTCCCGGACCTCGGCACGCCCACCAGCGCCGCCCCCCAGCCCAGCCCGTACGACGAAGGCACCTGCCTCAACGGCACCCTCCCCGACTCGACCACCGCGACCCGCGTTCACAACGTCAACGAAGTCCCCTGCTCCGCCGCCGACGCGCACTACAAGGTCATCCAGCGCTTCCCCTTCACCACGGAGATGGAGCGCTGCCAGGCCAACCCCAGGACCGAGTACGCCTTCTCGCACAGCTACACGCGCAACGGCGTCCCCATCAACCAGTACGTCTACTGCCTCGTCGGCATCGGCAGCTACGCCCGCCGGTAGCTAGTGCTTCGGCCCCACGTGCATGTCCATGAGCGCCACGGACTCCCTGCGGGCGATGGAGGTGTTGTGCTGGTTGGCGCGCGTCCAGCTCACCCCGAGGCGGTCCAGGGTGGTCGTCAGGAGGGCGGTGATGTCCGCCGACTTGTTGGTGAAGAAGTAGCGCGGGTACTCGTACCGCTTGCCGTTGCGGACGGTCCAGTTGGTGATCCGGCATCCGTCGGAGTGGATCAGACCGCGGACGAGGGCCCACGGGTGGGTGTCGACCATGGCCTGCTGCCAGGGGAGCAGGTGGATGCGGCGGTCGTGCTTCTTGCCCGGGGCGTGCTGGGGGAACAGGCAGGTCCAGTGGTGTCCGAAGCTGGTCACCACGACCCAGCCGGACCGCTTCAGGACGTAGACCCGGTTCGTCGGGCGGACGGCGGCTATCGCTGCCCGGCACAGTTCGATCAAGCCGGGCCAGGCCTCCCCGCAGGCGATGCGCAGGTGGTGTCCCCCGCGTGGGTGGGGGCTGATGCAGCCGTCGCCGAGATAGAGGCCGAGCAGATAGACGTAGGACTCCTGGTCGGCGGGGCCGACACATTCGGTGTCCCGGCCCGTGCGGCGGAGCGGCTCGATTCGGATCCGCCAGGCGCGCAGGGCGGAGCGGGAGATGCCGGTCTCGGCGCTCACCGAGTTCAGGCTGCGACCTTGCTCGACCAGAGCGAGGGCTCGTCGACGGGTGGCGATGTCGTACATGTGCGCGACGTTTGCGCAGAAGGACGCCGTAGATCGCCCGAAACGGGTCTCGTTCCCCGGAAAGGGTGATGGTCACGCGCTGTCGCGTGACCATGGAATTCAAGGAAAAGTGCCCCGGGTCGGACTCGAACCGACACTGTATGGGTTTTGAATCCATCGCCTGCTGCCAATTGGGCTACCGGGGCCCAACGAATCGAAGGTTGTCATCGACCCGCTGCGTGTCCACCTTACCGCAGCTAGGTAGGCTCGGGGGAGCTTGTCTGCCCCGCATCGAGGAGCCCACCGTGACCGCCGAGCACGAGTCGACGCCCACGCCCGACGCCGACCAGTCGCACGTTCCGCCGCTGACGACCCGCGTCGTCATCGCCGAGGACGAGGCGCTCATCCGTCTCGACCTCAAGGAGATGCTCGAGGAGGAGGGCTACTCCGTGGTCGGCGAGGCCGGCGACGGGCAGACCGCCGTCGAGCTGGCCCGGGAGCACCGCCCGGACCTGGTCATCCTGGACGTGAAGATGCCCGTCCTGGACGGCATCTCGGCGGCGGAGAAGATCGCCCAGGAGTCGATCGCGCCGGTCCTGATGCTGACGGCGTTCTCGCAGCGCGAGCTCGTGGAGCGGGCGCGGGACGCCGGGGCCATGGCGTACCTGGTGAAGCCGTTCAGCAAGAGCGACGTCGTGCCGGCCATCGAGATGGCGGTGTCGCGGTTCGCGGAGCTGCGGGCGCTGGAGAAGGAGGTCGCGGACCTCGCGCAGCGGCTGGAGACCCGGAAGCTGGTGGACCGCGCGAAGAGCATCCTGCAGACGCAGTACGGGCTGTCGGAGCCGGCGGCGTTCCGGTGGATCCAGAAGACGTCGATGGACCGGCGGATGTCGATGCAGCAGGTCGCGGAGGCGGTCATCGAGGACGCCGAGGAGAAGAAGAACGCGGCCAGGCAGGGCTGAGGCCCGCCCCGCCGGACGGCACGTGCGTACAGACGGGTGAGGCCCGCCACCGGGGGTTCCGGTGGCGGGCCTCACCCGTGTGCGGGCGGTGCCGCGGCGGTCAGTCCTCGCCGAGGTAGGCCTTGCGGACGTCCTCGTTGTGGAGGAGTTCCTGGCCGGTGCCCGAGAGGACGATCTTGCCGATCTCCATGACGTGCGCCTGGTCGGCCAGGGAGAGCGCGGCCTGGGCGTTCTGCTCGACGAGGAGGATCGTCATGCCCTGGGCCTTGAGTTCCGCGATGGTGGACATGATCTTGTGCATCATCAGCGGGGAGAGGCCCATGGAGGGCTCGTCCAGCATGAGCAGCTTCGGGCGCGACATGAGCGCGCGGCCCATCGCGAGCATCTGCTGCTCGCCGCCCGAGAGGGTGCCGGCGGCCTGCTTGCGGCGCTCGCCCAGGATGGGGAAGAGCTCGTAGGCGCGCTGGATGTCCTTCTCGATGCCTTCCTTGTCGTTGCGGAGGAAGGCGCCGAGCTGGAGGTTCTCGGCGATCGTCAGCCGGGGGAAGATGTGGCGTCCCTCGGGGGAGTGGGCGAGGCCCAGGGAGACGATCTTGTGGGCGGGGACGGTGCCGAGGGGCTGGCCGTCGAAGGTGATGGTGCCGCCGCGGGGCTTGATGAGGCCCGAGAGGGTGCGGAGGGTCGTCGTCTTGCCGGCGCCGTTGGTGCCGACGAGGCAGACGATCTGCCCGGTCTCGACGGTGAAGGAGATGCCCTTGACGGCCTCGATCTTGCCGTAGGCGACCTTGAGGTCGTTGACCTCCATCAGTACGGTCACTTGGCTTCTCCGTCCTTGCTGGTGGTGCTGTCCGCGTCGGCGGCCGGCTCCGAGTCGGTTCCGGCCTCCTCTGCGGTATCGGCGTCGTCCGCGGTGTCGTCGTCCTGGCCTTCGGCGTCGGCGGCGTCCTCCTCGGTGTCCCCGGCCTTGGCCGGGGCGTCCGCCTTCGCCGGGGCGGCGGCCCCGGCGGCATCGGCGGCGGCCTCGGCGGCGTGCTGCTCGGCGGCCTCGACCTCGGCGGCCTCGGCGGCGCCGGGGGCGCCGTCGAAGGGCTCGCCGAGGTAGGCGGCGATGACGCGCTCGTCGCCCTGGACCTCCGCGGCGGTGCCCTCGATGAGCTTCTCGCCCTGGACGAGGCAGGCGACCCGGTCGCACAGGTTGAAGATGAAGCGCATGTCGTGCTCGATGACGAGGACGGCGATGCCCTTGTCCCGGATGGCGAAGATGAGCTCCTCGGCCGCGCGGGTCTCCTGCGGGTTCATGCCGGCGGTCGGCTCGTCGAGGAGCAGGAGGCCGGGGTCGCTGGCGAGGGCGCGGGCGATTTCGAGCTTGCGCTGCTCGCCGTACGGGAGGTTCTTCGCCAGGTGCTGGGCCTTGTGCTCCAGGCCGATGAACTCCAGGAGCTCCATGGCCCGGGCCTCGGAGGCGGCTTCGGCCTTCTTGAAGCCGGGGCCGCGCAGGAGGGCCGACCAGAGGCCTTCCTTGGTGCGGGTGTGGCGTCCGACGAGGACGTTCTCCAGCACCGTCATGTTGGAGAAGAGCCGGATGTTCTGGAAGGTGCGGGCGATGCCTGCCTGCGTGACCAGGTGGGGCTTGGGCGGAAGGACGGTGCCCTTGTAGCTGACCTTGCCCTCGGTGGGGACGTACAGGCCGGTGAGGCAGTTGAAGAAGGTGGTCTTGCCGGCGCCGTTGGGGCCGATGAGTCCGACGATCTCGCCCGAGTTGACCTGGAGGTCGACGCCCTTGACGGCGGTGAGGCCGCCGAAGCGCATGGTGACGCCGCTCGCGTCGAGGACGGTCTCGCCGGCCGGTGCGGCGGCGGGCTTGGTGGTGGTGTCGGTGGTGGTCGTCATGGTGTTCACGCACCCGCCTTGGCGGTGGCCAGGTCGGTGGGGGCCTGGTCAGCGGTGTCGTCGTGGTACTCGAGCTTGGCGCGCTTGTCGGCGATGAGGCCTTCGGGGCGCAGGCGCATGAGCAGGATGAGGGCGATGCCGAACCCGAGGAGCTGGTAGTCCTGGAGGAACTGGAGCTTCGCGGGGATCAGGAAGAGGAGTGCGGAGCCGAGGATGGGTCCGCGGATGGTTCCCATGCCGCCGAGGATGACGGCGGCGAGGAGGAACGCGGAGTTCGGCGGGACGGGCCCGGCGAAGACGTAGTTCTCGGGGACGACCGTGGTGTTGACGTGTGCCTGGACGGTGCCGGCGAGGCCGGCGAGGGTGGCGCCGAGGGCGAAGGCGATGAGCTTGACGCGGAAGCCGTTGATGCCCATGGCTTCGGCGGCGGTCTCGTCCTCGCGGATGGCGACCCAGGCGCGTCCGATACGGCTGTTGCCGGCGCGGGCGAACACCAGGATGACCAGGGCCATGACCAGCAGCATCAGCAGGTAGTAGTTGGCGTAGGCGCCGAGCGTGATGCCGAAGACGTTGTGGGCCTCGCCGAAGTTCCACCCGAAGAGTTCGAGGTGGGGGATGTTCGGGATGCCGTTGGGGCCGTTGGTGATCTTGGGGCCGGAGGTGCCGTCGAGGTTGCCCATGGCGATGCGGAAGATCTCTCCGAAGCCGAGGGTCACGATGGCGAGGTAGTCGCCGCGCAGGCGCAGGGTCGGTGCACCGATGACGACGCCGAAGACGAGGGAGGCGATGGCCCCGACGATGACGGCGGCCCAGAAGGGCAGGTGGACACCGAAGGCGGAGGCGGTGCTTCCGGAGACCAGGGCGGCGGTGTAGGCACCGACGCCGAGGAAGGCGACGTAGCCGAGGTCGAGGAGGCCGGCGAGGCCGACGACGACGTTGAGGCCGAGGGCGACGGTCGCGAAGATCAGGATGTTGACGGCGATCAGGGTGTAGGTGTCGCCGCTCTGCTGGATGAACGGGAAGCCGATGAAGGCGGCCGCGGTCGCGATGAGGGCGACCTGGCGGTGCCGGCCGGTGATCGCGGCGAAGCGGTCGGGGAGGCCGGACTTCATCAGGCCCGTGGCGGCGAGGCCGACGGTGATCAGGTACGCGATGAAGAGCTGCGGTTCCTTGTCATCGGTGTCGATGCCGAACGTGATGACGTAGAGGCCGAGGGCGTAGACGCCGACGATGATGAGGATCTCGGCCCAGGAGGGGAGGGTGCCCGCGGGGGCGGCCTTGCGCTTGTCGTCCGCGAGCTTGAAGGCGGCGGCGGCCGGGACCAGCGAGGCGAGGGCGGCGACCCAGGCTCCGGGCTCCAGGTGGACGAGGCCGCCGAGTTCGACGGCGATCGAGCCGACGGTGAAGACGGTGGTGGCGGCCGCGCCGGCGGCGAGGAAGCGGAGGGTGGCGCTGTGGCCGTTCGGGGCGAGCCAGCCGAGCCCCTTGGTGCCGAGGGCGGAGAGGGCGTAGAGCCCGGTGAGGAGTGCGCCGACCAGGGTGAGCATCTGGAGGGGCGCGGGGTACCCGTAGAGGGTGAGGTTGCCCGGGAAGGCGGTGGTGTACGTCCACGCCAGGAAGGCGCTGATGACGGTCAGGGCGGAGCCGCCGGTGATCGCGTACAGCAGGGTCCTGTTGGCGGTGGCGGGCTGCGCGGCCACGGTGGCGGGGGTGGTTTCGGTGGTGGTCATGGTTCTCACGCCCGATCCGTGACGCGCTGGCCGAGCAGGCCTTGGGGCCGCACGAGGAGGACGACGATGAGGAGGACGAAGGCCCAGACGTTGGCCCAGGCGCCGCCGCCGAGCTGCTCCATGCCGGGGATCTCCTCGATGTAGGCGATCGAGAGGGCCTCGGCGAGGCCGAGCACGACGCCGCCGACCATGGCGCCGTAGATGTTGCCGATGCCGCCGAGGACGGCCGCGGTGAACGCCTTGAGGCCGAGGATGAAGCCCATCTCGAAGTTGATCTGGCCCTTGTCGACGCCGTACGCGACGGCGGCGACGGCGGCGAACGCGGCACCGATGGCGAAGGCCATGACGATGATGCGGTCGGTGTTGATGCCCATCAGCTTGGCGGTGTCGGGGTCCTGGGCGGTGGCCTGCATGGCGCGGCCGCTGCGGCTCTTGGAGACGAAGACGCCGAGGGCGAGCATGCAGAGCGGGGCCAGGGCGAGGACGAAGGCGTCGGCGCGCTGGATGGCCAGGTTGTCGGTGATCTGGAAGGCCTTGCCGGTGAACTCCGGGAAGGTGACGGCCTTCTTGGCGTTCGGGTAGAACTGCCAGACGAGCTGCTGGAGTGCGATCGAGAGGCCGATGGCGGTGATGAGGGGTGCCAGGCGCGGTGCCCCCCGCAGCGGGCGGTAGGCGAAGCGCTCGGCTGCGGTGGCCACGGCGACGGAGGCAAGGGCGCCTCCGAGGATCATGAGGGGTATCGCCACCAGGAGCGAGGTTCCGCTCGGGAGTGCGGTGTAGGTGGTGAGGGCGCCGAAGCCCCCGATCATGAAGATCTCGCCGTGGGCGAAGTTGATGAGCTGGACGATGCCGTAGACCATGGTGTACCCGATGGCGATGAGGCCGTAAAGGGCACCGAGGGCAAGGCCGTTGGCCAGCTGTTGCGGCAGTTCGTGCACCGCAGGGCCTCCGATGTGCGTGTCGGATAAGAGTCCGCGCGAGGGCGCTGTTTGCGCCCTCGCGCGGCTTGGTTCTTGGGGTCGGTCAGGTGTGGGCGCCGTCGGGCGCGGCGACTACTGGTTGAAGGTGTCGCTCTTGACGTCGACCCACTTGCCGCCCTCGACCTTGTAGACCGTGAGCTGCTTGTTGGTGGTGTCGCCGAACTCGTCGAACGAGACCTTGCCGGTCACACCGTCGAAGGAGACCTTGCCGAGGGCCTCGACGACCTTGGCGCGGGCGTCGGCCGGGACCTTGCCGCCGTTGGCGGCGACGACGGCCTTGACCGCCTGGACGATGGCCCAGCCGGCGTCGTAGGAGTAGCCGCCGTAGGCCGCGTACGGGTCCTTGTAGCCGCCGGCCTTGTAGTCCTCGATGAACTTCTTGGCGGTGTCGAGCTTCTCGACGGGGGCGCCGATGGAGGTCGCGAGGTCGCCGTCGTTGGCCTCGGCGGAGGCCGAGATGAAGGCCGGGTCGTAGATGCCGTCGCCGCCGAAGAGCGGGATGGCGGCGCCGGTCTTCTTGATCTGGTCGGAGAGCAGGCCGCCCTCGGGGTACTGGCCGCCGAAGTAGACGGAGTCGGCGCCGGAGGACTTGACCTTGTCGGCGGTCGAGGAGAAGTCGGTCTCCTTGACGGTGACGTGGTCGGTGCCGACGACCTCGCCGCCGAGCTTCTTGAACTCCTCCGAGAAGATGCCGGCGAGGCCGGCGCCGTAGGTCTGCTTGTCGTCGACGACGAAGACCTTCTTCTTGCCTGCGTCCTTGAAGAGGTACTGGGCGGCGAACTTGCCCTGGACCACGTCGGTGGCGGCGGTGCGGAAGTAGGTCTTGAAGGGGCGCTTGAACTCGCCCTTGCCCCAGTTGTCGCCCTGGCTCAGGGACGGGTTGGTGTTGGCCGGGGAGACCTGGGCGAGGTTCGCCGAGGCGAAGACGCCCTGCATCTGCTGGGCGACGCCGGAGTTCAGGGGGCCGACCACGCCGAGAACGTCCTTGTTGCCTACGAGCTTGGTGGCGTTTGCCTGGCCGGAGGCAGGAACTGCCTGGTCGTCGAGCGCTTCGACCTTGAATTCGACGCCGGGGACTTCGTTGTTCTTGTTCGCGGTCTTGGCCGCGAGGTCAACGGAGTTCTTGATTCCCTGGCCGAGGGCCGAAAGGGATCCGGTGAGCGGGGCGTCGACGCCGATGACGACGACGGTCTTGCCGCCGCCGGCGTTGTCGCCGGTCTTCGCTTCGTCGCGCGAACCGCAGGCGGTGAGGGTCAGTGCTCCCGTGGTGATCACGGTGGTAAGGACGAGCAGAGAACGGTGTCGCACGATTCTTCCTTTCCCTGGCGCGGCTGCCCCGAGTTGGGGCTGTGCCGATGGGTCGCCGGGCCGCACTGGGAGTCCACGGCCGTGCTGGGGTGCGCCCTGTGGCGCGGTGACTGGCCGTGACTCTAGGCCGCGGTGGGGAGTGGGGGGAGCGGGGAAAGGAGGATGTGACTGTCTTGTTATGCCAAGGCCAAGAATGTGAGGCCGGAGTAGGGACAGAACGGACGTTTGGCGCCCGGGGGCATTGTCCGCATCGTGAGAATTCGCGGGTTCTCTAAGGGGCTTGAGGGCTTCATGGTCCTGTCATAGATCAAAACCGGCCGAATGTCGCAGGGAGTGTCCGAAAGAATCGCGGGAGCGGCATTCCGCGCACGTAAAAGGGGATTCTGTGGGGCGTGGTCATTACTGACGGTAATGACTGTTCTTGATCCACTTCGGGTGTTTGGGCCCTGGTGCGGGGGCGGGGGAGTCGCGCGGAACGCCCCCCACCGGCCCCGACCTGCACCGGCTCGCTCCGGGCCCCTGCCGCCCGGAAGCCGGACACCGCACACGGGAATCCGGTCACCCGGCCGGGCTCGGCGCCCGCCGGTGCTCCGAACTCCCGGTCGCTCCGCCCTCGGCCGCGCAGCGCTCGGCGACAACCCGGTCGACAACTTCAAGTGCCTTGCTCCGCCCGTGAGTTCGCTCCACGGCCCGACCTGCGGCGACGGCATCCTCGTGGATCGCGAACTGGGCGTTCGACAGCCCCTTCTGCTCCCAGTCCAAGCCGGCCCACCTACCGCCTGCGAGGGCCTCCTTCGCCCAGTACGACACGAGAGCAGAACAGATCTCGGCAGGGGAGGACGGGCGCGGCGCGGCCGCCGGGGCGGACTTGGGCGGGGCCGGAGGGGTGGCCGGGGTGCAGGCGGCGGAGGCGGCGAGCGGGGCGGCTGCGAGGAGTGCGACGGTGGTGGCGTGGGCCGCGGAGCGGCCGAGCGGACGCATGCCGTCGACGGTAGGCCGTCACCTTCGGTGACACAACGCCGGGCCGCCTCCCTGACGCAATCCCGCCCCCGCGCCTCGCGCCCTGACGGCGGCTCAGAGGCCGGCAGGGCTGAGTGGATCCAGCCTGCGCGGCGTTTGGGCGCACGGCCGCGCAGCGGCCGTTCGGGGGCCGGGGGCGGCGCCCCCGGTTTCGGGAAGGGGTGGGGAGGGGAACCGCTCCGCGCAGCGGCCGCCCCCTCCGGCTGCCCTGCCCCGCCCGGCCTTCCGCCGCATGCCCCCGGTCCGGCGTGGTGGTCAGCCCGCGTCGCGCAGGAGGCAGGTGAGCCGGGCGCTGCAGACCCGGCGGTCCTGCTCGTCGCTGATCACGATCTCGTACGTGGCCGTCGAGCGGCCCCGGTGCACCGGCGTGGCCACGCCGGTGACGAGGCCGGAGCGCACCCCGCGGTGGTGCGTGCAGTTCAGGTCGACGCCGACGGCGATCTTCCCGATGCCGCCGTGCAGCATCGCCCCGACGGAGCCGAGCGTCTCGGCGAGGACCGCGGAGGCCCCTCCGTGGAGGAGCCCGTACGGCTGGGTGTTCCCCTCGACCGGCATGGTGCCGACGACGCGCTCGGCGGAGGCCTCCAGCACGCGGATGTCCATCCGCTCGCCCAGGTGTCCCGCCGAGAACAGCGCCGGCAGGTCGATGCCGAGGGCGGCGTACTCGTCGAGGACCTCCTGCGGGAACTTCACCGCGTGCTGCTCGCCCATGGGCCGTCTCCGTTCTGCGGGTGTCAACGCTCGTTAACGCCCTTCCTATCAGGCTGCTGAGCGAGCGCTTGCTCCGGGGCCGGTTCGAAGCGGACGACGACGGACTTGCTGGCGGGGGTGTTGCTGGTGTCGGCGGTGGAGCCGAGGGGGACGAGGACGTTCGTCTCGGGGTAGTAGGCGGCCGCGCAGCCGCGTGCGGTCGGGTAGTGCACGACGCGGAAGCCGGGAGCGCGCCGCTCGACGCCGTCCTTCCACTCGCTGACGAGGTCGGTGTAGGAGCCGTCGGCGAGGCCGAGCGCCGCGGCGTCCTCGGGGTGGACGAGGACCACGCGGCGGCCGCCCGTGATGCCGCGGTAGCGGTCGTCCAGGCCGTAGATGGTGGTGTTGTACTGGTCGTGGCTGCGCAGGGTCTGCAGCAGCAGGCGGCCTTCGGGGACGCGCGGGTACTCGACGGGTGCGGCGGTGAAGTTGGCCTTGCCGGTGGCGGTGGGGAAGCGGCGCTCGTCGCGCGGGGCGTGGGGGAGGCGGAAGCCCTCGGGGCGGGCGGCGCGCGCGTTGTAGTCCTCGAAGCCGGGGATGACGCGGGAGATGCGGTCGCGGATGGCGCGGTAGTCGCGTTCGAACTCCTCCCACGGGGTGGCGGAGGCGTCGCCGAGGACGGCGCGCGCGGTGCGGGCGACGATGGCGGGTTCGGAGAGCAGGTGGGGGGAGGCCGGGGCGAGGTTGCCGCGGGAGGCGTGGACCATGCCCATGGAGTCCTCGACGGTGACGAACTGGCGGCCGGTGGCCTGGACGTCCCGGTCGGTGCGGCCGAGGGTCGGCAGGATCAGGGCCTGCCGGCCGGTGACGGCGTGCGAGCGGTTGAGCTTGGTCGAGACGTGCACGGTGAGGGCGGCGCGGCGGACGGCGGCCTCGGTGACGCCGGTGTCGGGGGTGGCGGCGACGAAGTTGCCGCCCATGGCGAAGAGGACCTTCGCCCTGCCGTCGCGGAGGGCCTCGATGGCGCGGACGACGTCGTGGCCGTGGTGGCGGGGGGAGGTGATCCCGAACTCCCTGTCGAGGGCGTCGAGGAAGGCGGGGGCGGGCCGTTCGAAGATGCCCATGGTCCGGTCGCCCTGGACGTTGGAGTGGCCGCGGACGGGGCAGACGCCGGCGCCGGGGCGGCCGATGTCGCCGCGGAGCAGCAGCAGGTTGACGACTTCGCGGATGGTGGCGACGGCGTGCTTGTGCTGGGTGAGGCCCATGGCCCAGCAGACGATGGTGCGCTCCGACGCCAGGACCATGGCGAGGGCGCGTTCGATCTCGGGGCGGGTGAGGCCGGTGGCGGTGAGGGTCCCGGCCCAGTCGGCCTTCCGCGCGGCGGCGGCGAACTCCTCGTAGCCGTGGGTGTGTTCGCGGACGAAGTCCTCGTCGACGGCGCCGTCGGCCTCGATGACCAGCTTGTTGAGGAGCCGGAAGAGGGCCTGGTCGCCGCCGATGCGGATCTGCAGGAACAGGTCGTTCAGGGGGGTGCCGCGGAGCATGCCCAGGGGGGTCTGCGGGTTCTTGAACCGCTCCATGCCGGCCTCGGGCAGCGGGTTCACCGAGATGATCTTCGCTCCGGAGGCCTTCGCCTTCTCCAGGGCGGAGAGCATGCGGGGGTGGTTGGTGCCGGGGTTCTGCCCGGCGACGATGATCAGGTCGGCCTGGTGCAGGTCATCCAGGCTGACGCTGCCCTTGCCGATGCCGATCGTCTCGGTGAGCGCGGAGCCCGAGGACTCGTGGCACATGTTGGAGCAGTCGGGCAGGTTGTTCGTGCCGAACTCGCGGGCGAACAGCTGGAAGAGAAACGCGGCCTCGTTGCTGGTGCGGCCGGAGGTGTAGAAGAGGGCCTCGTCGGGGGAGTCGAGGGCGTTCAGCTCCTCGGCGATGATCTCGAAGGCGCGCTCCCAGGAGACCGGCTCGTAGTGGTCGGCGCCCTCGGCGAGGTGGACGGGCTGGGTGAGCCGGCCCTGCTGGCCCAGCCAGTAGCCGGAGCGGGAGGCCAGGTCGGCGACGGAGTGGGCGGCGAAGAAGCCGGGGGTGACCCGGCGCAGGGTGGCCTCCTCGGCGACGGCCTTGGCGCCGTTCTCGCAGAACTCCGCCGTGTGCCGCTTGTCGCCCTCGGGCCAGGCGCAGCCGGGGCAGTCGAAGCCGTCCTTCTGGTTGACCTTGAGGAGGGTGCGGGCGGTGCGGGCCAGGCCCATCTGCGCCTGGGCGATCCTCAGGGTGTGCCCGATGGCGGGCAGGCCCGCCGCGGCGTGCTTGGGGGGCGCGACCTGCGGCGCGTCCTGGACGGGATCCCCTGCGGGCGGCTTGGCGGCCATGTCGGTCCCCTTCGGGCATGTCGGGTGGTGCGTGCCCGGCGGGCCCGGGCGTCTTCGCCTGTACGTCCGATCCTGTCACGCCCGGGCCAGGTCGCCGGAGCCGGAATTGTCGGCGGGGCCGCCTAGGATCGGGAGCGTGGCAGAGAACGCATCGAAGAAGACCGACCAGACGACCGCAGCGGACCGCCCCCGCCTGATGCTCATGGACGGGCACTCCCTGGCGTACCGGGCGTTCTTCGCGCTGCCCGCGGAGAACTTCACGACGGCCTCGGGGCAGACGACGAACGCGATCTACGGCTTCGCGTCGATGCTGGCGAACACGCTGCGCGACGAGGCGCCCACGCACTTCGCGGTCGCGTTCGACGTCTCCCGCAAGACGTGGCGGTCGACGGAGTTCCCCGAGTACAAGGCGAACCGCTCGAAGACGCCGGACGAGTTCAAGGGGCAGGTCGAGCTGATCGGCGAGCTGCTGGACGCGATGAACGTGCCGCGGTTCGCGGTGGAGGGCTTCGAGGCCGACGACGTGATCGCGACGCTGGCCACCCAGGCCGAGGCGCTCGGGTACGAGGTGCTGATCGTCACCGGCGACCGGGACTCCTTCCAGCTGGTCTCCGAGCACACCACGGTGCTGTACCCGACGAAGGGGGTCTCGGAGCTGACGCGCTTCACCCCCGGGAAGGTCGTGGAGAAGTACGGGCTGACCCCGCAGCAGTACCCGGACTTCGCGGCGCTGCGCGGCGACCCGTCGGACAACCTTCCCGGCATCCCGGGCGTCGGGGAGAAGACCGCCGCGAAGTGGATCAACCAGTTCGGGTCGTTCGCGGAGCTGGTGGAGCGGGCCGACGAGGTCAAGGGCAAGGCGGGGCAGAACTTCCGGGACCACCTGGAGGCCGTGAAGCTCAACCGGGTGCTCACCGAGATGGTGCGGGACGTGGAGCTGCCCAAGGGCGCCGCGGACCTGGAGCGCGCCCCGTACGACCGCTCCGCCGTGACCGGTGTGCTGGACGTGCTGGAGATCCGCAACCCCTCGCTGCGGGAGCGGCTCCTGGCCGTCGACCCCGGCGCCGGGCAGGAGGAGGCGGCACCGGCTCCGGCGGCCGGCGTGGAACTCGACGGGACGGTGCTCGGCACCGGGGAGCTCGCGCCGTGGCTCGCGGAGCACGCGGGCGGCCCGCTCGGCGTGTCCACGGTGGACAGCTGGGCGCTCGGCCAGGGCAGCATCGCGGAGATCGGGCTGGCCGCGGCCGGCGGGGCGGCCGCCTGGTTCGAGCCGTCCGCGCTGGACGAGGCCGACGACCGGGCGTTCGCGGCGTGGGCGGCGGACGCCTCCCGCCCGAAGGTGGTGCACAACGCCAAGGGGCTGATGCGGGTCTTCCCCGAGCACGGCTGGAGCCTCGCCGGCGTCACCATGGACACGGCACTCGCCGCGTACCTGGTCAAGCCGGGCCGGCGGTCCTTCGCACTGGACGCGCTGTCCGTGGAGTACCTGCACCGCGAGCTGGCGCCGCCCGCCGCGGACGGACAGCTCGCCTTCGGCGCGGACGAGACCGCCGAGGCCGAGGCGCTGATGGCGCAGGCCCGGGCCGTCCTCGACCTCGGCGAGGCGTTCACGGGCAGGCTGGCCGAGGTCGGCGCGGCCGACCTGCTGCACGACATGGAGCTGCCGACGTCCGAGCTGCTGGCCCGGATGGAGCGGGCGGGCATCGCCGCCGACCGCGACCACCTGGAGGCCATGGAGCAGCAGTTCGCGGGCGCGGTGCAGCAGGCCGTGAAGGAGGCGCACGCGGCGGTCGGCCACGAGTTCAACCTGGGCTCCCCCAAGCAGCTCCAGGAGGTGTTCTTCGGCGAGCTGGACCTGCCCAAGACGAAGAAGACGAAGACCGGCTACACCACCGACGCGGACGCGCTGGCGTGGCTCGCGACCCAGACCGACCACGAACTCCCCGTGATCATGCTGCGGCACCGGGAGCAGGCGAAGCTGCGCGTCACCGTCGAGGGCCTCGTCAAGACGATCGCCGCCGACGGCCGCGTCCACACCAGCTTCAGCCAGACCGTCGCCGCGACCGGCCGGCTGTCCTCGACCGACCCGAACCTGCAGAACGTGCCGGTGCGCACCGACGAGGGCCGCGCCATCCGCCGCGGGTTCGTCGTCGGCGAGGGCTACGAGTCCCTGATGACCGCCGACTACAGCCAGATCGAGCTGCGCGTCATGGCCCACCTCTCCGAGGACGAGGGCCTGATCCAGGCGTTCCTGTCCGGGGAGGACCTGCACACCACCGTCGCCTCGCAGGTGTTCGGGGTGGAGCGCTCCCAGGTCGACCCCGAGATGCGCCGCAAGATCAAGGCGATGTCGTACGGGCTGGCGTACGGGCTGTCGGCGTTCGGGCTGTCGCAGCAGCTCGGCATCGAGCCGGCCGAGGCGCGCGGCCTGATGGAGACGTTCTTCGAGCGCTTCGGCGGGGTCCGCGACTACCTCCAGCGCGTCGTGGACGAGGCGCGGGCCACCGGCTACACGGCGACGGTCTTCGGCCGCCGCCGCTACCTCCCCGACCTGAACAGCGACAACCGGCAGCGCCGCGAGGCCGCCGAGCGGATGGCTCTCAACGCGCCGATCCAGGGCACCGCCGCCGACATCGTCAAGGTCGCCATGCTGCGCGTCGACCGGGCGATCACGGGGGCCGGGCTGCGGTCCCGGATGCTGCTCCAGGTCCACGACGAGATCGTGCTGGAGATCGCGCCGGGCGAGCGGGAGCAGGTCGAGGAGCTGGTGCGCCGCGAGATGGGCGCGGCCGTCGAGCTGCGGGCCCCGCTGGACGTGTCCGTCGGCGTCGGCCCCGACTGGGAGTCCGCCGCCCACTGAGACGGGAGGGCGGCGCGCCCGCCCGGTCCCGCTTCGGAGCCCGTTCCCGCTATCCGGCGGGGACGGGCTCCCGCGCCTCCTCTGCCGGGCGCCGGTTCCGCCGCCGGTGCAGCCGCACCAGCGCCGCGTACAGCAGCAGGCCGACGGCGAGCCCGCCGCCCGCGCCGAAGCAGAGCGTCGGGATGATGTCGAGGGGCGAGCGGACCCGGTCGTGGAAGGTGAAGAAGCGGATCACACGCAGGGTGGCCCCGGCCGCCGTGCAGCCCGCGACCAGGACGGCGGCGCCGAGCACCCCGGCCCGTCCCAGGACCGGGACCGCCGCGGGCGCCGGCCGGTCCGGCGCCGCCCGCAGGGCCGCCGCCGCGAACCACAGCAGCGCGCCCGCCGCCACGGCCGACGAGCCGTACTGCAGCCAGGTGTAGAGCGGGTAGCCGAGCGCGAGCGGCTCGCCGAGCCGGGGCAGGGCGTTCGTCCCCCACCGGTCCAGGTGCGTGAAGCTGTCCCACACCAGGTGTGTCAGCGAGCCGAGCACCGCCGACAGGTAGAACCACAGCACGAGGAGCGCCGGCCGGCGGCCGCCGCGCCACGCCTCCCCGCGGAGCAGGGCGTACACCCGGCCCTGCCGCGCCCGCGGCAGCAGCGCCACCAGCGGTTCGCGCAGCAGCAGCCAGCCTGCGGCGAGCAGCGCCGTCAGCACCGCGTCCGCGGTGAGGAGGCCGGGCAGGGAGTGCGTGAACGCCCCGTACTCCATCACCCCTCCCACGACGGCGTCCGCGAAGTAGAAGGTGTCCGGCGCGAACGAGCCGAGGACGAGCGCCGAGGCGACGAGCGGGCCGCGGGCCCGGCCGGTGCGGCGGACGGCGGGCAGGACGGCTGCGGCATGGCTGAGTGTGAACGGCACGGCACCTCTTGCTGGTTGTTCTGACCGGTTCCCGGCAGGCCGGGTGGGGATGCGGCCGGGTCGGCCGGGCCGATGCGCGCGGGGCCGAGGCATCACACGTCACGCGCAGTGACTTTTTCTTTACTTCGGGCCAATGCTCACGATCGGGTCCGGACAGTATGCGCGACCCGCAGACGGCGTGGGGAAATGGTGAAACCCGAGCGCAGGCGCGTTTGCCGTGACGGGAGTTGACGTACGGTCACGCCGATGTCGAGGACGAGGGGGGACCGGCTCATGTCGGATCGGTCGGCGGCTCGGATACCGGCTCCGGCGGCTCCGCGGGCGGGCGAGCGCACCGCGGGAGGCGGGCTGCGCAGGGGAGCGGCCGCGGTCGCCGCGTGCGCGCTCGTCGCCGCGGCCCTGACCGCCTCGCAGGGGCCCGTCCGCGGCATCGCGGCCGCCGGTGCGGGCTCCACCACGGCCGCGCCGTTCCCGCCGGCCGGTACGGGGGGCGGCGGGGACGGCGCCTACCTCCGCGAGCTGCCGCCGCCGGCTGCCCGGCCCGGCGCGGTACCGGCACCCGCGCCGGAGGCGCCGCCCGTACGGCAGCCCGCGGACGAGCATGCCGGTGCCGGCGGCGGGCAGGGCGGCGGGCCCGTCGCCCTGGGCGGGCGGTCCGGGGCGCAGGGCATTCCGGCGACGGTGCTCGCCGCGTACCAGCGGGCCGAGCAGCGGGTCGGGCGGACCGACCCCGGGTGCGGACTGCGCTGGCAGCTGCTCGCCGCGATCGGCAAGGTCGAGTCGGGCCAGGCCGGCGGCGGCCGCGTCGACGCCGCGGGCACCACGCTGCGGCCGATCCTCGGACCCGTCCTCGACGGCAACGGCTTCGCGGACATCCCGGACACCGACGGCGGCGCGTACGACGGCGACACCGTCCACGACCGCGCGGTCGGCCCCATGCAGTTCATCCCGTCCACCTGGGCGGCGTGGGGCCAGGACGCCGACGGCGACGGCCGCCGCAACCCGAACAACATCCACGACGCCGCCCTCGCCGCCGGGCGCTACCTCTGCGCGGGCAGCCGGGACCTGCGGGTGCCGGCCGACCTCGACCGGGCCGTGCTGTCGTACAACCACTCCGGGGCGTACCTGCGGACGGTGCGGTCCTGGTACGCGTACTACCTGGGCGGCGCGTACGAGGTCCCCGACGCCGGGGGAGCAGGCGCGGGACCGGCCCCCGCAGGACCGAAGCCGACGCCGACGCCGTCGCCCACACCGTCGCCCACGCCGAAGCCGAGCCCGACGCCCACGCCGACACCCGAGCCGACGCCCACGCCGACACCCGAGCCGACGCCCACTCCGACCCCGAAGCCGTCGCCCACCCCGAGCCCGACGCCGACCCCCACGCCGAGCACAAAGCCGACGCCGAGCCCCACCCCCACCCCCACCCCGAGCCCTACGCCAACGCCGTCGCCGAAGCCGAGTGCGACGCCGGCTCCGAAGCCCACCGCCGCCCCGAGCCCGAGGCCGACGCCCACCTCCTCCGCCAAGCCCGGGGCCGGCCCGAGCCGCAGCACGGGCGCGGCGTCGGCCCGTTAGGAGGCCGCCCGGCGGTTCCCATCCCGTGCCCGCGTTGCTACGGTGCCCCCGTTTTGACACCCCATCAGATCCCGGAGGCCCGGCATGCGCGCCCTCCTCGCCGCCGCCGTCGGCCTCGCCGCCGCGGCCGCCCTCGTCCTCGCCGTCACGGCCCTCGGCACCCCCGGGGGCCGGACCTCCCCGCACCCCCTCCTCACGAGCCCGCCCCCCGCGCCGGGGCAGCCGTGAGAGGGCCGGGCATGCGGAGCCGCGCGGGCCTGGCCCTCCTCGCCCTCGCCGTGTTCTGCGCGGCCCTCGCGCCGCTGCTGCGCTGGTACGCGTACCCCCGCCTCGCCCGGATCCCCCCGGGCCAGTACCAGGCGGTCGTCCTGGAGGCCCGCGACGCGACCCTCCTCGACTACACAGGCGGCATGCAGCCGAGGAAGGTCGACAAGGTCACGATCGTCCAGACCCTCAAGGGCGACGTGGAGGCGGCCCGGCGCGCGTCGGCCGAGACGGGCCGCGACGTCGTCGTGTGGGACACCCTCACCCACATCGCCGGCCCCGACGGCCGCATGGTCTCGCAGATCCCTGAGCGGTACGTCTTCGACGCCCACACCCAGGAGCCGGTGCACACCGCGGGGGAGTCCGTCGACGGGGACCCCGTGCGCCGCGAGGGCATCGAGTTCAAGTGGCCGTTCGCCGCCCAGCCCAGCGACCACCTGTACTTCGACGCGCAGACGCGCACCTCCTCGCCCGCCCACTACCTCGGCCCGCGGACCTTCCGCGGCCTGGACGTCCACTACTACGAGCAGACCGTGCCCTGGACGAAGGTCCCCCTGCCCAAGAAGATGCCGATCGAGGGCATCGACCCGGCGACCTTCGAGCAGACCACCGGGACCTCCCTCTGGTACCGGGCCAAGGCGATGTTCTGGGTGGACCCGGTCACCGGGGCGCCCGTCAACGCCGAGCAGGCCATCGAGCAGGAGATGCGCGGCGGCATCGCCTCCGGCGCCCCCGAGGGCCGGCTCACCGTCTTCGCCGGGCACGTCAGGATGCGCGAGGACTACAGCCGGCACACCGTCGCCCTCGTCGCCGCGAACCGGCTGAAGGTCCTCGCCCTGCGCACCTACGCCCCCGCGGGCCTCGCCGCCGCCGGGCTGCTGCTCTTCGCGGCGGCGCTGTGGCGGGAGGCGCGGACGCGGCGGGTCACCGCCTGAGGCGGGCGCTGGTGTGCCGCGTCGGCTCCGCCGTCGCCGGGTCCTCCGGCCAGGGGTGCTTGGGGTAGCGGCCGCGCAGCTCGGCCCGGACCGCCCGGTAGCCGCTGCGCCAGAAGGAGGCCAGGTCGGCGGTGACCGCCGCGGGCCGCCCCGCCGGTGACAGCAGGTGCACCAGGACGGGCACCCCGGGCACGCCCCCGACGCGCGGCGTCTCGGCCAGCCCGAACAGCTCCTGGAGCTTCACCGCGAGCACCGGCTGCTCCCCCGAGTAGTCCACGCGGATCCGGGAGCCGCTCGGCACCTCGATCCGCTCCGGCGCCAGCTCGTCCAGTCGGGCCGCCTCGCCGGACGCCCACGGCAGCAGGCGCGCCAGCGCCCGGCCGGCGTCGATGCGGGCCAGGTCCGCGCGGCGGCGGGCCCGCGACAGCTCCGGCTCCAGCCAGTCCTCCGCACGCGCGGTCAGGGCCGCGTCCGACACGTCCGGCCAGTCCCCGCCCGGCGTGCGGTGCAGGAAGGACAGGCGCTCGCGCAGCGCCGCCGCCTCCTTCGACCAGCGCAGCAGCCCGGCCGGGCCCTCCTCCGCCAGGCCCCGGAGCAGCGCGGCGCGCAGCAGGGCCGGGTCCGGCGCGGTCAGGGGGCGTTCGGCGAGGGCGATCGCGCCGAGCCGTTCGACGGCGCGGGCGACGACGTCCCCTTCCTCCCAGTGCACCTCCTGCGCCGACACCAGCAGGTGCTCGGCGGCAGCCAGGGCCGTGTCCCCGTCCAGCGGCGCGGCCAGCCGGAGGCGGGCGTCCGCGGAGCCGGCGGACCGGTCGGCGACCGCCACGGCCAGCCAGTCGCCGGCCGAGGCGAGGCGGGAGCCCTCGGGCAGGGCGGCGCGCGTGCCGGACGCCATCAGGAACCGGCCCGGCCCCTGCCTGCGGGCCACCCGCTCGGGGAACGCCAGCGCGACGACGAGTCCGGCGAGCCGGTCGTCCCCGCCCTGCCCGCGGTCCGCACCGCGGTCCGCACCGCGCCCGCCGCCGTCCGTGCGGCCCCCGCTCGCCGCGGAGGGCTCCGCTGCGGCGAGCGAGGCCAGCCGCCTCGCCTCGGCACGCCACCGCGCCGCGTAGGCATCGCCGCCCGCGGCGGCCCTCCGCCACGCCGCCACCAGGTCGTCCCCGTACTCCCGCGGAGGCTCCTCGCTCAGCAGCGCCACCACCTCGGCGACCCGCCGCACCGCCTCCGGCCCGGCGGTGCCGGCCGCCGCCGGGCCGTCCACCAGGGCGCGGGCCAGCCGCGGGTGCAGGCCGAGGCGGGCCATGCGCTTCCCGCGCGGGGTGGCCCGGCCCGCGCCGTCCACCGCGCCGACCGACGCCAGCACCGCCCGCGCGGCGGCCATCGCCCCGGCCGGCGGCCGGTCCAGCAGCGCCAGCCCGGACGCGTCGGGATCGCCCCAGCAGGCCGCTTGCAGCGCGAACCCCGCCAGGTCCGCCAGCCGGATCTCCGGCGCCGGGAACGCCGGCAGCAGCCCGTGCTCCGCCTCCGACCAGCACCGGTACACCGTGCCCGGCGCCTCCCGGCCGGCCCGCCCGGCCCGCTGCCGGGCCGCCGCCCGGGAGGCCCGTACGGTCGCCAGCGCGCCCAGCCCGCGGGCGTGGTCCGTGCGCGGCTCGCGCGCCAGCCCGGAGTCCACGACCACGCGGACCCCCGGCACCGTCAGGCTCGACTCCGCGACCGACGTCGCGAGGACCACCCGCCGGCCGCCGCCGGTCCGCGGCGCCAGCACCGCGTCCTGCACCGCCGCCGGCGCCCGCCCGTGCACCTGGAGGACCTCCGCCCCTGCGCCGCCGAGCAGCCCGGCCACCCGGGCGATCTCCCCGACGCCCGGCAGGAAGCACAGCACGTCCCCGTCGCGCTCCGCGAGCGCCCGCCGCACCACCGCCGCGACGTGCGCCAGCTGCGCCGGGTCCACCCGCATGCCGTGCGGCGGGCGCACCGGCCGGGCCGGCGGGGCCCACACCGTCTCCACCGGATACGAGACCCCCTCCGCGCGCACCACCGGGGCGCCGCCGAGCAGCCGTGCCCAGCCCTCCGCGTCGGTCGTCGCGGACGCGGCGACGAGCCGCAGCCCCGGCCGCAGCGCCTCCCGCACGTCCAGCAGGAACGCGGCGGCGGTGTCGGCGTCCAGGTGCCTCTCGTGGCACTCGTCGAGGACGACGGCGTCCACGCCGGCCAGCTCCTGGTCCCGCTGCAGGCGCTGGAGCAGCACACCGGTCGTGACGACCTCGACGCGCGTGCCGGGGCCGGCCACCCGCTCCCCGCGCACCGTGAACCCGACGGAGCCGCCGGCCTCCTCGCCCAGCAGCCACGCCATCCGGCGCGCCGCCGCCCTGGCGGCGATCCGCCGCGGCTCGGCGACCACGACCCGGCGCGGCGGCCCGTCGCCGACCAGCCCGGCCAGGACCAGCGGGACCAGGGTGGTCTTGCCGGTGCCCGGCGGGGCGCACAGCACGGTCGTGCCGTGGCCGTCCAGGGCGGACAGCAGCGCGGGCACGGCCCCGCGCACGGGCAGGGCGTCGAGGGCGGCGGTGCGCACGGGCACGGCTCAGGCCCCGCCCCGGGCGGCGTCGTCCCGCTCGCACACGAAGACCGCGGTGCCGGGGATGAGGTGCCCGCGCAGGGGCGACCAGCCGCCCCACTCCTGCACGTTCCAGTCCGGCCACTCCGGCTCCACCAGGTCGACCAGCCGGAACCCGCCGGCGACGACGTCCCGGACCCGGTCGCCGAGGGTCCGGTGGTGCTCCACGTACACCGCGCGCCCCTGCTCGTCCTGTTCGACGTACGGGGTCCGGTCGAAGTACGAGGCGGACACGGACAGGCCCTCGGGGCCCGGCTCGTCGGGGAACGCCCAGCGGATCGGGTGGGTGACGGAGAAGACCCAGCGGCCGCCGGGCCGCAGGACGCGGTGGACCTCGCGCATCACGTTCACCGGGTCGGCGACGAAGGGCACCGCCCCGTACGCGGAGCAGGCCAGGTCGAAGGAGCCGTCGCGGAAGGGCAGCCGGCCCGCGTCCGCCTCGACGAGGGGGACCGCGCCGCCGTCGATGCGCAGGGCGTGCTGGAGCTGGCGGTGCGACAGGTCCAGGGCGACCGGACGGGCGCCCTGCGCGGCGAGCCAGCGCGAGCACTGGGCGGCGCCGGCGCCGATCTCCAGGACGTCCTTGCCGGCGAGGGAGGCGGCCGGGCCGAGCAGCCCGGCGTCCGCCTCGTCCAGGCCCTCGGGGCCCCACACGAAGCGGTCGTCGCCGAGGAACGCGCCGTGCTCGCTCTGGTACTCGTCCGCGTTGCGGTCCCACCACACGCGGCTGGCCCGGCTGCTCTCGGCGTCGTCCGCGTGGCGGCGGGTGGCCTCGGCGTCCTCCGCGGCCGCGATATCGTACGCGCGTTCGGAGGCGTAGTCCTCTTGGTTCATGGGGCCCGTCGTCGTAGTCTGCGGAAAGGAATGCGGGGAGGCCATCGGCGCCTGCCCGGCAAGGAATTGTGCCTGCTGTGCGGTGATCCGCCCGGGGTGTGCCCGTTCGCGCATTGACCCTGTCCGGCCGCCCCCGTATGCTACAAGTTGCGCTGCGAGCCTGTGCTCCTCAGACCTAGCAGGCTGCGCTTGCATCTGTTGATGTCCCCTCGGTTCTCGAGGCCCTGCACCTTCACGGGTTGCGGGCTTCCTTGGCTGTCCGGCTTCTTCGGCAGATGCCGATAAGGGCTCCCGGCGTAGCAGTACCTACGACTTCAATGTCCGTACCGGAGCCCTTTCCCACATGACGAGCAGCACCGAGACCACCGCCACCACCCCGCAGGTTGCGGTCAACGACATCGGTAACGAGGAAGCCTTCCTCGCCGCGATCGACGAGACGATCAAGTACTTCAACGACGGCGACATCGTCGACGGCGTCATCGTGAAGGTCGACCGGGACGAGGTCCTGCTCGACATCGGTTACAAGACCGAAGGCGTCATCCCGAGCCGCGAGCTCTCGATCAAGCACGACGTCGACCCGAACGAGGTCGTCAAGGTCGGCGACGAGATCGAGGCCCTGGTCCTCCAGAAGGAGGACAAGGAAGGCCGCCTGATCCTCTCGAAGAAGCGCGCCCAGTACGAGCGTGCCTGGGGCACCATCGAGAAGATCAAGGAAGAGGACGGCATCGTCACCGGTACCGTCATCGAGGTCGTCAAGGGTGGTCTCATCCTCGACATCGGCCTCCGCGGCTTCCTCCCGGCCTCCCTGGTCGAGATGCGCCGCGTCCGCGACCTCCAGCCCTACGTGGGCAAGGAGCTCGAGGCCAAGATCATCGAGCTGGACAAGAACCGCAACAACGTGGTCCTGTCCCGCCGTGCCTGGCTCGAGCAGACCCAGTCCGAGGTCCGCCAGACGTTCCTCACCACCCTGCAGAAGGGTCAGGTCCGCTCCGGCGTCGTGTCCTCGATCGTCAACTTCGGTGCCTTCGTGGACCTGGGCGGCGTCGACGGCCTCGTCCACGTCTCCGAGCTGTCCTGGAAGCACATCGACCACCCGTCCGAGGTTGTCGAGGTCGGCCAGGAAGTCACCGTCGAGGTCCTCGACGTCGACATGGACCGCGAGCGTGTCTCCCTGTCGCTGAAGGCGACGCAGGAGGACCCGTGGCAGCAGTTCGCCCGGACCCACCAGATCGGCCAGGTCGTCCCCGGCAAGGTCACCAAGCTGGTTCCGTTCGGTGCGTTCGTCCGCGTCGACGAGGGCATCGAGGGCCTGGTCCACATCTCCGAGCTGGCCGAGCGCCACGTGGAGATCCCGGAGCAGGTCGTCCAGGTCAACGACGAGATCTTCGTCAAGGTCATCGACATCGACCTCGAGCGTCGCCGGATCTCGCTGTCCCTGAAGCAGGCCAACGAGTCCTTCGGTGCCGACCCGGCGTCGGTCGAGTTCGACCCGACCCTGTACGGCATGGCCGCGTCCTACGACGACCAGGGCAACTACATCTACCCCGAGGGCTTCGACCCCGAGACCAACGACTGGCTCGAGGGCTACGAGACCCAGCGCGAGACGTGGGAGCGCCAGTACGCCGAGGCGCAGAGCCGCTTCGAGCAGCACCAGGCGCAGGTCATCAAGAGCCGCGAGGCCGACGAGGCCGCCGCTGCCGAGGGTGCTGCCGCCCCGGCCGCCGGCAACGCCGGTGCGGGCATCTCGGGTGGCTCCTACTCCTCCGAGTCGGACGAGACCTCGGGCGCCCTGGCCTCCGACGAGGCCCTGGCCGCGCTCCGCGAGAAGCTGGCCGGCGGCCAGAGCTGATCGCAGCAGCGCACCGCGCCGCCGGCGCGGACCGGCGGTGAGCTGAGCTGAACGCAAGGCCCGTCCCCTTCCGAGGGGGCGGGCCTTGCTGCTGCCCCGGCCGGGACCGCCTCCGTACGGCAGCGGCAAGGCCCGACCGGGCTCCCGCCCCGCGAATGCGGCCGAACGGGGAATGGTGACGCCCCCTCGGACGTTCTCCGCAGAGAACGAGGCGAGGAGGAGCGGTGACTGTGCTTGATCCACAGGGTTTGTACGAATGGGACGCCAAGGGGCTGGCGGTGGCCGACCTGGCGCTCGCCCAGGACTCGGCCGGACTGGTCATGCTCTACCACTTCGAGGGGTACATCGACGCCGGCGAGACCGGCGAGCAGATCGTCGAGCGGCTCCTGGACACGCTGCCCCACCAGGTCGTGGCCCGCTTCGACGCCGACCGCCTGGTCGACTACCGGGCCCGGCGCCCCCTGCTGACCTTCCGGCGCGACCACTGGGCCTCCTTCGAGGAGCCCCGGCTGGAGGTCCGCCTCGTCCAGGACGCGACCGGCGCGCCCTTCCTGCTGCTCTCCGGCCCCGAACCGGACGTGGAGTGGGAGCGCTTCGCCGCCGCCGTCCGGCAGATCGTCGAGCGCCTCGGCGTCCGGCTCTCGGTCAACTTCCACGGCATCCCCATGGGCGTCCCGCACACCCGGCCCGTCGGCATCACCCCGCACGGCAACCGGACCGACCTCATGCCCGGCCACAACAGCCCCTTCGACGAGGCCCAGGTCCCCGGCAGCGCCGAATCGCTCGTCGAGTTCCGCCTCGCCCAGGCCGGGCACGACGTGCTGGGCGTCGCCGCGCACGTACCGCACTACATCGCCCGCTCGCCCTACCCGGACGCCGCCCTGACCGTCCTGGAGGCGATCACCGCGGCGACCGGCCTGGTCCTGCCCGGCGTCGCGCACGCCCTGCGCACCGAGGCCCACCGCACGCAGACGGAGATTGACCGGCAGATCCGCGAGGGCGACGACGAACTGGTCTCCCTCGTCCGCGGCCTGGAGCACCAGTACGACGCCGCGGCAGGCGCCGAAACCCGCGGCAACATGATCGCCGAACCGGCGGAGATCCCCACGGCCGACGAGATCGGCCGCGAGTTCGAGCGGTTCCTGGCCGAGCGCGAAGGCGAGGCGTAGGGGGAGGCGTAAGGCGAGGCGGAAGGCGGCGGGGGCCGGGCCTCCTGCGCCGGGCCGGCAGCGGCTACGCTGCTGCGCATGCTGAGGGTGGGCCTGACAGGCGGAATCGGTGCCGGCAAGAGCGAGGTCTCGCGGCTGCTCGCGGGGTACGGGGCGGTCGTCGTCGACGCCGACCGCATCGCACGCGAGGTCGTGGAACCGGGAACCCCCGGCCTCGCGGCCGTCGTCGAGGCCTTCGGCGCCTCGGTCCTCGCCCCCGACGGCACCCTTGACCGGCCGGGCCTCGGAGCGGTCGTCTTCGCCGACCCGGAGAAGCTCAAGGTGCTGAACGGCATCGTGCACCCGCTGGTCAGGGCCCGGTCCGCCGAGCTCGAAGCCGCCGCCGGGCCCGGGGCGATCGTCGTGCACGACGTGCCGCTCCTCACCGAGAACGGCCTCGCCCCGCTGTACGACCTGGTCGTGGTGGTGGACGTGGCACCGCAGACCCAGCTCGCCCGGCTGACCGCCCTGCGCGGCATGGCCGAGGACGAGGCCCGCGCCCGGATGGCCGCCCAGGCCACCCGGGAGCAGCGGCTGGCCGTCGCGACCCTGGTCATCGACAACGACGGTCCGCTCGAAGCGCTCGAACCGCAGGTCCGCAAGGTGTGGGAGGAGCTCACCGCCCGGGCCGCCGCGGCCGCGGGCGCCGCGCCCGGCACGGAATAGCCGCCCGCGGACCCGCGTTCAAGGCCGGGGAAGAGGGAAGGAGCAGACCGTGTCCGATACCCCGCCGCCCGCCGCGTCGGCCGGCCGGTCCCCGGCGACGCACGTCATCGACTACCGGGCCGCCGAACGGCTGCTGGCCGCCCGCGACCCGCGCGGCGCGGTGAAGCTCCTCGACTCGGTCCTGGCCGCCCACCCCGAGAGCACCGCGGCCCGGCTGCTGCGCGCCCGGGCCTTCTTCGCCTCCGCCCAGCTGCGGCGCGCGGAGCGGGAGTTCGAGCTGGTGCTGGAGCGTGAGCCGGACAACGCCTTCGCGCACTTCGCGCTGGCCCGCACGCACGAGCGCTCCGGGCGCCCCGAGCAGGCCCGCAGGCACTTCCGGCTCGCCGCCGCCCTCGACCCGCAGCCCGACTACCTCGCCGCCGCCCGCTTCGAGCAGTAGCCGGCCGGCGGCTACGGGCGCGGGCCCGCCGGAGGCTCGTACGGGGGGATGTCGCGGCCCGGCTGGTAGTGCGGGCCCTGCCGGATGCGGCGGACCACCACCACCAGGTCGACGGCCGCCAGCAGGGCGACCACTCCGCAGAACGCCGCCCAGCCGGGCCGGTCCGCCAGTGCGAACAGCGCCGTGCCCGCCCCCGCCCACACCAGGCCCCACAGGCTCAGCCAGAACCGCAGGCGCAGCGGGCTGCGGGCGGTCACGGGCTCGTTACCGGAACGCATGGGCCACCGCCTCACCGCCTCGTCCCGTCGCCGGCGCCGCCCGGCCGGCCGCTCCGGGCCTGCCGGCCCTCGGTCTCCCATGGTCCCACCGCTGCCCCGGAGGTGTGCCCGCCGCCGGTGAAGGGCCAGTTCAGCGGCGTTGTCACTGCCCGCGCCTACACTCGGCAGAGCAGATCCGGCCCGGAAGCGGAGCCGGGCGGAAGACCCGGGCAGGGCCCGGCCGGAGCAGGAGAGGAGGCAGCGTGTCGCCCCCCGAGCCGCCGCCGTACGCCCTGCTGCCCCACCCCGCCGTCTTCCTGCCCGATCCGGTCCCGCGCCGCGGCCGCCTGGCCTTCTGGTCGCCCGAGGGCGCTCCCCTGCCCGAGGCCGCGGGGATCCCCGGCGCGGAGGCCGCGCTGATCGACGTCGTCCGCCCGCACGGCCGGGGGGTGCGCACCCGCGTCGTCCCCGCCGTGGTGCTGCCCGTGGCGGCGGCGCTGCCGCTGCTCGTCCGCGCCGCCCGCAGCCCGGCCGCCCACCCCGCCACCCGGGCCTGGGCCACCGCCGCCACGCAGGCGCTCGCCCTCACCGCCCGGGGCCGCCTGCTGCCCGGCCTCACCGCCGACGACACCGACGCCTGGCGGGCCGGCCCCCTCGCCGCCGAGGACGTCGCGGCGCTGCGCGCGGTCGCCGCCGCCCTCCCGGCCGAGGGCCACGCCGTGCCGCTGCCCGGCCGCCGCCCCGTCTCCCTGCCCGAGCCGGAGGCGCTGGTGCGGGCCTTCCTCGACGCCGTCGCCGACTGCCTGCCGCGCACCCCGGCCGCGCCGATCGCCGCCGGGCTGCCGTTCGCCGCGCAGGAGCCGCAGCGGGTGCCCGCGCTGCGCGACTGGGCGGCCCGGATCGCCGACGGCGCCGACGCGGGGGTCGGGCTCTCGCTGCGGCTGGACCTGTCCGCGTTCCGCCTCTTCGACGACACCGGTCCCGACCCCGAAGACCCTGGGCAGGGCGAGGTCCGCCGGTCCGGAGCCGCCGTCGTCCAGGTGCACAGCCTCTCCGACCCGACGCTCGTCGCCGACGCCGGGGCGCTGTGGGCGGGTGCCGCGCCCGTCGGATTCGGGCCCCGCGCCCGGATCGACGCCGTCCTGGCCCTGCGCCGGGCGGCCCGCGTCTGGCCGCCGCTGCTGCGGCTGCTGGACCAGCCCGCCCCCGACGCGCTCGCCCTGTCCGATCCCGAGCTGGAGGACCTGCTCGGCACCGCCGCGGAGCGGCTCGCCGCCGCCGGAGTGCCCGTCCACTGGCCGCGCGAGCTCGCCCGTACGCTCACCGCGACGGCGACCGTCCGGGCCACGGCCCCCGGCTCCGCCATCGACGGCACGGCCTTCTTCGACGCCGCGCACCTCTTCGCGTTCTCCTGGGAGATCGCCCTCGGCGGCGACCGGCTCACCCCCTCCGAGATGGACGCCCTCGCCGACGCCCACCGCCCGGTGGTCCGGCTGCGCGACCAGTGGGTGCGCGTCGACCCCGAGCTCGTCCGCAAGGCCCGCAAACGCGACCTCGGCCTGCTGGATCCGGTGGACGCGCTGACCGCCGTCCTCACCGGGACCGCCGAGGCAGACGGCGAGCCGGTGGAGGCCGTCCCCGCCGGCGCGCTCGCCGCCCTGCGGGACCGGCTCACCGCCGAGCTCGCACCGCTGCCGCAGCCGCCCGGACTGACGGCCACCCTGCGCGACTACCAGGCCCGGGGCCTGGCCTGGCTGGACCTGATGACCTCCCTCGGCCTCGGCGGCTGCCTCGCCGACGACATGGGCCTGGGCAAGACCGTCACGCTGATCGCGCTCCACCTGCACCGCGACCGCCCCGAGCCGACGCTGGTCGTGTGCCCGGCCTCGCTGCTCGGCAACTGGCAGCGGGAGGTCGAGAAGTTCGCGCCCGGGGTGCCCGTGCGCCGCTTCCACGGCGGCGACCGCAGCCTCGACGGCCTGGCCGGCGGGTTCGTCGTCACCACGTACGGGACGATGCGCGCCGCCGCCGCCCGGCTGGCGGCCCAGCCGTGGGGCCTGGTCGTGGCGGACGAGGCGCAGCACGTGAAGAACCCGCACTCGGCGACCGCGAAGGCGCTGCGGACCATCCCGGCGCCGGCGCGGGTGGCGCTCACCGGGACGCCGGTGGAGAACAACCTCTCCGAGCTGTGGGCGCTGCTCGACTGGACGACTCCGGGGCTGCTCGGCCCGCTGGCGGCGTTCCGCGCCCGCCACGCCCGGCCGGTGGAGCACCAGTCGGAGGAGGACGGCGGGAACGAGGCGGCGGTCGCCCGGCTCGCCGCGCTCGTCCGGCCGTTCCTGCTGCGCCGCCGCAAGAGCGATCCGGGGATCGCGCCCGAACTGCCGCCCAAGACCGAAACCGACCACCCCGTGCCGCTCACCCGCGAACAGGCCTCGCTGTACCGGGCCGCCGTCGACGAGGCGATGGCCGTGATCGAGGGGAGCGGGGGGATGGAGCGCCGCGGCATGGTCATGAAGCTGCTGGCGTCGCTGAAGCAGATATGCAACCACCCCGCGCAGTACCTGAAGGAGGAGCGGCCCCGGATCGCGCACCGCTCCGGGAAACTGGCCCTGCTCGACGAGCTGCTCGACACGATCCTCGCCGAGGAGGGGGCCGTCCTGGTGTTCACGCAGTACGTGACGATGGGGCGGATCATCGAGCGGCACCTGGCGGCGCGGGGTATCCCCCACCAGTTCCTGCACGGCGGCACCCCGGTCGCGCAGCGGGAGGAACTGGTGCGCCGCTTCCAGGCGGGCGAGGTGCCGGTGTTCCTGCTGTCGCTGAAGGCCGCCGGGACGGGCCTGAACCTGACGCGCGCCGGGCACGTCGTGCACTTCGACCGGTGGTGGAATCCGGCCGTCGAGGAGCAGGCCACCGACCGGGCGCACCGGATCGGCCAGGAGCGGCCCGTGCAGGTCCACCGGCTCATCGCCGAGGGGACCGTCGAGGACCGGATCGCCGAACTCCTCGCATCCAAGCGGGCGCTGGCCGATGCGGTGCTCGGATCGGGCGAGGCCGCGCTGACCGAGCTGACCGACCGGGAGCTCGCCGACCTCGTGTCCCTGCGGAGGCCCGCATGATCACCGCGCGGGACGACCGCCGCCGCACCTTCGCCGCCCTCCCCGCCGGCGCGGACCCGGCCACCTGGTGGGGCAGGGCCTGGGCGGCGTCGCTGGAGCGGGCCGCGCCCGACGCGGCACGCATGGAGAGGGGGCGGGCGTACGCGGCGGAGGGGCATGTCGAGGCCGTCACGGTCACACCGGGCCGGATCGTGGCCTACGTACGGGGCAGCCGGGCGCGCCCGTACCGGACGGAGCTGGCCCTCGGGGTGCTCGCCGACGGCGAGTGGGAGGGTCTGCTGGAGGCCGTGGCAGGCGATCCGGCGGCGCTGGCAGCCCTGCTGGAGCGGGAGGTTCCGCAGGTGTTGGCGGAGTCCGTTCTGCCCGGGCCGGGCGAGCTCCTGCCGCGCTGCTCCTGCCCCGACACCGGCCGGCCGCCGTGCAAGCACGCGGCGGCGCTGTGCCACCGGGCGGCCCGCCTGTTCGACGAGGACCCGTTCGCCCTGCTCCTGCTGCGCGGCCGCGGCGAGCGGGAGCTGACCGCCGAGCTGACCCGCCGCAACGCCGCCCACGCCGCACGGGAGCGGCCCGCCGCCGCGGCCGGCTTCCCGGGCATCCCGGCGCGCGCGGCCCTCGCCCGCACGGTGCTGCCGCCGCTGCCCGCCCCGGCGGCGGCCCCGGCCGCGCCCGCGGCGCCGCCCGGGTGGCCGCACGATCCCGCGATACCGGGCGCCCCGGACCCGCTGGCCCTGGACCAGCTCGCCGCGGACGCGGCCGCCCGGGCTCTGGCGCTGCTGGCCACCGGAGAGGACCCGTTCGGCGGGCTCGGCCTGTGGCAGGACGCCGTCCGGCTTGCCTCCGCCCACCACACAGCCGGCCTCACCGGGCCGGCCCGCACCCTGTACCGGGAGCTGGCCCGCGCCACCGGGCGGACCACGACGGACCTGGCGCGGGCCGCGGCCGCCTGGCGGCAGGGCGGCCCGGCCGGCCTCGCCGCCCTGGAGGAGCCGTGGGACCCGCCCGCCGGCCCCTTCGACCGGGCCCGACCGGCGCTCCTCGCCGCCGCGCAGGGCTCCTTCCGCCCGGAGCGCAACCGGCTCACCTGCGTCACGCGCCAGCTCCGGCTGGGGCGTGACGGGCTCTGGTACGCGTACGAGTCCCGGCCGGGCGCCGAGGACTGGTGGCCGACGGGCCGCCCCTCGCCGGACCCGGTCAGCGCGCTGGCGGGGTGACCCCGTCGGACCCTGCCGGCCCGAGCCGGTCGGCCCAGGCGTGCAGGGCCGCGAAGTCGCGGTCGCGCAGCCCGTGCCGGGGGTGGATGCGCAGCAGCAGGGCGGGCGCGGGGTGGCGGGCGGTGACCCACGCCCGGTCCCGCGCGTTGATCATGTCGTCGACCCAGGCGAAGGGGCGGCCCGCCGCCCAGTCGAGGAGCATGCGGGTCTTCCAGGACAGTCCGTCCGGGTCGTGGGGGAACAAGTCCGACCACTCGATGTACGGGAGGTCGCCGGGCAGTCCGATGTGCGGGGAGACCAGCGTGTTGGCCTCGTCCATCCACGTCGTGGCCCAGGCCAGTTCGTACGGCAGGGCCAGCAGCCGGGCCCCGTGCCCCGGGTGCAGGCGGACGCGCTGGCCGCGGCGGGCCGACCGGGAGTGCGGGCGCCGGAACGACATCCACACCGAGGGGTGCATGCGGTGGCTGGTGTAGCCGCGGAACCCGGCGGTGTACGAGCGGAAGGGGTTGAGGGGGCCGTCCACGTCGAGGAAGAGCAGCGGTCGCTGAGTCATGGGACGGCCATACCCCCTACTCGATCGGGTGAAATGCCCTGCCCCGCTATAACCCGAATGGGTTTAACGCGTTGTTCCGGTGCGGGTACATGGCCCGTGAACTTCTCCGGAAGGCAGGGAATCTGATGCGTCACAGTCGCCGTAATGGCCTGATTGCGACGGTGGTCGCGGGAGGCGGACTCGCGGTCGCGGGTGTGAGCGGCTTCGCGTACGCCGACGCGGACGCGAGCGGCTCGGCCGAGGGCTCGCCGGGGCTGCTGTCCGGGAACCTGATCCAGCTGCCGGTGAACACGCCGGTCAACGTGTGCGGCAACACCGTGAACGTGGTGGGCCTGCTGAATCCGGCGGCGGGCAACAGCTGTGCCAACACCGGCTCGGGCAGCGGGTCCGCGCCGTCCGGGGGCAGCAGCACCGGCGGCGGCTCCCACGCGGAGGGCGGGGCGACGGGGTCGCCCGGCGTCGTCTCGGGCAACGGCATCCAGCTGCCGGTCGCGCTCCCCGTCAACGTCAGCGGCAACTCCGTGAACGTCGTCGGCATCGGCAACCCCTCGGTCGGCAACAGCTCCGTCAACGGCGAGCAGCCGAAGCCGCCGCAGCCGGTCGAGCCGCCGAAGCCGGTCAAGCCGGTCACGCCCGCCAAGCCGGTCCAGCCCGTCGCGCCGCCGAAGGAGCAGCCGGTGGTCCAGGACGCCCCGCCGAAGGGCCCGGCCCTCGCCCACACCGGCGCCGACGGCGTGGGTTACCTCGCGCCCGCCGCGGGCGGCATCCTCCTCGGCGGCGCGCTCCTGTACCGGCGGTTCCGCCTCGGGTAGGAGGTGCCGCCGGTCAGGGCGGGGCGGCCGCCGCAGCATCCGGCACCGCGCCGGAGGCCGGAGCCGCCGCCGCGCCGGGGCCGGCCCCGGGGGCCGCGGACTGCGGGGGGATGCGCCAGGCGTCCAGGACCGCGTCGATCTTCGCGGCCAGCCGGGCGCGGGCTGCGAACCGCGGCACCCCCGCCATCAGCAGCGCGTCGTACTCGGTGTCGGTGTGCCGCACGGCCGCCCGCACCGCCACGTACACGGCGGGCTCGTCCAGGGCCCGGCCGGCCGCGGTACGCCCCACCCGGCCGCTGCCCCGGACCGAGGCGTGCGCGGCGATGGCCTGCGCCCGGTCCGCGGGGCAGCCGGGGAACAGCCGCAGGATCTCCCCGGCGAACGCCGCCGTGAAGCGGACGTCCTCGGCGGCCCGCCGCAGCCGGTCCCGCTCGCGGCGGCGCGCCCGCGCTTCCGCGTCCGCCAGACAGGCTCGCTCCGCCCGGGCCAGCGCGGCGTCCTCCACGTAGACGCCCTGCCGTTCGTGGCGGTGGCGGCGCCGGTTGAAGCGGACGACGACCGCCGACAGGGAACTCGCCTCCCTGGCCCGCCGGGTGAGCGCCGCGTCCCCGCGCGGCAGGTAGACGAGGTGACCGAGGTCCGCGCAGTCCAGGCACCGCGGCACCCCCGCCTCGCGCACCAGGTGCCGCAGCGGGCCGCAGCGGCACCGGGCGCAGTGCACCGGCTTCGCCGACTCGAACACGACCAGGCTCATGACGGTGTGATACCGCCGTCCGGACCGGATATCACCTTGCCCGGCCCGTCCGTTGGCGCCGCGCCGCGGGCAGGGGCGGGGCTCAGACCAGGCGGCGGATCTCGCCGCGGACCCGGTAGAACCCGCCGGAGGCCGCATGCAGCCCGTCGACCACGTAGCGGGCGCCCGGCTCCCTGATCCCCCGGGGGAACTGCACGTTCCACGACGGCTCGTAGCCGCCCGACACCACGTGCACCCGCAGCCGCCCGCCCTGCTGGACGCACTCCACCACCACGCCGTCCACCGGAGCGGCCGCCGCCGGGACGGCCGCCACCGCCGCGGCCGAGGCCGCCGGGGTGTAGACGGGGAGCGCCGCCGCGGACTTCACGTCCACCGCCGTCGGCACCGTGCCCTCCCGGGCCGCCGAGATCGCCGCCTCGCTCGCGTCGACGCAGACCAGCGAGCCGTCCGTCGTCACCAGGTACAGCCGCTCGTCCAGGTACTGCATGGACAGCGCCGAGCCGCTGCCCGTGCCGAGCTTCCACAGCCGCCGCCCGTCCGCGGCGAAGCAGTACACCGACGAGGACGAGTCGCCCGCGAAGACGTGCCGGCCGTCGGGCGACGTCGCGCACGAGTACACCGCCGCGTCGCACCGGAACGTCGCCTCCAGCGCGCCCGTCTCCTTGGACAGGCGCTGGACGCAGTGCCGCGCCGTGCCCGCGAAGACCGCGTCGTCCTCCTGCCAGCCGAACAGCACCTGCCCGTTGGTCCGCGTGTGCCACAACTCGCCGCTGCCGTCCGGGGCGTAGGCCGTCACACCGTCCACGTGCCCGTGGTAGACGGCGTCCGCGTCGGCCCGGACCATCCACGCCTGCGCCCCCGACGACTTCCGCGACCACTGGAACTCGTCCTCGTGGTCGATCACCGTCAGGCCGCCGTTCGCGTCCGCGACGTTCAGCACGCCCTCGCGGATGTCCAGCCAGAAGATGTCGACGTCCTCCGCGATGTCGTACGCCTTGAACGGGACCTTCGAGGAGAGGTCGTACACGGCGCCGTCGTCACACCCCGCGTAGATCCAGAACTCGTCCGCCACCAGGCACTTGACCCCGTCCGGCAGCGAGTAGCGGGCCAGCACCTCGCCGCCGTGGCTCAGCGTGTACACGTCGCCCGCCTGGTTGCCGACCCAGCAGCGGTCCTCGTCCACGTGGATCCCGAAGGCGGAGGCGCCCGTCCGGAACCGCCACAGCACCGGGGCGACCGCCCGCGCCGTCGACGGCGCCGAGGCCACCTGGCGGCGCGTCACCGGACGGGCCGCGCGCTGCCCCTGGACCGCGGGCGCGTACCCCTTGCGGATCTTCTCCCCGATCTTCTTCGCGGCGGCCGCGCGCGCCCTCTCGGCGGTCGGGAACGACGACTGCTGCACCTGGCCGGCGGCCCCGATGCGCCCGTAGCGCACCACCACGGTGGTGCCGTCCACGACGACCTCGTAGAACTTGTGCGCCCCGCCGCCGTCCTGGGACAGCTCCAGGTACGTGGTCTCGCGAGCCATGACAGACCCCTCCCCAAGGTCGGGCCGACGGCTCCGTCCCGCCGGTGATCCCTTCGGGGATGAAGCTAGGGGCGGGCACTGACAATGGAACCCGTGCACCTGGAACCGATCACCTGGCAGCGGATGGCCGAGCGGCTCGCCGGCCACCTGGACGAGCACGCGCCGGCCGCGGACCCGCCGGCCTGGCAGCGCGTCGGCATCGACGGCGCGCCCGCCGCGGACACCGGCGGCCTTGCCGCGCTGCTCGCCGACGCCCTGCGCGCCCGCGGCCGGGCCGTCCTCGCCGTCCCCGCCGAGGGGTTCCTGCGACCGGCGTCCCTGCGGTTCGAACACGGCCGACGGGACGCCGACTCCTACCTCTCCGGCTGGTACGACACCGGCGCCCTGTGGCGGGAGGTGTTCGGTCCGACCGACCCGGGCGGCACCGGGCGCGTCCTGCCCGACCTGTGGGACCCGGCGACCGACCGCGCCACCCGCAGCCCCTACGCCGAACTCCCGCCCGGCGCCGCGGTCATCGTGCACGGGCCGCTGCTGCTGGGCCACTGGTTCCCCTTCGACCTCAGCGTGCACATCCGCCTCTCCCCGGGGGCGCTGGCGCGCCGCACCGGGGAGGCCGAGCGCTGGACCCTGCCTGCCTTCGCCCGCTACGAGGCCGAGACCGGCCCCGCGGCGCTCGCCGACGCCGTCGTCCGGGCCGACGACCCCCGCCACCCCGCCTGGACCGGCCTGCGCCGCTGACCCGCGGGCGCCGTCACGGGCGGCCGCCCAGCCGGGCCACCGCCAGGGCCGCCGACCGGCAGCCCGCCCGGGCCGCGCCGGCCGGATCCGCGCCCGCGAGCCGGGCCGCGAGGAACCCGCCCGTGAACGCGTCCCCGGCGCCCGTGGAGTCCACCGCGCGCGCCGGCTCCGCCGGGACCTCCGCGACGACCCGGCCGCCCTCGGCGACCAGCGCGCCCGCCGCCCCCCGCGTGGCGACCACCAGCGGCACGCGGCGGCTCAGCTCCGCCGCGGCCCGCGCGGTCCCCGCCGAGGCCGGCAGTCCGGCCAGCAGCCGGACCTCGTCCTCGTTCGGGAGCAGGACGCCGATCCCCGCCGCCGCGCGCAGGAAGCGGTCCGGACCGAGCGCGGTGAGGAAGCCCGCCGAGGCCGGGTCGACGCTCACCGGCACCCCGCGCGCCACGGCGTCGGCCAGCGCCGCGGCGGCCAGGGCGCGGGCGGAGTCGGCGAAGAACAGGTAGCCCGACAGGTGCAGGTGCGCGACCCCGTCCAGCAGGTCCGGCGACCAGTCCCCGGGGCCGAGCCGCAGCGCGGCCCCGCCGTCGGTGAGGAAGGTCCGCTCCGTGTCCCGGCCGACCAGGGCGACCACCGTCCCGGTGGGCTCGGCCGCGTCTATGAGCAGGCTCGGCCGCACCCCGGCGGTCAGCAGCGCCCGCTCGTGCCACTGCGCCGACTCCGCGCCCACCCGGGCGAGGAGGCGCACCTCCGGGGCGCCGGCGTGGGCCGCCCAGCAGGCCGCGTTCGCCCCGGCGCCGCCCGGCAGGGTGCGGATGCGGGCGGCGGTGTCGGTGGCCGGGGCCAGCGGCTCGGGGTGGACGGCGACCACGTCCGTCACCACGTCCCCGACGACCAGCAGCGCACCCGGCCGGGGCGCGCCGCCGGGGGATTGGCCGGCCGCCGTCACGGGCGGGCCGCCCAGGCCGCCGCGATCCGGGCGCCGAGCACCACGTTGCCCCGTACCGCCGCCAGGTTGGCCTCCAGGGAGGCCCCGCCGGTGGCCCGTACGAGGTGGTCCAGGAGGAACGGGGTCACGGCCTGGCCCGTGGTGCCGCGCCTGCGGGCCTCGTCGAGGGCCTCGGCCAGGACCCGGTCGTGCAGCTGCGGATCCAGCTGGTCCGCCTCGGCCACCGGGTTGGCGACGACCAGGGCCGACTCCGGTCCGCCCAGGGCGTCCTGGGCGGCCATCATCCGTGCCACCTCCTCGGGGCGGTGCACGGTCCAGTCGACAGGTTCGCCGGAGTCCGCCAGGTAGAAGCCGGGGAAACGTTCCGTCCCGTACCCGACGACCGCGACCCCGAGCGTCTCCAGCCGCTGGAGCGTCGCCGGCACGTCCAGGATCGACTTCACGCCCGCGCACACCAGCGTGATCCGGGTCCGCGCCAGCAGCCCCAGGTCCGCCGACTCGTCCTGGGACTGCGCGTACCCCCGGTGGACGCCGCCCAGCCCGCCCGTCGCGAAGACGCGCAGCCCGGCGCGCGCGGCGAGGAACGCGGTCGCCGAGACGGTCGTCGCCCCGGTCGCCCCCGTCGCGAGGGCGGCGGGCAGGTCCCGGTGCCCGAGCTTGCGTACGCCCTCCCCGGCCGCGATGCGCTCCAGCTGGTCCTTGTCGAGGCCCGCGTGCGCCACCCCGTCGATGACCGCGACCGTCGCCGGTACGGCCCCCTCCGCGCGGACGGCCGCCTCCAGCTCGGCGGCCACCGCCAGGTTCCGGGGCCGCGGCAGGCCGTGCGTGATGATCGTGGACTCCAGTGCCACGACCGGCTGTCCCTGCTCGACCGCCTCGCGGACCTCTTCGGACAGGACGGGCCCGGCGGGCCGCGGCGCAGATGCTGAGTGCTGTGACATGTCCCCATCCATGGCACCGGATCAGCACCCGCAAACACCCGCCGGCCGGACCGGTGCGGCACCGGCGCTGGACACAGTGCCTCGTTCCGCCGCCGGAACCGGACACTCAGGCCACCCCGGAGCGGCCCCCCGCCGCACTACGCTGGCGCCCCATGAGCACCAGCGATCACAGCGCCGCGGCCCCTGCGTCCTTCGCCGTCAGCGTGCCGGACGTCCCCGACACCGCACTCGAACCGGAGGAGCTCGACCCCGCGCAGGTCCTCTCCGGGAACCCCGCCGTCACCGGCAAGGTGCTGTGGGAGTCGCCCGACGGCAGCCAGGTCCGCGGGATCTGGCAGATCACGCCCGGGGTGGTCACCGACACCGAGGCCGACGAGCTGTTCGTGGTCGTGAGCGGCCGGGCGACGGTCGAGGTCGAGGGCGGCGCGACGCTGGAGGTCGGGCCGGGCTCCGCCTGCGTCCTGCGGGAGGGCGACCGGACGGTGTGGACCGTCCACGAGACCCTCCGCAAGGTCTACCAGATCACTTCCGCGCCGCGGCCTGCCGACGGGCCGTGAGCAGGGCGAGCGCCGCCATGGGCAGCAGCAGCGCCGCGGCGATCGCATTCAGCCAGCCGTAGCCGGCCGCGGACATCACCAGGCCGGAGGCGGCGCCGCCCACCGCCGCGCAGGTGTTCATCGTCAGGTCGCTGAGGCCCTGGACGGCGGCCCGCGCACCGGTCGGCACCGAGTCGGTCAGCAGCGCGGAGCCGGCGACGAGCCCGGCGGACCAGCCGAGGCCGAGCAGGAACAGGCCGAGGGCGTTCTGTCCGTGGTCCGGGCCGGCGGTGCCGGCCAGCAGTGCGGCGAGGGCCAGCAGTCCGGCGGCCAGGCCGATCACGGTGAGCCGGCCGAGGCGGTCCGCGAGCCAGCCCATCACCGGGGAGAAGGCGAACATGCCGGCGATGTGGCCGCTGATCACCAGCCCGATCAGCTGCAGCCCGGCGCCGTGGTGGGCGAGGTCGACCGGTGTCATCACCATGATCGAGACCATGGCGGTGTGCGAGACGGCGACGGCGACGAGCGCCACCCGGGCCCGAGGCGAGGCCCGGACGGCCGCGATCCCGGCGCGCAGCGAGTGACCCGCAGGACCGTGCCCGTCGGGCCCGGCGAGCGCGCGGGCGGTCAGCAGGGGGTCCGGCCGCAGCAGGACGGCGAGCAGCAGGCCGGTGAGGGCGAAGACGGCGCCGGCCCACACGAAGGGGCCGGCCGTCGCGGGTATGGAGGTGCCGGCGAAGCTGCGGCTGGCGGGCGCGGAGAGGTTCGGGCCGAGGACGGCGCCGAGGGTCGACGCCCAGACGACCACGGAGATGGCCCGCGCCCGGTGGTCCGGGGCGGCGAGGTCGGCGGCGGCGAACCGGGCCTGGAAGGCCGCGAAGGAGGCGGCCCCGAAGGCGGCCATGCCGAGCATCAGCAGCGGGAAGCTGCGGACCACGGCGGCCAGCACGACGAGGGCCGAGCCTGCGGCGCCGATCGCGTACGCGAGCACGAGGCCGGGGCGGCGGCCCCGCGCGGTCATGAGCGCGGCCAGCGGCAGCGAGACGGCGGCCGTGCCGATCACCGAGGCGGTCGAGGCGAAGCCGGACAGGGCCTCGCTGCCCCCGACGTCGGCGGCGAGGACCGGGGCCAGGGCGACGCTGATCGGCACGCCGACGCCGCCCAGGACCTGGGAGGCGATCAGCACCCACGAGGTGCGGCGGCGCAGCCGGGGCAGCTCCGCCGGGTCCACGGCGGCAGCCGCCGGCCCCGCGGTTCCGGCGCCGGGTGCGGCGCTCATGCCGGACACCCGCGGTGCGGCAGCGGCTGCGGGGCCGGGAGCAGGGCGGGGCGGAGGGCGGGGCGGCCTGGCGCGGCGGGAGTGGTCACCCCGGCAGTCTCCCAGCCGCCGCCCCGTGGCGGAACCGCCCACCCGGCCGGGGCCTTCCGCGCGGCGGCGTCCGGCCGGGTCAGAACAGCGGCTGCGGCAGGACGCCCTCCAGGGCCAGCAGGGCCCGCTTCGTCTCGACGCCGCCGCCGAAGCCGCCGATCCCCCCGTCGTTCTCCACGACCCGGTGGCAGGCGACCACCAGCGGCAGCGGGTTCGCCGCCATCGCGTGCCCCACGGCCTGGGCGCCGCCCGGCCGGCCGACGCGGGCCGCCAGCTCCCCGTAGCCGATGACCGACCCGTACGGGACGGAGCGGTCCAGTTCCTGCAGGACCTCCCGGTTGAAGCCGGTGCACAGCCGCCAGTCCAGCGGCAGCCCGAAGCTGCGCAGCGATCCGGCGAAGTAGCCGGCCATCCTGCGCACCGGCTCGGCGAGCAGCACCTCCGCGCCCGGCCGCGGGCGCCGGGCCCGCGCGCCGAGCCGGGCGGCCACCGCGTCGACCGCCGTGCGGACCCGGGCCTCGGAGCCGGCGTGGAACCCGACCTTGACGAGGCCCTGCGGGGTCGCGGCCAGCAGCAGCGGGCCGATGCCGCTGGGGACGACGGTCCATTCCAGGTACGGCCCGTCCGGCCGCTCGGCGGTGTCCACCCCTCCACCCTACGGGCGCCCGCCGACAGCGCGGCCCCGCCCGGGGCCGGCCGCCCGGCCGGGGTCAGGGCACGAGTGAGCCGAGCACCGCCTCCTGCACCGCCCGGTGCACCACGTCCGGGGCGTTCGAGATGATCCCGTCCACGCCCATGTCCCGGACCTTCCGCGCGGTCACGGCGTCGTCCACGATCCAGGTGTCGACCTCCAGCGCCCTGCCGTGGGCCCCGACGAGCCCGTGCACGGCGGCCACCCAGTCGGCGGAGATGGTGGTGTGCCAGGGGTTGATGCGGTCGGTGAACTCGGCGTACGCGGGCAGGTCGGCCACGGGCGGGGTGCCCAGGAAGGCCGTCACCACGTCCGGCCGCAGGCCGTGCACGAGGCGTACGCAGTCGGCGCTGAAGCTCTGCACCACGAGCCGGCGCTGCACGTGGGCGGTGTCGAGCCAGCCCTCCTCCTCCAGCACCCGCAGCGTCTGCTCCTCGATGCCCGGGTAGAGCTCCGGCTTCTTGATCTCCAGCAGCAGCCGCTGCCGGTTGCGCTGCACCCGGGCGAGGTACTCCCGCAGGGTGGGGACGCGGGCCCCGGCGAACGAGGCGCCGAACCAGCTGCCCGCGTCGAGCCGGGAGACCTCCTCCGCCGTGAAGTCCCGCACCCGCCAGGGCGCCCGGCCGGGGAAGACCTCCTCGACGTCGGTCGTGCGGGCCAGGGTGTCGTCGTGGATCACCACGAGCTCGCCGTCCTTGGTCCGCTGGACGTCGTTCTCCACCCAGTCGAAGCCCAGCCGCATCGCCGCGTCGACCGCGGCGAGCGTGTTCTCGGGCGCGTACGCCGAGGCGCCCCGGTGGGCGTACACGACGGGGCCGGGCAGGCCCGGCGCCGCGGCCGGGGCGCCCGGATCCGCGGCGGCCGCCGCGGACGCGCCGCCGAGCGCGGTGAAGGCGAGGCCCAGGAAGGCGGCGGCGGCCGCTGCGGCGGGTCGGAGGTACATGTGTTCTCCCTCGGGTCGTGAACCCTGCTGCTGCGTCAGACGGGCGCGGCACGGCAGCCGTTGCCGTGGTGACCACTGCGGTGTCCGTTGGGGCGATCATGGGCTCGAAGATCACCGGGCCGCCACCGAACTACGACAAACGGACCAGAACGGGGGAACGGCGCGCGGCGCGGCGCGTGCGCCGGCGGGCGGCGCCGCCCGCCGGGGGTCGGTGACTGTCGGCGCGGGGTCGTACGGTGGAGTCATGCGGCCCGTATCGAAGATCGAACGCACGGTGGCGCCTTTCGAGGTCGTCAGCCCCTACCAGCCCAGCGGCGACCAGCCGGCGGCCATCGCCGAGCTGGAGAAGCGCATCCGCGCAGGCGAGAAGGACGTCGTCCTGCTGGGCGCGACCGGCACGGGCAAGTCGGCGACCACGGCCTGGATGATCGAGAGGCTCCAGCGGCCCACCCTGGTCATGGCGCCGAACAAGACGCTGGCCGCGCAGCTGGCGAACGAGTTCCGCGAGCTCCTGCCGAACAACGCCGTCGAGTACTTCGTCTCGTACTACGACTACTACCAGCCCGAGGCCTACGTTCCGCAGTCGGACACGTACATCGAGAAGGACTCCTCCATCAACGAGGAGGTCGAACGGCTGCGCCACTCCGCGACGAACTCGCTGCTCACCCGGCGCGACGTCGTCGTGGTCGCGTCCGTCTCCTGCATCTACGGCCTGGGCACCCCGCAGGAGTACGTCGACCGGATGGTCCCGCTCAAGGTCGGCGAGGAGATCGACCGCGACCGGCTGCTGCGCCGCTTCGTCGACATCCAGTACACGCGCAACGACCTCGCCTTCACCCGCGGCACCTTCCGGGTGCGCGGCGACACCATCGAGATCTTCCCCGTGTACGAGGAACTGGCCGTCCGCATCGAGATGTTCGGCGACGAGATCGAGGCCCTCTCCACCCTGCACCCGCTGACCGGCGAGGTCATCAGCGAGGACCGCGAGCTGTACGTGTTCCCGGCGAGCCACTACATCGCCGGCCCCGAGCGCATGGAGAACGCGATCCGCGGCATCGAGGCGGAGCTGGAGGCGCGCCTGGCCGAGCTGGAGAGGCAGGGCAAGCTGCTGGAGGCGCAGCGGCTGCGCATGCGCACCACCTACGACCTGGAGATGATGCGTCAGATCGGCTCCTGCTCCGGCATCGAGAACTACTCGCTGCACATGGACGGCCGCGAGCGCGGATCCGCGCCCAACACGCTCATCGACTACTTCCCGGAGGATTTCCTCCTCGTCATCGACGAGTCGCACGTCACGGTCCCGCAGATCGGCGCCATGTACGAGGGCGACGCCTCCCGCAAGCGGACCCTCGTCGACCACGGCTTCCGGCTCCCGTCGGCGCTCGACAACCGGCCGCTGAAGTGGGAGGAGTTCCAGGAGCGCATCGGCCAGACGGTGTACCTGTCGGCCACCCCGGGGGCGTACGAGCTCTCCCGCAGCGACGGTTTCGTCGAGCAGATCATCCGCCCCACCGGCCTCGTCGACCCGGAGGTCGTCGTCAAGCCCACCGAGGGGCAGATCGACGACCTGGTGCACGAGATCCGGCAGCGCGTCGAGCGGGACGAGCGCGTCCTGGTCACGACCCTCACCAAGAAGATGGCCGAGGACCTCACGGACTACTTCCTGGAGCTCGGCATCGCCGTCCGCTACCTGCACAGCGACGTCGACACGCTGCGCCGCATCGAGCTGCTGCGCGAGCTGCGCGCCGGCGAGTACGACGTCCTGGTCGGCATCAACCTGCTCCGCGAGGGCCTTGACCTGCCCGAGGTGTCGCTGGTCGCGATCCTCGACGCCGACAAGGAGGGCTTCCTGCGCTCGGGCACCTCGCTGATCCAGACGATCGGCCGCGCCGCGCGCAACGTCTCCGGCCAGGTCCACATGTACGCGGACAAGATGACCCCGGCGATGGAGAAGGCCATCGAGGAGACGAACCGGCGCCGGGAGAAGCAGATCGCCTACAACACGGCCAACGGAATCGACCCGCAGCCGCTGCGCAAGAAGATCAACGACATCGTCGCGACCATCGCCCGGGAGGAGCTGGACACCGAGCAGCTCCTCGGCACGGGCTACCGGCAGGCCAAGGACGGCAAGGGGGCCAAGGCCCCGGTGCCGGCGCTGTCCGCCGCCGGGGCGGCCGCGGGCAGGGCGGGCGCGGGCAAGGCCGCCAAGGGCGGCCGTGCCGCCGCGGTGCCCACGGACCGGCCCGCCGAGGAACTCGCCGCGCTGATCGAGCAGATGACCGAGCGGATGCGGGCCGCGGCGGCCGAGCTCCAGTTCGAGGTCGCGGCCCGGATCCGGGACGAGGTCGGCGAGCTGAAGAAGGAGCTGCGGCAGATGAAGGAGGCGGGCCTCGCCTGACAGGGGACCGGCTCAGTAGGGTGGCGGACAGCCGCAGGTACACGCTTGCCTGGGGGTGGCTATGAAAGGGGACGGCGCGTGACGGTCAACTTGTCCAAGGGACAGGCCATCAGTCTTCAGAAGGGCGACGGGGGCATGCTGACCTCCGTCCGGATGGGCCTCGGCTGGCAGGCGGCCAAGCGGCGCGGGCTGTTCGGGTCGCGCACCCGCGAGGTCGACCTCGACGCCTCCGCGGTGCTGTTCGCGGAGAAGCAGCCCGTGGACGTGGTGTTCTTCCGGCACCTGCAGAGCGACGACGGCTCCGTCCGGCACACCGGCGACAACCTCGTCGGAGGCGCCGGCCAGGGCGGCGACGACGAGTCGATCCTCGTCGACCTCCAGCGCGTGCCGGTCCACATCGACACGATCGTCTTCACGGTGAACTCGTTCACCGGCCAGACGTTCCAGGAGGTGCAGAACGCCTTCTGCCGCCTCGTCGACGAGACCAACGGCCAGGAGCTGGCCCGCTACACCCTCGACGGCGGCGGCCAGTACACGGCGCAGATCATGGCCAAGGTGTCGCGGGCCGGCGCCGGCTGGCAGATGACGGCCATCGGCGGCTCCGCCAACGGCCGCACCTTCCAGGACCTGATGCCGGCGATCCTGCCGCACCTGTAGCAGACACCGCGCGCACCGCGCCCCGCCGGGCGCGGTGCACCGAACGACAGCACGGCACGAGGCACGGGGGAGGGCTGCACGATGACGGCCGAACTGGTCCGGGGGCAGAACCACCCCCTGTCCCGCACCCGGGTGGAGATCAGGATCGCGGCGGACACGCCGGTGCTCGCCCTGGTCGCCGCCTGCGACGACACCGGCCGGATGGCCGGCCCCGGCGCGCTCGCGCACCCCGGGGCGCCGGCCGTCCTGCCCGGGCTCGCCGCCCCGGAGGAGGCGGCCGCAGCACACCGCTTCGCCGTCGACCTCGACGCCGCGGCGCCGTCCGTGCACCAGCTGCGCGTCGTCCTCGTGCTCCCGCCCGGCGGTCCCGCGCGCTTCGGCTCGGTCGCCGCCCCCCGGGTGGCCGTCGCCGAACCGGGCGGCGCCGACCTCGCCTGCTTCGCCCTCGCCGGCCTGGACGCCGAGGGCGCCGTCGTGGCCCTGGAGGTCTACCGCCGCCAGGGCGCCTGGAAGGTCCGCGCCGTGGGCCAGGGATACGCCGACGGCCTCCCCGCACTCCTCGCCGACGCCGGGCTCACCGCGCCGGCCGCCGCGGCCCTCGCCTCGGCGGCGGCGGGCGGGGCGGCGGGCCGGGTCGGGGGCGCCGCCGCAGCCGGCCGGGACGGCGCCGGGATCACCGCGGTGCCCGCCGCGGCGGCCGGCTCGCACGGCCTTGCCGCCCCGCAGGAGACCCCGCCGGCCGGCACCGCAGCGGGCCCGGCGGCAGCGGGCCCGGCGGGAGCAGCGCCGGAGCAGGACGGGCCGGCCGCCGTGCCCGGCCCCGTCCCCGTCTCCGGGACCCCGTACGCCGGCACGCCCGGCCCGGTGCCCGCGCCGGACGGCGCCGGCGGGCCGCCCACCGTCGACTACACCCACCCGCGCCGCCGCCGCAGCACCTCCGAGCCCCCCGAGCCCGCACCGCAGGCCCCTGCTCCGGCGGCTCCCGGCGAGGCGCCCGTGCCCGTCGCCGGCGACGCGGCCGGCTGGACCATGGACGAGCGGCTCTACAACCAGGTCTGGGGCATGTTCGAGGACCTGGCCCGCGCTGTCGCCGCCTACCGGAGCGCCTGCGAGTTCGCCGACTCCCGGCTCGACCGCGAACTCGACGCGGCCCTGTCCGACCCGCGCCACCGCGTGGCCGGCGCCGGCCACCCGGCCCGGGACGCCGCCCGCGCCCGGCGCGACGAGCTCGCCGCCCAGGCCCGCTCCGTCCTCGACCGCGACCTCGACCAGCTGGCCGCCGAGGCCGCCGTCGTCGAACCCGCCCTGCCCGCCGCGTACGCCCGCTGGGCGTCCCCCGTCTGGCACGGCGCCCCGGCGGCCGGCCCCGACGAGGCCCCGATGGCGCTGCGCCTGGGCGACCTCCACCTGCCCGAGCGCCCCGACCTGCGGATCCCCATGCTCGTCCGGCTCCCCCTGGAGCGCGGCCTGTGGATCGACAACGGCCGCACCGGCTCCGAGGCCGCGATGGCCGCCGACACCGACCGGCTGCGCCGGGCCGCCATGGACATGGCCGTCGCGCATGCGGCGCGGCTGCTCGCCGTGCACCCGGCCGGGCGGTACTCCGTGCACGTCATCGACGCGGCCGGGGCGGGCGCCGCGTCCCTCGCTCCGCTCGTCCACGCCGGGGTGCTGGCGGGGCCGCCGGCCGCCGGGGCCGCCGGGGTCGCCGAGACCCTGGAGCGGCTCACCCGCCGGGTGGACCTCGTCCAGATGGCGGTGCGGGCGGGAGCTCCCGAGGAGCTCCCGCCCGACGTGGACACGGCCGAGCAGTTGCTGATCGTCCACGACTTCCCGCACGGCTTCGACGACCGCGCCGTGACCCGGCTCCGCTACCTGGCCGACGAGGGGCCGGCCGTCGGCGTGCACCTGCTGATGGTGGCCGACCGGGACGAGGCCGCGGCCTACGGCCCGCTCCTGGACCCGCTGTGGCGCAGGCTGATGCGGCTCACGCCCGTCCCCGACGACCATCTCGCCGACCCGTGGGTCGGGCACGCCTGGACCTTCGAGCCGGACCTGCCGCCGGCCGGGAGCCTCGTCCTGGACCAGGCCGTGGAGCGGGCCGCCCGGGCCCGCCGCCATGCCCGCCCGTGACCATCGCTTGGCCTCCCCTTTACCTTTCCCCCTTCCGCCGGGTATCGTCCTCCGTGCGGAGGGGAGTACTCCTGCTTTCCGGCTACGGCGTACCCGTCAGTACGGACCACCAGGTCCCGGGGCGCCGGCCCGCGGCCCCAGGGCCTCAGGGTGGAAGAGACCTCCGGCAGCGATGACGCCGACCCTGTGTCGCTGACCTGTGTCCTGAGCCATCTGCCGGAGGCCAAAGCAACGTGGACGTCTCGACGACCCTCTGGGTACTGACCATCGCCGGTCTGTCCCTCCTCATCGGCGCCGATTTCCTCATCGGCCGCAAACCGCACGACGTCTCCGTCAAGGAGGCCGGCATCTGGACGGTCGTCTGGATCGTCCTCGCCGTGCTCTTCGGCCTCGGCCTGCTGTTCTTCGGCAGCGCCCAGGCCTCCCAGGAGTTCTTCGCCGGCTTCATCACCGAGAAGTCGCTGAGCGTCGACAACCTCTTCGTCTTCGTCCTGATCATGGCGAAGTTCTCGGTGCCGTCCCACCTCCAGCAGCGCGTGCTGCTCGTGGGCGTGCTGATCGCCCTGGTCCTGCGCGCGGTGTTCATCGCCGCCGGCGCCGCGATCATCGCCTCCTTCTCCTGGGTCTTCTACCTCTTCGGCGCCTTCCTGATCTTCACCGCCTGGAAGCTCATCCAGGAGGCGCGGGCCGACGAGGAGGAAGAGGAGTTCGAGGAGAACCGCCTGCTGAAGACGATCGAGAAGAAGTTCGGCGTCGCCGACCGCTACCACGGCACCAAGCTCTCCGTCATCAGCAACGGCAAGCGCGTCCTGACCCCGCTGATGATCGTCATGCTCGCCATCGGCACCACCGACATCCTCTTCGCCCTGGACTCGATCCCCGCGATCTTCGGGCTCACCCAGGACCCGTACATCGTCTTCACCGCCAACGCCTTCGCCCTGATGGGCCTGCGCCAGCTGTACTTCCTCATCGGCGGCCTGCTCAAGAAGCTGGTCCACCTCAGCTACGGCCTGTCCGTCATCCTCGGCTTCATCGGCGTCAAGCTCGTCCTGCACGCCCTGCACGAGTCCGGCGTGCACGTCCCGGAGATCTCCATCCCGGTCTCCCTGGGCGTCATCTGCGGTGTCCTGGTGATCACCACCATCACGAGCCTCATCGCCGCCCGGAAGCAGGAGGCCGCCGAGGCGGCCGCCCGCAAGGAGAGCGTCGAGGCCTGACCGGCGCCGGCCGGGAGGCCGGACCCGGACGGACCTACGCGGGGGCGGTCGCTTCGGCCGCCCCCGCCTTCGTGCCCGCACCCCCGCCCGGCCCAGCGGTCGGGCGGGTCTCCGGGAGCAGCGCGAAGCAGGCCAGGCTCACCACGGCGATCCCGGCCAGGTAGGCCGCCACGCCCCACGGCGGACCCGAGCCGTCCGCCAGCGCCGTCGCCACGATCGGGGTCAGCGCCCCGCCCAGCACCCCGCCCAGGTTGTAGCCGACGGCCGCCCCGGTGCAGCGGATCCGGGGCGCGTACAGCTCGGGCAGGTACGCGCCGATCACCGACAGCACCGTCCCGATCGACAGCAGCGCCAGGACCGCTCCGGCGGCCACCGCCGGCGGGCTCGCGGTGCCCAGCAGGGCCGCGTACGGGACCATCCACAGCGCGCAGGCCGCGCACCCCGCCAGGCACAGGGGACGGCGTCCCCAGCGGTCGCCCAGGACCGCCGCGACCGGCGTCCACACGGTCATGACGGCGACCGCGAGCAGGATGCAGGCCAGCATCGTCGTCCGGTCCACACCGAGGTGCTCGGTGCCGTACGCCAGGGACCAGGTGCTCACCCCGTAGAACACGGAGTACGCGGAGGCGAGCGCCCCGCCGGTCAGCAGGAGCAGCCGCCAGTGTCCGCGGAGCACCTCGGCGAGCGGGGCCTCGGCGCGGGATCCCGTCTCGGCGAGCTCCCTGAACTGCGGGGTCTCCGTGATGGAGCGCCGCAGCCACAGCCCGGCCAGGACGAGCAGGCCGGCAGCCCAGAACGGCACCCGCCAGCCCCAGGAGGCGAACTGGGCCTCGGTCAGCAGGGCGGACAGCGCCAGCACCAGGCCGTTGGCGAGGAGGAAGCCCACCGACGGCCCGATCTGCGGGAAGCTCGCCCACAGGCCGCGCCGCTCGGGGGGCGCGTGCTCGACGGTCACCAGCACCGCGCCGCCCCACTCGCCGCCCAGGCCGAGGCCCTGGAGGAACCGCAGCACGAGCAGCAGGACGGGGGCTGCGAGGCCGATCGAGGCGTAGGTGGGCACGAAGCCGACGGCGACGGTGGCCACCCCCGTCAGCAGCAGCGAGGCGAGCAGCACCGGCCGGCGGCCGTACCGGTCGCCGACGTGCCCGAACAGCGCCGAGCCGAGGGGGCGGGCGAGGAAGCCCACGGCGAACGTGCCGAACGCGGCGAGGGTCCCGGCGAGCGGGGAGAAGGAAGGGAAGTAGAGCGGCCCGAGGACGAGGGCCGCCGCCGTGCCGTAGACGAAGAAGTCGTAGAACTCGATGGCGGTGCCGGCGAGGGCCGCCGAGGCCAGCCGCGGCATCGAGGGGGTCCGGGGACGGCCGGACGCGGTCGGGGAAGGGTCCTGTTGCATGGTGCAGCAGTTACCCCGGCCCGTCCGGCCCGGCCACGCGTCCGGCCGTCTTCGACCTGAACGAGTGCACCGGGGCCCGGCTGTGGCCGGGACCCGGCGGCTGCGGCGGTTTCTACCAGCCGCGCTCGCGCCACTCGGCGAGGTGGGGCCGCTCGGCGCCGAGCGTGGTGTCGTTGCCGTGGCCCGGGTAGACCCAGGTCTCATCCGGCAGCTGCGCGAAGAGCTTGGCCTCGACGTCGTCGATCAGGCTGGCGAAGGCGGACGCGTCGCCCCACGTGTTGCCGACGCCGCCCGGGAAGAGGCAGTCCCCGGTGAAGACGTGCGGGTGGCCGTGCGGGTCGTCGTAGACGAGGGCGATCGACCCGGGGGTGTGCCCGACCAGGTGGCGGGCGGTCAGGGAGACCCGCCCCACCGTGATCGTGTCGCCGTCGGCGACGAGTACGTCGGTGGGCACGGGGATGCCCTCCGCATCCAGGGCGCCCGCGTAGGTGCGGGCCCCGGTGGCGTCGACCACGGCCTGCAGGGCGCCCCAGTGGTCGCCGTGCCGGTGCGTGGTGACCACGGACGCGATGCCGTCGCCGCCGATCAGGCTGAGCAGCGTCTCCGGCTCGGCGGCCGCGTCGACCAGCAGCTGCTCGCCGGTGGACCGGCAGCGCAGGAGGTAGGCGTTGTTGTTCATGTCACCCACGGCGACCTTGGAGATCATCAGGTCCGCGAGTTCGTGCACGTCGGCGGGACCGCCGACCTTGACCGCTCCGCTGTACGTCATGGTTCCGATCCTAGAGCGGGGGGAGGGCCGGGAGGGCCCCTCCGGACACGGTGAGGGAGGCGCCCTTGTCGCCGCGGCCGGCGAGCCAGGCCAGGAGGGCCGCGGCCGGGCCGGAGACGGTGACGGCGGGGTCGCCCGCGGAGCCGGTCCGCCAGGTGCGCCCGTCGTCGGAGGCCAGGGCCGTGGGCGGTACCTCGGGGCGGCCGCTCCAGCGGTCGGCGAGGAAGTCGATCTCGCGGGCGGTGAAGTCGGCGGGGAGGTCCTCCAGCCCGTAGCCCACGTTCAGGTCGACGTGGTGCAGCTCGACCTCGACGAGGCGGCGGAACGGCACGTTCGAGGCGAGGTCGGTGACGCCGCCCCGCAGCTCGACCGTACGGGACCAGTCCTGGTCGGCGGCGGTCTCGGCGAGGAAGGCGGCGTGGCTGCCGCGCAGGTCGGCGAGCTGCTCGTCCAGGGTGCGGCCGGAGCCGGCGGCGATGTCCGCGTCGCGGGCCTCGGCGCTCTCGTACATGGGGCGGCCGGCGAGGACGTTGACGAGGGCGTCGGCGTTGCGGGCGAGGTGGGCCAGCACGTGGCCCCGGCTCCAGCCGGGAAGGTGTGACTCCCCGGCCAGAGCGGCGTTGTCCAGTTTCGCGACCGCGGTCAGCAGCCGGTCCGTGGCTTCACGTACAGAGTGCAGGTCGTGCACATGATCGGTCATGGGGGCGAGCCTAGTGGCACCGTTCCCGGGGCCACACGAACGGGTGAAGCAGACGGCGGAGTGCCGTAAATCGAATGCGCGTGCTATACGCTCGGAAGTCCAGCCCGACTCCATTGCCGAGGCGCCCCCCATACCCTGGGACGGGGGCCCGTGCCCCCGCTCTCTCAAGAAAGGTGCGGACCGGCGTGACCGACCGACTCATCGTCCGTGGCGCTCGCGAGCACAATCTCAAGAACGTCTCGCTCGACCTGCCCCGCGACTCGCTCATCGTCTTCACCGGTCTGTCCGGGTCCGGCAAGTCCTCCCTGGCCTTCGACACGATCTTCGCCGAGGGGCAGCGCCGCTACGTCGAGTCCCTCTCGTCGTACGCCCGCCAGTTCCTCGGGCAGATGGACAAGCCCGACGTGGACTTCATCGAGGGCCTCTCCCCGGCCGTCTCGATCGACCAGAAGTCGACCTCCCGCAACCCGCGCTCCACCGTGGGAACGATCACCGAGGTCTACGACTACCTGCGCCTGCTCTTCGCGCGCATCGGCAAGCCGCACTGCCCCGAGTGCCGCCGGCCGATCTCCCGGCAGTCGCCGCAGGCCATCGTCGACAAGGTGCTCGCCCTGCCCGAGGGCAGCCGCTTCCAGGTGCTCTCGCCGCTGGTGCGCGAGCGCAAGGGCGAGTTCGTCGACCTCTTCGCCGACCTCCAGACCAAGGGCTACAGCCGCGCCCGGGTCGACGGCACGACCGTCCAGCTCTCCGAGCCGCCGGTGCTGAAGAAGCAGGAGAAGCACACCATCGAGGTGGTCGTCGACCGCCTCACGGTGAAGGAGAGCGCCAAGCGCCGCCTCACCGACTCCGTCGAGACCGCCCTCGGGCTCTCCGGCGGCATGGTGATCCTCGACTTCGTCGACCTCGCGGAGGACGACCCCGAGCGCGAGCGGATGTTCTCGGAGCACCTGTACTGCCCGTACGACGACCTGTCGTTCGAGGAGCTGGAGCCGCGCTCCTTCTCCTTCAACTCGCCGTTCGGCGCCTGCCCGGAGTGCACCGGCATCGGCACCCGCATGGAGGTCGACCCGGAGCTGATCGTCCCCGACGAGGAGAAGTCGCTCGACGAGGGCGCCGTCTCACCGTGGTCGCTCGGCCACACCAAGGACTACTTCCAGCGGCTGGTCGGGGCCCTCGCCGACGAGCTGGGCTTCCGCACCGACATCCCGTGGGCCGGGCTTCCGCAGCGCGCGAAGAAGGCCCTGCTGTACGGGCACAAGACGCAGATCGAGGTCCGCTACCGCAACCGTTACGGGCGGGAGCGGGCTTACACGACGGCCTTCGAGGGCGCCGTGCCCTTCGTGCGGCGCCGGCACGCGGAGTCCGAGAGCGACGCGAGCCGCGAGCGCTTCGAGGGCTACATGCGCGAGGTGCCCTGCCCCACCTGCCGCGGGACCCGACTGAAGCCGATCGTCCTCGCGGTGACGGTGATGGAGAGGTCCATCGCCGAGGTCGCCGCCATGTCGATCAGCGAGTGCGCCGACTTCCTGGGCCGCCTCCGGCTCGACGCCCGCGACAAGAAGATCGCCGAGCGGGTCCTGAAGGAGGTCAACGAGCGGCTCCGCTTCCTCGTCGACGTCGGCCTGGACTACCTCTCGCTGAACCGCGCCGCGGGCACCCTCTCCGGCGGCGAGGCCCAGCGCATCCGCCTGGCCACGCAGATCGGCTCCGGCCTGGTCGGCGTGCTGTACGTGCTGGACGAGCCGTCCATCGGCCTGCACCAGCGCGACAACCACCGGCTCATCGAGACCCTGGTCCGGCTCCGCGACATGGGCAACACCCTGATCGTCGTCGAGCACGACGAGGACACCATCAAGGTGGCCGACTGGGTCGTGGACATCGGTCCCGGCGCCGGCGAGCACGGCGGCAAGGTCGTGCACAGCGGCTCACTGGCCGAGCTGCTGGAGAACGGCTCCTCGATGACCGGCCAGTATCTCTCGGGCAAGAAGTCGATCCCCGTCCCGGAGATCCGCCGCCCCGTGAACGGCGACCGCAGGCTCACCGTGCACGGCGCGAAGGAGAACAACCTCCGCGACATCGACGTCTCCTTCCCGCTCGGGGTGCTCACGGCGGTCACCGGCGTGTCCGGATCGGGCAAGTCGACCCTGGTCAACGACATCCTGTACACGCACCTGGCGCGGGAGCTGAACGGCGCCCGGTCGGTGCCGGGCCGCCACACCCGCGTCGAGGGGGACGACCTCGTCGACAAGGTGGTGCACGTCGACCAGTCGCCCATCGGCCGCACGCCGCGGTCGAACCCCGCCACCTACACGGGCGTCTTCGACAACATCCGCAAGCTGTTCGCGGAGACGATGGAGGCGAAGGTGCGCGGCTACCTGCCGGGCCGCTTCTCCTTCAACGTCAAGGGCGGCCGCTGCGAGAACTGCTCCGGCGACGGCACCATCAAGATCGAGATGAACTTCCTGCCGGACGTGTACGTCCCGTGCGAGGTCTGCCACGGAGACCGCTACAACCGCGAGACGCTGGAGGTCCACTACAAGGGCAAGTCCATCGCGGAAGTCCTCAACATGCCGATCGAGGAGGCCCTCGGCTTCTTCGAGGCCGTCCCCACGATCTCCCGGCACCTGAAGACGCTGACCGAGGTGGGACTCGGCTACGTCCGCCTCGGGCAGTCGGCGCCCACCCTGTCGGGCGGCGAGGCCCAGCGCGTGAAGCTGGCCTCCGAACTGCAGAAGCGGTCGACGGGCCGGACGGTGTACGTCCTGGACGAGCCGACGACCGGTCTGCACTTCGAGGACATCTCGAAGCTGATCAAGGTGCTGTCGGGGCTGGTCGACAAGGGCAACTCGGTGATCGTCATCGAGCACAACCTCGACGTCATCAAGACCGCCGACTGGGTCATCGACATGGGCCCGGAGGGCGGCCACGGCGGCGGCATGGTCGTCGCCGAGGGCACGCCCGAGCAGGTGGCGTCCGTCGGCGCCAGCCACACCGGCAAGTTCCTGCGGGACATCCTCGGCGCGGACCGGGTCTCGGACGCGGGCCCGTCCGCCGCCCCGGTGCGGAAGGCGGCCGCGAAGAAGACCGCGGCCAGGAAGACGGCCGCCCCCGCGAGGAAGGCCGCGGCGAAGAAGGCGGCCCCGAAGGCCCGCAAGGCGTAGCCGCTGCCCGCGGCATCCGCCCGCGGAGATCGGCGAAGGGCCCGGCCGTCCGGCCGGGCCCTTCGCCGTCCGGGGCCCAGGGGCGCCGGGGCGCGGCGGCCGGTCCAGTGCTGTGGCCGGGAGGGTGAACCTTCCCGGCCCCAGCACTAACGTGGAAGCAGTCCCCCGCAGTGCGCGGCGGCCGCGGGCAGGCGGGCACCTCATCCGCACGTCCCCGTGCCCCCACTTCGCGCAGCCCGTCCTGTGTGCCGCCGCCGCAGGATCGGCAGGTGAGCCATGACCGGCAACGCCGGCTCCGCCGGCACCCCACCCCGCGATGTGATCTCCCACGATGTGATCGTCGTCGGCGCGCGCTGCGCCGGCGCGCCGACCGCGATGCTCCTCGCCCGGCGCGGGCACCGGGTCCTCCTCGTCGACCGGGCCACCTTCCCGAGCGACACCCTCTCCACCCACCTGATCCACCCGCCCGGACTGGCCGCGCTGCAGCGGTGGGGGCTGCTGGACCGGGTGGCCGCCACCGGTTGCCCGCCCATCCACACCTACCTGTTCGACCTCGGGCCGATCAGCATCGCCGGCTCTCCGGCCGGCGAGGGCTTCGACGCCTCGTACGCGCCCCGCCGCACCGTCCTCGACAAGATCCTCGTCGATGCCGCGGCCGAGGCCGGCGCGGAGGTCGCAGAAGGGTTCACCGTCGACAGGCTGCTCTTCGACGGGGACACCGTGACAGGCGTCGCGGGACACGGCCGGGAGGGCCCCGCGCGGCACCGCGCCCGGTTCGTCGTCGGTGCGGACGGCCTCCACTCGTCCGTGGCCCGGGCCACCGGCGCCGAGGCCTACGCGGAGAAACCGAAGATCAACGTCTACTACTACACGTACTGGTCGGGGCTCCCGATGAACGGCATGTTCGAGGCCTACGACCGCGGAGACCGGGCGTTCGCCGCCTGGCCCACCAACGACAATCTCACGATGGTCATCTGCGGCTGGTCCATGCGCGACTTCGAGGCCAACCGCGACGACGTCGAGGGCAACTACCACGCGACCCTGGCCCGTGCGCCGGCGTTCGCCGAGCGGGTCGCGGGGGCCGCCCGCGCCGAGCGGTTCGTCGGCACGGCCGTCCCGAACTACTTCCGCAAGCCGTACGGCCCGGGCTGGGCCCTGGTCGGGGACGCCGGATACCTGAGGGACCCGATCACCGCCCAGGGCATCCAGGACTCCTTCCGGGACGCGGAGCGCTGCGCCGGCGCCCTCGGCGACGTCCTCGCCGGGCGCAGGCCCTTCGAGGAGGCGATGCGGGCCGCCCAGGAGGCGCGGGACGCGCAGGTCGCCTCCATGTACGAGTTCACCGCCGGGTTCGCCCGGATGGAACCGCCGCCGCCCGAGATGCAGCAGCTGCTGGCGGCGGTGTCGCGGAGTCCGCAGGCGCGGGACGAGTTCGTCCGGGTGACGGCCGGGATGACGCCGCCCGAGGAGTTCTTCGGGCACATGGAGGAGCGGATGGCGCAGGAGGCGCCCGGCGTCCTGTGAGCCCGCCCGAGGGCACTACCCGCCGAGCTCGGCGGCGTACGGAGGCTCCGCGCCCGCCCTGGTGCAGGTCAGCGCCGCCGCGCGGGCGGCGTGGGCCAGCACGTCCGGCCAGTCCGGCGGGCCGCCGCCGGCGAGGCGGTGCAGCAGCGCCGCGCTGACGGTGTCGCCCGCCCCGATCGTGTCCGCCACGGCCACGGCCGGGGACGGCACCGAGTGCTCCGCGCCCTCCCGCGTACGGACGGTCAGCCCCTTCGCGCCGCGGGTCAGGACCACCGCCGACGGCCCCGCCGCCAGCCAGTCCTCCACGCGCCCGCCCAGCCAGTCGGCGTCCTCCTCGGACAGCTTCAGCACGGACACCGACGGCAGCCGGCCCAGGAACCTGGCCCGGTACGCCGCCGGGTCCGCGATCAGCGCCGGCCGCACGTTGGGGTCCAGCAGCGTCAGCAGCCCGCGGGCCGCCTCGCGGCGCAGGAGCGCCTCGTAGGCGCTCGCGCCCGGCTCCAGCACCAGCGAGCAGCTGCCGACCGCCAGTGCCCGGGCGCCGGCCGGCAGGGCGCCGGGCAGGCGGAACAGCCGGTCGGCGGTGCCCTCCACGTGGAAGCCGTACACGGCGGAGCCGTCCGCGCCGAGCGAGGGCACGGCCAGCGTGGTCGGCTCCGGCCCCCGCTGCACCAGTGAGACGTCGACCCCCGCGGCCCGCAGCCCGGAGAGGAGGGTCTCGCCGAACCCGTCGGTCGAGATCCGCGAGCAGAACGCCGCCTGCGCGCCGAGGCGGCCCAGGGCCACCGCGGTGTTGTACGGGCCCCCGCCCGGCCGCGGCAGCAGCGCACCCGGCGGCTGCCCTGCGGGCACCAGGTCGATCAGGGCTTCTCCACCGACGACGATCACGCGGGGGAAGGTATCCCATCGGCCGGGGGTATCGTCGGGTGGGCCCGGCCGGCCCTCCGCCGCCGGGGCCCCCTGCCGTCCGTGCCACCCGGGAGATCCGCATGTCCGCGCCGCAGTCCGCCGCCCGCCGTACCGTCCTCAGGGGTGCGGCCGCGATCGTCGGGGCCGCCGGCGCCGGAGCGGCCGTGACCGCCTGCTCCACCGAGACCAACAGCGGCTACGGCAGCCCGGCGGTCCCCACCGCGCCTGTCGAGCTCGGCGACGCGGCCGACGTGCCCGTGGGCGGCGCGAAGCTGTACCGCGAGCGGAAGCTGATCGTGAGCTGCCCGGCGGAGGGGCAGTACAAGGCGTTCAGCGCGCAGTGCACGCATGCCGGCTGCGTCCTCGACAAGATCGTCCAGGGGGAGGGCAACTGCCCCTGCCACGGCAGCCGCTTCGACACCGCCACCGGCAAGGCGCTCCGCGGCCCCGCCACCGACCCGCTGCCCGAGGTGCCGGTCCGGGACGAGGGCGGCAAGCTGATCGCGGGCTGAGGCCCGGCTCCCCGCGCCGGTCAGGCCCACTCCCAGGCGATGCCGAGGAGGCCGCGCCGCACCGCGGGCTCCACGATGTGCACGGCGCCGTACCGGCCGCTGGGCGTGAGGTCGGCCAGGCCGCTGCGCGGCGCCCCCGGCCCGGACCGGGTGAAGCGCCGGCAGCGCACGGGCAGGGCGGCCTCGTCGAAGCGGACCTGGAGCACGTACTGCCCGCCGGTGTAGCTGAAGCCGCGGACGTACTCGGTGCACCGGGCCCCGGTGCCGTCCTCGAAGCCGTAGCCGAAGACGTACGTCTCCCCGGTGCGCAGCCGCCGCTCGAACAGCAGCTCCGCGACGAGCACCTCGGCCTCGCGGTGCCGGCGGACCCGCCCCGTCCGGCAGTTCTCGCCCGCCTGCACCCGCACGCGCGCCGGGTCGCAGCCGGGGTCGCCGTGGTGGACGGCGAGGTAGCGGTCCACGCCGTCCCGGTGGGCCCGTACGACGTGCTGCGAGTCCCGGCCGGCCAGCTCGCCGGCGGCGCCGATGCGGACCCGCTCCTGGTGGACCACGGTGTGCAGGCCCCCGTCGGACGGCAGCTCCAGCCCGGCCAGCAGCTCCTCCACGGCCGCGCCCACGCTGACCAGCGCCCGGTACGAGCGGGCCGGGGGCCGGGCCGTCCCGCCCGCCGCGGGCTCCGGCCCGGCGAGCAGCCGCAGCAGCGAGCCCCGCGGCAGGTCGAGGATCTGCTCCAGGGCGCGTACGGCCCGCAGCGACTCCGGGCGGCGCGGGCGGCGGGCGCCCTGCTGCCAGTAGCTCAGGCTGGTCACGCCGATCGCGATGCCGCGCGCGGCGAGCCGGTGCCGGACGCGGTGCAGGGGCAGGCCGCGGGCGGCCAGGGCGGCGCGCAGGGCCAGGTGGAACGGCCCGGTGTCCAGCAGGCGGGCCAGGTCCCCGGGGGCCGCGCCGGGGCCGGCCGGCCCGTCCGGGGCGGGCCCGCCGGTGCGCTCCGCGGTCGGCGGCATGGCGGCTCCTCCTGTGAACGTTCACACGCGGTGGGGCGCAAGGGCCCGCGGTGGCGCGCGGTGGCCAGGTGAAGGGGCGGCAGCCGTTCACACGGCGGGCACGCCGTTCACACGGCACTGTCAAGGCGTATTGAAGCCTGTTGACCGGATCACGACAACACCCTGAAGCTCCTTCACAAGCGTCCGGACGCGCTCCTCCATCCCCACGTCCCCACGGGAGGAACGCGATGCGCACCCGAATGCGGCGGCTGTCCGCCACAGCCGCCGCCACCACCGCCCTGCTCCTCGCGCTGCCCTGCGCCGAGGCGTCCGCCGCGCCGGCCGGTCCCGCCCCCACGGGCCCCGCCGCCGGCGCCGCCCTGGCGTACAAGCGCCTGAACATCACGATGCAGGCCCAGCAGAAGTCCAACTGGTGCTGGGCCGCGGGCGGCAACACCATCGCCGCCTGGTACGGCCGCACCCACACCCAGAACCAGTTCTGCAACGCCGCCTTCAACCGCAGGCAGGGCACCGAGTGCCCCGACAGCCAGGCCACCCTCGGCCACGTCCAGACCGCCCTCCGCTGGAGCGGCATCAATCCCGGCTCCTACGTGACCGGGTGGCTGCGCCACTCCACCGTGCAGACCGAGATCGACGCGGGCCGGCCGGTCGAGACCCGCATCCAGTGGTCCTCGGGCGGCGGCCACATGCACGTCGTCTACGGCTACGACACGAACGGCAGCTGGGTGTACTGGGGCGACCCCTGGCCGTCCAGCGACCGGTACAACTGGGCCTCCCACGCCTGGTACGTCGACAACAGCGGCTTCTCCTGGACCCACTCCCTCTACCGGATCGGGGCGTGACGCCGTGACGAAGCGCACCGCCGCCGCAGCGGTCCTCGCCGCGACCGCCCTCCTCGGCCTCGCGCCGCAGGCCGCGGCCGCACCCGCCCCTGCCTCTGCCCCCGCCCCGCAGCCGCCCACCGCCGCAGCCGACGACCGGGCCGCCGCCGCCCGGGCCGCCGCCGCGCCCGACACCCTGGCGGTCCTCGCCCGGTTCTTCGCCCGCGAGGGCGGCCCCGGCGCCGCCGCGGCCGCCGGGCACCCCCGGATCGAGGGTGAGCCCGTCGAAGTGCGCCACCTCTCGCCCGACTTCGTCGCCGGCCGGCCCGGCGCGCCGGTGTCCCGCCTGGAGTTCCTCGCCGGCCGGGCCGTCGCCGCCGACGGCCGGCAGGCCGCGGTGTGGACCGCGCGGACCGCAGGCGGCTGGGAGGTGGTCAACATCGCCGACGGCGACGACGAGTTCCGCTACGCCCGGCTCGGGGCGGAGCGGATGCCCGGTGGCACCGTCTTCCGCGAGCCGCAGATCGACGCCTGGTACGTCGCCGGCGGCGGGCGGGTGCTGCCGCTCGACGAGGACGCCGTCCGCGCGGTGGGGGAGCGGGGCACCGGCCTGGCCGCCTACCGGGCGCGCGTCGCCGCCGCGTACGGGGACAAGCTGCCCGGGTCCGCGTACGCCCGGGACGGCCGGGCCGGCGGCTACTCCGAGGCCGCCTCCGCCCCTCCCGGCGGGACGCCTGCGGCAGCCGCCGGGGCCGCCGCAGCGGCCCTCGCCGCCGCCCTCGGGGTGCTCGCGGCACGCCGCCGGCGCCTGAGGCGGCGTACGGGCTGACCGCCCTGCGCGGCGGGCCGCCGGCCGGCTCCGGCCCGCCGGCGGCACGCCGCGCAGCAGCTCTCCGCCGCCCCGGCGGCACGCCCCGCCGGGCGGCCGGGCAGCAGGGGCCGGGATGTCGGTCCGCGACAGTAGGGTGGGCGGCATGGCCGACCCTTCCAGCTACCGCCCCCAGCCGGGCCAGGTCCCCGACTCGCCGGGGGTCTACCGCTTCCGCGACGAGCACCGCCGGGTGATCTACGTCGGGAAGGCCAAGAGCCTGCGCCAGCGCCTGGCGAACTACTTCCAGGACATCGCCGGACTCCACCCGCGCACGGCCACCATGGTCACCACGGCCGCCTCCGTCGAGTGGACCGTCGTGTCCACCGAAGTGGAGGCCCTCCAGCTGGAGTACTCCTGGATCAAGGAGTACGACCCCCGGTTCAACGTCAAGTACCGGGACGACAAGAGCTACCCCTCCCTCGCCGTCACCATGAACGAGGAGTACCCGCGCGTCCAGGTCATGCGCGGCCCCAAGAAGAAGGGCGTCCGCTACTTCGGCCCCTACGCGCACGCCTGGGCGATCCGCGAGACCGTCGACCTGATGCTGCGCGCCTTCCCCGTCCGCACCTGCTCCGCCGGGGTGTTCAAGCGCTCCGCGCAGATCGGCCGGCCCTGCCTCCTCGGCTACATCGGCAAGTGCTCCGCCCCCTGCGTCGGCCGCGTCACCCCCGAGGAGCACCGTGAACTCGCCGAGGAATTCTGCGACTTCATGGCCGGCCGCACCGGCACCTACCTCTCCCGCCTCGAAGCGCAGATGCACGAGGCCGCCGAGGAGATGGAGTACGAGAAGGCCGCCCGGCTGCGCGACGACATAGGGGCGCTGCGCCGCGCCATGGAGAAGAACGCCGTCGTCCTCGCCGACGCCACCGACGCCGACCTCGTCGCGGTCGCCGAGGACGAGCTCGAGGCGGCCGTGCAGATCTTCCACGTCCGCGGCGGCCGGGTCCGCGGCCAGCGCGGCTGGGTCACCGACAAGGTCGAGGCCGTCGACACCGCCGGGCTCGTCGAGCACGCCCTGCAGCAGCTGTACGGGGAGGAGGCCGGCGAGGCCGTGCCCAAGGAGGTCCTGGTCCCGGCCCTGCCCGAGGACGCGCCCGCCCTCGGCCAGTGGCTCGCCGGCCGGCGCGGCTCGCAGGTCAGCCTGCGCATCCCGCAGCGCGGTGACAAGAAGGCCCTCATGGAGACCGTCCACCGCAACGCGCAGCAGGCCCTCGCCCTGCACAAGACCAGGCGCGCCGCCGACCTGACGACCCGCTCCCGCGCCCTGGAGGAGATCGCCGAGGCCCTCGGCCTCGACAGCGCGCCGCTGCGCATCGAGTGCTTCGACATCTCCCACCTCCAGGGCGACGACGTCGTGGCCTCCATGGTCGTCTTCGAGGACGGCCTGGCCCGCAAGGGCGAGTACCGGCGCTTCCAGATCAAGACCTTCGCCGGGCAGGACGACGTCCGCTCCATGCACGAGGTGGTCTCCCGGCGCTTCCGCCGCTACCTCCAGGAGAAGCTGAAGACCGGCGAGTGGTCCCCCGGGGACGGCGCAGCCGACGGCGCCGACGCGGCCGACGCGGCCGGGGGCGCCGGGCAGGCGCAGGACGACGGGCGGCCCAGGCGCTTCGCCTACCCCCCGCAGCTCGTCGTCGTCGACGGCGGCCGGCCGCAGGTCGCCGCCGCCCAGCGGGCCCTGGACGAGCTCGGCATCGACGACGTCGCCGTGTGCGGCCTGGCCAAGCGCCTGGAGGAGGTGTGGCTGCCCGGCGAGGACGACCCCGTCGTGCTGCCCCGCACCAGCGAGGGCCTCTACCTGCTCCAGCGCGTCCGCGACGAGGCGCACCGGTTCGCCATCCAGTACCAGCGCAGCAAGCGCGGCAGGCGGCTCAAGGCCGGCCCGCTCGACGAGGTGCCCGGCCTCGGCGAGACCCGCAAGCAGGCCCTCGTCAAGCACTTCGGTTCGGTGAAGAAGCTGAGACAGGCGACAATCGACCAGATCTGCGAGGTCCCGGGCATAGGGCGCAAGACGGCCGAGACGGTGGCCGCTGCCCTCGCCCGGGCAGTCCCCGCCGCCCCTGCCGTCAACACGGCGACAGGGGAGATCATGGAGGAGGAGACCCCCGCACCCGCGGGAACCTCGTCCGAACGGGGGACCGACCGATGACCGAGCAGCACGAGACCGAGTACGACCGAGAAAACGGAGCACAGGTGAGTACGGGCACGACACTGGAGCCCGGCGAGAGCGCCGAGGCCGCCATCCCCGAGCTGGTGATCATCTCCGGGATGTCCGGAGCCGGCCGCAGCACGGCGGCCAAGTGCCTGGAGGACCTCGGCTGGTTCGTCGTGGACAACCTCCCGCCGGCGCTGATCCCCACCATGGTGGAGCTCGGCGCCCGCTCGCAGGGCAACGTGGCGCGGATCGCCGTCGTCGTCGACGTCCGCGGCCGCCAGTTCTTCGACGCCCTGCGCGAGTCCCTCGCCGACCTGGAGCTGCGCGGCGTCACCCGGCGCATCGTCTTCCTGGAGTCCTCCGACGACGCGCTGGTGCGCCGCTTCGAGTCCGTCCGCCGCCCCCACCCGCTCCAGGGCGAGGGCCGCATCACCGACGGCATCGCAGCCGAGCGCGACCTGCTGCGCGAGCTGCGCGGCGACGCCGACCTGGTCATCGACACCTCCAGCCTGAACGTGCACGAGCTGCGCGCGAAGATGGACGCCCAGTTCGCGGGCGAGGAGGAGCCCGAGCTGCGCGCCACCGTCATGTCCTTCGGCTACAAGTACGGCCTCCCCGTCGACGCCGACCTCGTCGTGGACTGCCGCTTCATCCCCAACCCGCACTGGGTGCCCGAGCTCCGGCCGTTCACCGGCCTGAACCCGGAGGTCTCGGGCTACGTCTTCAGCCAGCCCGGCGCCAAGGAGTTCCTCGACCGCTACACGGAGCTGCTCCAGCTCATCGCCGCCGGCTACCGCCGCGAGGGCAAGCGGTACGTCACCATCGCCGTCGGCTGCACCGGCGGCAAGCACCGCAGCGTCGCCGTCTCCGAGAAGCTCGCCGCCCGCCTCGCCTCCGAGGGAGTCGAGACCGTCGTGGTCCACCGGGACATGGGGCGCGAGTGACCGGACGCACCCTGCGGCTGCGCCGCCTGCGCCGCCTCACCCCGGGGCGGGGCGAGGACGGCGCGGTCCGCACCGCGCCGCGCCGCGGCGCAGCCGCCAAGGGCGCCGCACCCAAGGTCGTCGCGCTCGGCGGCGGCATGGGCCTGTCGGCGTCGCTGGCCGCCCTGCGCCGGATCACCGGCGAGCTGACCGCGGTCGTCACCGTCGCCGACGACGGCGGGTCCAGCGGGCGGCTCCGCGAGGAGCTCGGCGTCCTCCCCCCGGGCGACCTGCGCAAGGCGCTGGCCGCCCTCTGCGGGGACGACGACTGGGGCCAGACCTGGGCCCGCGTCATCCAGCACCGCTTCCAGTCGGCCGGCGCCCTGCACGAGCACGCGGTGGGCAACCTGCTGATCGTGGCCCTGTGGGAGCAGCTCGGCGACCCCGTCCAGGCCCTGGACCTCGTCGGCAGGCTGCTCGGCGCGCACGGCCGGGTGCTGCCAATGTCGGCGGTGCCGCTGGAGCTCCAGGCGCTCGTACGGGGCCACGACCCGGCCCGCCCGGCGGACGTGGACACCGTCCGGGGGCAGGCCACCGTCGCCACCACCCCCGGCGAGGTGCTGTCCGTGCACCTCGTGCCGTCCGACCCGCCCGCCGTGCCGGAGGCCGTGGCCGCGGTCCTGGACGCCGACTGGGTGGTGCTCGGCCCCGGGTCCTGGTTCTCGTCCGTCATCCCGCACCTGCTGGTGCCGGAACTTCTCGACGCGCTCATGGAGACCAAGGCCCGGCGCGTGCTGTCGCTCAACCTGGCCCCGCAGCCCGGCGAAACAGAGGGGTTCTCTCCGCAGCGTCATTTGGAGGTTTTGGCCCGACACGCCCCTAAACTCGCCCTGGACGTGGTGCTGGCCGACCAGGCCGCCGTGCCCGACCGTGAGTCCCTCGCCGATGCCGCGCAGCGCTTCGGCGCCGCGGTCGAGCTGGCGCCGGTGGCCAGGGAAGACGGCTCCCCCAAGCACGACCCGGAGCTGCTCGCAGCCGCGTACGACCGTATTTTTCGGATGCATGGAAGGATCGGCCCATGGCGATGACGCCAGCGGTGAAGGATGAGATCTCCCGGCTCCCCGTCACCCGGACCTGCTGCAGGAAGGCGGAGGTCTCGGCGATTCTTCGGTTCGCCGGCGGCCTGCACCTGGTGAGCGGCCGGATCGTCATCGAGGCGGAACTCGACACCGGGATCGCCGCGCGGCGGCTCCGCAAGGACATCCTGGAGATTTTCGGCCACTCCTCGGACCTCGTCGTCATGGCGCCGGGCGGCCTGCGCCGCGGCAGCCGCTACGTGGTCCGCGTCGTGGCCGGAGGCGACCAGCTGGCCCGCCAGACCGGACTGGTCGACGGCCGCGGCCGCCCCATCCGGGGCCTGCCCCCGCAGGTGGTCTCCGGGGCCACCTGCGACGCCGAGGCGGCCTGGCGCGGCGCCTTCCTGGCCCACGGCTCGCTGACCGAGCCGGGCCGGTCATCCTCGCTGGAGGTCACCTGCCCCGGCCCCGAGGCAGCCCTGGCCCTGGTGGGCGCCGCCCGGCGGCTCTCCATCGCCGCGAAGGCCCGGGAGGTCCGCGGCGTCGACCGCGTCGTCGTCCGCGACGGCGACGCCATCGGCGCGCTGCTGACCCGGCTCGGCGCCCACGAGTCCGTGCTGGCCTGGGAGGAGCGGCGGATGCGCCGCGAGGTCCGCGCCACCGCGAACCGGCTGGCCAACTTCGACGACGCGAACCTGCGCCGCTCGGCGCGCGCCGCCGTCGCCGCCGGGGCCCGCGTCCAGCGCGCCCTGGAGATCCTCGGCGAGGAGGTGCCCGAGCACCTGGCCGCCGCGGGCCGGCTGCGCATGGAGCACAAGCAGGCCTCCCTGGAGGAGCTGGGCGCCCTCGCCGACCCGCCGCTGACCAAGGACGCCGTCGCCGGCCGCATCCGCCGCCTGCTGGCGATGGCCGACAAGCGGGCCCAGGACCTCGGCATCCCGGGCACCGAGTCGAACCTCAGCGAGGAGCTGGCCGACAACCTGGCCGGCTGACCGGCCGGCACCGCACCACGCACCGGGGGCCCGTACGCCGCACAGCGCGCCGCGTACGGGCCCCCGGTGCGCGGCGGCTCGTTCCCGCAACGCCCCATTGACATGGACACGAGGCCTCGTGAGCCTGTCGTCCGAACGCTTTCGTGGCAGTCGACGCCCAGGGGGGCACATGAGGCACCGCGCGGGACTGATCCTCGCCGCCAGCTCACTCCTCTTAGCAACCACCGCGGCCGCCCTCCCGGCCGCGGCCCACGCCGGCCCCGCAGCGGACGCCGCACCCGGCGCCGAGGAGGTCCGGGTCTACGACGCCGACATCACCAAGGAGCAGGTCCCGCTCGTCCTCGCCGCAGGCCAGGACGGGCACGAGCTCTCCGAGCGAGCCCCGGAGACCGGCACCGCCCGCGTGGAGCTGTTCCTCACCGAGGGCCAGGCCCGCGGGCTCGCCGCCCGCGGCGTGGCCCTCGCCGAGCGCACGGTGGGGGCCTCCGCCCGCGCGCAGGCCCCCGGCGACGGCGTCTTCCGCCCGTACAGCGGCAAGGGCGGCCTGAAGGAGGAGGTCCTGCGGACCGCGCGGGAGCACCCCCGCCTCGCCAAGGCCGTCTCCATCGGCAAGACCGTCCAGGGCCGGGACATCCTCGCGCTGAAGGTCACGAAGAACGCCCGCACCACCCGCGACGGCGCGAAGCCCTCCGTGCTGTACATGTCCAACCAGCACGCCCGCGAGTGGATCACGCCCGAGATGACGCGGCGCCTGATGCACCACACGCTGGACGCCTACGGCAAGGACCCCCGGATCACGAAGCTGGTGGACTCCACCGAGCTGTGGTTCCTGCTGTCCGCCAACCCCGACGGCTACGACCACACCCACGCCTCCGAGGCCAACCGGCTCTGGCGCAAGAACCTCCGCGACAACAACGGCGACGGCAGGATCACCAGCGGCGACGGCGTCGACCTGAACAGGAACTTCGCCTACAAGTGGGGCTACGACGACGAGGGATCATCGCCCCACCCCGCGAACGAGACCTACCGCGGCCCCTCCGCGGCCTCCGAGCCCGAGACCGCCGCCCTCGACCGGTTCCAGAAGCGGATCGGCTTCGAGTACGCCGTCAACTACCACTCCGCCGCCGAGCTCATCCTCTATGGCGTCGGCTGGCAGGTCGCCACGCCCACCCCCGACGACACCGCCTACCGGGTGCTCGCCGGAACCCCCGAGAACCCGGCGGTCCCCGGCTACCGCCCGCAGCTGTCCTCCGAGCTGTACACCACCAACGGCGAGGCCGACGGCCACGCCGCGAACGTCAACGGCATCATGATGTTCACCCCGGAGATGACCACCTGCCGGACGGCCTCCGCGGCCGACCCGAACGACCGGTGGAAGCCCGAGGACTGCCGCTCCGGCTTCAACTTCCCCGACGACGAGAAGCTGATCCAGGCCGAGTTCGCCAAGAACGTCCCCTTCGCGCTGGCCGTCGGCGAGAGCGCCGCACGCCCCGACCGGCCGGTGTCCCCCGTGGGCCTGACCGCCGCCGACTTCACCCTCGAGCCCTTCACCACCTCCTACGCGGCCGACGGCCGCGACCAGCCGGTCGCCGTCACCGCCCGCAAGGCGCTCGGCGACAAGCGGCTGCACTGGCGCGTCAACGGCGGCCGCGCCCACGACCGCGGTGTGAAGCCCTGGAAGGGCGGCTCCGTCTACGGCGGCGAGGACAACAACTGGTTCGACGAGTACCGGGGCGCGGTCCGCGGCGCCCGCCCCGGCGACCGCGTCGAGGTCTGGTTCACCGGCCGAGACCGGGACGGCCGCCGTGTCTCCAGCGACCGCTTCACGTACACGGTCGCCGAGCGGCCCCGCGCCGACGCCCTCGTGATCGCCGAGGAGGGCGCCCCCGCCCGGCACGCCCGCGGCTACGCCGACGCGCTCCGCGCCAACGGCCGGGCGGCCGCCGTCTGGGACACGGCCGTCCAGGGCGCCCCGCACCGCCTCGGCGTCCTCGCCCACTTCCGCACCGCCGTCCACTACACCGGCGCCGTCGCCCCCGGCGGCGACACCCAGCTCGCGCTGCGCTCGTACCTCAACGAGGGCGGAAAGCTGATCGAGGCCGGCGAGTCGGCCGGCGGCGACGCCCGGGTCGGGCCCGCCCTCACCGACGACTTCGGCCAGTACTGGCTCGGCGCCTACAGCCGCAGCAGCGTCCGCGGGGCCACCGGCTTCGCCGGCTCGGGGGGCCTCGCCGGGGCCCGCGGCGGGCTCGGCGGCGCCGAGGGCAACCCGCTGGACGCGCCCGGCGCCTTCACCGTCACCTCCGAGAGCCTGCCCGCGGACCGGTTCCCGCAGTTCCGCAGCGCGCAGGCGGGCGGGTACGCCGGCGTCGTGAACCCGTACGCCCCCCACTCCGGAACCGGCATGGCCGCGGCGACCCACGCCGACGGGGACTGGCGGCGGCTGACCCGCACCATCGACCTCACGGCGGTGTCCGCCGCGGACGCGCCGCAGCTCAAGGCCGCCCTGAACTGGCACACCGAGCGGGGCTACGACCACGCCGTCCTGGAGGCGCGCACGGCCGGCGGCGACGACTGGACCACGCTGCCCGAGGCGGGCGGCCTGACCCGCAGCCAGGTGCCGACGGACTGCGGGGCCGGCTTCTTCGTGAACGCGCACCCCTTCCTGCGGCGCTACCTCACCTTGGAGGGCAGCGGCTGCACCGCGCAGGGGAGCAGCGGTGCGTGGCACAGCCTCACCGGATCGTCCGACGGCTGGAAGCAGGCCTCCTTCGACCTCGGCGCGTACGCGGGCCGGACCGTCGAGGTGTCGCTCTCGTACATCGCGGACGCGAGCGAGGGCGGCCGCGGCGTGTTCGCGGACGACGTCCGCCTCTCCGTCGGGGGAGTGGACCAGACCACCGAGGGGTTCGAGGACTCCCTGGGGAGCTGGACGGCGGCCGGGGCCCCTGTGGGAAGCGCCGAAGTTCCCGGCGACTGGGCGCGCTCCGGCGAGCTGTTCCGCTCGTACGCCTCGGTCACCACGCGTGACACCGTCCTGCTCGGATTCGGCCTGGAGCACGTCCGCGAACCGGCAGACCGCGCGCTACTCGTCGGTAAGGCGCTCCGCGCGCTGAACCGCTGATCAACGCCCCGGCCGCTGCTCACGCCGCGTGACCGGCACCGAGGCCCCGCAAGCCCCGCACAGGCCCACCGGAGCGGGGCCCGGGGTGTGTCAGGTCCCGGACGATGTCACTCGCAAGCTCACGGAGAGGTAGGGTCGTAAGCGGTCGGGGACATCCCATTTACAGCTCGCCGGGCGCACAGACCGGCGCACCAACGAGGAGATCGGTTCGTGACGATCCGCGTAGGAATCAACGGTTTTGGCCGAATTGGCCGCAACTACTTCCGAGCTCTCCTGGAGCAGGGGGCGGACATCGAGATCGTCGGTGTCAACGACCTGACGGACAACGCCACCCTGGTGCACCTCCTCAAGTACGACAGCATCCTCGGACGCCTCCGCCAGGAGGTCACGCACACCGAGGACACGATCACGGTCGGCGGCAACACCTTCAAGACGTTCGCCGAGCGCGACCCCGCGAACCTCCCCTGGGGCGAGCTGGGCGCCGACATCGTCATCGAGTCGACCGGCATCTTCACGAAGAAGGCCGACGCCGCCAAGCACATCGCCGCCGGCGCGAAGAAGGTCCTCATCTCGGCCCCGGCCAAGGACGAGGACATCACCATCGTGATGGGCGTCAACCACGACAAGTACGACGCGGCCAACCACCACGTCATCTCCAACGCCTCCTGCACCACCAACTGCGTGGCGCCGATGGCCAAGGTCCTCGACGAGAACTTCGGCATCGTCAAGGGCATGATGACGACGGTCCACGCGTACACCAACGACCAGCGCATCCTGGACTTCCCGCACTCGGACCTGCGCCGCGCCCGCGCCGCCGCCGAGAACATCATCCCGACCTCCACCGGTGCCGCCAAGGCCACCGCACTGGTCCTCCCGCAGCTGAAGGGCAAGCTGGACGGCATCGCCATGCGCGTCCCGGTCCCGACCGGCTCGGTCACCGACCTCGTCCTCGAACTCGACCGCGAGGTCACCAAGGACGAGATCAACGCCGCCTTCCAGAAGGCGTCCGAGGGCCAGCTCAAGGGCATCCTGGACTACACCGAGGACGCGATCGTCTCCTCCGACATCGTGAACTGGCCGGCCTCCTGCACCTTCGACTCGTCGCTGACGATGGTCCAGGGCAAGCAGGTCAAGGTCGTCGGCTGGTACGACAACGAGTGGGGCTACTCCAACCGACTCGTCGACCTGACCGTCTACGTCGGCGGCCGGCTCTGACGCACGTCGGACACACAAGCCGAACTCCCATGATGTGAGCACAGGGTCCGCGCAGCGCGATGAAGCGCCGTACGGGCCCTGTTGCCTGCCCGCCCCACCCACCCCGCGCCGGTACGGCCCGTGCCGGGGGACAAGGAGTAGAAACACATGAAGACGATCGACGAACTCCTCGCCGAGGGCGTCTCGGGCAAGAGGGTCTTCGTCCGCGCGGACCTCAACGTGCCGCTCGCCGGCGACGTGATCACCGACGACGGCCGGATCCGCGCCGTGCAGCCGACCATCGCCCGCCTCGCCGAGGCCGGCGCCCGCGTGGTCGTCGCCTCGCACCTGGGCCGTCCCAAGGGCGCCCCGGACCCGGCGTTCTCCCTCGCCCCCGCCGCGAAGCGGCTCGGTGAACTCCTCGGAGCCGAGGTCGCCTTCGCCGCCGACACCGTCGGCGCCTCCGCCAAGGAGACCGTCGCGAAGCTCTCCGACGGCCAGGTCGCCGTCCTGGAGAACCTCCGCTTCAACCCCGGCGAGACCGCCAAGGACGACGCCGAGCGCGGCGCCTTCGCCGACCAGCTCGCCGAGCTCGCCGACGTCTACGTCGGCGACGGCTTCGGCGCCGTGCACCGCAAGCACGCCTCGGTCTACGACCTGCCCGCGCGCCTGCCGCACGCCGCCGGCTCCCTCATCGCCGCCGAGGTCGGCGTCCTGAAGAAGCTGACCGCGGACGTCAAGCGCCCCTACGTCGTCGTCCTCGGCGGCGCCAAGGTCTCCGACAAGCTCGCCGTCATCGACGAGCTGCTCGGCAAGGCCGACCGCCTCCTCATCGGCGGCGGCATGGCCTACACCTTCCTCCACGCCAAGGGCTACGAGGTCGGCATCTCCCTGCTCCAGAAGGACCAGGTGGAGACCGTCAAGGAGTACATGGCCCGCGCCGAGGCGAACGGCGTCGAGCTCGTCCTGCCGGTCGACGTCCTCGCCGCCTCCGAGTTCCCCGACCTCAAGGGCAAGGCCCCGGCCGAGTACACCACCGTCGACGCGGACAAGATCCCCGCCGACAAGGAGGGCCTCGACATCGGCCCCAAGACCCGCGAGCTGTACGCTTCGAAGATCGCCGATGCCGAGACGGTGTTCTGGAACGGCCCCGTGGGCGTCTTCGAGCACCCGGACTACGCCGGCGGCACCCGCGCCATCGCGCAGGCCCTCGTCGACAGCAGCGCCTTCACCGTCGTCGGCGGCGGCGACTCCGCCGCGGCCGTGCGCACGCTCGGCTTCGACGAGAACGCTTTCGGCCACATCTCTACCGGCGGCGGCGCCTCCCTCGAATACCTCGAGGGCAAGACGCTCCCCGGTCTCGCTGCACTGGAGGTCTGACCCCGATGACCACGCGCACCCCGCTCATGGCGGGCAACTGGAAGATGAACCTCAACCACCTCGAGGCCATCGCGCACGTCCAGAAGCTCGCCTTCGCGCTCGCCGACAAGGACTACGACGCCGTCGAGGTCGCGGTCCTGCCGCCCTTCGTCGACCTGCGCTCCGTCCAGACGCTCGTCGACGGCGACAAGCTGAAGATCAAGTACGGCGCCCAGGACCTCTCGGCCCAGGACGCCGGAGCCTACACCGGCGAGATCTCGGGCTCCATGCTCGCCAAGCTCAAGTGCACGTTCGTGGCCGTCGGCCACAGCGAGCGCCGCCAGTACCACGGCGAGACCGACGAGGTCTGCAACGCCAAGGTCAAGGCCGCCTACCGGCACGGCCTCACCCCGATCCTGTGCGTCGGCGAGGGCCTGGAGGTCCGCAAGGCCGGCGACCAGGTCGCCCACACCCTCGCCCAGGTCGACGGCGGCCTGAAGGACATCCCGGCCGACCAGGCCGAGTCCGTCGTCATCGCCTACGAGCCCGTGTGGGCCATCGGCACCGGCGAGGTCGCCACCCCCGAGGACGCGCAGGAGGTCTGCGGGGCCATCCGCCGCCGCCTCGCCGAGCTCTACTCCCAGGAGCTGGCCGACAAGGTCCGCATCCAGTACGGCGGCTCCGTCAAGGCGAACAACATCGCGGCGATCATGGCGCAGCCCGATGTCGACGGCGCCCTGATCGGCGGCGCGGCCCTCGACGCGGACGAGTTCGTCAAGATCGTCCGGTTCCGGGACCAGTAGTCCGCACCCCCGCGGCAGCGAGTATGCCGCGGGCCGGATCCGTCGTACCCTTGCGGGGGCCAGGAGGCTGTACCACCAGCCACTGGCCCCCGCGCCCATCCGGCACCGCCGGAAAGCCTTCGGAAGCCAGAAAGTAGGAATCAGCCGTGGTTATGGGGTTCTCGATCGCCCTGATCGTCTTCAGTGCGCTGCTGATGCTGCTCGTGCTGATGCACAAGGGCAAGGGCGGCGGCCTCTCCGACATGTTCGGCGGCGGCATGCAGTCCTCCGTCGGCGGCTCCTCGGTCGCCGAGCGCAACCTCGACCGCATCACGGTCGTGGTCGGCCTGCTGTGGTTCGCGTGCATCGTCGCCCTCGGCCTGATGATGAAGTCGAACGGCTGACGCCTCCGGGCGGCAGCCGGTTCTCGCCGATCCGGCCGTCCCGCCCCGCGCGTCCCGCCTATCATGAAGGCGGCGTCCACGGCTCGGAGTGAGTAACTCCATTTGCTGGACGCCCGTTGGGCCTTCCGTACACTGGGGCGCCCGCGGCGGAAACCTCTCACGCTTCGCGGCACCATCACGCAGGGGAGTTACGACCGTGGCAAGTGGCAACGCGATCCGTGGCAGCCGGGTCGGGGCGGGGCCGATGGGCGAGGCCGAGCGCGGCGAGTCCGCGCCCCGCCTGCGCATCTCGTTCTGGTGCTCGAACGGGCACGAGACGCAGCCCAGCTTCGCCAGCGACGCCCAGGTGCCGGACACCTGGGACTGCCCGCGCTGCGGGTTCCCGGCCGGCCAGGACCGGGACAACCCCCCGGCGCCGCCGCGCACCGAGCCGTACAAGACGCACCTGGCGTACGTGCGCGAACGCCGCACCGACGCCGACGGCGAGGCCATCCTCGCCGAGGCCCTCGCCAAGCTCCGCGGCGAGATCTGACGAGAGCCGCGCACCGGCGCGGCACCGGGCCCGGCCCGCAGGAGGCCCCTCCGGCGGACCGGGCCCTTCGCCGTGCGCGCACACCGCAGCGCTGTCCCGCACAGGCCCCCTCCATCCTTTAAGTTGGTGATCGGCGGGGCACGACAGGACGGAAGAAACGGGTTGATGTCCGAGATGAACGCAGAAGGCCGGGCAAGGCTCAACCGGACCCCCGAGTGGCTTGCCCTCGGCAAGCACCGGGAAGAGCTGGGGCAGACGCATCTGCGGCAGCTGTTCGAGGAGGATCCCGACCGCGGCACGGCGTACACGCTGCGCGTCGGCGACCTCCACATCGACTACTCCAAGCACCTCGTCACCGACGAGACGCTCACGCTGCTGCGCGAACTGGCCGCCGCCACCGGCGTCGCCGAACTGCGCGAGGCCATGTTCCGCGGCGAGAAGATCAACACCACCGAGGGCCGCGCGGTCCTGCACACCGCGCTGCGCGCCCCCGCCGGCACGGTCGTCGAGGTCGACGGCGAGGACGTCGTCCCGGGCGTACACGCCGTCCTCGACAAGATGGCCTCCTTCAGCGAGCGGGTCCGCTCCGGGGAGTGGACCGGCTTCACCGGACAGCCCCTCACCAACATCGTCAACATCGGCATCGGCGGATCCGACCTCGGACCGGCGATGGCCTGCGAGGCGCTGCGCCCCTTCACCGACCGCGGCCTGACGGTGCGGTTCGTCTCCAACGTCGACGGCGCCGACCTGCACGAGGCCGTCCGCGACCTCGACCCGGAGCGGACCCTGTTCATCGTCGCGTCCAAGACGTTCACGACGATCGAGACCATCACCAACGCCGAATCGGCCCGCGCCTGGCTGCTGGACGGCCTCGGCGGCGACGAGGCCGCCGTCGCCCGGCACTTCGTCGCGCTCTCCACCAACGCGGAGAAGGTGACGGGCTTCGGCATCGATCCGGCCAACATGTTCGAGTTCTGGGACTGGGTCGGCGGCCGCTACTCCTTCGACTCCGCGATCGGCCTCTCGCTGATGATCGCGATCGGCCCGGACCGCTTCCGCGAACTCCTCTCCGGCTTCCGGCTGATGGACGAGCACTTCCGCACGGCGCCCCCGGAGGAGAACGCCCCGCTGCTCCTCGGCCTCCTCGGCATCTGGTACGGCGCCTTCCACGATGCCCAGTCGCACGCCGTCCTGCCCTACAGCCACTACCTGTCGCGGTTCACCGCCTACCTCCAGCAGCTCGACATGGAGTCCAACGGCAAGTCCGTGGACCGCGAGGGCCGACCCGTCGACTGGCAGACGGGCCCCGTGGTCTGGGGCACGCCGGGCACCAACGGCCAGCACGCCTACTACCAGCTGATCCACCAGGGCACCAAGGTGATCCCGGCCGACTTCATCGGCTTCGCCCGCCCGGTCGCCGAACTGCCGCCCCGGCTCGCGGCCCAGCACGACCTGCTGATGGCCAACTTCTTCGCCCAGACGCAGGCGCTGGCGTTCGGCAAGACCGCCGACGAGGTCCGCGCCGAGGGCGTCGCCGAGGAGCTCGTCCCCCACAAGACCTTCCGCGGCAACCACCCCACGACCACGGTCCTGGCCACCGAGCTGACCCCGTCCGTGATCGGCCAGCTGATCGCGCTGTACGAGCACAAGGTCTTCGTCCAGGGCGCCGTGTGGAACATCGACTCCTTCGACCAGTGGGGCGTGGAGCTCGGCAAGGTGCTCGCCAAGCGGGTGGAGCCGGCGCTGGCCGAGGGCGCCGACGTGCCCGGGCTCGACGCGTCGACCCGGAACCTCGTCGCGGTCTACCGCTCGCTGCGCGGCCGCTCCTGACCCCTGCGCACAGCGCGGCCCGCCGTCCCCGAGGGGAGGGCGGGCCGCCTGCTGCACGGTGAGGGGCCGTCAGGCTCACACCGGCGGGTAGAGGCCCGCCGGGAGCTTCGCCGCGGCCGCCCGGTCGAGGAGCCACAGGGTGCGCGAGCGCCCGTACGCGGCCGCCGCCGGGGCCTGTACTCCGCCTGCGCCGCCCAGCGCGATGGCGACGGCCCCGGCCTTGTCCTCGCCCGCCGCGAGCAGCCACACCTCGCGGGCCGCCCGGATCGCCGGCAGGGTCAGCGAGACCCGGGTCGGCGGGGGCTTCGGGGCGCCGTGCACGCCGACGACCGTCCGCTCGGTCTCCCGGGCCGCCGGGTGCTCCGGGAACAGCGACGCCACATGCGTGTCCGGGCCCACGCCCAGCATCAGCACGTCGAAGCGGGGCACCGGGCCGTGGTCCTCCGGGCCGGCGGCCTGCCGCAGCTCCTCCGCGTAGGCCGCGGCCGCGGCGTCCGCGTCGTCCCCGTACGGGCCGTCCGACGCCGGCATCGCGTGCACCCGCGCCGGGTCCACGGGCACGGCGTCCAGCAGCGCCTCGCGCGCCTGGACGTGGTTGCGCTCGGGGTCGTCCGCCGGGACGAAGCGCTCGTCGCCCCACCACAGGTCGATCCGGGCCCAGTCGACCGCGTCCCGGGCCGGGGCCGCCGCCAGCGCGGCGAGCAGCCCGTTGCCGTTGCGGCCGCCGGTCAGGACCACCGAGGCGCTGCCCCGGGCCGCCTGCGCGTCCACGATCTTCGTGATGAGCCGGGCGGCCGCGGCCTGGGCCATCAGCTCCTTGTCCCGGTGGACGACGACCTGGGGAGTCGTCATACCCATGTTGTTGCCGCCTTCTTGGTCGGGAAATGGCGCGGCCGCCGACCGGACCGCCCCGGAAGGGGCGGAGCCGGCCGGCGGCCGCGGGCTGTCACTGCTTGGCCGAGGCCTTCCTGGCGGCCGCCTTGGAGGCGGGCTTCGCGGCGGCCTTGCCGGCGGGGGCGGCCGCTTCGCCGCCGTCCCCGGCGCCGTCGCCCTCCGCCGCCTGGGCGGCCGCGGCGGGCGCGGCCGGGGCAGGGGAGTCCTGCGCCGCCCGCAGCTTCGCCACGCCGAACTTCAGCGCGGACTCGTACGTGTTGTCCGGGTCCAGCCGGCGCAGCTCCTCCGCCAGCAGTTCGGCCGTCTCGCGGCGCTTGAGCGCCACGCTTCGGTCGGGCTGGCCCGGCATGCACAGCGTGGCCAGCGAGCCGTCCGCGCGGCCCAGGAGGATCTCGCCCTCCTTCGTCTCCAGGCGGACCGCCGTCAGGCCGGGGCCCGACGACAGCGTGCGCTCGACGGGCACCTTCAGACGGTCCGCCAGCCACATGGCCAGCAGCTCGCAGGACGGATTCTCGTCCTCGCCCTCGACGGTCGCCGAGACCACCTCGAAGGCCTGCTGGTCCAGGGCCGCCGCCAGCATGGAGCGCCACGGCGTGATCCGGGTCCAGGACAGGTCCGTGTCCCCGGGCGCGTACGTCTGCGCCCGCTCCGCGAGCGCCCCTATCGGGTCCTCGCAGGCGTACGTGTCGCTGATGCGGCGCTGCCCGAGCGCGCCCAGCGCACTGCCCGCCAGGTCCGAGGGGGCGCCCTCGGGCCACCAGACGACGACCGGCGCGTCCGGCAGCAGCAGGGGGAGGACGACCGAGTCGGCGTGGTGGACGAGCTCGCCGTGGAGGCGGAGCACGACCGTCTCGCCGGTGCCCGCGTCCGCGCCGACCCGGATCTCCGCGTCGAGGCGGGCGTCGCGGCGGCTGCGGGCCGAGCGGCTGACCCGCTTGATCACGACGATGATCCGCGAGGGGTGCTCGTGGGACGCGTCGTTCGCCGACTTCAGCGCGTCGTACGCGTTCTCCTCGTCGGTCACGATCACCAGCGTGAGGACCATGCCGATGGCCGGCGTGCCGATGTCGCGGCGGGCCTGCACCAGCGCGGCGTTGATCTTGCTGGAGGTGGTCTCCGTGAGGTCGATCTTCATGGCCGGCGCCAGCTCCGTCCGTCTCGTGCGAGCATCTCGTCCGCCTCGATCGGCCCCCAGGTCCCCGCCGTGTACTGCGCGGGCCTGCCGTGCCGGTCCCAGTACTCCTCGATCGGGTCGAGGATGTTCCAGGACAGCTCGACCTCCTGGTGGCGCGGGAAGAGGTTCGCGTCGCCCAGCAGGACGTCCAGGATGAGGCGCTCGTACGCCTCGGGGCTCGACTCCGTGAAGGACTCGCCGTACGCGAAGTCCATCGTGACGTCCCGGACCTCCATCGAGGTGCCCGGGACCTTGGAGCCGAAGCGGACCGTGACGCCCTCGTCCGGCTGGACCCGGATGACCAGGGCGTTCTGCCCCAGCTCCTCGGTCGCGCCCGACTCGAACGGCAGGTACGGAGCCCGCTTGAAGACCACCGCGATCTCTGTCACCCGGCGGCCCAGGCGCTTGCCCGTCCGCAGGTAGAACGGCACGCCCGCCCAGCGGCGGTTGTTGATCTCCAGGCGGATCGCCGCGTACGTGTCCGTCTTGGACTTCGGGTCGATGCCGTCCTCTTCGAGGTAGCCGACGACCTTCTCGCCGCCCTGCCACGCCGAGGTGTACTGGCCGCGCACGGTGTGCTTGCCCAGGTCCTCGGGGATCTGGACGGCGCTGAGCACCTTCAGCTTCTCCGCCACCAGCGCCTTGGGGTGGAAGGAGCCCGGCTCCTCCATCGCCGTCAGCGCGAGCAGCTGGAGCAGGTGGTTCTGGATGACGTCGCGGGCGGCGCCGATGCCGTCGTAGTACCCGGCCCGGCCGCCGATGCCGATGTCCTCGGCCATGGTGATCTGCACGTGGTCCACGTAGGACCGGTTCCAGATCGGCTCGAACATCGTGTTCGCGAAGCGGAGCGCCAGGATGTTCTGGACGGTCTCCTTGCCCAGGTAGTGGTCGATGCGGAAGACCTCGTCCCGCGGGAACACCTCGTGGACGACCTTGTTGAGCTCCTCGGCGCTCTTCAGGTCGTGCCCGAAGGGCTTCTCGATGACGGCGCGCCGCCAGGAGCCCTCCTTCTGGGCGAGCCCGTGGTCCTTGAGCTGCTGGACCACCTTGGGGAACCACTTCGGCGGCACCGACAGGTAGAAGGCGAAGTTCCCGCCCGTCCCCTGCTGCTTGTCGAGCTCCTCGATCGTCGCCTTCAGCGTCTCGAACGCCTGGTCGTCGTCGAAGTCGCCCTGGACGAAGCGGCAGCCCTGCACCAGCTGCTGCCAGACCTCCTCCCGGAAGGGGGTGCGCGAGTGCTGCTTGACGGCCTCGTACACCTCCTGGGCGAAGTCCTCGTGCTCCCACTCGCGGCGGGCGAAGCCGATGAGGGAGAAGCCCGGCGGGAGCAGGCCGCGGTTGGCCAGGTCGTAGACGGCAGGCATCAGCTTCTTGCGCGACAGGTCACCCGTAACGCCGAAAATGACCAGGCCGGACGGCCCCGCGATACGCGGGAGCCGCCGGTCCTGTGCGTCACGAAGCGGGTTCGCTCCGTTTACAGACAAGGTGTTCAGGCCTCCGTGGGAGCGAGGCGCTCCAGCTCCGCCTCGGTGGACTTCAGCAGGTCGTTCCAGGACGCCTCGAACTTCTCGACGCCCTCGTCCTCCAGCAGCTGAACCACATCGTCGTACGAGATGCCGAGCTCCGCGACCGCGGCGAGCACCCGGCGGGACTCGTCGTAGGTGCCGCGGACGGTGTCGCCGGTCACCTGGCCGTGGTCGGCGGCCGCCTCCAGGGTGGCCTCCGGCATCGTGTTGACCGTGTTCGGGGCGACCAGGTCGTCCACGTACAGGGTGTCCTTGTACGCCGGGTCCTTGACGCCGGTCGAGGCCCACAGCGGGCGCTGCTTGTTGGCGCCCAGGCGCTCCAGGGCGGCCCAGCGGTCGGAGGAGAAGACCTCCTCGTACGCCTCGTAGGCCAGGCGGGCGTTGGCGAGGGCCGACTTGCCCTTCAGGGCCTTGGCCTCGTCGGTGTTGACGCCGTCCAGGCGCTTGTCGATCTCGGTGTCCACGCGGGAGACGAAGAACGACGCGACCGAGTGGATCTCGGAGAGGTCCAGGCCCGCGGACCGGGCCTTCTCCAGGCCCGCCACGTAGGCGTCCATGACCTCGCGGTAGCGCTCCAGCGAGAAGATCAGCGTGACGTTGACGCTGATGCCCCGGCCGATGACCTCGGTGATCGCCGGCAGGCCGGCCTTGGTCGCGGGGATCTTGATCAGCGTGTTCGGGCGGTCCACCAGCCAGGCGAGCTGCTTGGCCTCGGCGATGGTCGCCGCCGTGTTGTGGGCCAGCCGCGGGTCGACCTCGATCGAGACGCGGCCGTCCTGGCCGTCGGTCCGGTCGAAGACCGGCCGCAGGATGTCGGCGGCGTCGCGGACGTCCGCCGTGGTGATCATGCGGATGGCCTCGTCGACGGTGACCTTGCGGGCTGCGAGGTCGGCGAGCTGCTGCTCGTAGCCGTCGCCGCTGCTGATCGCCTTCTGGAAGATCGACGGGTTCGTGGTGACGCCGACGACGTGCGACTCGTCGATCAGCTCGGCCAGGTTGCCCGACGTGATGCGCTTGCGGGACAGGTCGTCCAGCCAGATCGCCACGCCCTCGTCGGAGAGGCGCTTGAGTGCGTCTGTCATGGGAATTGCATCTCCTACTGGTTCTTGTACCGGCGTCAGCGCGCGGCGGCTTCGAGGGATTCCTTGGCGGCGGCGGTCACGGCCTCCGGGGTGAAGCCGAACTCGCGGAACAGCACCTTCGCGTCGGCGGAGGCGCCGAAGTGCTCCAGCGAGACGATCCGGCCCGCGTCCCCGACGTAGCGGTGCCAGGTCAGGCCGATGCCCGCCTCGACCGCGACACGGGCCTTGACGGACGGCGGCAGCACGCCGTCCTTGTAGGCCTGGTCCTGCTCCTCGAACCACTCGACGGACGGCATCGACACCACGCGGGTCGGGATGCCCTCGGCCTGGAGCGCCTCGCGGGCTGCGACGGCGAGCTGGACCTCGGAGCCGGTGCCGATGAGCACGACCTGCGGCTCGCCGCCCTCGGCCTCGAAGAGGACGTAGCCGCCCTTGGCGGCGTCCTCGTTCGGCTCGTACACGGGGACGCCCTGGCGGGTGAGGGCCAGGCCGTGCGGGGTGCCCTTGCCGAACACCTTGGTGTGGCGGCGCAGGATCTCGCGCCAGGCGACGGCCGTCTCGTTGGCGTCGGCCGGGCGGACCAGCGCGAGGCCCGGGATGGCGCGCAGCGAGGCGAGGTGCTCGATCGGCTGGTGGGTCGGGCCGTCCTCGCCGAGGCCGATCGAGTCGTGCGTCCACACGTAGGTGACCGGCAGGTGCATCAGGGCGGACAGGCGGACCGCGTTGCGCATGTAGTCGGAGAACACCAGGAAGGTGCCGCCGTAGATGCGGGTGTGGCCGTGCAGGGCGATGCCGTTCATGGCCGCGGCCATGGCGTGCTCGCGGATGCCGAAGTGGATGGTGCGGCCGTACGGGTCGGCCTCCGGCAGCGGGTTGCCCTTCGGCAGGAACGAGGAGTTCTTGTCGATGGTGGTGTTGTTCGAGCCGGCCAGGTCGGCCGAGCCGCCCCACAGCTCCGGGATGACGGCGCCGAGCGCCTGCAGGACCTTGCCGGAGGCGGCGCGGGTGGCGACGGAGGAGCCGGGCTCGAAGACGGGGAGCGCGTCCTCCCAGCCCTCGGGCAGCTCGTTCGCGTTGATCCGGTCGAACGCGGCGGCGCGCTCCGGGTTGGCGGTGCGCCAGGCGGAGAAGTCCTTCTCCCACTCGGCCTTGGCCTCGCGGCCGCGGTCCAGCGCCTTGCGGGTGTGGGCGATGACCTCGTCGGAGACCTCGAAGGCCTGCTCCGGGTCGAAGCCGAGGACGCGCTTGGTGGCCGCGACCTCGTCGTCGCCGAGGGCGGAGCCGTGGGCGGCCTCGGTGTTCTGGGCGTGCGGGGCCGGCCAGGCGATGATCGAGCGCATCGCGATGAAGGACGGGCGCTCCGTCTCGGCCTTGGCGGCGGCCAGGGCCGCGTACAGGGCGGCGGGGTCGATGTCGCCGTTGGCCTGCTGCTCGATGCGCTGGACGTGCCAGCCGTAGGCCTCGTACCGCTTGAGGGTGTCCTCGGAGACGGCCGTCTCCGTGTCGCCCTCGATGGAGATGTGGTTGTCGTCCCACAGCAGGACGAGGTTGCCGAGCTTCTGGTGTCCCGCGAGCGAGGACGCCTCGGCGGAGATGCCCTCCTGGAGGCAGCCGTCGCCGGCGATGGCGTACACCATGTGGTCGAAGGGGGAGGCGCCCGGGGCGGCCTCGGGGTCGAACAGGCCGCGCTCGTAGCGGGCGGCCATGGCCATGCCCACCGCGTTGGCGACGCCCTGGCCCAGCGGGCCGGTGGTGGTCTCGACGCCGGCCGTGTGGCCGTACTCCGGGTGGCCCGGGGTCTTCGAGCCCCAGGTGCGGAACGACTTGAGGTCGTCCAGCTCCAGGCCGAAGCCGGCCAGGTACAGCTGGGTGTAGAGGGTCAGCGAGGAGTGTCCGGCGGAGAGCACGAAACGATCGCGGCCGACCCACTCGGGGTCGGCCGGGTCGTGCCGCATCACCTTCTGGAAGAGCGTGTAAGCGGCGGGGGCCAGGCTCATGGCCGTGCCGGGGTGGCCGTTTCCGACCTTCTGGACCGCGTCCGCGGCCAGGATGCGGGCGGTGTCCACCGCGCGCTGGTCCAGTTCGGTCCAATCGAGCTCTGTGGTCGTCGGCTTCGTGCTCACCGTGGGTCAGGGCTCCTCTCCACATGTCTGTTCCCGGTGACGTACGGTGCACCGGCGCGATTCCGAGCCTACCCCCGCCACGGCGTGCAGCTATTCGAGTGCCCGCAGTCCGTCACAACGTCGCCGCCCCCGATCGGGCCAACACGAGGCGACCCCCGCGCAGGGCGACACAAGTGCAACGTCTACAGTGGCGTGGTACGCGCAAGCCTTTACGGGCCCCTATGCCCGGAGCTTGCTGGTTTCTCTGTCAGGGGTGTGCGTGACGGCCGTCGAATCCCGTCCATCGGGGGTGCTCGGGACGAGCCCCGGGCACCGGCCGTTCGGGGCCCGTGCCATGGCTTTTGTGGCTTTGACCAAGCCGAGGATCATCGAACTTCTGCTGATCACCACAGTGCCGGTGATGTTCCTCGCGGAGCAGGGCGTGCCCTCGCTCTGGCTGGTCCTGGCCACGTGCTTCGGCGGCTACATGTCCGCGGGCGGCGCCAACGCCCTGAACATGTACATCGACCGCGACATCGACGCGCTGATGGACCGCACCTCGCAGCGGCCGCTCGTGACCGGCATGGTCAGCCCGCGGGAGTGCCTCGTCTTCGGCATCACCCTCGGCGTGGTCTCCACGGTGTGGTTCGGACTGCTCGTCAACTGGCTGTCCGCCGCGCTCGCCCTCGGCGCGCTCCTCTTCTACGTCGTCGTCTACACGATGCTGCTGAAGCGGCGCACCACCCAGAACATCGTCTGGGGCGGCATCGCCGGATGCATGCCGGTGCTCATCGGCTGGTCCTCGGTCCGCAACGAGGTCTCCTGGGCCGCCGTCATCCTCTTCCTCGTCATCTTCTTCTGGACCCCGCCGCACTACTGGCCGCTGTCCATGAAGGTGGCCGACGACTACGCGCGCGTCGGCGTGCCCATGCTGCCGGTCGTCGCCGGCAACCGGGCCGTGGCGCGGCAGATCGTCGCCTACAGCTGGGTGATGGTCGCCGTCTCGCTGCTGCTCACCCCCCTGGGGTACACCGGCTGGTTCTACACGGCGGTCGCGCTGGCGGCCGGCGGCTGGTGGCTGTGGGAGGCGCACGCGCTGCACGCGCGCGCCAAGGCGGGCGTGACCGGCGCGAAGCTGAAGGAGATGCGCCTGTTCCACTGGTCCATCACCTACGTGTCGCTCCTGTTCGTGGCCGTGGCCGTGGATCCCTTCCTCCGCTGATTACCCGCGGGTAGCATGCTGTCCATGGCAGACACCACCCCCGCGGTCGCCGCGGACAAGAAGCAGGAGCGGGCCGCCGCGAAGCTGGCCAAGCAGATCGGGGCGTTCGCCAAGGAGCACGGCGGCGCCGAGGGGCACCTCGCGCACATCGGCCAGGCCGGCACCCGGATCGTGCTGGTCGGCACCGACGGCGCCTGGGGCGACCTCGTCGCGCCGACCCACGCCGCCGCGGCCCTGGCCGCGGAGAAGGCCGCCCTCACCCTCCACGAGGAGTTCGACGGCGACTTCGCCGCACGCGTGAAGACCGGCCCCTACGAGTGGAACCGCATGGCGGGCCTCCAGCTCGGCGGGAGCCGGCCGGCGGCCTGACGCCGCCCCGCGGACGCCGTCAACGCGAAAGCCCCGCACCCCGCCCGGAACGGGCTGGTGTGCGGGGCTTTCGCGTTGACGCCTGCCGGCCCCGGGCTCCCGGGGCCGGCAGGCGCCTCATCAGGCCGCCGAGAGCGACGCTTCGGCCGGGGCCGGGGCGCCGGCCGGGAGGTGCGGCCGCTCGCGCAGGCTCAGCGCCACGCGCAGGACCGCGATCCACACCAGGCAGGACCCGAGCATGTGCGCCGCGACCAGCACCTCGGGCAGGTCGGTGAAGAACTGGACGTAGCCGACGGCGCCCTGCGCGAGCAGGACCACCAGCAGGTCGCGGGCCCGGGCCCGGGTGTCCTCGGGGGCGTCCACCACGCGCAGCACCAGCCACATCGCGACCGCCAGCGCGCACACCAGCCAGGCGGCGATCGCGTGGACGTGCGCCGTGGCCTCCCAGTCGAGCGGCATCCGCTTGATCTCGCTGCTGTCGCCGGCGTGCGGGCCGGAGCCGGTCACGACCGTGCCCGCGGCGATCAGCACGGCGGTCGTCGCGAGCAGCGCCCAGGACAGCTTGCGCACCGGGGCGGGCACCCGCGGCCGGGTCGGGGCGTCGCCCTCGCCGGTGCGGTGCCAGGTCACCACGGTGACCGAGATCAGCGCGGTGGCGAGCAGGAAGTGCCCGGCGACGCTGTACGGGTTCAGGCCCGTCATCACGGTGATCCCGCCGAGCACCGCGTTGGCCAGGACGATGGCGAACTGCAGCCAGCCGAGCCGGGTGAGGGAGCGGCGCCACGGCTTGGCCGAGCGCGCCGCGAGGATGCACCAGCCCACGGCAGCGGACAGCACGTACGTCAGCATCCGGTTGCCGAACTCGATCGCCCCGTGCAGTCCCTGCTCCGGCGTCGCCACCAGGCTGTCGTCGGTGCACTTGGGCCACGTGTCGCAGCCGAGGCCGGATCCGGTCAGGCGTACGGCTCCGCCGGTGACGACGATGGCCACGCTCATGAGCAGGGCGGCGAACGCGGCGCGCCGGACGGTCCGGGGTGACGGGGTCCAGCGGCGCGCGAGGTAAGCGAGTGGGGTCAACACGGCGCTTATCGTACGCGGCGCCTTGTGCAAACTTTCACGAGGGGGTGTCGCCCGGGCGGCGCGCCGCGGACTCCGGGCCCGACACGTACCGGAAGCGGGCGCCGGCCGGATCGCCCTCCTCGTGCCACCACACCCGCAGCCGCCAGTGCGTCCCGTCCCCCGGGTAGTGGGGGGAGATCCGGAAGCCGCGCACCAGTTCCGCGCCGACCTCCTCGGCCGTGCGGTGGCGGACCTCGGCGCTGCCCTGCCAGCTGCTGTGCCGGCCACCCCAGAGCCCGTCGGCGCCGCGGGCCTCGAACCGCCACACGGCCCGCCACGGCGTGACCTCCAGCATGGTGCGGACCTGGTCGGCGCCCAGGTGCAGCCGGGCCGCCAGCTCCTCCTCCGGCACCCCCTGGATCCGGGCGGCCACCACGGCCTGCGGCAGCAGCCGCCCCGGCAGCAGGCCGCGGGCCCGCAGACCCACCAGGGAGCCGAAGGACAGGAAGCGCAGGCGCAGCTCCAGCTGCCGGCCTATGTGGTCGAGGGCCTCCTCCGCGTCGGCCGCGCCTGCGGAGCCGGGATCGGCCAGCAGCAGTGCCCGGAAGGCGCCCTCGGCCTCCACCGCGCGTGCCGCGGCCTCCTCGGCCAGGCCCAGCTCGGCGAGCCGGTCGCCGAGGAACACCAGGGCCTGGGCGAGGCCGCGCCGGTTGACCGGATCCTCCTGGTCCAGGCCGCTCCACACCCCGACCGCGGTGCGCGTCAGGTCCAGGGCGCGCTCGCCGGCCGCCCGCTCCATCGCCCCCGGCCCGTCCTCGGCGGCCGCACCGAGCGGGTGCAGCGGCAGCCGGTCGGGGCCGCTCAGCGGCCACGCCAGCCAGACGCCCTGGTTGATCAGCAGCCGGGCGTACCAGCGGGCGTACTGCGGGGAGTGGCCCGCGGCCTGCCGTACGTACCCCAGCCCCTCCTCCACGGCCGCCAGCGCCCCGGCCCGGTCACCGCCGGCGAAGCGCCGCGCCGCCAGGTCGCCCAGGCGCAGCCCCAGCCGCGCCGCGCACTCCGGATCGGTCCCGGCCGGCCCGCGCAGGGCCCCGATGAGCTCCCCCAGCAGCGCCTCGGCCTCGCCGTACGCCGCCTCCCGGTCCCCCGACCTGATTCCCGCCCACTGCTCGTCCAGCCGCAGTGCGGCCTCCCGCTGCCCCATTTCCGCCCCCCGGCGTCCTGGTGGTGCGCCACCCCTGTGCTGCGGCGCCCATCGTCCCCCGGGACCAACGTACGGGGCGGGGGATTCACTCCCAGCGGAAGAACCTGGCCGCGGCGCCGAGGCCCAGCGCGGCCCACGCCGCGAGGACGGCGGCGTCGCCCCACGGCATCGGCGCGCCGTACCGCAGCACCTCCCGCAGCCCCTCCGACAGCGCGGTGATCGGCAGCAGCCCGAGGACGGACTGCACCGCTCCGGGGAACTTCTCGACCGGCACGATCACCCCGCCGCCGACCAGGAGGAGCAGGAAGACCAGGTTCGCGGCAGCCAGCGTGGCCTCCGCCCTGAGCGTGCCGGCCATCAGCAGTCCCAGCCCCGAGAACGCCGCCGTGCCCAGCAGCACCAGCAGCACCGCCGGCAGCACCCCGCCCTGCGGGGACCAGCCCAGCGCGAAGGCGATCGCCGTCAGCAGGGCGATCTGGAGCACCTCGGTGACCAGCACGCACAGCGTCTTGGCGGCCATCAGCGCCCAGCGCGGCAGCGGCGAGGCCCCGAGCCGCTTGAGCACCCCGTAGCGGCGGTCGAAGCCGGTGGCGATGGCCTGGCCGGTGAACGCGGTCGACATCACCGCCAGCGCGATGACGCCGGGCGCGAGGAAGTCCACGGCCTCCTCACCGCGGGCCGCGTCGAGCGGCACGGAGACGATGTCGACGGCCGAGAACAGCACGAGCAGCATCGCCGGGATCACCACGGTCAGCAGGAGCTGCTCCCCGTTGCGCAGCAGCATCCGCGTCTCCAGCGCCGTCTGCGCGAGGACCATGCGGGACACGGGCGCGGCCCCCGGGCGGGGGGCGAACGTACCGGCGCTCATGCGCGCAGCTCCTTACCGGTCAGTTCGAGGAAGACGTCTTCGAGTGTGTGCCGCTCCACCGAGAGGCCGTCGGGCATCACCCCGTGCTGGGCGCACCAGGAGGTGACGGTCGCCAGCATCTGGGGGCCGATGTCACCGGTCACGCGGTACACGCCTGGGAGGATCTCCGCGGCCTGGGTGCCGTCGGGCAGCGCCTTGAGCAGCGCGGCCAGGTCGAGGGCGGGGCGGCCGGTGAAGCGCAGGGTGTTCTCCGCGCCGCCGCGGCACAGCTGCTCGGGGCTGCCGTGGGCGATCACCCGGCCGGCGTCGACGATCGCCACCTCGTCGGCCAGCTGCTCCGCCTCGTCCATGTGGTGGGTGGTGAGGACGACGCCGACCCCGTCGGCGCGCAGCTCCCGTACGAGCTCCCAGGTCGCCCGGCGGGCCTGCGGGTCCAGACCGGCGGTGGGCTCGTCCAGGAAGACCAGCTCGGGGCGGCCCACCACGGCCATGGCCAGTGACAGCCGCTGCTGCTGGCCGCCCGAGAGGCGGCGGTAGGGGGTGCGGCCGCAGCTCTCCAGGCCCAGCCGCTCCACGAGCGCCGGGACGTCGAGCGGGTCGGCGTACAGCCGGGCCATGTGGCGGAGCATCTCGACGGCGCGGGCGCCGGAGTACACGCCGCCGGACTGGAGCATGACGCCGATCCGGGGGCGCAGGGCCGAGGCCTCGGCGACCGGGTCGAGGCCGAGGACGCGGACCGTCCCGGCGTCGGGCCGCAGATAGCCCTCGCACGTCTCGATCGTGGTGGTCTTGCCCGCGCCGTTGGGGCCGAGTACGGCGGTGACCTCGCCCCGGCGCACGGTGAGGTCGAGACCGTCCACCGCCGTCTTGGGGCCGTACCGCTTCACCAGTCCGCGGATCTCCACGGCGGGGTCGTTGCTCATGCGGGTGAGTCTACGGAGCAGTCCGGGGCTCCCGGGGCGCCGGGGCGGGGCGCCGGCGGCGCGTGCGGGGCGCCCGGCGCAATCGCGCATCAGTGCTGGTGGGAGAGGGGAGGACGGCCGTCCGGATCACTCTGCGTGGACACCTTAGGTAACCCTTAGTGACGGAGGACACGGGGCGTGGCGTCCGTCACGGCTTGTCGCTGCTCGGCTAATTACGCAACAATGGCGTTGTGAAATACAGCGAACGGCTGACCGAGGCCCCCCAGGGGGAGCTCGCTACCGGGGAGCGGTCCACCCGCAACCGGGTCGCGCGCTCCATCCTGGACCACGGCCCGTCCACCGTCGCCGACCTCGCGGCGCGCCTCGGCCTCACCCAGGCCGCAGTCCGCCGCCACCTGGACACCCTGGTCACCGACGGCGTCGTCGAAGCCCGCGAACAGCGGGTCTACGGCGCGCGCACCCGGGGCCGGCCCGCCAAGGTCTTCGCCCTCACCGACTGCGGCCGCGACGCCTTCGACCAGTCGTACGACTCGCTCGCCGCGGACGCCCTGCGCTGGATCGCGCAGTCCGCCGGCGGCGGCGAACAGGGCGAGGCCGCCGTGGCCGCCTTCGCGCGGGCCCGCATGGAGGCGCAGGCCGAGGCCTACCGTGCGTCCGTCGAGGCCGCTGCCCCCGGGGACCGCACCGAGGCCCTCGCCAGGGCGCTGACCGCGGACGGGTACGCTGCCACGGCGAAGAGCGCTCCCGGTCCGCACAGCGGAGAACAGCTCTGCCAGCACCACTGCCCGGTGGCCCACGTAGCCGGGCAGTTCCCGCAGCTCTGCGAGGCGGAGACCGAGGTCTTCTCCCGCCTGCTCGGGACCCACGTGCAGCGCCTCGCCACCATCGCCCACGGCGACGGGGTGTGCACGACGTTCATCCCGCGTGGCGCGGGCACAGCACAGTCCAACTCATCAGCATCTGCAAGCACGGCCGGGAGGAACCCCGCATGACCACGGAGACTGCTCACCCTGAGCTCGAGGGTCTGGGCAACTACGAGTACGGCTGGGCCGACTCCGACGCGGCCGGCCAGGCGGCGAAGCGCGGCCTGTCCGAAGACGTCGTCCGGGACATCTCGGCGAAGAAGAACGAGCCCGAGTGGATGCTGAAGCTCCGCCTCAAGGGCCTCAAGCTCTTCGACAAGAAGCCCATGCCGACCTGGGGCTCCGACCTGTCGGGCATCGACTTCGACAACATCAAGTACTTCGTGCGGTCCACCGAGAAGCAGGCCGAGTCCTGGGAGGACCTGCCGGAGGACATCAAGAACACGTACGACAAGCTCGGCATCCCGGAGGCGGAGAAGCAGCGCCTCGTCGCCGGTGTCGCCGCCCAGTACGAGTCCGAGGTCGTCTACCACCAGATCCGCGAGGACCTGGAGGCCCAGGGCGTCATCTTCCTCGACACCGACACCGCCCTGAAGGAGCACCCGGAGCTCTTCCAGGAGTACTTCGGCACCGTCATCCCGGTCGGCGACAACAAGTTCGCGTCGCTGAACACCGCGGTCTGGTCCGGCGGCTCCTTCATCTACGTGCCCAAGGGCGTCCACGTGGACATCCCGCTCCAGGCCTACTTCCGTATCAACACGGAGAACATGGGCCAGTTCGAGCGGACGCTGATCATCGTGGACGAGGACGCCTACGTCCACTACGTCGAGGGCTGCACCGCCCCCATCTACTCCTCCGACTCGCTGCACAGCGCCGTCGTCGAGATCATCGTGAAGAAGGGCGGCCGCTGCCGCTACACCACGATCCAGAACTGGTCGAACAACGTCTACAACCTGGTCACCAAGCGCGCCGTGGCCTACGAGGGCGCGACCATGGAGTGGATCGACGGCAACATCGGCTCCAAGGTCACGATGAAGTACCCGGCCGTCTACCTCATGGGCGAGCACGCCAAGGGCGAGACCCTGTCCATCGCCTTCGCGGGCGAGGGCCAGCACCAGGACGCCGGCTCCAAGATGGTCCACATGGCGCCGAACACCTCCTCGAACATCGTCTCCAAGTCGGTGGCGCGCGGCGGCGGCCGCACCTCCTACCGCGGCCTGGTCGAGATCGGCGAGGGCGCCGCCGGCTCCAAGAGCAACGTCCTCTGCGACGCCCTGCTGGTCGACACGGTCTCCCGCTCGGACACGTACCCGTACGTGGACGTCCGCGAGGACGACGTGACCATGGGCCACGAGGCGACCGTCTCCAAGGTCTCCGACGACCAGCTCTTCTACCTGATGCAGCGCGGCATGACCGAGTTCGAGGCCATGGCCATGATCGTGCGCGGCTTCGTCGAGCCCATCGCCAAGGAGCTGCCGATGGAGTACGCGCTGGAGCTGAACCGGCTGATCGAGCTCCAGATGGAGGGCTCGGTCGGCTGACCCCGGCCGCGCGGCGGACCTCCGGCGCAATCTTTGACGTAGGCAGTGTTCTTTCAAGAGAGTGAGCAACACGACAGCCATGGCTGAGGCTCAGAACATCCCGGTGGGCTCCACCACCGCCGGCTCGATCGCGGTGGCCGCGGAGTCCACCGTCGCCACCAGGATGAGCGCGCCGCCGTCCTTCGACGTGGCGGACTTCCCCATCCCGCACGGCCGGGAGGAGGAGTGGCGCTTCACCCCGCTGGGCCGGCTGCGCGGCCTGCACGACGGCACCGCCGCCGCGGACGGCGCCATCAAGGCGCAGATCGACGCGCCGGAGGGCGTCACCGTCGAGACGGTCGAGCGCGGCGACGAGCGCATCGGCAAGGCCGGCACCCCGGTGGACCGGGTCGCCGCCCAGGCCTTCTCCTCCTTCGCCAAGGCCACGGTCGTCACCGTGCCCAAGGAGACCGTGCTCACCGAGCCGATCCGCGTCGCCCTGCACGGCGAGGGCGGCACGACCTTCGGCCACACCGTCTTCGACATCAAGCCGTTCGCCGAGGCGATCATCGTCATCGACCACACCGGTGACGGCGTCCGCGCCGCCAACGTCGACATCCTCGTCGGCGACGGCGCCAAGGTGACGTTCGTGTCCGTCCAGGACTGGGACGACACCGCCGTCCACACCTCGCAGCACAACGCGCTGCTCGGCCGCGACGCGACCTTCAAGTCCGTCGTCGTGACCTTCGGCGGCGACCTCGTCCGCATCCACCCGCGCGTGCGCTACGCCGGCCCCGGCGGCGAGGCCGAGCTGCTCGGCGTCTACTTCACCGACGCCGGCCAGCACCAGGAGCACCGCCTCCTCGTCACGCACGACGCCCCGCACTGCAAGTCCCACGTGGTCTACAAGGGCGCCCTGCAGGGCCAGGACGCCCACGCGGTCTGGATCGGCGACGTCCTCATCGAGAAGAGCGCCGAGGGCACCGACACCTACGAGATGAACCGCAACCTCGTCCTCACGGACGGCGCGCGGGTCGACTCCGTCCCCAACCTGGAGATCGAGACCGGCGAGATCGTCGGCGCCGGCCACGCCTCCGCGACCGGCCGCTTCGACGACGAGCAGCTCTTCTACCTCCAGGCCCGCGGCATCCCGGCCGACGAGGCCCGCCGCCTCGTGGTCCGCGGCTTCTTCGCGGAACTCGTCCAGCAGATCGGTGTCGACGACATCGAGGAGCGCCTGATCGCCAAGATCGAGGCAGAGCTCGAGGCGTCCGTCTGATGACGTACGTCAAGGCCTGTGCGCTCAGCGAGCTGGAGGAGAACACCCCCAAGCGGGTGGAGCTCGACGGCACGCCGGTGTCCATCGTCGCCACCGAGGGATCGGTGTACGCGATCAACGACATCTGCTCGCACGCGAACGTCTCCCTCTCGGAGGGCGAGGTCGAGGACTGCATGATCGAGTGCTGGCTGCACGGGTCGGCGTTCGACCTGCGCACCGGCAAGCCGTCCGGGCTGCCCGCGACGCGCCCCGTTCCCGTATACCCCGTAAAGATCGAAGGGGACGACGTGCTCGTCTCCCTCACCCAGGAGTCCTGAGGCACCCATGGCAACGCTTGAAATCCACGACCTGCACGTCTCCGTCGAGGCGGAGAACGGCGCCCGCGAGATCCTCAAGGGTGTCGACCTCACCGTCAAGCAGGGTGAGACGCACGCCATCATGGGCCCCAACGGCTCGGGCAAGTCCACCCTGGCGTACTCCCTCGCCGGCCACCCGAAGTACACCATCACCGGTGGCACGGTGACCCTCGACGGCGAGGACGTCCTGGAGATGTCCGTCGACGAGCGCGCCCGCGCCGGCGTCTTCCTCGCCATGCAGTACCCGGTCGAGGTCCCCGGCGTCTCGGTCTCCAACTTCCTGCGCACCTCCGCCACCGCCGTCCGCGGCGAGGCGCCCAAGCTGCGCACCTGGGTGAAGGAGGTCAAGGAGGCCATGGCCCGTCTGCAGATGGACCCCGCCTTCGCCGAGCGCAACGTGAACGAGGGCTTCTCCGGCGGTGAGAAGAAGCGCCACGAGATCCTCCAGCTGGAGCTCCTGAAGCCGAAGATCGCGATCCTCGACGAGACGGACTCCGGCCTGGACGTCGACGCCCTGCGCATCGTCTCCGAGGGCGTCAACCGCGTCCGCGAGTCCGGCGAGGTCGGCACCCTGCTGATCACCCACTACACGCGTATCCTGCGCTACATCAAGCCCGACTTCGTGCACGTCTTCGCCAACGGGCGCATCGCCGAGTCCGGCGGCGCCGAGCTGGCCGACCAGCTCGAGGCCGAGGGCTACGACAAGTACGTGAAGGGTGGCGCAACGGCGTGACACAGCTGCCCGGCCTCCTCGACATCGAGGCGATCCGCAAGGACTTCCCCCTGCTGGATCGTGTGGTCCACGACGGGAAGAAGGTCGTCTACCTGGACAACGCGGCAACCTCGCAGAAGCCGCGCCAGGTCCTCGACGCGCTGAACGCCTACTACGAACGGCACAACGCCAACGTCCACCGGGGCGTGCACGTGCTCGCCGAGGAGGCCACGGCACTGTACGAAGGCGCCCGCGACAAGGTCGCAGCCTTCGTCAACGCGCCGAGCCGCGACGAGGTGATCTTCACGAAGAACGCCTCCGAGTCGCTCAACCTGGTCGCGAACATGCTCGGCTGGGCCGACGAGCCCTACCGGGTGGACCGCGACACCGAGATCGCCATCACGGAGATGGAGCACCACTCCAACATCGTCCCGTGGCAGCTGCTCTCGCAGCGCACCGGCGCGAAGCTGAAGTGGTTCGGCCTCACCGACGACGGCCGGCTCGACCTGTCCAACATCGAAGAGGTCATCACGGAGAAGACGAAGATCGTCTCCTTCACGCTGGTCTCCAACATCCTGGGCACGGTCAACCCGGTCGAGGCGATCGTCCGGCGGGCCCAGGAGGTCGGCGCGCTCGTGCTGGTCGACGCCTCCCAGGCCGCCCCGCACATGCCCCTGGACGTCCAGGCCCTCGGCGCCGACTTCGTGGCCTTCACCGGCCACAAGATGTGCGGCCCGACCGGCATCGGCGTCCTGTGGGGCCGCCAGGAGCTCCTGGAGGACCTCCCCCCGTTCCTCGGCGGCGGCGAGATGATCGAGACCGTCTCGATGCACTCCTCGACGTACGCCCCGGCGCCCCACAAGTTCGAGGCGGGTACGCCCCCGATCGCGCAGGCCGTCGGCCTCGGCGCGGCCGTGGACTACCTCACCTCGATCGGCATGGACAAGATCGCCGCGCATGAGCACGCGATCACCGAGTACGCCGTCCGGCGCCTGCTGGAGGTCCCCGACCTGCGCATCATCGGCCCGACGACGGCCGAGGACCGCGGAGCCGCGATCTCCTTCACGCTCGGCGACATCCACCCGCACGACGTGGGCCAGGTGCTCGACGAGCAGGGCATCGCCGTCCGCGTGGGCCACCACTGCGCGCGGCCGGTCTGCCTGCGGTACGGAATTCCTGCGACCACGCGGGCGTCTTTCTACCTGTACTCCTCTCCGGCCGACGTCGACGCACTGGTCGACGGGCTGGAGCACGTACGCAACTTCTTCGGCTGACCGGGGAAGACGAGGGTGACGAAGACGGAGCCGCAGTGAAGCTGGATTCGATGTACCAGGAGCTGATCCTGGACCACTACAAGCACCCGCACGGGCGCGGCCTGCGCGAGGGCGACGCCGAGGTGCACCACGTCAACCCGACGTGCGGCGACGAGATCACGCTGCGCGTGAAGTACGACGGGGAGACGCTCGCCGACGTCTCCTACGAGGGCCAGGGCTGCTCCATCAGCCAGGCCAGCGCGTCCGTGCTGAACGAGCTGCTCGTGGGGAAGAAGCTGTCCGAGGCGCAGCGGATCCAGGAGACCTTCCTGGAGCTGATGCAGTCCAAGGGCAAGATCGAGCCCGACGAGGCCATGGAGGAGGTGCTGGAGGACGCGGTCGCGTTCGCCGGCGTCTCGAAGTACCCCGCACGGGTGAAGTGCGCCCTGCTGAGCTGGATGGCGTGGAAGGACGCGACGGCCCAGGTGCTGGGCGACGCGGAGAGGAAGACGGCATGACCGAGAACGCGACCCCCGAGGCGTCGATCAAGCCGGCCACCGAGGAGGAGGTCCGCGAGGCCCTCTACGACGTGGTCGACCCCGAGCTGGGCATCGACGTCGTCAACCTGGGCCTGATCTACGGCATCCACATCGACGACGCGAACATCGCCACTCTCGACATGACGCTGACGTCCGCGGCCTGTCCGCTGACCGACGTCATCGAGGACCAGGCGAAGTCGGCGACCGAGGGCATCGTCAACGAGCTGCGCATCAACTGGGTGTGGATGCCGCCGTGGGGCCCGGACAAGATCACGGACGACGGCCGCGAGCAGCTGCGCGCGCTCGGCTTCAACGTCTGAGCCGACCGGTGCGACACGGGAAGGACCCCTGGCACAGGACCTGTGCCGGGGGTCCTTTCTGTCGTGTGCGGGCAGGGCGTGCGCGAGCGGGTCGTGCGCGCGGGTGCGTGCGTCCTGGCCGGCCCGGTCAGGCCGCCGCCCGGACCGCCGCGAGGGCCGCGCCGACGCTCGCCTCGATGTCGGTGACCGGGTAGAACACCTCGCGGACGGTCCGCTCCCGGTCCACGACCAGCGTCAGCCGCTTGATCCGGATCTGCCCCGCCCGGAACGTCGGCAGCCGCAGCGCCGTCGTCAGCGTCAGGCCGGCGTCCGACAGGAGGGGGAAGCGCAGCCTCTCCGCCTCCGCGAACTCCCGCTGCTCGTCGGGCCGCTGGGTGGAGACACCGTGCACGGCGGCACCGGCCGCCGTGAACTCCGCGAGCTGGTCGCGGTACGTGCACGACTCCAGGGTGCACCCCTTGGCCCCCGGGATCCCGGCCCAGCCGGGCGGGTAGGCGTCGGCGCGCGCGTAGGCTCCCGGGAAGCAGTACAGCACCGTGAACGGCAGGGTGCCGTCCACCGGGTCGCGCAGCTCACCGAAACGATCCGGCAGGAGCATCGCGGGCAGCCGCGTGCCCTTCAGCGCGTTGACCCGGGCCGCCTCGCGCGAGGCCTCGTCCGTTGTGGCGGTCATCTCTCCGTCTCCCAGGACCCAGGTGTCTCCCCAGTCCTGGAGGGCCACCAGGACCGGCAGCAGCCCCCGCCCGCGCGGGGTCAGCCGGTACTCGTGCCGCACCGGGCGCTCCTGGTACGGCTCGCGCGTCAGCACCCCGGCCTCGACCAGCAGCCTGAGGCGCTCGGCCAGGACCTTGCGGGAGACGCCCAGCTCGCGCTGGATCTCCTCGAACCGGTGCAGGCCGCGGGCCGCGTCACGCACGATCAGCAGCGTCCACCAGTCGCCCACGACGTCGAGGGCCTGGGCGATCGCGCAGTCGGCGTCACCGAGGTGTGTGCGCTGGGCCATGGGAACTCCTTCGTCCGTTGACCCAAGGCTGTCATGCTGACATAGTCCGTTCCCAAAAGGAACTCACCTCCGTGGAGAGCGGGGGCGGCGGGGGGCGGGGCGGGCGTGACGAAGGCTTTCAAGGACGTGCCCAGAGCGGTGTGGCTGCTGGCGGCCGGCGTGTTCGCCCACGCCGTCGTCAGCTTCACCTTCGTCTTCGTGTTCCTGTACCTGACAGGCCCCCGCGGCCTCGGCGCCGCGCAGGCGGGCCTCGTCACCGGCCTCGGCGGGCTCGGCCTGGTCGCGGGGAACCTGACCGGCGGCTGGTACGGCGACCGGTTCGGCCACCGCCGGGTGCTGCTCGCCGCGTCCACCGCGGCCGGTATGGCCCTGGCGTCGTTCCCGCTGCTGCCGGGGCCGCTGCTGTGCGCCGCGCTGCCGCTCGCCCAGTACGCCGCGGGCGTCGTCCGTGCGGCGAGCGCGGCGCTGGTCGCCGTGACCGTCCCCGAGGGGGCCCGCCGCCAGGCCTTCGCCGTCGTGCGCTCCGCCTCCAACGGCGGGTTCGTCATCGGTCCGCCGCTGGGCGCGCTGGTCGCGACCGGGCTCTCGTATGACTGGCTCTTCGTCGCCGACGGCCTCGGAACCCTCCTCTTCGCCGTGTGGACCGCCCGTGTCGTCCCCGCGCGCGGCGCCTCCGGGCAGCGGCCTCGGGTGCCGGCGGCGGCCGGCCCGGGCGCAGCCTGTGGCGGGAGCTACGGGAGCGGCCCGCGGTGCTGGTGGTGCTCGGCGGGGTCCTCGTCACCGACCTCGTCTACCGCCAGCAGTACGGCACCTTCCCCGTCTTCCTCGCCGACCACGGCCTCGACGCCGCCGACTTCGGCTTCGTCATCGCCCTGAACGGCGCGGTGGTCCTGCTGCTGGAGCTGCCGGCCGCCGCGCTGCTGCGCGACCGGCCGCCGCTGCCCGTCATCGGGGCGGGGCTGGTGCTCGTCGGCGCCGGGTACGCCGCGCTGCTGCCCGGCGCGGGGGTGGCCACCGCCGTCCTGATGATCCTCCTGCTCAGCCTCGGGGAGATCCTCTACAAGACCACCGCCACCGCCTATGTCGCCGACCGGGCGCCCGAGCACGCGGCCGGGCGGTTCCAGAGCCTCTACGCGGGCGTCTCCGTCAGCGGCACCGTCCTCGGCCCGCCGCTCGGCGGGGCCCTGTACGCGGCGGCGCCCGGGCTGCTGTGGCCGGTGTGCGCGGCGCTCGCCGGGGGCGCGGGCGCAGCCGTCCTGTACGCCGGGCGGCGCAGGGCGCGCGGGCCGGCGGGGCGCAACGGGCGCCCGGCACATGAGACCGGTTCGCCCCCGCAGGCCGTCGCCGGTTAGGTTTCCGACATGACTGCCACGCGTACCACCGGCGCCGTCGCCGCCGGACTTGCCACCCTCGCCGCCGACGGCACCGTTCTCGACACCTGGTTCCCCGCCCCCGCGCTCGCCGACGAGCCCGGCCCGGCCGGCACCGAGCGCCTCACCGCCGAGCAGGCCGTGAAGCTGCTGGGCACCGCCGCGTCCCAGGCGATCCGCAAGGACGAGGTCCGCGGGGTCGAGGTCGTAGCCGTCCGCACCGTGATCGCCTCCCTGGAGGACAAGCCGCTCGACGCGCACGACGCCTACCTGCGCCTGCACCTCCTCAGCCACCGCCTGGTCAAGCCGCACGGGCAGAACCTCGACGGCGTCTTCGGCCTCCTCGCCAACGTCGCCTGGACCTCGCTCGGCCCCGTCGCCGTCGACCAGGTGGAGACGGTGCGCCTGAACGCGCGCGGCGCGGGCCTGCACCTCCAGGTCACCTCGATCGACAAGTTCCCGCGGATGACGGACTACGTGGCCCCCAAGGGCGTGCGCATCGCCGACGCGGACCGGGTCCGCCTGGGCGCGCACCTCGCCGAGGGCACCACCGTCATGCACGAGGGCTTCGTCAACTTCAACGCCGGCACGCTCGGCACGTCCATGGTCGAGGGCCGCATCTCCGCGGGCGTCGTCATCGGCGACGGCTCCGACATCGGCGGCGGCGCGTCCACCATGGGCACCCTCTCCGGCGGAGGCAAGCAGATCATCTCGATCGGCGAGCGCTGCCTGATCGGCGCCGAGGCGGGCGTCGGCATCGCGCTGGGCGACGAGTGCATCGTCGAGGCCGGGCTGTACGTCACCGCGGGCACCCGCGTGACGCTGCCGGACGGCCAGATCGTCAAGGCGCTGGAGCTGTCCGGCGCCAGCAACATCCTCTTCCGCCGCAACTCGGTCACCGGCACCGTGGAGGCCCGGCCGAACAACGCGGTCTGGGGCGGCCTGAACGAGGTCCTGCACAGCCACAACTGAGGCACTGCCGCAACCGGCCTGCGGGCGCTCCCACCCCGAGCGGGGGAGCGCCCGCAGGCGTGTCCGGGGCCGGCGCGGGCGCAGGTGCAGGCGCCGCGGCCGGGTCAGCGCAGGGCGATGGTGCGGACGAGGCCCGCGAAGGCCTCCTCCTCCGCCTCGGTCAGTTCCACCGTCTCCATCGGGTGCCCCGCCGCGACCCGCTGGGCGGGAAGGGCGGCCAGGCCCTCGGCGGCGGTGGCGGCGGGCTCGGGATGGTGCAGCCGGGCGCCCCACAGGATGCGGCCGAATCCGGCCACGCACGCGAGTGCGGCCGCGAAGAGGACGGCGAGGCCGACCTCCTGGGCGAGGGAGACGGAGGGGAACACGCGGTCCTCCTGAAGGACGGGGGACAGGATCGAGCGTGGGGATACTCAACACCACAACCCGGGTCGAACGGGTCATGATGTGTCGAGCGTCACTCCAGGGCGCAAACTCCCCATCTCGCCCCTGAGGCCGCCGGTCCCCTCCCGCCGAACGCCGCGGGCCCGACCGCGCCGGCCCCCGTACGGGGGCCGGAGGAGGCGGCCGGGCCCCGGGTCACCTGCCCGCCGTCACGGGCGGAAGCGCAGGACCTGCGGGTCGTGGTCGCTGTTCTGCACCGCGAACTCCGCGTTGATGTGCACGCTGTCGTACGTGTACGACTTGATCGCCGGGCTGACCAGGATCTGGTCCAGCACCTGGGCGTTGCCCTGGAAGACGTACGAGTACCGCTCCCGCTTCGGCAGCGACTTGACCGCCGCGTACAGCGCGCCGCCGTCCTCCAGCGCCTTCGTCGTCTCCGAGAACTCGAAGTCGTTGATGTCGCCGAGGGCCAGGACGCGGGCGTTCTTGTCGGCGGCCAGCAGCTGCTTGACGAAGGCGTTCACCGACTGGGCCTGCTGCAGGCGCTGCGCCTCGGAGGAGCGCACCGGCGGCTGGTGGTGGGAGGTCAGGCCCTCGTCGCCGCCCTTCGAGCCGAAGTGGTTGGCGATCACGAAGACCGTCCGGCCGCGGAAGACGAACTCGCCCGCGAGCGGCTTGCGGCTGTCCTGCCACGCCGGGTTCGCCGGGTCGATGCGGCCGGGGGAGTGCGTGAGGGCCGCGCGGCCCTTGACCTTGGTCACGCCCGTCGCGGTGGCGGCGTCGCCGGCGGCGCGGTCGGTGAAGGACACGCGGTCGGGGTTGAAGAGGAACACCTGGCGGATGTTGCCGCCGGGCTGGCCGCCGTCCTTGTTGTTCTCCGGGTTGACGGTGCGCCACTGGTAGGACGGGCCGCCCGCCGCGGCGATGGCCGCCGTGAACTTGGCGAGGGTCTGCTCGGCGGAGACGGTGCCGTCGTTCTTGGCGCCGTTGTCGTCCTGGATCTCCTCCAGGGCCAGGATGTCGGGGGAGGCGAGGTTCTCCACGACCGCCTTCGCGAGCGCGTCGAACTTCTCCTGCGGGTCGCCGGGGTCGAGGTTCTCGACGTTGTACGTGGCGACCGCGAGCTCGCCCTGCGCCTGCGGCTTGGTCTTCTCGGGGGCGAGGGTGCCCTTGGCGACGGTGCCGAGGGTGCGCGCGACGAGCGTGTAGCCGCCGAACTGGTTGTAGTCCATCGGGCCCTCGGTGGTGCCGGTCAGCTTGTCGCCGACGTTGGCCACCGGGAACGGCTGCTGCGCGAGGGGAGCGAGCTGCTGCACCTTCAGCCGGCCCGTGTTCTGCGACTCGTAGGAGCCGTAGACGGTGCCGCCGCGCCTGTTGTTGTTCTCCCAGCCCTTGACGGTGACCCACAGCTCGCCGTACTGCGCCGAGCTGGCGCCGACGACGCGGGAGTTGCGGATGGAGACGTTCATGCCCTCCAGCGCCTCGTAGTGGTCGAGGGCGTAGCGCGAGGGCTCCAGGGTGAGGCCGTTGATGCTGCCGCCGGCGGCCGGGTCGCCCGCGGGCGCGTACGCGGCGGGGACGGTGTACTCGTTGACGGCGACGGCCTCGGGGAGGGCGTTGCCGGAGGAGACCACGGTCACCGTCGGCTTCGATATCTGGGTGATCGACTGGTTGCCCGAGTTGGTGCCGCCGGGGACGTACTCGCCGACCAGGCCCGAGACCTTGACCGCGTCGCCCACGGCGACCGTCGGGGCGGAGCCGGTGAAGACGAAGACGCCCTCGCTGGTGGCGTCGTCGTCGTCGGCGTCGGGGTCCTGCATCCAGAAGCCGCGCGAGCCGTATGCGCGCACGCCGGTCACGATGCCCGCGACGTCGGCGACCTGCTTGCCGTTCAGGGGGGAGATCCGGGTGGTGCCCTGGATGTCGTGGATGCGTACCGCCTCGGCGGACGCGGTGCCTTCTGCGGCGTCGGCGGTGCCCGCCAGCAGGCCGGTGGCCAGGGCGCTGGCGACGACGGCCGCGACGGCGGCGGAACGGGAATGCGAGGAGCGCATGGTCAAGGAACTCCGGTGTGTGGAGGAGTGGAGCGGAGGGGGCGTACGCGGTGGCCGTACGTGGTGCGTGGTGCCTGTGAACTGGCGGGAAGCCTGCGGTGGTCGACGGCCCCCGGCCGCGGGTCCGCAGGGCTCCCGAAGGGTCCCCCGATGTCTACGCGCGTCAATTTCCTTCGTGGCCAGTGACGTTGTCAAGACCTCCAGGGCAACTGGAAGGCGACTGTGAGATGAACCAAACAAGCGGCGCCGGACACGTCCGAAATGCGTCTACTGTGGGGCGCCGGAGGGCCGCGGAGGCGCGGCCGCACAACCTCGGCGAGGAGACCGCCCCATGCCCGCACAGCCGCACGAAACGCTGCCGCCGGTCCGGCTGCCGTCCGAGGCGGAACTCGCCCGCGACGCCCTCGCCGCCCCGCTCTTCGCCGCAGCGGTGCGGCTGGCCCGCTGGGCGGGCGCCGGCACGCGCGTCGACGACGCCGGCGAACTCCCGCCCGCCCGCCTCCCGGAGGCCGCGGCCGCGCTCGGCCTCGACCCGCAGGATCCGGGCGCGGGGGCGCATGCGAGCCGTGCATGGCGGGTCGCCCTGGACATCGGCCTCGTCGAACTGACGGGGCAGCCGGACGGCGCCGGAGCGGCGGAATCGGGCGGAACGGAACACGGGGCAGCGGAGGCCGCCGGCGCCACCGGAGCGGGACATGCCGCGACGGCCGGTGCGACGCCGTACGCGACGGCCGCGGCCGGCGAGGACCTCGCCCTGGTGATCGGCGGCGCCCCCGCCGACGTGCTTCGCCTGTGGCTCGCCGCCTGCGACGCCGTCCTGGCGGATGCGGCCGTCCCGGACCTCGACGGCCTCGTCGACGCCCTGGACGCAGACGGCGCCATCGACTTCGACCGGCTCGACTGGAACCCGCAGCGCGAGGCGGACCTCCTCGACGCCGTCCTCGCCGACCTCTACCTCCTCACAGCAGGCGGCCGCAGCACGGCCGGCGGCACGGTCCCGCTGCCGGTCCTCGCCGCCTCCGTGGCCGCCCCGGGCGGGATCAACGGGCCGGGCCCCGCCGTCCTGGAGCGGGTCGCCGACGCACTGATGCGGCTTGACGGGCAGTTCCGGCAGCTGGAGCCGATCGGGCTCGTCGAGTTCCGGCCCGTCGACGAGGCGGTGCTGCTCTCCCCGGACGACGAGGACCCCGCCGCCGGCCCCGCGGCCGGGGCACCCGGCGCCCGTACGGGCCTGGACCCGGAGGACGTCTCCCGGTACGGCACGGTCCGCCTCACCGCCCTCGGCCTGTACGGCATCCGCGCCCGCCTCATGGAGGCCGGCATCGCCGCCCCCGCCGTCGGCGAACTGGCCGGCAAGGGCGCCGACGCGCTGCTCGACGCCGTCTGCGACTACCCCGAAGCAGCCGCCGAGGCGGAGATCCGGCAGTGGCTCGACGCCCGGGACCTCCCCGCGGCCGCCGCCGAACTGCTCGACGCGGCCCGCGGCGCCGACCCGGGCGGCCCCCTGCGCTGCCAGCAGGCCCTCGCGGTGGCCGGCCCGCAGGCCGAACCGGCGGTCCGGGCGGTGCTGGACGACCCGGAACTCGGCGGACTGGCCCGGGTCTGGCTGGCCGAGACGGGGGCGTCCGACGTACCCGCACCGGACGGGGCGCTGGTGTACTGGCTGGCGGTCGACACGATCGCCGCGCAACTCGGCGGTGCCGGCGGCGGGGAGGGCGAGGCGGAGGAGCTGCCGCTGCTGATGGAGTCGCTGACGGCCCACCATGCCGGCTTCTTCGAGCAGGCGTGGCGTGTCGAGCACCCGGCGACGGCCGAGGTGCTGGAGGCGATGGGCCGCCTGCACCCGGACAAGCAGGCGGCGAAGCAGGCCCGCAAGGCGGCGTACAAGACCCGCTCCCGCCCCCGCTGACCCCTTCCGGGCCCGCCCGCCGCGGAGCAGCGGCCGCGGCGGCGCTGCGGAGACGGCCCCGGGCCCGGCGTGCCGGGGCCTCGCCGCGGTGCGGCACCCGGCGGCGCCGGGTGGGCCGCGGGCGGCGGCACCTGGGGCGGAACTCGCCGTTCCGCGGTGCATGTCGGCCATTGCGGCGGTGCGGGAGGGGGCGCCGCCGCGACGCGGGTACACCAGCGGCCGTTCCCGTACGGGCGGCGGTGCCTGCCACCGGCGCAACCCGGACTGCCGCCGCCGTACGCGCAGCGCATGCCCCCACCCTTCCTGGAGACCACATGCCGCTCAGCCGTAGAGACTTCACCGCCCGCACCGCCCTCGCCGGCGCGGGCGTCGCGCTCACCGGGGCGGTCGGCGCGCTCGCCACCGCCCCGGGGGCGCTGGCGGCCGACGACAGCACGCAGCGTGACGCGCAGGGCCGGCCCTGCGGGCCCGGCTACGGCCCGCTCCTGCCCGACCCGGCAGGCGTGCTGGCCCTGCCCGAGGGATTCCGCTACCGGATCCTCACCCACAGCGGCGTCACCACCCTGGAGTCCGGCGAGCCCACGCCCTCGCACCACGACGGGACCGCCGCCTTCGCCGGCGCCCGCGGGGTCACGCTCCTCGTCAACAACCACGAGCTGAGGGGCAGGCGGACCGACTGGGTCCGCCCCGTCCCGCTCGCCGAGGGCCTCGTCTACGACCCGGCAGCGGCCGGCGGCTGCACGGTCGTCGAGGTCCGGCAGGGCGGGGAGACCGCCGAATGGGTCGGCATCGCCGGTACGTCGACCAACTGCGCGGGCGGCGCAACCCCCTGGGGGACCTGGCTGACCTGTGAGGAGACCGAGGACCTGGCCGGCCGGAACGGCATGACGAAGGACCACGGCTACGTCTTCGAGGTGGACCCGCACGACCGGCGCGCCAACCGCGACCCGCAGCCGGTCAGGGCCTTCGGCCGCTACGCCCACGAGGCGGTCGTCATCGACCCGCGCCGCGGCCACGCCTACCTCACCGAGGACGCCTCCGGCCCCAGCGGCCTCCTCTACCGCTGGACGCCGCCCGCCGGTTTCCGGCACGGCCGCGGCCGCCTGCGCACCCTCGCCCCCGACGCCGGGGTGCTCGCCGCCGCCAAGTGCTTCGACAACCGGGGCCGTTTCGTCGACGACCTGACGCGCGCCACGCGGACCGGCACCGTCTACGGCGTCGACTGGGTGGAGGTCCCGGACCGCGACGCGCGGACCCGGTCGGTCCGCAAGCAGTTCGGCGAGGGCGCGGTGACGCGCGGCCGCAAGCTGGAGGGCATGTGGTGGGGGGACGGCGGCGCCTACTTCGTGTCCTCGTTCGCCCGCTCGGAGAGCCCCGGCGCGGCCCATGACGGCCAGGTGTGGTTCTACGACCCGAAGCGGCGCACGGTCACCCTGGAAGTGCTGTTCGGGGTGAACGCCGACCCGTCCGGCGGCGGCGCGGCCGACGGGCCGGACAACATCACTGTGTCCCCGTACGGCGGCCTGGTCATCGCCGAGGACGGCGAGGGGGTCCAGCACCTCTTCGGCGCCACCGAATCCGGGCGCACCTATCCGCTGGCGCGCAACGAGCTGAACATCGGGACGGCCGAGCAGCCGGAGTACTCCGAGTTCACGGGTGTCTGCTTCTCCCCGGACGGGCGCACGCTGTTCGCCTGCCTCCAGGACCCCGGCATCATGCTCGCCATCACGGGCCCGTGGCGGCGCGCGCACTGAGCGCACTGCCGACGGCTGCGCCGCCGCCCCTTCACTGGGCGGCGGCGACCTCGACGTCCTCGGCGCGGACGGCGTTGGCCCACTGCTCCAGCAGGAACTCGTAGGCCTCGGAGGGCCACTCCCCGTCCACCCTGGACTCGACGAGGTACCGGATCGCCTCGTTCGCCTCTGCGGCGGACGGGCGGGCGGGACCCGCGGGCCGGAGTGTGCTGTCCATGCTTCCAAGGCTACGGGCGGGCACGGACAGTCACCCCCGCTTTTCGGGTGCGATCCATCACCTCGCCGGCGGCCCTCACCGCCCGCGGTGGCTCCGCGTGCCCGCCCACCTGCTCAGAGTGCGTCCGCGCCGGGCTTGACCATGCCGCGCACTGTGCGGGACTTCACAAAGTCGCCCATGGCCGTCATCTCCCATTCGCCCGAGAACTGCCGGATCAGCTTCGCCATCATCACGCCCGTCTGCGGTTCGGCGCCGGTGAGGTCGAAGCGGACGAGCTCCTCGCCGGTGGCGGCGTCGATGAGGCGGCAGTAGGCCTTCGCGACCTCGGTGAACTTCTGGCCGGAGAAGGAGTTGACGGTGAAGACCAGGCCGGTCGCCTCCGCGGGCAGCCGGCCGAGGTCTACGGTGATCACCTCGTCGTCGCCCGCGCCCTCGCCGGTGAGGTTGTCGCCGGAGTGCTTGACGGCGCCGCCCAGGATCGACAGCCGGCCGAAGTAGCAGCTGTCGATGTGGTTGCGCTGCGGGCCGTACGCGATGACGGAGGCGTCCAGGTCGATGTCGCGGCCGCGGAAGGCGGGCTCCCAGCCGAGGCCCATCCTCACCTGGGAGAGCAGCGGCTTGCCGTGCTTGACGAGGGAGACGGTCTGGTTCTTCTGGAGGCTGACGCGGCCCTTGTCCAGGTTGATCTTCCCGGTGCCGGCGGCGGCAGGGGCGGGCGAGGGGGCCGCGGGCGGCGCGGCGGGCACCGGTCCGGCCGGGGCGGGCGCCGGCGGCGGGACCGTGACGGGCGGGCTCACCGGCGCGGGCGGCAGGGGGGCGGGGGCGGCCGGCCGGTCGGCGGGTGCGGCGGGCTCCTCCTCCACCGAGACGCCGAAGTCGGTGGCGATCCCGGCGAGCCCGTCTGCGTACCCCTGGCCGACCGCGCGCACCTTCCACGCGCCGCCGCGGCGGTAGACCTCCACCACCACGAGCGCCGTCTCCGTCCCGAGCTGCGGCGGCGTGAACGTCGCGATCACCGCGCCCGTGTCCGCCTGCCGCACGGTCGCGGTCGGCTCGATGCCCTGGAACGTCTGCCCGGCCGCGTCCGGACTGGCCGTGACGACGACGCGCTCGATGTCCGGGGGCAGCGCAGCCGTGTCCACGGTGACGGAGTCGGGCCCCGCCCCGCCGCCGGAGCGGTGCGAGACGCCCGGACCGGACGGCTGGTTGTAGAAGACGAAGTCGGCGTCGGAGCGGACCTTGCCGTCGGCCGCGAGGAGGAGCCCCGAGACGTCGAGCCGCACCGGGGCGGCCACCTCGACCGTCACGCGGACGGCTTCGAGCGGCAGGTTGGAACCAGGGGTCATAGCGGTCATGCCCGGAGAACGACCGGGGGTGCCGTGCCGTTCCCCCGCCGCCCTCCGCTGCTCCGTACGGGCGGCGGGGGCCGCCCGTACGGCGGTGCCGGGCGGCGTCAGCGCCGGTTGCGCGGGTGGTTGCGGGCGGTGCGCTCGTTCCCGAACCTGTACGCGCCCGTCCAGCGGGCCATCACGAGCTGCGCGTCGCCTGACTCCACCTCGGCGAGGAACTTCTCCGCGCGCGGCCCGCGCAGGGTGCCCGCGGACCGGCCGCGGTGGGTGATGGCGACGGTGCCGTCGCCCCGTTGCTCGTACGTGAATCCCTGTGGTCTCGGCATGCGCGCAGCCTGCCCCGGTCCGGCCGGGGCAGGCAACCGCATTTGATCAGGCCGTCCCGGTGACGCGGCGCGGCAGCCCCAGCGGGTTCGCCTCCCGCAGCTCCGGCGGAAGCAGCCCTTCCGGCACGGACTGGTAGGCGACGGGCCGCAGCCAGCGTTCGATCGCCGTCACCCCGACCGACGTGGAGTGCGAGGTCGCCGCCGGGTACGGGCCGCCGTGGTGCTGGGCCGGGGCCACCGCGACGCCCGTCGGCCAGCCGTTGACGACGATCCGCCCGGCCAGCTCCGTCACGCGGGCCACCAGCGCGGCCGCCGGGCCCGGCGCCCCCTCCGCCTCCGCCGAAGAGACGTGGAGCGTCGCGCTCAGGTTCCCGGCCAGGCGGTCCAGCACGGCGCCCGCCTCGTCCTGGCCGGCGTACCGGACGAGGACCGTGACGGGGCCGAAGCACTCCTCCAGCAGCAGGTCGTACGGGCCGCCGGCCAGCAGGGCGCGGGCGGGCACGGCCAGGCAGCCGGCGCCGACGGCGTGCTCCCCGGCGGCGCCCGCGGCGACGGGCGCGGTGACGCCCGGCAGCGCGGCCCGCTCGGCGACCCCTGCGGCGAAGGCGTCCCGCATCCGGTGGTCGAGGAGGACGCCCGGACCGGTCTCGCCGAGCGCCTTGGCGAGCGCCCCGGCCAGCCGGTCCCCGGCCGCCCCCTCCGGTACGAGGACCAGGCCCGGCTTGACGCAGAACTGGCCGTTCCCGAGCGTCACCGAGGCGGCGAGGCCCGCGCCGATCTCCTCGGCCCGCTCGGCGGCGGCGTCCGGGGTGACCACGACGGGGTTCAGGGAGCCGAGTTCGCCGTGGAAGGGGATCGGCACCGGCCGGGCGGCGGCCGCGTCGAACAGGGCGCGCCCGCCGCGCACCGACCCGGTGAATCCGGCCGCGGCGACCAGCGGGTGCCGGATCAGCTCCAGGCCCGCGTCGAAGCCGTGGACCACCGACACGACCGCCTCCGGCAGTCCGGCCGCCGCGGCCGCGCGGCGCAGGAGCGAGGCGCACAGCTCGGAGGCGGCCGGGTGGTCGGGGTGGGCCTTGACGACCACCGGGCAGCCGGCGGCCAGGGCACTCGCGGTGTCCCCGCCGGGGACGGAGAAGGCGAGGGGGAAGTTGGAGGCGGCGTAGACGGCGACCACGCCCAGAGGCACCTTGTAGCGGCGCAGTTCGGGGCGCGGCGGGGTGAGGGAGGCGTCGGCCCGGTCGATGCGGATGTCGAGGTAGGAGCCCTCGTCCACGGCGTCGGCGAAGGCCCGCAGCTGGCCGGTGGTCCGCGCGAGTTCGCCGGTGAGGCGGGCCGGGCCGAGCGCCGTCTCGGCGTCGGCGGTCTCCACGACCCGGGCAGCCTCCGCGTCGAGCAGGTCGGCGGCGGCGCGGAGGAAGGCGGTGCGTGCGGCGCGGTCGGCGAGCGCGCCGCGGGCCGCGTGCGCGGCGCGCACGGCGGCGTCCACGTCCGCCGGGGCGGCCTCCAGGGTGACCTGTTCCCGCTGCTTCCCGGTGCGGGGGTCCACACTCCAGACTGGTGTCCCTGCTGCCATGCCGTACTGCCTCCTGGATCCGCGCCGGCCCCGCCGGGTCCGTTCAGTATTCTGAACGCCGTCCCGGTGGGTGAATGATCTCCATCCGTTCCGGACTCTATTTCCGCGTCCACGGCGTGACAAGAGACCGTGACATCAGGCGAAGAGGGGCACGAGGCGCATGACCACAGGCGCAGACACCGGCGCAGGCGCGAGCGGGGGCACGGCCTCCGGCACGGGCGGGGCAGCGGTACGGGGGGCCGCGCCGGGCGGTGGGGACGAAGCGGGGCCCGGCGGCGAGCCGGCCGGGGCACCCGCGGCGGTCAAGTCCGCCGTCCGCACGGTCGTCCTGTTGGAGCACTTCGCGGCCCGGCCCGGCCTGCACAGCCTTGCCGACATCCAGCACGACCTCGGACTGCCCAAGTCCAGCCTGTACATGCTGCTGCGCACGCTGGTGAACCTGGGCTGGGTCGAGACGGACGCGACGGGCACCCGGTACGGCATCGGCGTACGGGCCCTGCTCGTCGGCAGTTCGTACATCGACGGCGACGAGGTGGTGGCCGCGGCCCGGCCCACCCTCGACCGGCTCTCGGAGGACACGACCGAGACCATCCACCTGGCCCGGATGGACGGCACGAGCGTCGTCTACCTGGCGACCCGCCAGTCCCGGCACCATCTGCGGCCGTTCACGCGCGTCGGGCGGAGGCTGCCCGTCCACTCGACGGCACTCGGCAAGGCGCTGCTCGCCGGCCACTCCGACGAGGAGGTGCGGGCGCTGCTGCCGCGGAGGCTGGAGGCGGTCACCGAGCACACCGTGACCGACCGGGAGCGGCTCATCGAGGAGCTCGCGGTGGTGCGGGAGAAGGGGTATGCGGAGGACCGGGAGGAGAACACGCTGGGGCTGCGCTGCTTCGGGGTGGCGGTGCCGTACCGGACGCCCGCCCGGGACGCGGTGAGCTGCTCGGTGCCGGTGGCCCGGCTGACGGAGGAGCGCGAAGAGCTGATCAAGGCGGCCCTGTTCGCCGCCCGGGACCGGCTGTCGGTGGTGACGCGCCGGATGTGACGGCCCGGCGGTGGCTCCTGCGCAGGGCCCGGGGGTTCCTCCCCCGGGCGGGGGAGGCAGATCCCCTCGGCGGGGGAGGCGGCCGGGGCCGGGGGCGGGGGAACGTAGGGCCATGACCAGGCGAGCAATGCACCGGACGGGTCCTGCCGACACGACCGACAGGACCGACAGGACCGACAGGACCGAGACGACCACCGGGACACCCGGCGGGAGGGGGACGGCTGCGGCGAGGGCCGCGAGGACCGCAGGGAGGACGGCAGGCAAGGCAGCGGGCGGTGCGGCCGCCGTGACGGCGGAGGCCCGCGCGCCCGACGCCACCGGTGCGGGGGCGCGGCTGCTGCGGGCGGCGGCCGTGGCCGCGACACTGCCGTACCTGGCCCTGAAGACGGCCTGGCTGGCCGGGAGCGACATCGGCATACCGGAGGGCAGCGTGCTGCTCGCACCGTCGGTGTTCTTCACCGTGGCCAATGCCGTGACCATGGCCATGGACGCGGCCGTGATCGTGCTGGCGCTGCTGCTGACCCGGCCGTGGGGCCGGCGGGTGCCGGCGCCGCTGCTCCTCGTCCCCGCCTTCACCGCGACCGGGCTGCTCACGCCGATACTCGCCGGCTTCCCCGCCCAACTCGCCCTCAGAGCCGTCGGCCTGGGCGCCGATCCCGCGGCGAGGGCCGCCGGGGAGTCCTTCCTCCACGGCTGGGTGTACCTCGTCGTCTACGGCGGCTTCACCGTCCAAGGGCTCGCCCTCGCAGGCCTGTTCGTTCCCTATGCGCGCAGGCGCTGGGGCCGCCTCCGGCAGGGCGCGAGCGGTATGCGGCTCCCGCCGCCCACGGGGGTGGCGGCGGGAGCCGCGGCCGCGCTCGGCACGGCGCTGGGTGCGCTGTACGCGTACTGGGCCTTCGGGGGCGCCGCGTGGCTGGGCGCCGAGCGGGCGGCCCTGCATTCGGTGGAGACGGGGGTGGTGTCGGCGGTGCACGCGGTGTGCGCGCTGCTCGCCGGCTGGTGCGCGGTGCTGCTGGCCCGGGGAGGGGGGCGGCGGCCGGTGTGGCCGCTGGTGGCGGGGTGGATCGGATCGGCCGCGACGCTCTGCTGGGGCCTGTACCTCCTTGCCGTGCCCTTCGCTCCCGGGATCGGAGAGGGCGGAGGAACACCCTCCGTGATCTTGCTGGCCTACGCTGGCCAGGTGGTCACCGGATGCCTCGCGGCCAGCGTCCTGACCGGGTTCGCGACCCGGCGGCGCACACTGGCCTGAACGTGCGGTACGGCGCGGGCGCCGGCTCCCGTGCGGGTTCGGGGGCGGCGACGGGTGAGGGGATCGGGGGAGCGCCAGCATGCGGGCTGCGGTGTGGGGGGTGCGGGCGCGGATGCGGTGGGTGCATCTGGTGCTCGGCGGGGCGCTGCTGATGCCGTACTTCCTGGTGGCGCAGGTGGCCGTCGGGGTGGCGGCCGGCGGGGTGAACACCCTGGAGTCCGTGCCGCTGACGTTCGCCGCCTACGGCCTGTCCTTGCCGCTCGCCGCGGTGACCGGCGTGTTCGGGCCGGTCCGGCCGATGTCGGCGGGTGCGGTGCGGATGCTGTGCGGGGTGCCGGGGGAACTGCTGGCAGAGGGGCCGGCCCGGTCCTGGGCGGCCCGCGGGAGGACTGCCGCCTGGTGGTCGCTGCACCTGGGCGCCGGGGCGGCCGTGGCGGGGATGAGCCTGGCGGTGCCGCCGATGGCGGTGGTGCTGATCGCGGTGCCGTTGGTGCGGTCGCTGCGGGAGGCCCCGCTGTCGCTGGTCTACTTCCCCGACGACACCGCCTCCTGGCTCGCGCCGCTCATGGGTGCCGGGATGCTGGCCGGGCTGGTCGCGGCCGCCGCGGCGGCGGGGGCGCTCCTGGCCCGGGCGGCGCCCGTGCTGCTCGGGCCGACGGCGGCCGACCGGCTGGCAGCGGCCGAGGAACGGGCCGCCGACCTCGCCGTGCGCAACCGGCTCGCCCGCGAACTGCACGACGCCGTCGGACACGCCCTGAGCGCGGTCACCCTCCAGGCGGCCGCAGCCCGCCGGGTCCTCGGCCGCGACCCCGAGTTCGTCCGGGAGGCCCTCGCCGCCATCGAGGACACCGCCCGGCGGACCGTGGGCGAGCTGGACGGGGTGCTCGGCCTGCTGCGTGACGGCGACCCCGCCGGCCGGACAGCCGCCGCGCCCGCCCCCACCCTCGCCTCCGACCTGGACGGGCTGCTGGCCCGCACCCGCGCCGCCGGCGTGGCCGTCACCGTCCGGCAGGAGCCGGGGCCCGCCGGGGACTGGTCGCAGCTCTCCCCGATCGCGTCCCGGGAGGCCTACCGGATCGTGCAGGAGGGACTCGGCAACGCCCTGCGGCACGGGGCCGGGCCCGTCGAGCTGCGGATCGCCGTCCGGAAGGGCCCGGACGGCGGCCCCGGCACCACCGCACACCGAGAACTGGAGATCACCATGACCAATCCGCCAGGGGCCCCAGCCGGCCCCTCCCCGCGCACCACCGGCGGCCGCGGCCTGCACGGGGCCGCCGAGCGGGCCCGGCTCCTCGGCGGCAGTGTCGAGGCCGGGCGGCACGACGGCCTGTGGCGGCTGCGGGCCGTCCTCCCGCTCGGCGGGGGCTGCCGATGAACCGGCCCCCGCTGCGCCTGGTCCTCGCCGACGACGAGCGCATGGTCCGCACCGCCCTGCGGGCCATCCTCGACGCCGAACCCGACCTGGAGGTCGTCGGGGAGGCCGGCGACGGCGCCGAGGCGGTGACCGCCGTCCGCACCCTCGCGCCGGACGTGGTGCTGATGGACGTCCGGATGCCCGGCATCGACGGAATACGGGCCACCGAGCGGATCCTGGCCGGTGCGGCCGAACCGCCCAGGATCCTCGTCGTGACCACCTTCGAGAACGACGCCCACGTGTACGACGCGCTGCGGGCCGGCGCCGCCGGGTTCCTGCTGAAGCGGGCCGACCCCGACGAACTGGTCGGCGCGGTGCGGCTGGTCGCCCGCGGGGACTCGCTGCTCTTCCCCGAGGCGGTCCGCTCGCTCGCCGCGAGCCACGCCGCCGCAGCAGCGGGCGGGACGGCGGCCTGGGCGGCACGGCTCACGGACCGGGAGGCCGGTGTGCTGCGGCTGATGGCCACCGGGCTGTCGAACGCCGAGATCGGCGCCCGCCTCGGCGTCGGCCCCCAGACCGTCAAGACGCACGTGGCGGCCGTCCTCGCCAAGACGGGTTCGCGCGACCGCACCCAGGCGGTCATCGCCGCCTACGAAGGGGGGTTCGTGATGAGAAGGGCCTGAGAAACGGGCCACACTCGGGCCGGGGAGGAACGTACGCGGGCCGTCGAGCGTCCTTTCGGGAGATGAACAAGACGATCAGGCGTGCGTCGGTCTTCTGTCTGCTCCTGGTGCTGGCCCTGTTGGTCCGGGTCACCTGGGTGCAGGCCTACCAAGGCCAGGCCCTCGCAGACAACGAGCACAACCGCCGGAACCTCCTCGGGCAGTACGAGAACCCGCTGGGGAACATCATCGTGGGCGGAGAGGCGATCACCGGCTCCGTCAAGACCGGCGGGAAGGACTTCGCCTACAAGCGGACGTACGCGGACGGGCCCCTCTACGCCCCGATCACCGGATTCAGTTCGCAGGCCTTCGGCACCACCATGCTCGAAGGCGTCTACAAGAAGGTCCTCAACGGCTCGGACGACCGCCTGAAGACCGTCATGGACCTGCTGCTCAACAAGCGGGCCTCGCCGGGCAACGTCGTCACCACGATCGACAAGGACGTCCAGAAGGCGGCCTGGGACGCGCTCCAGGGCAAGCAGGGATCCGCCGTCGCGATCGACCCGAAGACCGGCGAGATCCTCGCCATGGTGAACAATCCGTCCTTCGACCCCGGCCGCATCGCCGGCGCCAACGACAAGGAGGCGTGGGAGGAGCTGTCCGCCGACAACGGCAAGGCCATGGAGAACGTCGCGCTGCGCAAGCCGCAGGCGCCCGGCTCCACCTTCAAGCTGGTCACCCTGGCCGCGGCCATCGAGAACGGGCTCGTCACCGACGTCGACGCCCCGACCGGCATCCCCGACCCGTACACGATCCCCGGGACCAGGACGCTGCTTCCCAGCGAGGCCGGCTCCGCCGCCTGCAACGGCGTCTCGGCGCGTGTCGCGATGCGGCTGTCCTGCAACAACGTCTTCGCCGAGCTCGCCTCCAAGCTGGGCCAGGACAAGATGCGGGCGATGGCCGAGAAGCTCGGCTTCAACACGAACACGGAGATCCCCGTCACCACCCGCGTGCCGAGCAAGTACCCCTCCGCGAAGATGTCCGTCGACCAGGTCGCGCAGACCGGCATCGGCCAGTTCGACGTCCAGGCGACCCCGCTCCAGATGGCGATGGTGACGGCGGCGATCGAGAACGACGGCAAGCTCGTCGCTCCGCACTCGGTCTCCGAGGTGACCGACGCGGGCGGCAGCGTGCTGGAGAGCTTCAAGAACCCCAAGACCCAGCAGGCCATGAACGCCAAGACCGCCTCGATGCTGCGCGACGTCATGAAGACCGTCGCGACCGAGGGCGGCGGCAAGCCCGCGCAGGTGTCGGGCGCCGAGGTCGGCGGCAAGACGGGCACCGCCCAGCGCGGCGTGAAGAACAATTTGCCGCCGCTCGCCTGGTTCACCTCGTACGGCAAGGCGAAGGGCAAGCAGATCGCCGTGGCCGTGGTGATCGAGAACTCCGACACCGACCGGTCCGAGATCGGCGGCGGCCGCCTGGCGGCACCCGTCGCCCAGAAGATGATGCAGGCCTGGCTGAAGAAATAGGCCGCCGACCCGTCCCCCGCCCCCGGACCGTCCGGGGAATGAGATGTTCCGGCAGGTTGTTGAAGGTGAAACCGCCGCGGCCCCGCCGGCCGCGGCGTCCGCCCGCCCTTCCGCAACCGGAAAGAGAAGAAGGAACATGCGCGTCGAGATCTGGTCGGATGTGGCCTGCCCCTGGTGCTACATAGGCAAGGCCCGCTTCACCAAGGGGCTGGCCGCGTTCGCGCACCGGGACCAAGTCGAGGTCGTCTTCCGCTCCTTCGAGCTCGACCCGAACAGCCCCGAGGGCAGCACCGCCCCGGTCGTCGAGATGCTCGCGAAGAAGTACGGCCGCACCCTCGAAGAGGCCCGCGGCATGGAGGAGCACGTCGCGGCCACCGCCCGCGCCGAGGGCCTGGAGTACCGCACCGAGGGCCGCGACCACGGCAACACCTTCGACATCCACCGGCTGCTGCACCTGGCCGCCGCGCGCGGCCTGCAGGAGGAGCTCCTCGACCGGGCGTTCCGCGCGAACTTCGCCGAGGACCGGTCCCTCTTCGACGCCGGGGTCCTCGCCGCCGTCGCCGTCGAGGCCGGCCTGGACGAGGCCGAGGTCCGCGCCGTCCTCGCGGACGGCACCGCCTACGCCGCGCAGGTGCGCGCCGACGAGCGGGAGGCCGCCGAACTGGGCGCCAACGCGGTGCCGTTCTTCGTCCTCGACCGCCGCTACGGGATCTCCGGCGGCCAGCCCGCCGAGGTGTTCACCCGCGCCCTGGAGCAGGCCTGGGAGGGCCGCGAGGCCGCGGAGCCGGCCCCGGCCGCCGACGCGTGCGACGCGGACGGCGCGTGCGCCGTCCCCCAGCGCTGACGCCCGCAGCGCCGACCCGCCGCCCCGCCCGGCGCTGCCCCGCCCTCCTGCACCGCCCTCCCGCACCGCCGATCCGCGGCGGGGGAGTGGCGGGGCGGCGGGCGCGGCTCAGTGCGCCGCCGGCTCCCAGGCCGCGTCAGCCGCCTCCAGTGCCGCGGCCGGGTCCGCCGACAGCGCCGCCGCCAGCGCGGTCAGGCCGGCGCGCACCGCTGCCGGGGAAGCGGCCGCACCGTAGTGGTTGACCCGCAGCATCTCCCCGGCCAGCGCACCGCCGCCCGCCGCGAGCGGCGCCTGCGGGTCCGCGGCCAGCGCCTTCGCCGCCACCGTCGAGGCGTCCGCCACGCGCAGCGTCGTCGCCACCGGAGCCGCCTCCGCCGCGCGCTTCACGTACGGGGCCAGCCCGAGGGCCTCCGCTCCCGCCCGGGTCGCCGCCGCGGCCGCTGCGTGGCGGGCCTGCACGGCCGACAGCCCCTCCGCCGCGATCCGGTCCAGGCACGCCTCCAGTGCCAGCATCTCCAGCTGCGCCGGCGCGTGCAGCAGCGCCCGGCGCCCGCCGTCGATCCAGCGCTCCTTCCAGTCCAGCAGGGACAGGTACGAGCGGCGCGGCGCCGCGGGGTTCTGCGCGAACCGCTCCCACGCCCGCTCCGACACCGACACCGCGGACACGCCGGCGGGTCCGCCCATCGCCTTCTGCGCCCCGATCACGCACAGGTCCACGCCCCACGCGTCGGCCGGCAGCGGCTCCGCCGCAACCGAGGCCACCGCGTCCAGCATGAACAGCGCCCCGTGGGCCCGTACCGCCTCGCCGATCTCCGCGACCGGGTTCGTGTTGCCGGTCGCCGCCTCGGCGTGCACCAGCGACACGAAGTCGATCCGCGGGTGCGCGGCGAGCGCCGCGGCGACCTGCTCGGCGGTCACCGCGGTGTCGAACGGCACCTCCAGGTCCACGACCTCGGCCCCGCAGTCGCGCAGCCAGTTGCCGAACGTGGTCCCGTACGGGCCCGTCACCACGTTCAGCGCGGCCGAGCCGGGGCGGGCGCCCGAGCGGATGCAGCCCTCCAGCGGCAGCAGCGCCTCGCCTTGCGTGACCACCACGTCCTGGCGGGTGCCGAGCAGGTCCGCCACCCGCCGCTCGATCGACGCGAAGTGCTCCGCGGTCAGCGGCGGCAGGTCCAGGAAGGGGTGGTTCACAGGGCGCTCTCTCCTCGTGCGGGGACTACCCGGGAAGCCTATCCAGGGCGCACGTACAGTTCGGTCATGACGGATGACGTGCTGCATGTGAAGGGACGCGTGCTCGTCGGGCCCGACGACGTCCGCGACGAGCTGTGGGTGGTAGGCGGCCGGATCTCCTACGAGCGGCCGCCCGGCGCCCGCGACACCACCGCCGTGTCCGGCTGGGTGCTGCCCGGCCTCGTCGACGCGCACTGCCACGTGGGGCTCGACGCCCACGGCCCCGTCGACGCCGGGACCGCCGAACGCCAGGCGCTGACCGACCGCGACGCGGGCACCCTGCTCATCCGCGACGCCGGATCCCCCTCCGACACCCGCTGGATCGACGGCCGCGACGACCTCCCGAAGATCATCCGGGCGGGGCGGCACATCGCCCGGACCCGCCGCTACATCCGCAACTACGCGCACGAGATCGAGCCGGCCGACCTCGTCGAGTACGTCGGCCGCGAGGCCCGCCGCGGCGACGGCTGGGTGAAGCTGGTCGGCGACTGGATCGACCGCGACGCCGGCGACCTCACGGCCTGCTGGCCGCGCGCCGAGGTCGAGGCCGCCATCGCCGAGGCGCACCGGCTGGGCGCCCGGGTCACCGCCCACTGCTTCGCCGAGGACTCGCTGCGCGACCTCGTCGAGGCCGGCATCGACTGCATCGAGCACGCCACCGGGCTCACCGAGGACACCATCCCGCTGTTCGCGGAGCGCGGGGTGGCGATCGTCCCGACGCTGGTGAACATCGCGACGTTCCCCAAGCTGGCGGCCGGCGGCGACGCCAAGTTCCCCCGCTGGTCGGCGCACATGCGGCGGCTGCACGAGCGGCGGTACGACACGGTCCGCTCCGCCTGGGACGCGGGCATCCCCGTCTACGTGGGCACCGACGCAGGCGGCTCCCTGCCGCACGGGCTCGTCGCGGACGAGGTGGCGGAGCTGGTGCGCGCCGGGATCCCGCCGCTGGACGCCTTGTCGGCGACGGCTTGGGCGGCGCGGGAGTGGCTGGGAAGGCCCGGTCTCACCGAGGGCGCCCCCGCGGACCTCGTCGTCTACGCGACCGACCCGCGGGCCGACGTGCGGGCGCTGGCGCAGCCGCTGCGGGTCGTGGTGAACGGCACGGTCCGCGCCTGACCGGCCGGACCTCCCCGCCGCGTCACCGGGTTGACGCGGCGTGACGCGGACGTCCCGCCGGTCGTTGCACACGGCCGCGCGGGTCCGCGACAGGGTGAAACCGCCCACGGGTGTGTGGCGGAAAAGAACTCCCGTGCCGCCTGATGCGAAAGCAATCGAATACGTGGATGGAAACCACCCTTTGGGGTGAACTCACCTCAGGTGGCTGTGCGTTCACTCTCCGTGCGTAAAAAATTCCCCGGGTAACAGGCCGCCGACGCGCGATGTCCCCCATTGGCTGCGCGGCGGCCCCCATCTCCCCGGGGGTTCCACCACCTTGAACCGCTACACCTTCCGCATGCCCGCGGCCGCCCTGCTCGCCACGGGCGCGATCGCCCTCCTCGCCGCCCCGCCCGCCCACGCCACGGGCGGCGCGGGAGCCGCGCCCGGCGGTGCCGACGGCCGGGCCGACGCCGTCGTCCTGCGCGCCGGACTCGACGTGGGCCTGCTCAACAAGGCCGTCCACGTCCCCCTGAAGACCACCCTCAACGAGGTCAGCGCCCCGGCCTCCGCCCGGAAGACGGCCCTCTCCGTCACCGTGGACGGCGTCGAGGGCGGCCGGCCGGTCCACATCCTCAAGGCCGACGCCGCCACCTCCAGGGCCACCGCCGGCCGCGGCCGCGCCGAGGCGGAGGCCAACCTCGCCCGGGCCCGCGTCCACCTGCCCGGGCTCCCCGCCCTCTCGCTGATCGAGGTGGAGAAGGTCACCTCCAAGGCGGTGTGCGAAGCCGGGCGCAAGCCGTCCGCCACCTCCAACGTGCTGGGCTCCGTCACCGTCCTCGGCAAGAAGGCCACCCTGTCCGCGCAAGGTCCCACCAAGGTCGAGGTGCCGAAGGTCGGCATGGTCAGCCTGGAGCTCTCCGGTACGGAGACGACCTCCTCCACCGCCGCCGCGGCCGCACTCCGGCTGAAGGTGTCCGTCAACCCGCTCGACCTCAACGTCGCCCAGGTCGAGGGCGAGGTCGTCCTCGCCGAGGCGCGCTGCCAGTCCCCGGCCGGCCCGCCGCCCTCCTCCGCCGCCCCCGAGCCCTCCGGCGGCGCCGCCAAGCCCGACGTCAAGCCGCAGACCGGGGCCTCCGGGACCGGCACCGTCATCGCGAGCGGCGCCAACCTGGCCGAGACCGGCGGCAGTTCGGCCACTCCCTGGGTCGCGGGCGGCGCACTCGTCCTGCTCGGCCTCGGCGGCGCCGCACTCGTCGTCACCCGCCGCCGCGCCTCCTGACGCCGCGGCCGCGGCCGGCGGGCGTCACCGCGTCGCGCGCACCAGCCCCTGCCCGCCGGCCCCGCGCGACAGCACGGCCTCGCCGACCTGCCGGTCGACGGCGGCGTACTCGGAGCGCTTCGCGGCGCCTGCCGAGGCGCCGCCGCCGGCCGTGCAGGACGTGCACACCACCCGGAACGGGGCGCCCCGGTCCGCATACGACGTCAGGTACTCGGCCTTCACCACCTCCCAGCGGCCCGGGTGCGCGGCCGCCGGCGCGAAGGTGAAGCGGGGGATGGACGACATGTTGCCGCGGAGCTTCGCCGGCTCGTAGAAGCTGGCGATCTGATCGCCCATCCCGTAGACCACCCACGTCCCGTTGACCTTCTCGTAGGGCTGCGGGACGTGGTTGTGCGTGCCGAGGACCAGATCGATGTCCGGAAGGCCGTCCGCCCCGCGGGAGGCGGTCAGCGCCTGCGCCAGGTCCTGCTGCTGCCTGTCGGGGGCCGTCTGCCACTCGGAGCCCCAGTGGATGCTGAGGACGACGACGTGGGCGCCCGCGGCGCGCGCCGCACGGGCGTCCGCGATGATCCGGTCCTTGTCGATCAGGTTCACGGCCCACGGCTTCCCGGCCGGCAGCGGGATCCCGTTCGTGCCGTACGTGTAGTCCAGCTGGGCGACCGTCGCGCCGCCCGCGGAGAGCACCGCCGGGGCCTTCGCCTCCTCGGCGGTGCGCGCCGAGCCGACGTGCTTGATGCCCGCCCGGTCGAGGTGGTCGAGAGTGCGGACGAGACCGTCCCAGCCGTCGTCCAGAGTGTGGTTCGAGGCCGTCGAGCAGCTGTCGTAGCCGGCGTCCCGCAGCGCGTCGGCCAGCTCGTGCGGCGCCTTGAAGGCCGGGTATCCGGTGTAGGGGCCGCCGGGCCGGCCGTACGGTATCTCGTGGTGGCATATCGCCAGGTCGGCGGCCTCCACCACGGGCTTCACCCCGGCCAGTATCCTCCGGAAGTCGTGCCCCGCCCCGCTGCCCGCCGCATCGCTCGCGGCCTGCGCGATGATCGACGGGTACGGGATCGTGTCGCCCGTCGCGACGAGCGTGAACGGACGCGCCCCCGGCGGCGCCGACGGGCTCGCCGCGCCCGCCTCCGGGCGCCCGCCCGCGAGCCGCTGCTCCGCGGCGCCGCGCTGCTCCCCGCCGCCGAGGAGGGCGGGGCCGGCGAACACCGCCGCGGCCGCCAGCGCGGCCAGCCCCACCGCGGCCGCGCCCGCCTTCGCCGAAACCTTCATCCTGTGTCCCCCCTGCATGGCCGTCCTGCGCAGATCATCCCCCGGGCGGACCGCCGACGCCACCCGCGGACCCCGCCGGATCCGGTCGTCCGCGCAGGTCAGCGGCGTTCCGAGGGTGGCTTGTGCCCCCCCGGGGCCCGCCGCGGAGGACGCGCCCCGCCGCGCCCCGGTTCCCGCCCCGGCCTCGCCCCGGCCGGGGGCGCGCGGGGTCAGCGCGCGGCGGCCGTCAGGGTGAGGGCGTGGTCCAGCGCCTGGAGGAGGCGCCCCGTCGTCGCCCGGTCCCGCACCGCCAGGCGCAGCCAGTCCGCGTCCAGGCCCGGGAAGGTGTCCCCGCGGCGGACCGCGAAGCCCAGCGCCCGCAGCCGCATCCGGACCTGCGCCGCCCCGGCCACCCTGACCAGGACGAACGGTCCGCGGGCCGTCCCCGCCACCGTGATCTCCTCGAACTCGGCGAGCCCGGCCAGCAGGTGCTCCCGGTCCGCGTCGATCTGCCGGGCCGCGGCCTCCGCCTCCGCGAGGGCCGCCGGGGCGACGCACGCCTCCGCGGCGACGAGCGCGGGCGTCGACACCGGCCACAGCGGCTGCGCCGCCTCCAGCTGCGCGACCACCTCCGGCTCCGCCAGCACGTACCCGATCCGCAGCCCTGCCAGGCCCCACGTCTTGGTCAGGCTCCGCAGCACCACCAGGCCCGGCACGTCCGTGCGGCCGGCCAGCGCCTCCGGCTCCCCCGGCACCGCGTCCATGAACGCCTCGTCCACGACGAGGATCCGGCCCGGGCGGGCCAGGGCCGCCAGCGCGGCCGCCGGGTGCAGTACGGACGTCGGGTTCGTCGGGTTGCCGACGACCACCAGGTCCGCCTCCTCCGGCACCGCCGCCGGATCCAGCCGGAAGCCGTCCTCCGCCCGCAGCAGCACCCGCTCCACCCGGTGCCCGGCGTCCCGCAGGGCCGCCTCCGGCTCGGTGAACTGCGGGTGCACCACCACCGGCCGCCGCACGTCCAGGGCCCGCGCCAGCAGGACGAACGCCTCCGCGGCCCCCGCCGTCAACAGCACCCGGCCGGCCGGCAGCCCGTGCCGAGCCGCCACCGCCGCGCGGGCCGCGCGCCCGTCGGGGTATGCGGAGAGACCGCCGAGCGAAGCCGCGATGCGCTGCTTCAGCCACTCCGGCGGCATGTGCGCCCGTACGTTCACCGCGAGGTCCACCAGCGATCCGCCGTCGTCGCGGACCTCGGCGTCCCCGTGGTGGCGCAGGTCGTGCGCCTGCGCGGTCGCCACCGCGCAGGTCGCCGCCACCGAGCGGCGCTTCGGCACGAGGAGTTCGCCGCCCGTCGCCAGCGCCGCCGCCTCCGCCACCGAGGGGGTGCCGGCCGCCTGCCGGGCCGCGTCCGAGGGGTGCGGGACGGCGATGCCCGCCAGCTCCTCGGCCGGGTAGCTGAGCAGCGGCACGCCGAAACGTTCCGCCGCCCCCGTGATCCCGGCCTCGCAGGCCTTCGTCTCCACCGTCGCCAGCGCCTTCACCGCTCCGGCCGCCAGCCCGGCCCCGCGCAGCGTCTCCTCCACCAGGGCGCAGACCTCCGCGACGGACACCCCCGCCCGGCCGCCGACCCCGACCACCAGCTGCGTCGCGTTCTCACCCATCGGGCTCCTGCCCCTTCCCGGTCGTCAATCGTGCGTGGACCGCGGCCCGCGCGCTCGCGTGCACGCGCGGCCGGCAGTCGGTATCCAAGGGCGCATGGCCGTGATCGTGGCGCTGGGCGCGTTCCTGATGACCCTGGCGGGCGGGTGGACGGCGCAGCGCGTCACCGACCGCCGCCACCTCGTACTGGGCCTCGCCGGCGGGCTGATGCTCGGCGTCGTGGGCCTGGACCTGCTGCCGGAGTCGCTGGAGGCGGCGGGCCGGCCGGTGTTCGGCGTACCGCTCGCGCTGCTGCTCTTCGTGGCCGGATTCCTCGTCGCGCACGTCGTGGAACGGCTCCTGGCGGTACGCCAGGCCGCACACGGCGCGTCCGGCGGCCGCAACGGCGGGAACGGGACGGACGGCAGGGACGGCGCCGTCGGGCGCGCCCCCCAGGTCGGGATGACGGCGGCCGCCGCGATGGTCGGCCACAGCCTCGCCGACGGGGTGGCGCTCGGCGCCGCCTTCCAGGTCGGCGGCGGCATGGGCACCGCGGTCGCCCTCGCCGTGGTCACCCACGACTTCGCCGACGGGTTCAACACGTACACCCTCACCCGGCTCTACGGGAACGCCCGCAAGCGCGCGCTGCTGATGCTCCTCGCGGACGCCGCCGCCCCCGTGGTGGGCGCGGCGTCCACCGTGCTGTTCACCCTTCCGGAGGAACCGCTCGGGGCGTACCTGAGCTTCTTCGCCGGGGGGCTGCTCTACCTCGCGGCCGCCGAGATCCTGCCCGAGGCGCACCACCGGCACCCCGCCCTGTCCACGCTGATGTGCACGGTGGGCGGGGTGGCCGGGATCTGGCTCGTGGTGGGCCTCGCGGAGTGACGTCACCGGTGTGCTGCCGCCGCGGCCGTGAAACGCACGGCCACCGACGGCTCCGCCGCCCAGTGGGTGTGCAGGTAGCTGGCGTGCACGCCGCGGTGGACGAACCCCTCGACGCGCCGCTCGGGGTGTGTGAACCCCCAGGCCGGGGCGGGTCCGGCGCCCGGCTCGACCACCGTGCGGTGGAACTCGTGCCCGCGCAGCCTCGTCCCCGCCGCGGCGAGCGGGCTGTCCGACACCGCGACGGCCTCGCGGTAGCCGAGCGTCAGCCGCTGCGACATCACCGCGTCGGCGTCGAGGACCCCGCACATCGGCCGGCCGTCCAGGGACCGCGCCAGGTACAGCAGGCCCGCGCACTCGGCGGCGACCGGCCCGCCGGCCGCGGCGAAGCCGGCGACCGCCTTGCGCAGCGGCTCGTTCGCAGCCAGCTCCGGGGCGTACACCTCGGGGAAGCCGCCGCCGACGACCAGCCCGGACGTCCCCTCGGGCAGGTCCTCGTCGGCCAGCGGGTCGAAGGGGACGACCTCGGCTCCGGCCGCGGCGAGCAGCTCCGCGTGCTCGGCGTACGAGAACGTGAACGCGGCCCCGCCGGCGACGGCGACGACGGGCCGCCGCCCCCCGCCGGGCCCCGCGTCAGCCGCGGCAGCCGGTGCCGGTGGCGCGGCGGCCGAGGCCACGGCACGCTCCGGCGACCACGCCGCGCAGTCCAGCGGCGGCGCCGACCGGGCCAGCGCCAGCAGCGCCTCCAGGTCGCAGCCGGCCCGCACCTGCTCCGCCAGCGCCGCGACGGACGCCACCGCGTCCGCCCGCCGCTCCGCCACCGGTACGAGCCCCAGGTGCCGCGACGGCGCCGAGACCTGCGGCGCCCGCCGCAGGACGCCGAGCACCGGCATGCCCGCCTCCTCCAGCGCCTCCCGCAGCATCGCCTCGTGCCGGTCGGAGCCCACCTTGTTCAGGATCACCCCGCCCAGGCGCACCTGCGGGTCGAACGACGCGAAGCCGTGCACCAGCGCCGCCACCGACCGGGACTGCGAGGACGCGTCGACCACCAGCACCACCGGCGCCCGCAGCAGCTTCGCCACCTGCGCCGTCGACGCCAGCTCACCGCGCCCCGCGGCCCCGTCGTACAGGCCCATCACACCCTCCACGACCGCCAGGTCGCAGCCCGCCGCCCCGTGCGCGAACAGCGGAGCCACCAGCTCCGGCCCGCACATGTACGCGTCGAGGTTGCGCCCCGGCCGGCCCGTGGCGAGGGCGTGGTACCCGGGGTCGATGTAGTCGGGGCCGGCCTTGTGCGGGGACACGGCCAGGCCGCGCCCCGCGAAGGCCGCCATCAGCCCCGTCGCGACGGTGGTCTTGCCGCTCCCCGACGACGGGGCGGCGATCACCAGACGGGGGACGGCGACGGCGTGCGAGGTCACCACTCGATGCCCTTCTGGCCCTTCTGGCCGGCGTCCATCGGGTGCTTCACCTTCGTCATCTCGGTGACCAGGTCGGCGAACTCCACCAGCTTCTCCGGCGCGTTGCGGCCCGTGATGACCACGTGCTGGGTGCCCGGCCGGTCGCGCAGCACCCCGATGACCTCGTCGACGTCGATCCAGCCCCAGTGCAGCGGGTACGCGAACTCGTCCAGCACGTAAAGCCGGTGCGTCTCGGCGGCCAGGTCGCGCTTGACCTGCTCCCAGCCCTCCTTCGCGGCCTGCTCGTTGTCGAGCTGCGCGTCGCGCTGCACCCAGGACCAGCCCTCGCCCATCTTGTGCCACACGACGGGGCCGCCCTCGCCGGAGGCGCCGAGCACCTTCAGCGCGTTCTCCTCGCCGACCTTCCACTTCGCCGACTTGACGAACTGGAACACCCCGATCGGCCAGCCCTGGTTCCAGGCGCGCAGCGCCAGCCCGAACGCCGCCGTCGACTTGCCCTTGCCGGGCCCGGTGTGGACGAAGACGAGCGGGCGGTTGCGGCGCTGGCGCGTGGTGAGTCCGTCGTCGGGGATGACGGTCGGCTGTCCCTTCGGCATTACGCGGCCCTCCTGTTGGTGTGCGGTGACGCGGTCGCCACCGATGTGCGTACGTCCTTCACGAGCCCGGCCAGCGCGTCGGCCCGCAGCCCGTCCAGCGTGACGGCCGGCCCGCCCAGGTCGGCGGCCAGCACCCCGGCCAGCCCCAGACGGACCGGCCCCGACTCGCAGTCCACGACGACCGACGCCACCCCGTCCGCGGCCAGCAGGCGGGCGCTGCGCGCGGCGACCTCGCGGGCGTCGCCGCCGAGGGCGCCGGCCGAGGTGGCCCGCCCGTCGGTGACGACCACCAGCAGCGGGCGGCGGCTGGGGTCGCGCAGCCGCTCCACCCGCAGCACCTCCCGCGCCTTCAGCAGGCCCGCGGCGAGCGGGGTGCGGCCGCCGGTCGGCAGCTGCTCCAGCCGCACCGCGGCCGCGTCCACCGAGGAGGTCGGCGGCAGCGCCAGCTCCGCGGCCGCGCCGCGGAAGGTGACCAGGCCGACCTTGTCCCGCCGCTGGTAGGCGTCCAGCAGCAGCGACAGCACGGCCCCCTTCACCGCGCCCATCCGCTGCCGGGCGGCCATGGAGCCCGACGCGTCGACGACGAACAGCACCAGGTTCCCCTCGCGCCCCTCCCGCACCGCCTGGCGCAGGTCGTCCTTGCGGACGACCAGCCCCCGCCCGGAACGGCCCCGCGCCCGCTGGTGCGGAGCCGCGGCCTGCAGGGTGGCGGCCAGGTGCAGCTTTGTCAGCCGCCCGGCGGGGCGCTGCGCGCCCGTCGTCCGGCCGTGCGCGGTCCGGGCGCGCGAACGCCGTCCGGCCGCGCCCTCGCCGAGCCCCGGCACGCTGAACATCCGCGTCCGGAACGGCTCGGCGGCCCGTACGGGGGCCTGCTCGGCCGCCGGCGCCGAAGCGGGGGAGGGGGCGGCGGGAGCGTCCGGCGCCTGCGGTGCCTCGGGCGCCTCCGGGCCCTCGGAGGGGTCCGCCGGCTCCTCGGGAGCGGCCTCGGGACCGCCGCCCTGCGGGGGCACGCCGCCGCCGTCGGGGCCGCCCCCGTCCGGGCCGCCGCCGTCGGGGCCGTCGTCGCCGGGGCCGGGGTCCGGCTCGGGGTCCGGCTGCGGGTCGGGCTCCGGCTCGTCGTCGGGGAAGCCGTCCAGGATCTCGTCGAGCCTGGCCTCGTCCAACCCCGGTGCGTCGAACGGGTTCCGGCGCCGGCGGTGGGGGAGGGCCAGCAGTGCCGCCTGCCGGACGTCCTCCTTGCGGACCGCCGTCCGCCCCGCCCACGCCGCAAGCGCCGTCGCGGTCCGCGCCATCACGATGTCCGCGCGCATGCCGTCCACCTCGAAGCCGGCGCAGGCCGCCGCGATCTGGAGCAGCGCCGTGTCGCCGAGCCGCACCTGCGGCAGCAGCGCCCGCGCCGCGATCACGCGGGCGCGGACCTCCGCCTCCTCGCCGGCCCACCGGCCCGCGAAGCCGGCCGGGTCGTCCTCGAACGCCAGCCGGCGGCGCACCACTTCGACGCGCTGCTGCGGATCCCGGGAGGCGGCCACCTCCACCGTCAGCCCGAACCGGTCCAGCAGCTGCGGGCGCAGCTCGCCCTCCTCCGGGTTCATCGTGCCGACGAGCATGAAGCGGGCCGCGTGCCGGACGGACACGCCCTCCCGCTCGATGTGGCAGCTGCCCATCGCGGCGGCGTCCAGCAGGACGTCGACCAGGTGGTCGTGGAGGAGGTTGACCTCGTCGACGTAGAGGATGCCGCGGTGCGCGTCGGCGAGGAGGCCCGGCTCGAAGGCCTTGACGCCGTCGGCGAGGGCCCGCTCGATGTCGAGCGCCCCGATCAGGCGGTCCTCGGTGGCGCCGACCGGCAGTTCGACCATGCGGGCGGGGCGCTGCGTACCGGGGCCGGGCTCGTGCGGGCCGTCGGGGCAGGCCGGGTCCGGGGCGTCCGGGGCGCAGCTGAACCGGCAGCCCGGCACCACGGCGACCTGCGGCAGCAGCGCGGACAGGGCGCGCACCGCGGTCGACTTGGCGGTGCCCTTCTCCCCGCGCACGAGCACACCGCCGACCGCGGGGCTCACGGCGTTGAGCAGCAGCGCCAGCCGCAGATCGGTCTGGCCGACCACCGCGGTGAACGGGTAGGGCGTGCTCATGTGCTCACTCCTCGGAAGGCGGGGAACGGTGCGGAGGCGAATCGGAAGGGCCGGCGCGCGGCGGCGCCGGGCAGCCGGGTCACGGGGCGCCCGGAGGGAGGAAGGGGAGGCCCGCCGGGGCGCCGGACTCGATCAGGCGGAGCAGCGCGGCGGTGTCCGCGTGCTCCTCGACCAGATCGCCCAGCAGGTCCAGCTGCTCCTCCCGCAGCGCCGCGAACGAGGTGTCGGGCGCGGGCGTGAACCGCCGCCCGGCAGCGGCCGCGACCTCGCGCAGGAAGGCCCGCCGGAACCCGTCGGACTCCAGGGAGCCGTGCCAGTGCGTGCCCCACACGGCGCCCGCGCGGCAGCCGTCGAGGAACGGCTCCCCGCCCAGCACCTCGGCCACGCCATGGTGGATCTCGTACCCGTCGACGGGCTCGCCCAGCGCCGAGCCGGTCGGCCGGGCCAGGGTCTTCTCCCGCGCGAAGCGGACCCGGACCGGGAGCAGGCCGAGCCCGTCCACGGACCCGGCCCTGGACTCGACGTCGTCCTCGATGTGCTCGCCGAGCGCCTGGAAGCCGCCGCAGATGCCCAGTACGGGCCTCCCGGCCGCGGCCCGCCGGGCGAGTTCCGCGGCCAGGCCGCGCTCGCGCAGCCACTCCAGGGCCCGGACCGTGCCGCGCGTCCCGGGGACGACGACGAGGTCGGCGTCGACGAGCTCCTCGGCCCGGTCCACGAAGCGCACGACCACACCCGGCTCGGCCGCCAGCGCGTCCACGTCGGTGAAGTTCGACATCAGCGGCACCGCGCACACGGCGACCCGCAGCACGTCCTCGCCGACCGGCGGCGCGATCGCCGACTCGCGGACCGCGCCGCGCAGCGAGACCCGCAGGCCGTCCTCCTCGTCGATGCCGAGTCCGTGCCGGAACGGCAGCACGCCGTACGTGGCGCGCCCGGTCATGGAGCGGAGCATCTCCATCCCGGGCTCCAGCAGGGAGACGTCCCCGCGGAACTTGTTGACGAGGTAGCCGGCGACGAGGGACTGGTCCTGCGCCGAGAGCAGCGCCGTCGTCCCGAAGAACGAGGCGAAGACGCCGCCCCGGTCGATGTCCCCGACCACGACGACCGGGAAGCGGGCGGCCCGTGCGATGCCCATGTTCACGATGTCGGTCCGGCGCAGGTTGATCTCGGCCGGGCTGCCGGCCCCCTCGCAGATCACGGCGTCATACGTGCCCCGCAGACGGTCGAGGCAGTCGGTGACGACGCCGAGGAGCTGCTCCTGCCGCCCGCCGTGGTAGCCGCGGGCGCTCATCTCGCCGACCGGCTTGCCGAGCAGGACTACCTGGCTGCTGCGGTCGCTGCCCGGCTTGAGCAGGACGGGGTTCATCAGCGCGGTCGGCTCGACGCCCGCCGCCTGCGCCTGCATGGCCTGCGCCCGCCCGATCTCGGCGCCCTCGCGGGTGACGAACGAGTTCAGCGACATGTTCTGCGCCTTGAACGGCGCCACCTTCACGCCCTGCCGGGCCAGCCAGCGGCAGATGCCCGCCGTGACCACGCTCTTGCCGGCGTCCGAGGTCGTCCCCGCGACGAGGAGACCCCCCGCCGGCCTGCTGCCCGAGCTCATCTGCGCCCCTTCCCCGGGCGGCGCGACACGGCGTACCGCAGTGCCGCGCAGGCCCCCAGTGCCAGCCAGGTCACGCGCTGCGAGAGCCGCACCGCGCGGTCGATGTCGGCGACCTCGACGGGCCGCCCGTACGCCCCGTTCAGCACGGCCCGGTGCTCGACCCGCCCGCCGTACGCGAGGGTGCCGCCGAGCCGTACGCCGAGGGCGCCCGCGAAGGACGCCTCCACGGGCCCGGCGTTGGGGCTCGGGTGGGCGGCGGCGTCGGCGCGCCAGGCGCGCAGGGCCCCGCGCCGGTCGGGGCCGGCGGCGACGGCGGCCAGGGCCGTCAGCCGGGCCCCGGGCCAGCCGGCGAGGTCGTCGAGGCGGGCGGAGGCCCAGCCGTAGTTGAGATGGCGGGGCGACTTGTGGCCGACCATCGCGTCGAGCGTGTTCACCGCGCGGAAGGCGGCCAGCCCGGGGACGCCGGCGACGGCCCCCCACACCAGGGCGCCGACGACGGCGTCGGAGGTGTTCTCGGCGACGGATTCGACGACGGCGCGCGCGATCTGCTGCCCGTCGAGGGAGTGCGGGTCGCGTCCGCACAGGTGCGGCAGCCGCTCCCGGGCGACGTCCACGTCGCCGGCGGCGAGGGCGCCGCCGATGGCGCGGGCCTCCCGGCCCAGCGTGGTGCCGCCGACGACGGCCCAGGTGGCGGCCGCGGTCAGGGCGATACGGGCGGCGGCGGGACGGGAGCGTACGGCGCGCGCGGCGAGCACGCCGAGCACGGCCGCGCCCCCGGCGCACACCGCGGCGTGCGCCACGCCGGCGGACCGCCGGTCGCGCCACAGGGCGCGCTCCACGGCGGCGGCGGCTCGTCCGAAGGCGGCGACGGGGTGCCCGCGGCGCGGATCACCGAGGATCCGGTCGGCGATCAGGCCCGCCGTCGCGCCGTACGCGAAAACGCGATCGGCACGCATGTGCAGGTATGTCCTCACTCAGGGTCCGCGCCCTGGTTCGACGTGTCCGGCGGCGAGAGTTCCTGGCTCCCGGGGCGCCGGCCCGGTACGGCCGGCCGTGCTCCCCGGTGACAGTGGCGGGACCGCGCCGGATTCGCACCGGACTTCCTCTGCTGCCGCCGTGATGGCTCCGGCAGTCCACCACGCACCGCAATGGCCCGTCAACTTGCCGTTGACCAGCCCGAACGGGGACGTACATACGGGAACTCCCCCCGGGCAGGGCCCGGGGGGAGCTGGGTGCGCGTGCGGGCGGCGGGCCCGCGGCGGATCAGGCGACGATCAGGTAGATCCCGTACGCCACGGCGGCGGTGCAGAGCGCGAAGCAGGCGTAGGCGCCGGTGCGGGCCAGGCCGGCGCTGCCGCCCGCGTCGGTGGCCGCCTCGTGCTTGGACAGGCCCACCATGCCCAGGGTGAACAGGGCGACGAGGGCGACGGTGGCGAAGAGGCTGACTCCGAAGACGGAGCCCAGGGCTGCCCAGTCGATCTTCATGCTGGCTGAACCTTCTCTGCTCGTCAGACCGCGGCGGCGGGCGCCGCGGGGGTCTCGCCGGCCGCGTGGGCGGCAGGGGCGGGGATGGTGGCCTTCAGGTCGGCGTCCGCGTCGGCCGCGACACCGGCCGGCGGCACTGCGACGGCCGCGATGGCGGTGGTGACCACACCGGGCTCCTCGTCGCCGTGGTCGTTGACGTTGGTGTGGTCGACGACCTGGCGGCGGGAGACCAGCCAGATGGCCACGCAGGAGCCGACGAGGAAGACCGTCACGGCGGCGATGCCGACGTCACCGGTGCGCATGGCGAGCTCGGCGAGCGCCGAGACCAGCGCGGCGGCCGGCAGGGTCAGGCCCCACGCGACGAACATGCGGGTGGCGGTGGACCAGCGGACCACGCCGCCCTTGCGGCCGAGGCCGGCGCCCATGACCGCACCGGAGCACGAGTGGGTCGTCGACAGCGAGAAGCCGAGGTTCGAGGACGACAGGATCACGGCCGCGGCCGAGGTCTGGGCGGCGAAGCCCTGCTGCGGCTGGAGGTCGGTCAGGCCCTTGCCCATGGTGCGGATGATGCGCCAGCCGCCGAGGTAGGTGCCGAGCGCGATGGCCACACCGGCGGAGACGATGACCCAGACCGGCGGGTCGGCGTCGGGCGCGAGGGCGCCGCCGGCGATGAGCGCCAGGGTGATGATGCCCATCGTCTTCTGCGCGTCGTTGGTGCCGTGCGCCAGGGAGACCAGGCCCGCGGAGGCGATCTGGCCGGCCCGGTAGCCCTTGGCGGAGGTCTTCTCGCCGACGTTCGCGCCGAGCCTGTACGTGATCTTGGCGGCCAGCATCGCGGCGACGCCGGCGACGATCGGCGCGGCGATCGCGGGGAGGAGGACCTTCGTGACGAGCGTGCCGCCGTTGACGGCGCCGATGCCGGCGGAGGCGACCGCGGCACCGATGAGACCGCCCATCAGTGCGTGGGAGGAGCTGGAGGGAAGTCCGACCAGCCAGGTCAGAAGGTTCCAGAGGATCGCGCCGACGAGCGCGGCGTAGATCACTTCCGGCTGGATGCCCTCTTCGTTGACGAGGCCCTTGGAGATCGTCTTCGCGACCTCCACGGACAGGAACGCGCCGACGAGGTTGAGCACGGCGGACATGGCCACCGCCGTCTTGGGCTTGAGGGCGCCGGTCGAGATGGTGGTCGCCATCGCGTTGGCTGTGTCGTGGAAACCGTTCGTGAAGTCGAACACGAGAGCGGTGATGATCACGATCCCGAGGAGAAGCGTTATGTGCTCCATTTACCCAGGCTTCTGTTTGGCGTCAGTGGCTCGGCGACCGTAGGCAACGTGGGTGAACGGAAGATGAACTGACGCGGACGGCGCGGTGGACTGGCCCGCCCCCGGAGCGGCCCGTTCCTGCCTCATTAGCGGGATGTATCCCGATTAATGCACGTCAAAGCGGGGTTAACGAGCCCCTCCGGACACCCCGCGCAGTCGCTCCGCAGGTTCCGAAACCCGGCCCGAAGTGATCCACATCACCCGGCAGGCCCCCTCGTCGCCGGGGTCCCGCCCGGACGCCGAGCCCTCCCCGATCACGTTCCGCTTCCGGCCCCTCACGGAACCTCCGGTGGCCCGTCCGCGCACCCGGTCCGACACTGGAGCGGTGCGTACCGCCACGGTGACGGCAGCGGCCGTCGCGACCACCCTCCTCGGAGCCGGCGCGGCCGCGGCAGCGGCGGGCCGGCTCGCCGCCGACGCCGCCCTGCGGCCCGCCCCCGGCCGCCCGCTGCCGGGCAGCCCCCGGCTGACCGTCCACTCCACCGCCCCCGGCTCGGTGGCCCTCACCCGTTCGCTCGCCTCCCTGCGCCCCGGCACCTACGGGCTCGCCGCCCCCGGCGTCCACGCCGTCGTCGGCGAGGTCCTCGACCGGGCCGACCGCGACCCCGACACCGTCGTGCGGCGGCTCCTCGCCGTCACCCACGGCAGCCTCGACCCCGGCATCCGCGTCGCCCTCACCCCCCAGGTCCACCTCGGCGACCCGGGCAGCGCGCTCGGACTCGAATTCGCCGACGTCGACGTCCCCGGCGAGCTCGGCGGCATGCCCGCCTGGTTCGTCCCCGGCGCCCGCGCCACCTGGGTGATCGCCATCCACGGCCTCGGCGCCGGACGCGAGCACCCCATGGTCGCCATGCCCCTCCTGCACCGGCTGGGCCTGCCCGTCCTCGCCCTCGCCTACCGCGGCGACCTCGGCGCCCCCGCCTCCCCGGACGGCCTCGGCCACCTCGGCGAATCCGAGTGGCGCGACGTGGACGCCGCCATCCGCTACGCCCTGCGCTACGGCGCCCGCCGCGTCATCCTGCACGGCTGGTCCACCGGCGCCGCCATGGCCCTCCACACCGTCGAGCGCTCCGCCCTCGCCGACCGCATCAGCGGACTCGTCCTCGACTCGCCCGTCCTCGACTGGCACGCCACCCTCCGCGCGCTGGCCGCCGCCCGCCACACCCCGGCCCCCCTGCTCCCGCTCGCCGTGCGCGCCGCCGAGGGGAGGGCCGGACTCCGCGCCGGACACCGGGCCCCCGGAGAGGACCCCCGCGCCCTGCGCGTCCCCGTCCTCCTCTTCCACGGCCCCGACGACACGATCGCCCCCTGGGAGCCCTCGCGCCGGCTCGCCGCGGCCCGCCCCGACCTCGTCACCCTCCAGACGGTTCCAGGCGCCCCGCACGGCGCCATGTGGAACGCCGGCCCCGAGCGGTACGAGGAGGCCCTGCGGCGCTTCCTCACCCCCCTGATGTGAACGACTCACCGCCATGAGGTGAAGGGCACCGGAACCCGGGCCGCGCGGGCACGACGACAGGGCATATGCCTGCTCTGTCCCGGTATCGACTGTCGATGGCAGCCGGTTCCGTTTGGGCTTTCGGCCGGTGACGGGCGAGACTTCCTCCGTGACGTCCCGAAAGCCTGATGAGCAGTTGGTTCGCGACTCCAGACTCCGACTCGTCTCCCCGCGCTCGGTCGCGACCGCCCGCAAGGCGGTGACCGACCGGCGCACCCGGCCGGCCTCCCGGCCCCCGGCGGGCACCCCCGGCACGGCCGAACTCGCCCACCGGGCGCGGGCGTCCCTCGCCGACGCGGTGCGGCTCGCCCGCTGGGCCGAGGCCAACCTCGGCGCGGGCGACGGCAACCGGCCCGCACCGGCCGGCGCGCTGCCCGCCGCGGACGTCGAACGGGCCGCCGCCGACCTGCGGCTGACGCACGGGCAGATCCGGGCCGGCTGGGACCGCGCCCGCCTCGCCGGACTCGTCGAGGTTCACGGCGGCCACGCCCGGCCCGGCTGGCGGCTGCGCGCCTGGGACCGCGACGACACCGCCGTGCTGCGCGGCTGGGTCGCCCTCTTCGACGCCTGGTCGCTCGTGCACCCCGCCCCCGCCGACATCGCACCCTCGGTCGTCGCCGAAGTCGTCGAGGCGATGCCGCAGCTGCTCTCCCTGCTCCAGCTGTCCGCCGGCCCCGTCACCGTCCCCGACCTGCTCGACCTCCTCGGCCAGCGCGTCACGGAACTCCGGGACGAGCGGTGCGAGGTCCCCTACGGCCCCCAGCCCGCCCCCGCCCCCGCTCCCGACCCCGCCGGGGACGCCGCGACCGGCCCCGGGCCCCTCGCCCGGCTGCTGCGCTGGGCCCTGGGCGGCCTCGCCGCCGTCGACGCCGTCGCCCTCGGCCCCGCCCGGGCCTCGCTGACCCCGCTCGGCAGCTGGGCCGTCTGGGTCAAGCTGGAGCAGATCTGCGTGGCCGCGCAGAGCCCCGCCGGCAACATCGAGCAGTCCGCCGCCGCCATGCTGCACGGCTGCGCCGGACTGACCCCCGGCCCGGCCCGCGCCGAGTACCGGGCCTGGCTTGCCGCCCGGCCCGTGGGCCACGCCGTCGCCGAACTGCTGGACGCCGCCCGCGGCGACGACGCCCTCCTGCGCGGCCTCGCCTTCGAGGCACTCCGCGTCGTCGGCGCCCCCGCCGAACCCGAGGTCCGGGCCGCCTCCCGGGAGCCCGCCCTGCGGCCGTACGCGCTGCTCTGGCTCGCCGAGCACGACGGCGTCGACCCCGACGAGGCCCAGGACGTGCTCACCCCCGAGGAGTCCACCTGGCTCTGGGTGGACACCGCCGCCGCCATCGCCGACCACGGGGAGGCGGAGCTGCTGGCCCGCCACCTGGACTCGGCGGTGCGGACCACCGTGCCGAGGCTCCTGGAGGAGGTCCGCGCCGTCGGCCACCCCCGCACGGTGCAGGTTCTCGTCGCCCTGGCCGCCGCCCACCCGGACCCGTCCCTGGCCAAGGCGGTCCGCCGGGCCGCGTTCCAGGTCCACACGGGCGGCGAATGACCCGGGCTGCCCCCGCGCCCGAAGCGCCGGCGGGGCGGTGTCAGGCCCGCGCGGCGTGTGAGCGCCCGGGCGGGCCGGGGAACCGGCTCCGCGCAGCGGCCCCGAAGCCCCCGTCCCCCGGCGGCGGCTTCGGGCCGCGCCGAGGCGGCCGTGGCGCCCCGGGTCAGCGGAACGTGTCGCAGCGGGCCATGTCGCCCGTCCGGTAGCCCTCGGAGAACCACTGCTGCCGCTCGCGGGCGGACCCGTGGGTCCAGGATTCCGGGTTGACCCGGCCCTCGTAGCGCGCCTGGATGCGGTCGTCGCCGACCGCGGCCGCCGCGTCGAGCGCCTCGGCGATGTCCTGCCCGGTCACCGCGCGCAGCAGGGGCCGGCCCGTGGCCGAGTCGGGGGTGCGGACCGCGTTGCGGGCCCACACCCCGGCGTAGCAGTCGGCCTGCAGCTCGGTCCGCACCGCGTTGCTGCCCGCGCCCTGCCGGCCGTCCTCGGCCCGTCGGAGGGTGCCCGTCAGGTTCTGCACGTGGTGCCCGTACTCGTGGGCGACGACGTACGCCTGCGCGAAGGGCCCGCCGGTGGCGCCGAGCCTGGTCCGCAGGTCGTCGAAGAAGTCCATGTCCAGGTAGACTTGCCGGTCGGCCGGGCAGTAGAACGGGCCCACCGCGGCCGTGGCGCTCCCGCACGCGCTGTCCACGCGGCCGGTGAAGAGCACCGTCGAGGCGGGGGAGTAGCGTCCGGAGCGCCGGGCGAACTCCTGGCCCCAGAAGTCCTGCGCGCTCCGCACGACCGCGGCCGTCCGGCAGTCCTCGCGGGTGTTGGCGTCCCGCCCGGTCAGGCAGGACCTCTGCACCTCGCCGACCGTCGCGGCACCAGCGCCCGGCTCGGGTTCGCCGGTCAGCCCGAGCTGGTCGGGCCCGACGCCGAAGAGCAGGCCGATCACGAGTGCGAGGATCCCGGCGATGCCGCCGCCGACCGTCGCCCGCCCTCCGGGGATGCGGCGCCCGCGCAGGTCCTTGACCCCGGAGGTGTCGAGCCTGGCGTCGTCGTCGAACTGCATGCAGCACCGCCCTCGCGTCCACCGGCCGCCGCCCCTGCGGCGAGTATGGCCCCGTTCCCGCCGGCACGCGCTCCGGGCCCGGCGGCCCGAAAAGTGGTTGCGCACCCCCGGTAGACTGACCTCCATGGCAAATCTCCTCGCGGATTAGCGGCGTCGAAGCTCGCCCCCGCCCCCTTCCGCCGTTCCCACCGCCCTGGAGTATTTCCGTGATCACCGCCACCGGCATCGAGCTGCGCGCCGGCGCCCGCATCCTCATCGAGTCCGCTTCCTTCCGCGTCGCCAAGGGCGACCGCATCGGCCTGGTCGGCCGCAACGGAGCAGGCAAGACCACCCTCACCAAGTGTCTCGCAGGGGAGGGGCAGCCCGCCGCGGGCAGCATCACCCGCTCGGGCGAGGTCGGCTACCTGCCGCAGGACCCGCGCACCGGCGACCTCGACGTCCTCGCCCGCGACCGGATCCTCTCGGCCCGCGGCCTCGACGTGCTGATCAGGAAGATGCGCGCCAACGAGGACCGCATCGCCACCGGCTCGGGCGCCACCCGCGAGAAGGCCCTGCGCCAGTACGAGCGCCAGGAGACCGAGTTCCTCACCAAGGGCGGGTACGCAGCCGAGTCCGAAGCCGCGACCATCTCGGCCGCCCTCGGCCTGCCCGACCGCGTCCTCGGGCAGCCCCTGCACACCCTCTCCGGCGGTCAGCGCCGCCGCGTCGAGCTCGCCCGGATCCTCTTCTCGGACGCCGACACGCTGCTCCTCGACGAGCCGACCAACCACCTCGACGCCGACTCGATCATCTGGCTGCGGGACTACCTGAAGACGTACCGCGGCGGCTTCATCGTGATCTCCCACGACGTCGACCTCGTCGAGACGGTCGTCAACAAGGTCTTCTACCTGGACGCCAACCGCTCGGTCATCGACGTCTACAACATGGGCTGGAAGCTCTACCAGCAGCAGCGCGAGGCCGACGAGAAGCGCCGCAAGCGCGAGCGCCAGAACGCCGAGAAGAAGGCCGCGGCCCTCAACGCCCAGGCCGACAAGATGCGCGCCAAGGCCACCAAGACCGTCGCCGCGCAGAACATGGCCAAGCGCGCCGACCGCCTGCTGTCCGGCCTGGAGGCCGTGCGCGCCCAGGACAAGGTCGCCAAGCTGCGCTTCCCGGATCCGGCGCCCTGCGGCAAGACCCCGCTGACCGCCGAGGGCCTGTCGAAGTCATACGGCTCGCTGGAGATCTTCACCGACGTCGACCTGGCCATCGACAAGGGCTCCCGCGTCGTCATCCTCGGCCTCAACGGCGCCGGCAAGACGACCCTGCTGCGCCTGCTGGCGGGCGCGGAGAAGCCCGACACCGGCGCCGTCACCCCCGGCCACGGCCTCAAGCTCGGGTACTACGCACAGGAGCACGAGACCCTCGACCCGGACCGCACGGTGTTGGAGAACATGCGCTCCGCAGCGCCGGACCTGGATCTGGTCGACGTCCGCAAGACGCTCGGCTCGTTCCTGTTCTCCGGCGACGACGTGGACAAGCCGGCCGGGGTGCTCTCCGGCGGTGAGAAGACCCGCCTCGCGCTCGCGACGCTGGTCGTCTCCTCGGCGAACGTGCTCCTCCTCGACGAGCCCACCAACAACCTCGACCCGGCCAGCCGTGAGGAGATCCTCGGCGCGCTGCGCACCTACAAGGGCGCCGTCATCCTCGTCACGCACGACGAGGGGGCGGTCGACGCGCTGGAGCCGGAGCGGATCATCCTGCTCCCGGACGGCGTGGAGGACCTGTGGGGCCCGGACTACCGGGACCTCGTCGCCCTCGCCTGACCCCCGGCCGCGGACTGATCCAGTTCCTTGTCGATCATTCGGCCCAGGTCTTTCTCCATCATCTGAGTGAGACGGTTTCGTACCGCTGTGCTCTGGACGATGCCCCCGGTCGCGCCGCACGCGGTGCCGCGCCGGGGCTTCGTTTTTCCTGTGTGCCGCTCCTGACCTGGAGATTCCTCGCGCCGTCGGGCGGATGTGACGGACGTCATGCAGCGGAAGCAGGAGTTCCGTTCCGCTTGGGTGTCCACGCCCCGGGAAATGCCGTCGTACCGACCTTGCTGAATGGGTGGCCAGGAAGCCGGGGAGGGGTGATCATGAGAAGTCCAGAGCGCACTTCCCATGAGGAGGCACGGGTGGCCGAGACTCTGAAGAAGGGCAGCCGGGTGACCGGCGCCGCGCGCGACAAGCTCGCGGCAGACCTGAAGAAGAAGTACGACTCCGGTGCGAGCATCCGGGCGCTGGCCGAGGAAACCGGCCGGTCCTACGGGTTCGTCCACCGGATGCTCAGCGAGTCCGGAGTCGTGCTGCGCGGCCGCGGTGGCGCGACGCGCGGCAAGAAAGCGGCTTCGATCTGAATCGGTGACCCCGGCCGCAGGTCCGGGGTCCGGACCAGCGGCGCCTTCATGCCTGCACCGCGGTTCCTTCGGTGACCCCCCGGCCGGTCGAACGGCCGACCGGGTGGTTACTGTGCAGTCACTTAGGCCGACACCGCGGCCGACTGCACACCGGAGGCACCCAGATGGCTCTGCTCGACAAGGACGGCGTACGGCTCACCGTGGACGACGCCGTCGCCACGGTGACACTGACCAATCCGGCCAAGCGGAACGCCCAGTCCCCTGCGCTCTGGCGGGCGTTGACGGAGGCCGGACGGTCGCTGCCCGGCACCGTCCGGGTCGTGGTACTGCGCGGTGAGGGCAGGTCCTTCTCCGCGGGGCTCGACCGGCAGGCGTTCACCCCCGAGGGCTTCGAGGGCGAACCGTCCTTCCTCGACCTCGCCCGCGGGTCGGACGAGGTGCTCGACTCCACCATCGCCGCATACCAGGAGGCGTTCACCTGGTGGCGGCGCAACGACATCGTCTCCATCGCCGCCGTGCAGGGCCACGCCATCGGCGCCGGCTTCCAGCTCGCGCTGGCCTGCGACCTCCGCGTCGTCGCCGACGACGTGCAGTTCGCCATGCGCGAGACCAGCCTCGGACTCGTGCCCGACCTGGCCGGGACACAGCCCCTGACCTCGCTCGTCGGCTACGCCCGCGCGCTGGAGATCTGCGCGACGGGCCGCTTCGTGCACGCCGAGGAGGCCGAGCGGATCGGGCTCGCCAACCTCGTCGTGCCCGCGGACGAACTCGACGCCGCGGTCAGGGACCTCACCACGGCCCTCGTCGCCCCGCCGCGCGACGCCGTCATCGAGACCAAGGCCCTGCTGCGCGAGGCCCAGTCCCGCAGCCACGACGAGCAGCGCGCCGCCGAGCGCGCCGCCCAGGCCCGCCGCCTGCGCGACCTGGCCGGCCTCTCCGACTGACCTCGCCTCCCGAACGGCCCCGCCGGTCCCGCACCCCCGTGCCGGGACCGGCCGCGGCCGCACGGGCCCTGTCGCGGATCACGCTCCGACCTCAAGGCCGACTGAGGCCGCCGGACGCATCCAGCCGTCCGGCGTAGTCCCGGAGCGCCTTCGCGCCGCCGCGCTTACGGTGGTGCAAAGGGGATCAATCCGCCCGAAGGGATCTGCGATGAGTGAATCCTCAGTCGGGGGCGCCGCCCGCGCTCCCGCGGAACGCGGCCGTACGAGCATTGCCGACGGCGTGGTCGAGAAGATCGCCGGAATGGCGGCCCGCGAGGTCGACGGCGTCCACGCCATGGGCAGCGGCAGCGGTATGTCCCGCACTATCGGAGCCGTCCGCGAACGCGTTCCCGGCGGGTCCAAGCAGTCCGTCACGCGGGGCGTCAAGGCCGAGGTCGGCGAAGTGCAGACCGCCCTCGACCTGGAGATCGTCGTCGAGTACGGCGTGGCCATCCGCGACGTCGCCGGCGCCGTCCGGGAGAACGTCATCGCATCCGTCGAGCGGATGACGGGCCTGGAGGTCGTCGAGGTCAACATCGCCGTCAGCGACGTCAAACTGCCCGACGACCCCGACGACGAGCCGGAGCCCCGGATCCAGTAGGAAGGAGGCCGCATGAGGATGGCTGTCGTCGGCCTCTTCGCCGGCATGGCCCTCGCCTTCGCCGGATACTTCGGCGGTTTCGGGGCGTTTCTGCTGGTCGCAGCCCTGGGCGCGGTCGGTTTCGTCGCCGGCCGCTTCCTGGACGGGGACCTCGACCCCGGCGAACTGTTCCGGCCGCGCGGCCACGGCAGGGGGCCCCGGTGAGCACACCGCGGCCGACGCCGCCCCCGGTCCCGCCCGCCGAGCGCGGGGCGACCCACATCGCCGACCGGGTCGTCGCGAAGATCGCCGCCCAGGCCGCGCGCGAGGCGCTGGCCCGCGGTTCCGGCGGGCAGCCGCGGATCGCGGGCCGGGGGCAGCCCGCCGCCCCGCACGCCACGGTCACCGTCCACCACGACGTCGCGCGGGTCCGCATCAGCCTGGAGCTCGGCTACCCTTCCGACCTCGGCGCCCAGTGCGCCGCCGTCCGAAGCCGGGTCGTCCGCCGCATCGAGGAGTGCGCCGCCATGTCCGTCCCGGAGGTCGACATCGACATCGAGCAACTGCACCCGCCGGGCACGCCCGGCGCCGCCCTGCAACGGAAGCCGCGGTGACGGCACCCGCCTCGCCGGCCCCGCGGCGCCCGGTCCGGCGGTTCCGGTCGGCGCGGCGGCTCCCCGCCGCGCTCCTCGCACTCGCCCTGCTCGCCGCGGCCGGCCTGCTCCTGTACGACCTGGCCGCCGTACAGGCCGGGCGGTCCGCGCTGCAGTGGCGCCGCGCCCTCGCGGACGCCCTCGGACGGTACGCACCCGCCGACCCCGAAGTGCTCGTGGCCGCCGGTGTCCTGGCCGTGATCGGGGCCGTGCTCCTGCTGCTGGCCCTCGCTCCCGGGCTGCGCCGTGTGCTGATGATGCTGCCCCCGGCGCCGGAGCCCGCGCAGGAGCCGGCGCAGAAGCCCGCGGCGGAGGCGGCCGGTGACAGCGGCGGGGCCCCCGCCGACGCGGTCCGGGCCGGGATCGGCCGCCGGGACGCCGCCCGGGTGCTCCGGGACCGCGTCATGGAGGTGCCGGGCGTGCGGTCCGCGAAGGTCCGGGTCCGCCGGCGCCGCGTCGCCGTGGCCGCCACCTCGCACTTCCGCGAACTGGACGACGTACGGGCCGACCTGGAGCGGGTCCTCGCTTCAGGCATCGGCGAACTGGCCCTCGCGCACCCGCCGCACCCGCGGGTCCGGGTCGCGAGGGCCGCGGCCGGGAAGAGGTGAAGCCGGTGCTCGGGACGGTCAACCGGATCCTGCTCGGCCTCGCCGGGCTGCTGCTCCTCGCCGCCGCGGCCGTGGTGTTCGCGGCCGCGCCGCCGCTCGGCGGGCGGTACCGGCCGCTGCTGGCCGCGCCGACGCGCAACCGCCTCTGGCCGGTCGAGGGCTGGACGCAGTGGGCGGTCTACGCGGGCCTCGCGGTGTGCGTCCTGCTCGCGCTGTGGTGGCTGCTGTCCCAGCTGCGGAGCCGGCGGCTGCCGTCGGTGGCCGTCGACACCGGCGACGGCGCCTTCGCGGTGCTGCGCGGGCGGGCCCTGGAGGAGGCGGTGGCCGCCGAGGCCGGCGCGCTGGAGGGGGTCGCGCGGTGCAGGGTCTCCCTGCGGCGCCGCCGCGGCGCCCCCGGCCTGCGGCTCCTGCTGGACCTGGAGCCGCACGCCGTGCCCGCGGACGTGCTGGCCGCAGTGGCCGGGCCGGTGCTCGGCCGGGCGCGCGCCTCGTCGGGGCTGCCCTCCCTGGCGGCGGACGTCCGCTTCGGCGTGCCGGCGCACCGGGCCCGCAGGGTCGCCTGACGCGTAGGCCCGTCAGAAGCCGTGCCGGAACCCGCCGTCGACCGGCAGCATGACGCCCGTCAGGTAGGAGGCCGCGGGCGAGAGCATGAACGCCGCGGTCCGGCCGAACTCCTCCGGGGTGCCGTAGCGCCCCAGCGGGATGCGGGCCTCGTTCGCGGCGCGCGCCGCGGCCGCGTCCCCCGACAGGGCGTCCAGCTCCCGGACGCGGTCGGTGTCGATCCGGGCGGGCAGCAGGCCGAGGACCCGGACGCCCTTCGGCCCGAGCTCGACCGACAGCGACTTCGCGAAGCCCGCCAGGCCGGGCCGCAGCCCGTTGGAGATGGTCAGCCCGGGGATCGGCTCGTGCACGGAGCCGGACAGGACGAACGCGATGACGCCGCCCTCGCCGAGCTCGGCCGCGGCGGTCCGCGCGAGCCGCACGGCGCCGAGGAACACCGTCTCGAAGGCGGCGGTCCACTGCTCGTCGGTGTTGTCCGCGGTCCTGCCGGGCGCCGGGCCGCCGACGCTGATCAGGATGCCGTCGAGCCGTCCGAAGTGCGCCTTCGCCGCGGCGACGAGCCGGGCGGCGCTCTGCGGATCGGCGTTGTCGGCGCCGACTCCGACCGCGTTCGCTCCGAGGCCGGCCGCGGCCGCGGCGGCGCGCTCCGGGTCCCGGCCCGTCAGCACCACCTTCGCCCCGTCGGCCGCCAGCTCGCGGGCCGCCGCGAGGCCGAGCCCGCGGGTGGCTCCGGTGACGATGTAGACACGGTCCTTCAGTCCAAGATCCATGCGGCAGACCCTACGCCGCCGGAGCCGTCTCCCGCCCGGCGGTCTCCGCCTCCGCCCGGGCGGCGGCCTCCCGGTCGCGCCGCTCGCGCCGCACCAGGACGGCCCAGCCGACGGGGACCCCCGCCGCGAACAGCCACCACTGCACCGCGTACGCCATGTGGGCGCCGATCGAGTCGTGGTCGGGATCGCCGATGCCCTCCGGCGCGCCGCCGGCCGGCAGCGGGCCGGTCAGTTCGAGGTAGCCGCCCAGCACGGGCCGGCCCAGGGCCTCGGCCTGCTGCCCGCTGTTGATGAGCATCACCTGGCGGTCCGGGAGCCCCTTGCGGTCCTTGATGCCGCTGCGGCCGCTGGTCTCGTCGGCCTTGAGGCGGCCCGTGACCGTCACCTCGCCCGCGGGCGGCGGCGGAACCTGCGGGTGGGAGCGGGAGTCCGCGCCGCCGGGCACCCAGCCGCGGTTGACGAGCACCGCCCGGCCGTCGGCCAGCAGGAGGGGGGTCAGCACGTGGAAGCCGATCCGGTCGTCCCGGGAGGTCCGCATGCGGACGACGACCTCGTGCGCGGTGTCGTACGTCCCGGTGGCGGTGACGGCCCGCCACCAGTCGGCCCGCGGGACGCGGTGGCCGGGCGAGGTGACGGAGGCTACGGGCACCGGCTCGGCGGCCAGGTTCGCCTCGATCAGCTCGTTCTGCGCGACCCGGCGCTCGTGCCGGTGGTACTGCCAGAACCCGAGCTTGACCATCACGGGGATGAGGACGAGGGCGACGAGGGTGAGGCACACCCACTGCCGGGTCAGGACGAAGCGGTACACGCCCCCGACGGTACCCGCAGCGGAGGGGGCCCCGGCGGCCGGGTGGCCGTCCGGGGCACCGGTGCCGCGAACGTCACACGCGGTCGACGATGCCCACCCTCCCCTCCGCGCGGGCGCAGTGCGCCCCGCAGAACCACTGGCCCTCGACCTCGACGCCCTGCCCGATGATCTGGACCCGGCAGTGCTCGCAGATGGGCGCCATGCGGTGGATGGCGCAGGCGAAGCAGTCGAAGACGTGAACCGCGCCCTGGGCATGGACCTCGAAGGACATGCCGTAATCGTTTCCGCAGACCTCACAACGTGCCATGCGCCACAGGGTGGGTCCGCGGGGCGGGCCGCGGAAGCGGGCGCGGGGCGAGTCGCCGGAGGCTCACCCGTCTGCCGCAGCCACGTCCCGCAGGAGCTGGGCGAAGGCCGCCTCGTCGACCACGGGGGTGCCGTACGCCCTCGCCTTGGCGACCTTGGAGGTCGCCGCGTCGGGGTCGTTCGTCACGAGGAGGCTCGTGAGCCGCGACACACTCGTCGCGACGTGCAGGCCGGCCTCCACCGCGCGGTCCTCCAGCAGTTCGCGGTCGACGGACGTGTCGCCCGAGAAGGCGACCCGCATGCCCTGCTTGAGCGGCTTGCCGTCCTCGAAGCGCCCCGGGTTGGGGTGCGGGCAGGCCGGCCGCTTGCGTGCGGGCCGCCAGGAGGAGCCCCGGTACGAGGCCTGCCGGCCGATCCGCGCGGGGGCGGGGGAGTCCGACCACTCCGTCAGGGGGCGGCACTCCAGCAGCGGCAGCCGCACCCCTCCCGCGGCCGCCGCGTGCAGCGAGGGGCGGAACGCCTCGGCGAGGACGCGGGCGTCGTCGAGGGCGTGGTGGGCGTGCTCCTGGACCACCCCGAAGTGCGCGGCGAGGGAGGCCAGCTTGTGGTTGGGCAGCGGGAGGTCGAGCTCCTTCGACAGGGCGATGGTGCACAGCCGCTGGCGGACCGGGACGGCCGCGGAGGCGCGCGCGTACTCGCGGGCGATCATCTGCCAGTCGAACATGGCGTTGTGCGCGACGAGCACCCGGCCGTCGAGCCGGCTCGCGAACTCCTCCGCGATGTCCGCGAAGAGGGGCGCGTCCCGGAGCATGTCACCGGTCAGCCCGTGGATCCACACCGGCCCCGGGTCCCGCTGCGGGTTGACCAGCGTGTACCAGTGGTCCTCCACATCGCCCTGCGCGTCGAGCCGGTAGACGGCTGCGGAGACTATGCGGTCGTCGCGGGCGAGGCCGGTCGTCTCCACGTCGACGACCGCGTACCCGGTGGGGTAGGAGGCCGGCCACGTCGTCTCTGCGGTCGTGCGGTCGTCGAGCATGGTCACAGAGGATATCGGCCCCCGCCGACACCCCCGCCCCCGCGGCGGCGCCCGGTCCGCCTCCGCGGCCGCCGGCCTGTCGCCCCGTCAGCCCCCGGCCCCCCGCGTGCTCCGCGCCGCAGGCCGCCCGGGAGGCCGGCCCGGACCGTCCGCGGCGCCCGCCGCGAACCGGTGGTAACCCCGATGGATACCGATCGGTAACAACCTCTAGCGGCGGCCCGGAAGGCGCCTCTATGGTGCCGACATGCCGAACCTGCCCGATGTGGTGCTGTGGTCCATACCCGCCTTCGTGCTGCTCACCGTCATCGAAGCCGTGAGCTACCGCCTCCATCCCGACGAGGACGCCGCCGGGTACGAGGCCAAGGACGCCGCCACCAGCATCGCCATGGGGCTCGGCAGCATCGGCTTCGACCTCCTGTGGAAGATCCCCGTCGTCGCCGTCTTCACCGCCGTCTACGAACTCACCCCGCTGCGCGTGCCGTTCCTGTGGTGGACGGTCCTGCTGATGCTGCTCGTCCAGGACTTCCTCTACTACTGGCAGCACCGCAGCCACCACGTCGTCCGCATCCTGTGGGCCTGCCACGTCGTCCACCACAGCAGCCGCCGCTTCAACCTGACCACGGCCCTGCGCCAGCCCTGGACGAGCGCCACCACCTGGTGGTTCTACCTGCCCATGGTGGCGCTCGGCGTGCACCCGGCCGCGATCCCCTTCTGCTACGGCATCAACCTCGCCTACCAGTTCTGGGTCCACACCGAGCGCATCGGCAGGCTGCCCCGGCCGGTCGAGTACGTCTTCAACACGCCCTCCCACCACCGCGTCCACCACGCCTCGCAGGGCGGCTACCTCGACCGCAACTTCGGCGGCATCCTCATCGTCTGGGACCGCATGTTCGGCTCCTGGGCCGGCGAGGAGGAGCGGCCCGTCTACGGGCTGACGAAGAACATCTCCACCTACAACCCCCTGCGGGTCGCCACCCACGAGTACGCCGCCATCGCCCGTGACGTGCGCGCCGCCCGCACCTGGCGCGAGCGCGCCGGCCGTGTCTTCGGCGGCCCCGGCTGGCAGCCCGCGCCGCCGCCCGCCGAGCCCGCCGCCGGAGCCCCCGCGGCCGCGCCCGCACCCGAGCGGGCCGCGTGAGCGCCCCCTCCGACCGCGCCGCGGCCCCCGGGGGAGCGGAGCCGGGCCCCCGGCCCGGCCCGGCCGGCGCCGTGGGCCGGGAGCGGGCCGGGCGCCTGCTCCTCGCCGCCTTCGCCGCCGCGGCGGCCGCCGACCTCGCCTCGCTGCTCGCCGGCTGGGACACCGGGCACGTGCTCGCCAAGCCGCTGCTCATGCCGCTGCTCGCCGCGTACGCGCTCACCCGCCGCGCCCCCCGCCTGCTGGTCGCGGCGCTGCTCTTCGGCTGGGGCGGGGACGTCGCCCTGCTCTTCGACGCCGAGCCCGCCTTCCTGGCCGGCATGGGCTCCTTCGCCGCCGGGCACGTCTGCTACCTCCTGCTCTTCCGCCGCGGCAGGGCGCACCCCTGGCTGGGTGCCGTGTACGCCGCCGCGCTCGTCGGGACCGTCGGGCTGCTGTGGGGCGACCTTCCGGCCGACCTGCGGATCCCCGTCGCCTGCTACAGCCTGCTGCTGACCGCGATGGCGTTCCGCTCGGGGGCGTTCGGCCTGCGCGCCGGGCTCGGCGGCGCCCTGTTCCTGCTCTCCGACACCCTGATCGCCACCGGGGTGGCCGCCTGGCCGCAGCCGCCCCGCCCGGACTTCTGGATCATGGCGACGTACTCGGCGGCCCAGTACCTGCTGGCCGGCGGCGTCCTCGCCGGGGCCCGGGCGTACCGTAGGACGGTCGTACCCGGCGGTGGCCGCCGGGATCCCGCCCCCACCTGACCCAGGAGCCCGACCGCATGCGCGCCACCGTCATCCACGCCCCGCACGACATCCGCGTGGAGGAGGTGCCCGACGCGGCGGTCCGGCTCCCCGGTGACGCCGTCGTACGCGTCCTGCGCGCCTGCATCTGCGGCAGCGACCTGTGGGCCTACCGCGGGGAGGCGCAGCGCGTGCCCGGCCAGCGCATCGGCCACGAGTTCCTCGGCGTCGTGGAGGAGACCGGCTCCGCGGTGTCCGGGCTGCGGGCCGGCGACCTGGTCGTGGCGCCCTTCATGTGGTCCGACGGCACCTGCGACCACTGCTCCGAGGGGCTGTACACCTCCTGTGCGGACGGCGGCTTCTGGGGGTCCGTCGGCCACGACGGCGGACAGGGCGAGGCCGTCCGCGTGCCCCACGCCGACGGCACCCTGGTCAGGCTGCCCGCCGAGGCCGCCTCGGACGACCACCTGCTGACGGGCCTGCTGGCGCTGTCGGACGTCATGGGGACCGGGCACCACGCGGCGCTCGGCGCCGGAGTCCGCAAGGGCGCCACGGTCGCCGTGGTCGGGGACGGGGCCGTCGGCCTGTGCGGGGTGCTCGCGGCCCGGCGGCTGGGCGCGGAGCGGATCATCGCGCTCGGCCGGCACGCGGCCCGCACCGACATCGCCAGGCTCTTCGGGGCGACGGACATCGTCGCGGAGCGCGGAGAGGCGGCCGTGGCGGCCGTACGGGAGCTGACGCGGGGCCAGGGCGCGCACGCCGTGATCGAGGCCGTCGGCACCGAGCAGTCCATGCGCACCGCGATCGGCATCGCCCGGGACGGCGGGTCCGTCGGCTACGTCGGCGTCCCGCACGGCAGCGCCACCGGCGTCGACCTCGACGTGATGTTCGACCGCAACATCAGCCTGCGGGGCGGGGTGGCGCCGGTCCGCGCGTACATCCCGGAGCTGCTCGGGGACGTGCTGAGCGGCGCGATCGACCCGGCGCCGGTCTTCGACCGGGCGGTCTCCCTGGACGGGGTCCCGGACGGCTACCGCGCGATGGACGACCGCAGCGCGCTGAAGGTGCTCATCAAGCCCTGAGGCCCCGGGCGGAGACGGCCGGAGGGGCCGGCCCGGGAGTGGTCCCGGACCGGCCCCTCCGCCGCCCGCGGTGCGGGCGGTGTGGCGCGCGGGGTTACTTCACGGCCTTGAGGGCGTCCACGACGCCGGCGCCGTAGTAGCCCGTCTGGCCCCACTTGGCCTGGCAGGTGGTCGCGTCCACCAGGTTGCCCGCGGCGTCGTACACCTGGGCCGGGCAGTCCGCCTTGGTGGCCTGCGACTTCAGCATGCGCTGGAGCTGCGACGGGGTGGCCTTCGGGTGGGCGCTCTTCAGCAGCGCCGCGACGCCCGCCACGTGCGGGGCGGCCATCGAGGTGCCCTGCTTGTAGCCCCAGCCGCCGCCGAGGACCGTCGACAGCACGCGGCCGTTGGCGTCGGGGGTGGCCGGGACCTGCCACTTGTCGCCGCCGGGGGCCGCCACGTCCACGACGCCGAGGCCGTAGGTCGAGTAGTACGACTTGAGGCCCTTGTCGCCGGTGGCGCTGACCGTCACGACGCCGGGGAGCTGCGTCGGCAGGTCCAGGCAGGTGCTCGGGTCGATGGTGCGCGGGCCGGGGGCGGTGTCGTTCGGGCTGGAGTCGTCGAGGATCGAGTCGGCCGCCAGGTCGTGGTTCGAGTTGCCGGCCGAGGCGACGCTGAGGACGCCCTTGCGCTCGGCGTAGCGGGTGGCGCGGGTGAGGGCCTCCACCAGCGCGCCCTGGTCGCTGTCCGACTTGCAGTTGTAGAGCCAGGGGTCGACGTAGTAGCTGTTGTTGGTCACCTCGATCCCCTTCTCGGCGGCGAACATGAAGCCGCAGACGACCGCCTCGGTGTAGAAGAGGCTGGTACCGGGCTCGCTCACCTTGATGCCGGCGACCTTGACGCCGGGCGCCACACCGGCGATGCCGACGCCGTTGCGGGCCGCGGCTATGGTGCCGGCCACGTGGGTGCCGTGGTCGCTGCCGTCCGGGTACGGGCGCCAGGCGCCCTCGGAGGTGTCCGCGACGCCGCCGACGCAGTTGGCGGACTGCGACCGGGAGAAGTTCGGGGCCAGATCGGGGTGGGTGTCGTCGACACCCGTGTCGATGACGCCGACGGTGACGTCCGGGCTGCCATCGTTGATCTTGTGCGCCTGGTCGGCCTTGATCGTCCGCAGGTCCCACTGGTTGGGCTCCAGCGGCTCCTGCCCCGTCTGCGCCGCCGCGGCGGCCTTGGCGGCGTCCGCCGCGCTCAGCTTCTGGGTGGCGCCCTCGTCGGTGGTCTTCGCCGCCGTGAGGGGGGCCGTGCGGGTGGCGCCGACCGAGACGAACAGGCTGCGCTGGGCGCGCAGGGTCTTCGCGAAGTCGGGGTTCTGGGAGTGCGCGACGACCACGCCGATCTGGTCGTAGGACGTCACCACCGTGCCGCCTGCGCGCTCGATGGCCTTCTTCGCCTGCTTCGCCGTGCCGTACGCGGTCAGGTTCGCCACGTAGGACAGCTTCGGGCCGGTGGTCTGCTTGGCCGCCGCGCTGTCCGCCGTGGTGCCCAGCGGTGCGGCGGACGCCGCGGCCGAGGGCAGGAAGGCGAGCGAGGCGGTGAGCGCCAGGCCGACCGGAACGGCGAGGCGCCGACGGCCGGATCCCAGATGAGCCATGGGTTCTCCACATCATCCGTGAAAAAGTCGTCCGCGCGCGGTCGCGCAGGACGACGGGTTCATGACACGTGAACCTAATGCCGGTGTTCGCCTTTGCGCCATCAGTTCGAGGAATCAGTTTCCAAAGAATCAGGCGGAGTTGAACCGCCGCCGCACGCGGTACGTGCCGTTGTCAGGGGGGACGGCGCGCCCGCTCCCCACCCGGAGGTTGATTTGTCCGTCCCCACTGCACCCGCGTCACAAGGAGAGCCCCCCGTGACCACCGAAGCAGCGCCGCCCCCCGGCGGCGCGGGAACGTCCGCGGCAAGCCCCACCGCCGAAGAGTTCGAGGCCGTCCAGCAAAGCCCCGAGTTCGCCGCCCTGCGCAGCTCCCACCGCTCCTTCGCCTTCCCGCTGACGGCGGCCTTCGTCGCCTGGTACCTGCTGTACGTGCTGCTGTCGAACTACGCGGGCGGCCTCATGGGGACCCGGCTCTTCGGGAACGTCAACGTCGCGCTCGTACTCGGCCTCGGCCAGTTCGCCACGACGTTCCTGATCGCCTGGCTCTACGCGCGCCACGCGGCCGCGAAGCTCGACCCCAAGGCGGACGCCATCAAGGCGCGGATGGAGAGCGGCCGATGAGCACCCACGACCTCGCCGCGGCCTCCCCCGTGCTCGCCTCCGGCGCCGGCGACCACCGGCCGCTGATCATCACCCTCTTCGGGCTGTTCGTCGTCGCCACCCTGATCATCACCGTCTGGGCCGGCCGGCAGACCCGCGGCGCCGCCGACTTCTACGCCGGCGGCCGCCAGTTCACCGGCTTCCAGAACGGCCTGGCCATCTCCGGCGACTACATGTCCGCCGCGTCCTTCCTCGGCATCGCCGGAGCCATCGCCCTCTTCGGCTACGACGGCTTCCTGTACTCCATCGGCTTCCTCGTCGCCTGGCTCGTGGCGCTGCTGCTGGTCGCCGAGCCGCTGCGCAACTCCGGCCGCTACACGATGGGCGACGTCCTCGCCTTCCGGATGCGCCAGCGGCCCGTGCGCACCGCCGCCGGCACCTCCACCATCGTCGTGTCGATCTTCTACCTGCTCGCGCAGATGGCCGGCGCCGGCGTCCTCGTCTCGCTGCTGCTCGGCATCACCAGCGACGGCGGCAAGATCGCGGTGGTCGCCCTGGTCGGCGTCCTGATGATCCTGTACGTGACCATCGGCGGCATGAAGGGCACCACCTGGGTCCAGATGATCAAGGCGGTGCTGCTCATCGCGGGCGCCCTGCTGATCACCTTCCTGGTGCTGCTGAAGTTCGACTTCAACGTCTCCGAGCTGCTCGGCAAGGCCGCCGAGAACAGCGGCCAGGGAGCCGCGTTCCTCGAACCGGGACTCAAGTACGGCCAGGACGCGACGAGCAAGCTGGACTTCCTCTCGCTCGGCCTCGCCCTCGTCCTCGGCACCGCCGGCCTGCCGCACATCCTGATCCGCTTCTACACGGTCCCCACCGCCAAGGCCGCCCGCAAGTCCGTCAACTGGGCCATCGGCATCATCGGCGCCTTCTACCTGATGACGATCGCCCTCGGCTTCGGCGCCGCCGCCCTGCTGGAGCGGACCGACATCATCGCCTCCAACAAGGCCGGCAACACCGCGGCCCCGCTCGTCGCCCAGGAACTCGGCGGCGGCGCCGGCTCCACCGGCGGCGCCGTCCTGCTCGCCGTGATCTCCGCCGTGGCCTTCGCCACCATCCTCGCCGTCGTCGCCGGCCTCACCCTCGCCTCGTCCTCGTCGTTCGCCCACGACCTGTACGTCAACGTGATCCGCAAGGGGCAGGCCACCGAGAAGGAGGAGGTCCGCGCCGCCCGCTGGTCCACCGTCGTCATCGGCGCCGCCGCGATCTTCCTCGGTGCCCTCGCCCGCGACCTCAACGTCGCCGGCCTGGTCGCGCTCGCCTTCGCGGTCGCCGCCTCCGCCAACCTGCCGACGATCCTCTACAGCCTCTTCTGGAAGCGGTTCACCACCCGCGGCGCCCTGTGGTCGATCTACGGCGGCCTCGTCTCCTCCGTCGTCCTGGTGCTCTTCTCCCCGGTCGTCTCGGGCAAGCCCACCTCGATGTTCAAGGACGCCGACTTCTACTGGTTCCCGCTGGAGAACCCCGGCATCGTCTCCATCCCGCTGGGCTTCCTCCTCGGCTGGCTCGGCACCGTCCTGTCCAAGGAGAAGGCCGACCCCGCGAAGTTCGCCGAGCTGGAGGTCCGCTCCCTCACCGGCACCGGAGCGCACTGACCGGCCGCCCGGCGCGGCCGTGTCGTACATCCCTACGACACGGCCGCACCCCACCTCGTCCGATCGGGTATCCCGCCGGATCACCTCTCTCGCGTAGGCTCGACAGCGAGCGCATGCATCCTCCACCCGACGCGGCGCACACCTCTACGAACCGGACAGGGGAGGGGACCCACCGTGCTTCTCGACACCTACGGCCGCGTGGCCACGGACCTGCGCGTCTCGCTCACCGACCGGTGCAACCTGCGCTGCACGTACTGCATGCCCGAAGAAGGCCTGCAATGGCTCGGCAAGTCCGATCTGCTCACCGACGACGAGATCGTCCGGCTGATCCGCATAGCCGTCACCAGCCTCGGCGTCACCGAGGTCCGCTTCACCGGCGGCGAGCCCCTGCTGCGCCCCGGCCTCGTCGGCATCGTCGAGCAGTGCGCGGCCCTGGAGCCCCGCCCGAAGATGTCGCTGACCACCAACGGCATAGGCCTCGCGCGGACCGCCCGCGCACTCAAGGCCGCCGGCCTGGACCGGGTGAACGTCTCCCTGGACACGCTGCGCCCCGACGTCTTCAAGGCCCTCACCCGCCGCGACCGCCACCGCGACGTCCTCGACGGGATGGCCGCCGCCCGCGACGCCGGCCTGACCCCCGTCAAGGTCAACGCCGTCCTGATGCCCGGCCTCAACGACGACGAGGCCCCCGACCTGCTGGCCTGGGCCCTCGCCCACGACTACGAGCTCCGCTTCATCGAGCAGATGCCGCTGGACGCGCAGCACGGCTGGAAGCGCGACGGGATGATCACCGCCGGGGACATCCTGGAGTCCCTGCGCACCCGCTTCACGCTGACCGCGGAAGGCGCCGAGGAGCGCGGCTCCGCACCCGCCGAGCGCTGGCTCGTCGACGGCGGCCCGGCCACCGTCGGCGTCATCGCCTCCGTGACCAGGCCCTTCTGCAGCGCCTGCGACCGCACCCGGCTCACCGCCGACGGCCAGGTCAGGACGTGCCTGTTCGCCACCGAGGAGTCGGACCTGCGCGGAGCCCTGCGCTCCGGGGGGAGCGACGAGGAGATCGCCGGCCTGTGGAAGGCGGCGATGTGGGGCAAGAAGGCCGGCTCCGGCCTCGACGACCCGTCCTTCCTCCAGCCCGACCGCCCCATGTCGGCGATCGGCGGCTGACCCGCCACCAGGCGCTACCGCCGCTCCGAGCCCTCCGGCTGCACCCACTCGCCGAGCGCCACCACGTCCTTGAGGAAGCCGCGCACCCCCAGGAACTGCGACAGGTGCTCGCGGTGCTCCTCGCAGGCGAGCCACGTCTTGCGCCGCTCCGGCGTGTGCAGCTTCGGGTTGTTCCAGGCCAGCACCCAGACGGCCGCGGCACGGCAGCCCTTGGCGGAGCAGGTGGGGACGTCGGGGGCGCCGGGCGCGTCAGGGGTGATCACGGCACAACCCTACAAACCGGCCCCGGGAAATGGCGACGCCGAGCAGCCACGGGGGGAGCTGCCCGGCGTCGGTCCGTCGCTCCGACGGGGGATGCGGAGCGCGTAGGCAGTATGTCACGCAGGACCCGGTGCGGTGCACTGGAACCTCATGATTGATCTGAGCTATTCCTGAGGTTTCCCGCCTCCAGCGCCGGACGCGCAGGTGAGGGGATGAAGTGCGACGGCAGCTTCGGCGCCGACTCGCGCCCGGCGTTCGCGATGACCACCGCCACGTACGGCAGCAGCGCGCCCGCCACGAGCGTCACCACCGCCACGTGGCGCTCCACGTTCCACAGGAGCACCGTCGCCACGACCGACAGGGTCCTGATCACCATCGAGATCACGTACCGGCGCTGCCTGCCGCGCACGTCCTCGTCGAGGCCCAGCCGGGCCCCCGTGATCCGGAAGACCTCGGTCCCGTTCCGCTTCTTCCGCAGCACGCTCCACCGCCCGATCCGACTCCCGGACGCTCCCGCCCGGTCCCTCCTACGGTACGCCGACCCGCGGGCGGTACGCAGACCGGGTGGCCCCGCCAGGACGCGCCCGACATGCGGGCCGGGGCCGGCGGGCAGAAACTGGGCCCACATGCGCACGACGCGCCCTGAGGAGGCTCGACATGCAGTGGTTGTGGGCGATCATCGTCGGTTTCGTGCTCGGCCTGATCGCGCGGGCGATCCTGCCGGGCAAGCAGCACCAGCCGCTCTGGCTCACCACGCTCTTCGGCATCGCCGGCGCCATCCTCGGCAACGCCGTGGCGGGCTGGATCGGCGTGCGGGAGACCGCGGGCATCGACTGGATCCGGCACCTGCTCCAGCTCGCGGGCGCCGTCCTCATCGTCGGGCTCGGCGACATGATCTACATGTCGCTGCGCGGCGGGAGCAAGCGCACGACCTGACACCCCGGGCGCACACGGCAGGGGCCGGCCCGGACGGAGAGTCCGGACCGGCCCCTGCGCCGCGCCCCGTACGGGCCGGCCGCCTGCCCCGGGTCAGGCGCCGGTGACCTCGACCGCAGCCAGGTTCTTCTTGCCCCGGCGCAGTACCAGCCAGCGCCCGTGCAGCAGGTCCGACGCATCCGGGACCGCGTCCTCGGCGGTCACCTTCGCGTTGTTCACGTAGGCGCCGCCCTCCTTCACGGTGCGGCGGCCGGCCGACTTGCTCGCGACCAGGCCGGTCTCCGCGAACAGGTCCACGACCGGGGCGAGCCCGGCCACCTTGGCGTGCGGCAGCTCGGACAGGGCCGCGGCCAGCGTGGCCTCGTCCAGGTCAGCCAGCTCGCCCTGCCCGAACAGCGCCTTGGACGCGGCGATGACCGCGGCGCACTGGTCGGCGCCGTGCACCAGCGTCGTCAGCTCCTCCGCCAGCGCGCGCTGCGCGGCACGGGCCTGCGGCCGCTCCGCGGTCTGCGCCTCCAGCTCCTCCAGCTCCTCGCGGGACTTGAAGGACAGGATCCGCATGTAGGTGGAGACGTCCCGGTCGTCCACGTTCAGCCAGAACTGGTAGAACGCGTACGGCGTCGTCATCTCCGGGTCGAGCCAGACGGCCCCGCTCTCGGTCTTGCCGAACTTGGTGCCGTCCGCCTTGACCATCAGCGGCGTCGCCAGCGCGTGGACCTGCGCCTGCGGCTCCAGCTTGTGGATCAGGTCGAGGCCGGCGACCAGGTTGCCCCACTGGTCGGAGCCGCCCTGCTGGAGGGTGCAGCCGTACCGGCGGTACAGCTCCAGGAAGTCCATGCCCTGGAGGAGCTGGTAGCTGAACTCGGTGTAGCTGATGCCCTCCTGCGACTCCAGGCGGCGGGCCACCGAGTCCTTCGTCAGCATCTTGTTGACGCGGAAGTGCTTGCCGATGTCCCGCAGGAACTCGATGGCGGACAGGCCCGCCGTCCAGTCCAGGTTGTTGACCATGACCGCCGCGTTCCCGCCCTCGAAGGACAGGAACGGCTCGATCTGCGTCCGCAGCCGGTTGACCCAGTTCGCCACCGTCTCCGGGTCGTTCAGGGTGCGCTCGGCCGTCGGGCGCGGGTCGCCGATCTGGCCGGTGGCCCCGCCGACCAGCGCCAGCGGCCGGTGCCCGGCCTGCTGGAGCCGGCGCACGGTGAGGACCTGCACCAGGTGCCCGACGTGCAGCGACGCCGCCGTCGGGTCGAAGCCGCAATAGAACGTGACCGGACCGTCCGCGAACGCCTTGCGCAGCGCTTCTTCGTCGGTGGACTGGGCGAACAGCCCGCGCCACTTCAGTTCGTCGACGATGTCCGTCACGGTCGTGACTCTCCTTGAACGAGGTGCAACAGGGTGGTGAAGGGTTTCCCCGCCAGTCTAGGCGGGCGGGGAGCCGCCTCCCGACGGCCGCCCGGCGGCGCCGGAGCCGCCGGGCGGGCGGATGGCGGGCAGGCGCGTACGGTCAGACGCCCTTGCTGACCGAGCTCATGTTGAAGTCCGGGATCCGCAGCGCCGGCATCGCGGCCCGGGTGAACCAGTCGCTCCACTCGCGCGGCAGCGTCTTCTCGGTCCGTCCCGCCTCCGAGGCCCGCGAGAGCAGGTCCACCGGCGACTCGTTGAACCGGAAGTTGTTCACCTCGCCCACGACCTCCCCGTCCTCCACGAGGTAGACGCCGTCCCGGGTCAGGCCGGTCAGCAGCAGCGTCGCCGGGTCGACCTCGCGGATGTACCACAGGCAGGTCAGCAGCAGGCCCCGCTGCGTGCCCGCGACCATCTCCTCCAGCGACTTCTCCCCGCCCCCGTCCAGGACCAGGTTGCCGAAGCCGGGGGAGAGCGGCATGCCCGTGAGGGCCGCGGTGTGCCGGGTCGTCGCCAGCCGGGCCAGCTCGCCGTCCTTGATCCAGTCGGTCGCCGGCACCGGCAGGCCGTTGTCGAAGACCGACGCGTCGTCGCCCGAGCTGTGCGCGATCACGAACGGCGCCGACTCCAGCCCCGGGGCGTTCGGGTCGCTGCGCAGGGTCAGCGGCAGCCGGGACAGACGCTCACCGAGCCGGGTGCCGCCGCCCGGCTTGGAGAACACCGTCCGGCCCTCCACCGCGTCCCGCGCCGCCGCCGACCACATCTGGTAGATCAGCAGGTCCGCCACCGCCGTCGGCGGGAGCAGCGTCTCGTACCGGCCCGCCGGCAGGTCGTGGCGGCGCGCCGCCCAGCCCAGGCGCACGGCGAGCTCCGCGTCCAGCGCGAGCGGGTCCACGTCCTTGAAGTCCCGGGTGCCGCGGCCGGCCCACGCCGAGCGCTGCCGGTCCGGGGACTTCGCGTTGAGCTCCAGCGTGCCGTTCGGCTGGTCGTGCCGCAGCCGCAGCCCGGTCGAGGTGCCGACGTACGTGGAGACCAGCTCGTGGTTGGCGAAGCCGTACAGCTCGCGGCCGCCCGCCCGGGCCCGGGCGAAGGCCTCGCCGAGCGCCGGAGCGAAGTCCGCGAAGACCGACGAGGAGGTCTCGGCCGGGGCGTCGGCGAAGTCCGGCGAGGCGGGCGTGCCCGTGACCAGCGGCTGCGCGTCCTCCGCGGGGCCCGCGTCGCGCGCGGCGGCCTCGGCTGCCCGGACCAGTGGCTCCAGGTCGTTGGCGGTGACGGCCGCGCGCGACACGACCCCCGAGGCGGTGCCCTCCCGCCCGTCGACCGTGGCGATGACGGTCAGCGTGCGGCCGCGGGTCACGCCGTTGGTGGTGAGCGTGTTGCCGGCCCAGCGCAGGTTGGCCGTCGACTCCTCGTCGGCGATGACGATGCAGCCGTCGGCGGTGGACAGCTCCAGGGCCCGCTCGACGATCTCGTGCGGCTTCGTGCGGTTCGAGGTCATCAGCGACCGGCCTCCTGGGTGGTGTTCAAGATGTTCACGTCGCGGAACAGCGCGGACGGGCAGCCGTGGGAGACGGAGGCGACCTGGCCCGGCTGCGCCTTGCCGCAGTTGAAGGCGCCGCCCAGGACGTAGGTCTGCGGGCCGCCGACCTTCTCCATGGACCCCCAGAACTCGGTGGTCGTCGCCTGGTACGCGACGTCGCGCAGCTGGCCGGCCAGCCTGCCGTTCTCGATCCGGTGGAAGCGCTGCCCCGTGAACTGGAAGTTGTAGCGCTGCATGTCGATCGACCAGGAGCGGTCGCCGACGACGTAGATGCCGCGCTCCACCCCGCCGATCAGGTCCTCCGTCGACAGGCCGCCCGGGTCCGGCTGGAGCGAGACGTTCGCCATGCGCTGGACGGGGACGTGTCCGGGGGAGTCGGCGAAGGCGCAGCCGTTGGACCGCCCCAGGCCGGTCAGCTTCGCGATGCGCCGGTCCAGCTGGTAGCCGACCAGGGTGCCCTCGCGGACCAGGTCCCAGCTCTGCGCCTCGACGCCCTCGTCGTCGTAGCCGATGGTGGCCAGGCCGTGCTCGGCGGTGCGGTCGCCGGTCACGTTCATGATCGACGAGCCGTACCTGAGCTTGCCGAGCTGGTCGAACGTGGCGAAGGAGGTCCCCGCGTACGCCGCCTCGTAGCCGAGCGCCCGGTCCAGCTCGGTGGCGTGCCCGATCGACTCGTGGATGGTGAGCCACAGGTTGGAGGGGTCGACCACGAGGTCGTAGCGGCCCGCCTCGACGCTGGGCGCGCGCATCTTCTCGGCGAGCAGCTCCGGGATCTGCTCCAGCTCGGCGTCCCAGTCCCAGCCGGTGCCGGTCAGGTACTCCCAGCCGCGGCCGACGGGCGGCGCGATGGTCCGCATGGAGTCGAAGCCGCCGGTCTGCCCGTCCACGGCGACCGCGGTGAGCTGCGGGTGGACCCGCACCCGCTGCTGGGTGGTCACGGTGCCGGCCGTGTCCGCGTAGAACTTGTTCTCGTGCACGGCGAGCAGCGAGGCGTCCACGTGCGCCACGCCGTCCGCGGCGAGCAGGCGGGAGCTCCAGTCGGCCAGCAGGGCGGCCTTCTCGGCGTCCGGGACGGAGAAGGGGTCCACCTCGTACGAGGAGATCCACGTCTTGTCGGCGTGCACCGGCTCCTCGGCCAGCTCGACCCGCTCGTCGGACCCGGCGGCCTTGATGACCTGCGCGGACAGCTTCGCCATGGCGACTGCCTGGGACGCCACGCGCGCCGCGCCGTCCATCGTCAGGTCCACGCCGGAGGCGAACCCCCAGGCACCGCCGTGCACCACGCGGACCGCGTACCCCAGGTCCGTGGTGTCGGACCCGCCGGAGGGCTTGGCGTCCCGCAGCCGCCAGGACGCGCTGCGGATCCGCTCCAGCCGGAAGTCGGCATGCTCGGCGCCCAGCGCGCGGGCCCGGGCGAGCGCCGCGTCGGCGAGCGCCCGCAGGGGCAGCGCGGTGAAAGCCGCGTCGATGGAATGGGGCACGGAATTCCTCCCGAGGTCGGGGCCGGTCCCCCTGATCATGGCGCGCCCGGGGCTTTTGTGCCTACCCCTTTCTGTAGGGACTCGACAGAGCCCGTCGCACGGCCCTGTGGGACATCGATTCTCCGCATTCCCTGCGGGGCCTATAGGTTTCTGGTACTCAGACCGCTAGTCGAAAGGGTGATCCGTTGAGCCGCTCGGTTCTCGTCACCGGAGGAAACCGGGGCATCGGCCTCGCCATCGCCCGCGCCTTCGCACAGGCCGGCGACAAGGTCGCGGTCACGTACCGCTCGGGCGAGCCGCCGGAGGAGCTCACCGCACTCGGCGTCCTGGCGGTCCGCTGCGACATCACCGACTCCGAGCAGGTGGAGCAGGCCTACAAGGAGATCGAGGACGCCCACGGCGCCGTCGAGGTGCTGGTGGCCAACGCCGGCATCACCAAGGACACGCTCCTGATGCGCATGTCCGAGGACGACTTCACCTCGGTGGTCGACACCAACCTCACCGGCACCTTCCGCGTCGTCAAGCGCGCCAACCGCGGCATGCTGCGCGCCAAGAAGGGCCGCGTCGTCCTGATCTCCTCGGTCGTGGGCCTCCTCGGCTCCGCCGGACAGGCCAACTACGCGGCCTCCAAGGCGGCGCTGGTCGGCTTCGCCCGCTCGCTCGCCCGCGAGCTGGGATCCCGCAACATCACCTTCAACGTCGTCGCGCCCGGTTTCGTGGACACCGACATGACGAAGGTGCTCACCGACGAGCAGCGCGCGGCCATCGTGGCGAACGTGCCGCTCGCCCGCTACGCGCAGCCCGAGGAGATCGCGGCAGCGGTCAGCTTCCTGGCGTCCGACGACGCCGCGTACATCACCGGAGCCGTCATTCCCGTTGACGGCGGATTGGGCATGGGTCACTGATCACCATGAGCGGAATCCTCGAGGGCAAGCGGATCCTCGTCACCGGCGTGCTGATGGAGTCCTCCATCGCCTTCCACGTCGCCAAGCTGGCCCAGGAGCAGGGGGCCGAGGTCATCCTCACCGCGTGGCCGCGGCCCACCCTGACCGAGCGCATCGCCAAGAAGCTCCCGAAGCCGGTCAAGGTCATCGAGCTCGACGTCACGAACGACGAGCACCTGGGCCGCCTGGAGCAGCTGGTCCGCGACGAGCTCGGCGGCCTCGACGGCGTCGTCCACTCGATCGGCTTCGCCCCGCAGGACGCCCTCGGCGGCAACTTCCTGAACACCCCGTTCGAGTCGGTCGCCACCGCCATGCACGTCTCGGCGTTCTCGCTGAAGTCGCTGACCATGGCCTGCAAGCCGCTGTTCCCGGCGGAGGGCGCGGCGGTCGTCGGCCTGACCTTCGACGCGCAGTTCGCCTGGCCGCAGTACGACTGGATGGGCCCGGCCAAGGCCGCCCTGGAGGCCACCAGCCGCTACCTCGCCCGCGACCTGGGCAAGGAGAACATCCGCTGCAACCTGGTCTCGGCCGGCCCCCTCGGCTCCATGGCCGCGAAGTCCATCCCGGGCTTCGGCGAGCTGGCGGACACCTGGAACCACCGCTCCATGCTGGAGTGGGACATGAGCGACCCGGAGCCGGCGGGCCGCGGCGTCGTCGCGCTGCTGTCGGACTGGTTCCCGAAGACCACGGGCGAGATCGTCCACGTGGACGGCGGCCTGCACGCCATGGGTGCCTGAGCACCCGGCCGCACCATCCGAACGGCGGCGGCCGCGCTTCCCCGAGGGGAGGCGCGGCCGCCGCCGTTCGGGCGTACAGGCCCGGGGGAAGGGGGCGCCCGGCGAACGCACGTACGCCCGCCGACCGGATCTTCCCGAGTCGAAAACCGGGACAGAACCCGGCAAACTGACCGAGCCGGGATCTTCCCGGATCCTGCTGCGGGGAGGAGGTGCGGGCGTGCACGCGAGGCCGAGCCGGGCAGTACTGCTGCTGGTCACCCCGGTGGCCCTGGCCGCCCTCCTCGTCCCCGGGACGCCCGCGCCGCCCGCGGGGCCGCGTTCGGCGCCGGTGCCCGCCACCGCGGACTCCGCCGTCGTCGACCTCGACGACATCCCCGTCGAACCGCCCGTCCGGCCCGCCCCGCCCGCCGCCGAGCTCTTCGGCGCCGACTGCGACACCGTCATCGAGGGCTCACTGGTGACCGCGCACTGCCAGAACGGCTACCCCGAGACCGACCACCTGCGGCTGCACGTCGAATGCGACCGCTGGTGGGACCTCGACGGCGACGGCGCCGCCGTACCGCTCGACCCGGCAGGCCGGGTCGAGCTCGTGGGCCGCTGCTGGAAGGAGGTCCGCTCCGCCTGGATCACCCACGGGCGGGCCTGACCGCCCGGCGGCCCCGCGGCCCTGCTACGTCCGCGGTTCCGGCCGGCCGCCGCCCAGGCAGGCGTACGGGTACCCGGCCGCCTCCGCGGCCGCCGCGTCCCCGTCGCCCCGCCGGATCGCCTCGATCAGCCGCGCGTGGTCCAGGTGCGCCGACGGCTCCAGCACCGTCCCCACGTCCGTGCGGAGCCACTCCGCGACCAGGTCGCCGAGGTCCGCGTACAGCTCGACGAGCACCTCGTTGTGCGAGGCGGCGACCACCGCCATGTGCAGGGCGACGTCCGCCGCGACGAACAGCCCGGCGTCCCCGCTCGCCCAGGCCTCCTCGCGGCGCGCCAGCAGCGCGTCCAGCTGGGCCATGTCCCGGTCGGTGCGCCGCTCGGCCGCCAGCCGGGCGCCCGAGGACTCCAGCGTCGAGCGGAGCTCCGCGACGTGCCGCGGGTCGGCCCCGGCGAAGCGGCGGTGCATCACCCCGGCCAGCTCGCTGGTGGCGAGGACGTACGTCCCCGAACCCTGCCGGATGTCGAGGAGTCCGTTGTGCGCGAGGGCCCGGACGGCCTCGCGCACGGTGTTGCGGGCGACGCCGAGCAGCTCGACGAGCTCCGGCTCGGTGGGGATCCGGGAGCCGACCGGCCACTCCCCGGAGGTGATCTGGTTCCTGAGCTGGGCGATCACCTGGTCGACCAGGGCGGATCGGCGGGGCGAGGTCAGCGGCATCCGGACGGGGTCCTCTCGGTCCGCTCCGGCAGGGGACAGTCAATCATCCCATGATTCTATGATGGACCCATGCCCGACGACCACACCCGCACCCCGAACACTGCGAACACCCCGAACGGCCCGAGCACCCTGGCCGCCCCGAGACGGCACCCCGCCCCGCCCGCCCAGCGCGCCGCCTCCGCCCCCCGGCCCGCCGCCCCCTCCGCGGAGCCCGCACAGCCAGGCTGGCTCGGCCCCGTCCTCGTCCTCGGCATCGTCCTGGCCGCCCTCAACCTGCGCCCTGCCATCACCAGCCTCGGCGCCCTCTTCGAAGAGGCCCGCACCGGCCTCGGCATGAACGGCACCGTCGCCGGACTGATCACCTCCGTCCCGGCCCTCTGCTTCGCCGTCTTCGGCATCACCGCGCCCCGCCTCTCCCGCCGCTTCGGGCCCGCCGCCGTCGTCTGCGCCGGCATGGCAGCCGTCGCCGCCGGACTGCTGATCCGCCCCTTCGCGCAGGGAGCCGCCGGCTTCCTCGCCGCCAGCGCCCTGTCCCTGGCCGGCATCGCCCTGACGAACGTCCTGCTGCCCGTCATCGTCAAGCGCTGGTTCCCCGACCGCGTCGGCACCATGACCGGCCTGTACTCCATGGCCCTCGCCATCGGCACCTCCCTCGCCGCCGCCGCGACCGTGCCCCTGACCTCCGCCCTCGGCGGCAACTGGCGCACCGGCCTGCTCGTCTGGGCGCTCCCCGCCGCCGCGGCCGTCCTGCCCTGGCTGCCGATCGCCGCCGCCGCGCGCCGCGACCGGCGCCGGGCCGCCGCCGGGGGCGGGGCGCCCGCGCCCCGGACCGGCCCCTCCGTCGTCCGCAGCCGCACCGCCTGGGCCCTCGCCGGCTACTTCGGCCTCCAGGCCACCGGCGCGTACGTCACCATGGGCTGGCTGCCGCAGATCTTCCGCGACGCCGGGGTCTCCGCCGGCTCCGCGGGCGTCCTGCTCGCCGTCACCATGGTCATGGGCGTACCGCTCGCCTTCGTCATCCCGGGCCTGGCCGGCCGCATGCGCAACCAGGGCGCCATCGCCGCGGTCCTCGGCGCATTCGGCCTCGCCGGCTACGCCGGCCTCCAGCTCGCCCCCGCCGCCGGAGCCTGGGTCTGGGCGCTGCTCCTCGGCCTCTCCAACTGCGCCTTCCCGCTCGCCATCACCATGATCGGCCTGCGCGCCAGGACCCCGGGCGGGGTCGTACGGCTCTCCGCCTTCGCCCAGTGCACCGGCTACCTCCTCTCCCTGCCCGGCCCCCTCCTCATCGGCGCCCTCTACCAGCACACCGGCGGCTGGGACCTCCCGCTGGCCGTCATGGCCGGCCTCCTCGTCCCGCAGATGGCCCTCGGCGTCCTCGCAGGCCGGGACCGCACCGTCGAGGCCGAATGCGCCGTGCGAGACTGAACGGCATGGATCCCGTACTCGACCCCGACCCGCAGAACGGCCGCAAGATGCTCGGCATCGTCCTCGGGGCCATGCTCGCCATCACCGTGGTCATCGCCGTCATCGCCACCGTCGCCGCCCCCTGACCCGCAGGGGTGGGGCTTGCCCCACCATCCCCTAGGGGGCGGGGTTCAGGGTCGCCTCGGGTGCACCCCTGATGGGCCGCGGCCCTCCGGATCCCTAGATTCGAAGGAGCCAGCCCGTCCCACCCGCACACCCACGGAGGCGGCCCATGTCGGCCCCCACGCGCCCCACCGGATCACGCACCGCCGCCGGCGCCGACGCCCGGCTGCACTGGTGGGCCCTGGCCCTGCCCGTCCTCGCCTTCTGCCTGCTGCTCCTCCTCCCGGCCGGCGCCGGGGAGGCGCAGGCATCCACCGGCGATACCCCCCACCTGCTCCAGGTCGGCCGCGAACTGATGCGCGCCGCCGGCTGACGCACCCGCGCGCCCGCCCGCGCCGCGACGCGCCCCGCCGCCGCACCCGGGCGGCGCGACACCCGGGCCCGCAGGGGCCGATCCGTGGGAAGCTGGGCCCATGAGCGCCGACACACCCCGCAGGATCGCCCTCCTCCGGCACGCCAAGGCCGACTGGCCGGAGGTGTCCGACCACGAACGCCCCCTGGCGGAGCGCGGCCGCCAGGAGGCACCGGCCGCCGGACTGAAGCTGGCCGAGACCGGCATCGCCTTCGACCTGGCCCTCTGCTCCACCGCAGTCCGCACCCGCGAGACATGGAAGCTCGCCGTCCACGAACTGCCCCAGCGCCCCCGGACCGTCTACGAGGAGAGGCTGTACGACGCCTCGCTCGGCGAGCTCATCGCCCTCCTCAACGAGACGTCCGACGAGGTCTGCGACCTCCTCGTGGTCGGGCACAACCCGGGCATGCACGCCCTCGCCGACGCCCTCGCCGGCCGCGCGGAGGGCGACTCCCTCGCCAGGATGGCCCGTACCGGCTTCCCGACAGCAGCGCTCGCCGTCGTCTCCTTCACCGGCTCGTGGAAGTCCGTCGAGCACGGCGTCGGCACGCTGCTGGACTTCTGGACCCCGAAGGACCACTGACCCGCGCAGGACTCCGCGGACACGGAGGGGCCCCGGCGGCCGACCGCCGGGGCCCCTCCACCCCTCCGTCAGGTGAGGCCCGCGGCCTCGACCTCCTCGCGGGTGACGCCGAGCAGGTACAGCACCGTGTCGAGGAACGGCACGTTCACCGCGGTATGCGCGGCCTCCCGGACCACCGGCTTGGCGTTGAACGCCACCCCCAGCCCGGCCGCGTTCAGCATGTCCAGGTCGTTCGCGCCGTCGCCCACGGCCACCGTCTGCGACAGCGGCACCCCGGCCTCCTCGGCGAAGCGGCGCAGCAGCCGCGCCTTGCCCGCCCGGTCCACGATCTCGCCGGTCACCCGGCCCGTCAGCCGGCCGTCGACGATCTCCAGCGTGTTGGCGGAGGCGAAGTCCAGCCCCAGCCGCTCCTTGAGGTCGTCCGTGACCTGCGTGAACCCGCCGGAGACCACACCCACCTGGTAGCCGAGCTGCTTCAGCGTGCGGATCAGCGTCCTGGCGCCCGGCGTCAGCCGCACCTCCGCGCGCACCTTCTCCACGACCGAGGCGTCGAGCCCGGCCAGCAGCGCCACCCGGGCGTGCAGCGACTGCTCGAAGTCCAGCTCCCCGCGCATGGCCCGCTCGGTCACCTCGGCGACCTCGGCCTCGCAGCCCGCGTGCGCCGCGAACAGCTCGATGACCTCGTCCTGGATGAGCGTGGAGTCCACGTCCATCACGACCAGGCGCTGCGCCCGGCGGTGCAGGCCCGCCGAGACCACCGCCACGTCGACCCCGATGTGCGCGGCGGCCGTGGCCAGCGCGGTGCGCAGCGGCTCGGTCTCGCAGCCGGACACCGCGAACTCGACGGCCGTGACCGGGTACTTCGCGAGCCGGAAAATGCGGTCGATGTTGCCGCCGGTTGCGGTGATCCGGGCCGCTATGGCCGCCGTGGACTCGGCGGTGAGCGGGTGCCCGAGCACGGTGACGTGGGAGCGGCCGCTGCCGCGCGGCAGGTTGTCGCCGGTGCCGGAGAGGATCTCCGCCTGCATCTTGAGGGACTCGGCCCAGCTGTGGACGGTCGCCCGCAGCTCGCCCTCCGTCCCGCCGGCGGGCATGGTGACGAGGGCGCACAGGACGATGCGGCCGCGGGTGACGACCTGCTCGATGTCGACCACGTCGACGGAGTACGCGGCGAGGGTGTCGAACAGCCCGGCGGTGATCCCGGGGCGGTCCTTGCCGAAGATCTTGACGAGGAGGGTGGGGACCTCGGAGGTCTGCGAAGCGCTCATGGTGCTCTCACCGTATCTGCCCGCCCGCCGCAGGTGGACCCCCGTCCCACCCACCGGGACCCCTTTCCCCCGGTCAGCGCGTCGGGCGGGTGGACCGCGGGTGAACGGCGGGCCACGCGGCGCACCGGGCCGGCGGGCGCGCCGCCGGGCCCGGCGGCGCGCCCGAGTGTCACGGTTCACCAACGAAACGGGGGCCCGCGGCGGCCCTCCCGGGCCCGAGCGGGCCGGGAACCGACCCCTCCGGGCGGGCCCGGGGGCCCCGTACGGGCCGGGCGCGGGGGCAGGGAGTCCCGTATGGCCTGCTGCGGGTGCTTTGCCCGGCGGGCGGGCAGCCCCGGGGCCCTGACGGGGGCTCGATTCCACATGTCGGCCCCAGCCTGAAATAGTTCCCCAGGATGTTCGCCATCCCTAGACTCCCTGCCGTCGGACTCCCTGACGGCCGGGGAGATTCTCGGGGGACCTAAGTGGGGCTGGAGTGCCGGAACTCGTACTGGAATTGAACGGAAGGACCTGGACGCTGGACCCGTCCAGGTCGTACTCGCTGGGGCGCGACCCCCAGGGAGACGTGGTGGTCGACGACGCGCGCGTGTCCTGGCGGCACGCCACCATCGCGTGGAACGGACGGGGTTGGGGCCTGGAGGACCACGGCAGCACCAACGGCACGTACGTGCACGGTGCGCGGGTCCAGCACACCGAGCTCGTGCCCGGCACACCGGTCCACCTGGGCAACGCCACCGACGGCCCGCGGCTGAACTTCAGCGCCGCCGCTGCCGGCGCGCCGCAGCAGGCCGTGCCGCAGCAGCAGGCGCCGGCCTACCAGGCCCCGGCCCCCGCGTACCAGGCCCCGGCCCAGGCGCAGGCGGCCCCGGCCTACCAGGCCCCCGCCCCGCAGCAGCAGCCGCAGGCCCAGGGGTGGCCGCAGCACCCGCAGCAGCAGGCCGCCCCGGCCCAGCAGCCGCAGTTCCCGCACCAGCAGGGCGGCGGCGCGGCCCCCGCCCAGGGCGCCGCGTCCGGCTACGGCGGCGACCGCAGCCCGACGACGTTCCACCAGATCGCCGTCGGCCGCGTCATGCGCATCGGCCGCGCCCTGGACAACGAGCTCGTGGTCTCCGACCTCCAGGTCTCGCGCCACCACGCGGAGTTCCGCTCCACCGGCGGCCGCTTCGAGATCCACGACCTCGGCAGCCACAACGGCACCTACGTCAACGGCCAGGCGCTGCCCAAGTCCGGCTCCGTGCTGCTCGGCCCGAACGACATCGTCGGCGTCGGCCACTCCACGTTCCGCATCGTCGGGGACCGGCTGGAGGAGTTCGTCGACTCCGGCGACGTCTCCTTCTCGGCCCGCCACCTCACCGTCACCGTCGACGGCGGCAAGCAGATCCTCAAGGACGTCACCTTCGGCGTCCCGGAGAAGTCGCTCATCGGCGTCATCGGCCCCTCCGGCTCCGGCAAGTCGACGCTGCTGAAGGCGCTCACCGGCTACCGGCCCGCCGACCAGGGCGACGTCCTCTACGACAACCGCAACCTGTACAAGCAGTTCGCGGAGCTCCGCCAGCGCATCGGCCTGGTCCCGCAGGACGACATCCTGCACAAGGAGCTGCGGGTCTCCACCGCGCTGAAGTACGCGGCCAAGCTCCGCTTCCCCGGCGACACCGCCGAGTCCGAGCGCGCCGCCCGCATCGACGAGGTCCTGCGCGAGCTCAAGCTCGACATCCACAAGGACAAGAAGATCACCGCGCTCTCCGGCGGCCAGCGCAAGCGCGTCTCCGTGGCCCTGGAGCTGCTGACCAAGCCGTCGCTGATCTTCCTGGACGAGCCGACCTCCGGCCTGGACCCGGGCATGGACCGCGACGTCATGCAGCTGCTGCGCGGCCTCGCCGACGACGGCCGCACGGTGCTCGTGGTCACCCACTCCGTCGCCGAGCTGTCGCTGTGCGACAAGCTGCTGGTCATGGCCCCGGGCGGCTCGGTCGCCTACTTCGGCCCGCCGGACGAGGCGCTGAACTTCTTCGGCTACAGCACCTGGGCGGACGTCTTCTCGGCCTTCGAGAACTACCGGGACTACGACTGGGCCGGCCGCTGGAAGGGCTCGCAGCACTACCAGCTGTACGCCGCCGACCTCGACGCGGTCGCCCCGCAGTCGGTCGCCATGCCCCCGCAGCAGATGATCCCGCCCAAGCCGCAGGCCTGGGGCTCGCAGCTGTGGACGCTGATCCGCCGCTACCTGTCGGTGATCGCCTCGGACAAGGGCTTCATGGTGCTGATGGTGGCCCTGCCCGCGGTCCTCGGCATCGTCTCCACGGTCATCCCCGCCAAGTTCGGCCTCGCCCCGCCGATCCCGCCGAGCCGGTTCAACGGCGACGCCGGCACGATCATGCTGATCCTCGCGGTCGGCATGTGCTTCTCCGGAGCCGCCAACTCGGTCCGAGAACTGATCAAGGAACGGGTCATCTACGAGCGCGAACGCGCCACCGGCCTGTCCCGCTCGGCCTACCTGATGTCGAAGGTGATCGTCCTCGGCGTCATCACCGCCCTCCAGGGCGTGATCATCTGCGCCATCGGCTTCACCCCGCGCAAGCTGCCCGCCGAGGGCCTGTTCATGTCGCCCGCCGCCGAGCTGTGCATCTCGGTGATCGCGCTCGGCTTCACGTCGATGATGTTCGGCCTGGTCATCTCCGCGCTGGTGAGGACCGCCGAGAAGACCATGCCCCTGCTGGTCATGTTCGCCATCGTCCAGGTCGTCTTCACCGGCATCCTGTTCCAGATCTACGACAAGCCCGGCCTGGAGCAGTTCGCCTGGCTGATGCCGTCCCGCTGGGCCATCGCCGCCTCCGGCACCACGCTGAACCTCGGCAAGCTGATGGCGCCGTGGGACATCGAGAACCCGCAGAACACCGACCCGCTGTGGGACCCCACGATCGGGCAGTGGACCCTGGACATCCTCGTCCTCGTCGCGCTCGGCGTGGTCTGCGGCTTCGCCGTGCAGCGCCTGCTGCGCCGCCACGAGCCCGAGGTCATGCGCAACTAGCGCACGGCTCCCGCACGAGAACGCCGAAGGGCGGCACCCGAAACCGGGTGCCGCCCTTCGGCGCAAGAGGCTGCCGTGCCGTGCGTGCCGGCTCAGTAGGCGCTGTTGACGTTGTCGATCGTGCCGTAGCGGTCGGCCGCGTAGTTGCAGGCGGCGACGATGTTGGCGACCGGGTCGTACTGGTCGAACTTGGTGCCGGGCACGTGGTAGGCCTTGAAGGTCGGGTAGATGACCTGGAGCAGGCCCTTGGACGGGACGCCGTTCTTGGCGTTGATGTCCCAGTTGTTGATGGCGAGCGGGTTGCCCGAGGACTCGCGCATCACGTTCTTGTGAATGCCTGCGTAGGTGCCCGGGATGCCCTCCTTCTTCATGATGAAGAGGGCTTCCTTGATCCAGCCGTCCAGGTTGTTCGCGAAGACGGGCGTGCGGGCGGCGGCGCGGCTGGCGGCTGCCTTGGCCTCGCGGGCCTTCTTCGCCTTGGCCTCGGCCTCGGCCTTCGCCGCGGCGTCCGCCTTGGCCTTGGCAGCTGCGGCCTGCTGGGCGGCCTTGGCGGCGACGGCCTGCTGCGCGGCCAGGTTCGCCTGCACGGTCTGGGCCTGGACGGCGCCCGTGACCTGCGTCCACGCCGCGGGAGCGGCGGCAGCCTCGGCCTGGCCGGAGTTCCCGGCACCGCCGGGGACGAGGGTGGCGGCGAGGGCGGCGGCGCCGAGGGCGGCGACGGTGGCGAAGGACCTCTTGTGGGCCTTCGTCAGACGACGGCCGGGGGTGTTGATCTCGGACATGCGTGGACAACCTCTTCGAATCGCGGGAGCCGCAGGAAGGCGGCCTGCGAATCGGGGGAGATCCGCGGCGCCGTGCGACGGAGGCAATTCTTAGCGGCGGCAAAATCCCGTGGCAAAGGTGTGACGTACGATCCTGCTTAGTGGATCACGGCGCCGCTCCGCGCCCGGAACTCCGCCACGCGCACCGCCCGGAGCAGCATTGATGTCGCCTTTACCCGTCCACTACGCTCCTTCGTAAGTGACCTGGGTCCTATGCGCGGGCTCACATCAGGCAGGTAACAGTCTCACCCGGCGTTGCCAAAGCAATGCAATCCGTCACCGAAGTCCGACTCCAGGAGGACCCCGGCCGCCCCCGCCCTCCTCCCGAGGGCGGAGGAACACGCCCGCGACCCGCACCCCCGGCCCCGCCCCCCTCCGGCTCCCGCCCTAGGACCCGCGCCCGATCCCGCAGGTCACAGCCCCGAGTACGGTGATCTCCATGGACCACGCCCCCCGCAGCGGCCTCGCCGCCGTCAGCACCGCACTGCTCGCCATGAGCCGGCGGCTGGAGGTACGCGACGTCCTGCGCACGATCGTCATCGAGGCCCGCGCCCTCCTCGGCGCCCGCTACGCCGCCCTCGGCGTCCCCGACGACCACGGCGGCTTCGCGCAGTTCGTCGTCGACGGCATCAGCGAGGAGCAGTGGCGCCGCATCGGCCCCCTGCCCCGCCAGCACGGCATCCTCGCCGCGATGCTCCACCAGGAGGGAGCCGAGCGCCTCGCCGACGTGCGCAAGGACCCCCGCTTCGAGGGCTGGCCCGCCGCCCACCCCGAGATGGCCGACTTCCTCGGCCGCCCCATCCGGGACGGTGAGGAGACCCTCGGCGCCCTCTTCCTCGCCAACAAGCACGCCCCCGGCGGCTTCACCGAGGAGGACGGGGAACTCCTCGGCCTCCTCGCCCAGCACGCCGCCATCGCCCTGACCAACGCCCGCCTGTACGAGCGGAGCCGCGAGCTCACCATCGCCGAGGAGCGCTCCCGCCTCGCCCACGAGCTGCACGACGCCGTCAGCCAGAAGCTCTTCTCCCTCCGCCTGACCGCCCAGGCCGCCGCCGCCCTCGTCGACCGCGACCCGGCCCGCGCCAAGGACGAACTCCACCAGGTCGCCGCCCTCGCCGCCGAGGCCGCCGACGAACTGCGCGCCGCCGTGACCGAACTGCGCCCCGCCGGCCTCGACGAGGACGGCCTCGCCGCCACCCTCCGCGGCCACGTCCGCGTCCTCGACCGCGCGCAGGCCGCCCGCGTCACCTTCACCTGCGACGGCGTACGCGCCCTGCCCGCCGCCCAGGAGGAGGCACTCCTCCGCGTCGCCCAGGAAGCCCTCCACAACGCCCTGCGGCACTCCGGCGCCGACCGCGTCGACGTCGTGCTCGCCCGGCGCGGCACCGGCGCCGTCCTCACCGTCGCCGACAACGGCAGCGGCTTCGACCCCGCCGCCGTCCGCGCGGCCGGACGCCACCTCGGCCTCGTCTCCATGCGGGACCGGGCCGCCGGCGCCGGCGGCCGCCTCACCGTGCACTCGGCGCCCGCCGCGGGCACCACGATCGAGATGGAGGTACCCGGTGGCTGAGACGCCCGGCCGGATCCGCGTCCTGCTCGTCGACGACCACCAGGTCGTCCGGCGCGGCCTGCGCACCTTCCTGGAGGTCCAGGACGACATCGAGGTCGTCGGCGAGGCCGCCGACGGCGACGAGGGCGCCGCACGCGCCGAGGAACTGCGGCCCGACGTGATCCTGATGGACATCACGATGCCCGGCACCGACGGCATCGAGGCCCTGCGCCGGCTCCGCGCCGCGGACAACCCCGCCCGGGTCCTGGTCGTCACCAGCTTCACCGAGCAGCGGACGGTCGTCCCGGCCCTGCGCGCCGGCGCTGCCGGATACGTCTACAAGGACATCGACCCGGACGCGCTCGCCGCGGCCATCCGCTCCGTCCGCGCCGGGCACGTCCTGCTCCAGCCGGAGGTCGCCGAGGCGCTGCTGTCCCAGGACGACCAGCCGGCGGCCGGCCGCGGCGGCTCCCTGACCGAGCGGGAGCAGGAGGTCCTCGGCCTTATCGCGGACGGCCGCTCCAACCGGGAGATCGCGCGGGCGCTCGTCCTGTCGGAGAAGACGGTCAAGACGCACGTCTCGAACATCCTCATGAAGCTGGACCTCGCCGACCGCACCCAGGCGGCGCTCTGGGCCGTCCGCCACGGCGCGGCCGGCTGAGGCGGCGCGCCGCCGCCGACCCGTCCATCCGCCGTTCCGAATGTCATACCGTCGGGTGCATGTCGCCCACACGGCGTATCCCGTGCGGCGCGGGACCGTTCTCCAGGGCGTGCCGGAGCGCCGGCCCCGGCAGACGTACGGAGGACGAGGACACGTGAAGAACACCAAGAAGGCCACCGCCGCCGCCCTGATCGCGGGCGGCCTCCTCGCCGCGGGGGCGGGCGCCGCCTCCGCCCACGGCGGCGCTTGGGCCTCGGGCGAAGCCGCGGGCTCGCCCGGCGTCGCCTCCGGGAACCTCGACCAGGTCCCGGTGCACGTCCCCGTGAACGCCGTCGGCAACGCGGTCACCGCGGTCGGCCTGCTGAACGGCGCCTGGGGAAACACCAGCACCAACGGCTGACCCGCCGCCCCCCGCCGTCGGCCCCGCCTCCTCCCTCTCCCCGGAGGCGGGGCCGTGCCGCGCCCCCCGGGCACTCAGCCCCGCTCCCGCTCCTCCACCGCCGCGTTGTACGCCGCCACCAGCGCCCGCCGCGCCACCCGCTCCACCGGCCGCAGCGCCTCAGCCCGCGCCGCCATCTCCGACGCCGCCACCGCACCGCCGTGCCCCCGCTCGTACGCCAGCGACACCAGCAGGTCCACCCGCTGCGCCAGCGCCAGCACCCGCACCGCCCGCGCCGGATACCCCGGAGCCAGCGCCTCCCGCCCGGCCTCCGCCCGCGCCCGGAAGGCCGACACCGCGGCCTCCGCCGCCGGCCCCGAGGCCGCCACGTCCAGCCGGGTCAGCACCGCCGTCGCCTCGCGCACGGCCTCCGCCAGCTCCCGCTCCGCCTCGCCCAGAGACGGCACGTCCGCCGGGGGTGCCTCCCGCACGGGCAGGCACCGCCACACCACCTCGACGTGCACGTCACCCGCGGGCCCCGCCTCGGCCACCTCCGGCACCAGCCCCAGCGCCGCCCCCACGGCGACCACCGCCTCCTGCGACTCCAGCGCCCGCGCGTTGAACTCCGGCGGCCCGCTCAGCCCCAGCGGATGCCCCGGCACGGGCAGCGCCACCCGCAGCCCCGTCACCCCCAGGGCCCGCATCCGCCCCAGCGCCAGCGTCAGCCCCACCGGCCCCGGCTCGCCCGGCAGCCCCGCCACCCGGTGCACGGCGTCCCCGGCCACGATCGACGACACGGCCTCGTCGGGCGAGACCAGACCGGCCAGCAGCGCGTTCCCCCAGGCGGCCAGCCGCCCTGAACGTGGTTCGAAAAGCATCCCCCCACTCTACGGACCGGCCCGGAACCGCCCCGGCAGCCGGGCTGGCGCCCGGACCCCGCCCCGAGTGGCGTAGGTTTTCCCCTGGGGCTGCGCACACCGGCGCACAGACGAACCGAGACCTCAAGGGGAGACAACGCGCTCATGAGCGATGTACTGGAGCTTCAGGACGTATCCGTGGTCCGCGAGGGCCGGGCTCTGGTCGACCAGGTCTCCTGGTCGGTGAAGGAAGGGGAGCGCTGGGTCATCCTCGGCCCCAACGGCGCCGGTAAGACCACCCTGCTCAACATCGCCTCCAGCTACCTCTTCCCCACCAAGGGCACCGCCACCATCCTCGGCAGCACCCTCGGGAAGGTCGACGTCTTCGAGCTGCGCCCCCGCATCGGCATCGCCGGCATCGCGATGGCCGACAAGCTCCCCAAGCGCCAGACCGTCCTCCAGACCGTCCTCACCGCCGCGTACGGCATGACCGCGACCTGGCAGGAGGAGTACGAGGAGGTCGACGAGCAGCGCGCCCGCGCCTTCCTCGACCGCCTCGGCATGACCGACTTCCTCGACCGGAAGTTCGGCACCCTCTCCGAGGGCGAGCGCAAGCGCACCCTCATCGCCCGCGCCCTGATGACCGACCCCGAGCTCCTCCTCCTCGACGAGCCCGCCGCCGGCCTCGACCTCGGCGGCCGCGAGGACCTCGTACGCCGCCTCGGCCGCCTGGCCCGCGACCCGCTCGCGCCCTCCATGGCCATGGTCACCCACCATGTCGAGGAGATCGCCCCCGGCTTCACCCACGTCCTGATGATCCGTCAGGGCAAGGTCGTCACCGCCGGCCCCATCGACCTCGAACTCACCTCCCGCAACCTCTCCCTCTGCTTCGGCCTCCCGCTCGTCGTCGAGCGCACCGAGCACGACCGCTGGACCGCCCGGGGACTGCCCCTGCGCTGACCCGCACCCTGTCCCGACCGCGCCCCCCGACCTACCATGAACCCGTGGACATCGACGCGTGGGTGTGGTGGCTCATCGGTGCGGTCGGACTGGGCATCCCGCTCGTCCTGACCGCGATGCCGGAACTCGGCATGTTCGCGGTCGGGGCGCTCGCGGCCTCCGCCACCGCGGCGCTCGGCGGCGGCATCGTCGCCCAGGTCCTCGTCTTCGTCGTCGTGTCGGTCGCGCTCACCGCCGCCGTCCGCTCGATCGCGAACCGCAGCCGCGACCAGCGCCCCCAACACCGCAGCGGAATCGACGCGTTGAGGGGCAGAACGGCCGTCGTCGTCGAACGCGTCGACGGCAGTGGAGGCCGCGTCAAGCTCGCGGGCGAGATCTGGTCCGCCCGCACCCTCGACGCCGACGCCGCCTACGAACCCGGCAGCCAGGTGGACGTGGTCGACATCGACGGCGCAACCGCCGTCGTCATGTGAGTACTTGAGCCAAGCAGCCGACCTGCGGCCCCGGGGTCTGCGAGACTCCGAACGCATCAACGGGGCAGCACAGACAGCCGGAAGGGCACGGGGAACCGCATGCAACCGATCATCATCGTCCTGATCATCCTGGTGGTTCTGGTCTTCATCGCCCTGGTCAAGACGATCCAGGTGATCCCGCAGGCCAGCGCAGCCATCGTCGAGCGGTTCGGCCGCTACACCCGCACCCTCAACGCGGGCCTCAACATCGTCGTCCCCTTCATCGACTCCATCCGCAACCGCATCGACCTCCGCGAGCAGGTCGTGCCGTTCCCGCCCCAGCCGGTCATCACCCAGGACAACCTCGTCGTCAACATCGACACCGTCATCTACTACCAGGTGACCGACGCCCGCGCCGCGACCTACGAGGTCGCCAGCTACATCCAGGCCATCGAGCAGCTCACCGTCACCACCCTGCGCAACATCATCGGCGGCATGGACCTGGAGCGGACGCTCACCTCCCGCGAGGAGATCAACGCGGCCCTCCGCGGCGTCCTCGACGAGGCCACCGGCAAGTGGGGCATCCGCGTCAACCGCGTCGAGCTCAAGGCCATCGAGCCGCCCACCTCCATCCAGGACTCGATGGAGAAGCAGATGCGCGCCGACCGCGACAAGCGCGCCGCGATCCTCCAGGCCGAAGGCGTCCGCCAGTCCGAGATCCTGCGCGCCGAGGGCGAGAAGCAGTCCTCCATCCTGCGCGCCGAGGGCGAGGCCAAGGCCGCCGCCCTGCGCGCCGAGGGCGAGGCCCAGGCCATCCGCACCGTCTTCGAGTCCATCCACGCCGGCGACGCCGACCAGAAGCTCCTCGCCTACCAGTACCTCCAGATGCTCCCGAAGCTCGCCGAGGGCGACGCCAACAAGCTCTGGATCGTCCCCAGCGAGATCGGCGACGCCCTCAAGGGCCTCTCCGGAGCCATGGGCAACTTCGGCCCCATGGGCGGCGGCTCCGGATTCAACCCCCTGAACTCCGCCAAGTCCGGCGCGAACAACGGCAGCAACGGCGCCAACGGCGGCGGCCACACCGGGAACGGCAACGGCGCCAACGGCACCGAACGCCGCGAACAGCCCCCCATCGACTGACCCGCGCGCCCACCGGGCCGTCCCCTCCTGCATGATCAAGGAGGCCCCTCGACCTCAATGGCGGGGAGGCGTCCTCCTATGCAAAGGAGATGGCCCGGTCCATGTCCATGTCCATGTCCGTCTGGGAATCAGTCGCGGTCTTCGCCGCCGGCATCGGCGCAGGCACCATCAACACGATCGTCGGCTCCGGCACCCTCATCACCTTCCCGGTGCTGCTCGCCACGGGCCTCCCGCCCGTCACGGCGAACGTCTCCAACACCCTCGGCCTGGTGCCAGGCTCCCTCAGCGGAGCCTTCGGCTACCGCCGGGAGCTCCGCGGGCAGCGCGCCCGCGTCCTGCGGCTCGGCGCCGTCTCCGCCGTCGGCGGCCTCGCCGGAGCCGTCCTGCTCCTGACCCTGCCGTCGGAGTCCTTCGACACCATCGTGCCCGTGCTCATCGGGCTCGCCCTCGTCCTCGTCGTCCTCCAGCCCCGGCTCGCCGCCGCCCTCCGCAGGCGCCGCGAAGCCGCCGGCTCGGACGGGGCGCACCCCGACGGCGGCCCCGCCCTCGCGGGCGGCATGCTGCTCGCCAGCGCGTACGGCGGCTACTTCGGCGCCGCCCAGGGCGTCCTCTACGTCGGCCTGATGGGGCTCCTGCTCCATGAGGACCTCCAGCGCATCAACGCCGTCAAGAACGTCATCGCCGCCGTCGTCAACGGCATCGCCGCGGTCTTCTTCCTCTTCGTCGCCGAGTTCGACTGGACGGCCGTCCTCCTCATCGCGGCCGGCTCCACCCTCGGCGGCCAGATCGGCGCCAAGGTCGGCCGCAGGCTCCCGCCGACCGTGCTCCGCGGTGTCATCGTCGCCGTCGGCACCGTCGCCATCGCCCAGATGCTGCTGCGCTGACCGGGCCGCACCCCGGACACGCCGGAGGCCCGCCCCCTCGGGGGACGGGCCTCCACCCGTTCCTACGCCGTGCTGCCCAGCCACTCCGGGAGCGCCTCCCGGCCGCCGACCCCGAGGGCCAGCAGCATGGCGTCCGCAGGGGACGGCACGAACGGCTCCCGCAGCAGCGGCATACCCGCCTCGTCCGGAGTCCGGTCCGCCTTGCGGTGGTTGTCCTCGGCGCACGACGCCACCGTGTTCAGCCAGGTGTCCCGGCCGCCCTGCGCCCGCGGCACCACGTGGTCCACCGTCGTGGCCCGCTTCCCGCAGTACGCGCACCGGTGCTGGTCCCGCACCAGCACGCCCCGCCGGGACCACGGCGCGTGTCTTCGGAACGGCACACGCACGTACCGGCACAACCTGATCACCCGAGGCATCGGAAGGTCCACGGCGGCCGCTCGGACACGCAGTTCCGGATGCGACTGCTCGACCACTGCCTTGTCCTGGAGAACCAGCACGACGGCCCGGTTCAGGGTCACCGTCGACAGCGGCTCGAAGCTCGCATTCAGCACCAGCGTGTCCCGCATCTCGCCCACCTCCCGTGCGCAGGCCCGCGTCCACCCTGGCTGCAGGGCCCGCAACCACTCTGGCTGCGCGCGCCACGCGGGACAACGCATTAAAAATGCCCGGTCCGGGTCTGCTTCAGACCAGGACCGGGCAAACAGGAGGCGAACGATCAGCCTGCCGGCGCCTCGTACTCACCGATCAGGTGGGCGCGCCCCAGCGTGTGGAACCGCAGGTTGAATCCGACTGCGGCGGGTGAGGCGTCCGGGCCGGGCCCGAGCTTCTCCCGGTCCACCGCGTACACGGTGAACACGTACCGGTGGCGCTCGCCGGCCGGCGGCGCCGCCCCGCCGAAGTCCCGCGTCCCGTAGTCGTTGCGGACGTGCACGGCTCCGTCCGGCAGCCCCTCGAACTTCCCGCTGCCCGCGCCGGCCGGCAGCTCCGTCACGGTGGCGGGCAGGTCGAAGAGGACCCAGTGCCAGAACCCGCTGCCCGTCGGGGCGTCCGGGTCGAAGCACGTCACGGCGAAGCTCTTCGCCCCCTCCGGGAAGCCCTCCCAGCGCAGGTGCGGGGAGACGTTCCCGCCCTCCAGGACCTGGCCGCCGGCCAGCTCCCCGCCGTGCCGGAGATCGTCGCTCACCACCGTGAACGAGGCGACTTCCGGGTGGAAGGCGTGGGGGAGGGGAGCCCTGTTCTGCTCGGCCACTGCTGAACCTCCTGATCGCGGACCGGTGCCGGACCGCACCGGCACCGGCTCCGAGCCTAGA